>CAZZLW010000052.1:0-99080 GCA_964654605.1 uncultured Cytophagales bacterium | reverse complement strand
GATAAATAAGCATAAAACTTTGATTTTCAGGTGTATAGCTCCCATCTCCTTTGGAGAGGGGCTGGGGGTGAGGTCAAAAAACACAATATTGCAAAAATAATCAAATTTCTTAATAAATTGTATTTCAAATACTTAACCTTACAACTCACGTTAAACCATTATTTTTTAGAACGTGCTACAATTAGTTATCATCTATCAAAAAAACGTGCAGTTCACGCGGACCGTGAGCCCCTAGAACAAGTGTTTTTTCTATATCAGCAGTACGACTGGGACCCGTAATGAAGGAAAGCATTGAAGGAAAAACTTTATATTTTTCTCGCATTTTGGCAAGAGCCGTTTCTACATCATACACTATTTGCGAAGCAAAAGCCACAACAATATGAATAGGAGGATAAATACTCAAACTTCTGCCCAAGTTTTGTCTGCTACTCACCAAAATACTCCCTGTACGAGCTACAAGATATTCACAAGAAGTTATGCCAATTTCTGCATTTTTTAGATTTTGAGTATTTTTTTGAAAAGGAACATCTGTAAATTCTAAAAAATTTTGCAGTTCCTTCTCCCAAACAAAGATTTCATTGGCTTTTTTTTGCTTAATAAGTCCGAGCAAGTTAGCAACAAAGTCCTTTTCATCAGTACAATAGCAAAACTCTCCCTGTACCTTTTTTAGGTTTTGGGCAAAAAGAATTGCCCAGTCCTCATTTTTTTCATCAGGGTTGTAAATAGAAGCACTGAAATCAGGTCGGGCAGGTTTGGCAGAAGGCTGTTGCAAAGCCTTGTGAATAGCTTCTAAAATTTTTTCTCGGTCTTTATTCATCACAGAAACCTCTATTTCAATGTCTTGAAAGTTTAAGGTGCAAAATCAAAATGCACCTTGAACTTCAATTTATTTTTTCAAAATTGTATGAAAAAATGCCCCTTGTATTCAAAATTAACTTTTAGCTTTTTCGGGTTTGGGTAAAAGTGCTTTACGAGATAGTTTGTACTTGCCTGTTTTTTTGTCAATTTCAATCAGTTTGACAAGTATTTCCTCTCCAATTTCCAGCACCCCGTCAATGGTTTCCAAGCGTTCCCATTTGATTTCAGAAATATGCAAAAAGCCATCTTTACCGGGCAAAAATTCCACAAAAGCCCCATAAGGCTGAATAGCTTTCACTTTTCCTGTATAAACTTCACCTACTTCGGGAATAGCTACAATCATTTTTACACGATGCGAGGCTTTGTGCAAAGACTCTTCGTTGCTGGCATAGATATTCACAATGCCAATGCCATCTTTTTCTTCCAATACTACCGTAGCACCAGATTCTTTTTGAATTTCTTGTACCACTTTGCCGCCAGGACCAATCACAGCACCAATTTGGTCTCTTTCAATTTTGATAACCTCAATGCGTGGGGCGTGAGGTTTGAGGCTGGGACGTGGTTCGGCGATGCACTGCTTCATTAGCTCCAAAATATGCAAGCGACCTTTACGAGCCTGCTCTAAGGCTTCTGCAAGCACATCATACGAAAGTCCATCTACTTTAATATCCATTTGGCAAGCAGTGATGCCCTTTTCAGTGCCTACCACTTTGAAATCCATATCGCCCAAGTGGTCTTCATCTCCCAAAATATCGGAAAGCACAATATATTTGCCTGTTTTGCTATCGGAAATCATACCCATTGCAATACCTGCAACAGGAGCTTTGATTTGAATACCTGCATCCATCAAAGCAAGCGTTCCTGCACACACAGTTGCCATTGAAGACGAGCCATTGGATTCTAAAATATCCGAAACAATACGAATCACATAAGGATTTTCATCTTCGGGTGGTAAAACTGCTTTCAAACCTCTTTGGGCAAGGTTTCCGTGTCCTATTTCCCTTCTGCCCGGTCCGCGATTGGGTTTAATTTCTCCTGTGGAAAACGCAGGGAAATTGTAGTGCAAAATAAAACGCTCAAAACCTTGCTGAGTAGTAAGGTCAATCTGTTTTTCATCAAGTTTTGTACCCAAAGTAACGGTGGTAAGCGATTGCGTTTCGCCACGTGTAAAAATAGATGAGCCGTGAGCCATTGGCAGATAATCTACTTCACACCAAATAGGGCGAATTTCGTCAGCTTTTCTGCCGTCAAGGCGTAGTTTTTCATCAAGAGCCAAATTACGAGCCGCCGCTTTTTGAATTTCGTGGAAATATTTATCAGCAAGAAATAAATCTATTGTATGGTCTTCGGGAAGGCTATTGTAAAACTCTTCTTCTACGGCTTTGAAGGCTTTTTTACGAAGATCTTTATTGGCTTGAAGCAAACGAGCCGCCGCATACATTTTAGGATAATATTCTGCGAAGAGTTTTTCACGAAGTTCAAGGTCTTGTTTTACTTCAATAGGTCTTTTTTGAGTTTTGCCTACTTTGGCTTCTAATTCTTTTTGGGCTTTGCAAAGCAATTTGATAGCCTCGTGGGCAAATTTAAGGGCTTCCAGCATTTCCGCTTCCGAAATCTCCTTCATTTCTCCTTCTACCATTACAATATCTTTTTCGGAAGCTCCTACCATTATATCCAAAGTGCTTTGCTCCAGCTCTTCGGGAGTAGGGTTGATGACCAATTTACCATTGATTTTACCCACACGTACTTCAGCCATTGGTCCATTGAAAGGAATATCAGAAACCATAATCGCCGCCGAAGCCGCTAGCCCTGCCAAAGCATCAGGGATAACTTGGGGGTCGTGGGAAATAAGAAAGATATTTACTTGGGTTTCATTGTAGTAATCATCGGGGAAAAGGGGGCGTAAGGCTCTATCTACCAAACGGCTAATCAGGATTTCTTGGTCTGAAAGTTTGCCTTCTCTTTTGGTAAAACCACCGGGTATTCTACCTGCGGCGGCAAATTTCTCCTGATAATCTACGGAAAGGGGGAAAAAAGAGGGGTTTTCATCAGCTTTTTCGGCAGAAACTACTGTGGCAAGCAACATTGTACCACCCATTCGCACTACTACCGAGCCACAGGCTTGTTTGGCTAACTTCCCTGTTTCAATGCTAATTTCTCTGCCATCGGAAAGGGTAATTTTCTGAATAATTGGTTCGGGAATCATTGTCTTAGGTTTTCAATCATTTTTTGAACATCTGAAATTTTTGCAAATATAACAAAATTACAAGCAAAAGGAGAAATTTAGGAAACAATTTTAAGGATAGCACAAAAAAATATTCAGCAAAATTTTTGAGAAAAAACTTTTTTTTGTACCTTTGTGCCTCATTTGCAAAGGAGTTAAATTTTTACAGCAATGGCAGTTACCAGATTACAAAGAAAAAATCGCAAGAATATAGCTCGTGCCAAAGCACGCAACAAAGCTATCAGCCGTTTGATTGCTCTGCCTCCTATGAAAAAAGTAGATGTAGAAGCTATCAAGAAAGAATTTGCCGAAAAGAAAGGACAAAAAAGCTAAATCAAAACATTTTGCCTTGTGGCTCAATTTTGGGTTTGCCAAAAAAACATTTACCTTCATTCTTTGAAGGTATTTTTTTTAGTTTTTTGGCAAACACTTTTTTTGTTTCATTTTTTTTCGTAACTTGCCAAACCTTCGTACTATTGCAGGCAAGTAATCAATTAAATCAAACAAGTATGGAAAATTTTAACGATACTTCCGCTTCATCAAGCAGTAAATTAGAGGAAATCAAGCGAATTATTTTTGGTGAGGAAATTCGCACCTACAACGGCGAAATAGAAAATTTACGCAAAACCGTTGAGAATTACCGCACCCAAATTTCCGTAAAAGTTGATGAAGTAAAAATAGAACTGCTCAAATCTATTGAAGCCGTTGAAACTCGCCTCATTGAAAAAATTATCGCTACGCAAAACGCCTTACGTGCCGAATTAGAACAACACCGCCGCAATGCTATCTACAAAAGCACTTTGGGTAATATCTTTGAGGACATCTCTAAAACTTTAGCTCAATAAAACTATGGAGGATATCAACAAAAGCGATAGCTTCAAAAAACCTGATGTTTTTCCTACCGAAGAGGTAAATAGCTTCAAAGAAGCCGTTATCAATCCCGATAGGCAAGAATTGGAAGTAAAATTCCAAGGAATGAAAGACCTTTTTACGTCTATCATTTCCGAAAACCGAAAAGACTACGAAAAGCAACTCGCAGAAGTAAAGTCGCTCTTTTCTACCGTCATTGAAGAAAACCGCCGACAAATGCAGTTGCAAATGCAAGATATTTACAAAGCCTTGCCTCGTTTGCTCGCCGAAGCCGAAAAATTCCGCAGGCAAGAAGAATACATCACTATCAATGATGAGGATAGTATTTCAGGGGCTACCAAGGCGAAAATGACTAAACTCGGAGCTATCAAAGAATTTATTATTGGTAAAGATGCCAAAGATTTGCGAAACAAAGTAGAAAAACTCTACGAAGAAATTGATGAGGCTATTTCCAACGACCAAAACCACCTCAACGCCGTAGTAGAAGAAGTATATGCTCGGCTCAATAAAATGGAAAAACGCATCAGCGATGAATTGGAAAAAGCCCAAAATGAGTTCAAGGCGGAAATGAATGAAGTTGCTTTCTTACAAGCTAATAAAGCCGAAACGTATCGCATTTTACGTCAGACTTCCGAACAATTGCGTTTAGGAAAGTTGGAAAATAAATGAAAACACTTTGTACCGATTTTCTCAATCTTTTTTTCCCTGATTGCTGTGCCAGTTGTCAGGGAATTTTACTTTCAGGCGAAAAGAAAATTTGTACTGCCTGCCGAGCTAATTTGCCTTTCACACATTTTCATCAACTCAATCCGCAAGAAAATCCTATTTGCCAAAAATTTTACGGAAAAATGCCTATTCGTTTCGGTCTTGCTTTTCTGAAATTTACCAAATCGGGAAAAGTTCAAAAAATGCTTCATCAAATCAAATATCAAAACAACCCCGAACTGGCTCAAATGTTGGGCGAATGGTATAGCTCAGAACTTGCGAACTCCAATCTAAATACTGCCTTTGATGTTATTGTACCTGTACCACTTCACCCCAAAAAACTTAAAATCAGAGGCTACAACCAAAGCGAATATTTCGGTAAAGGACTTGCTACGGGTTTGCAAAGCTATTTTGAGCCTTCCGCTCTTATTCGCAACACCGCCACCCAAACCCAAACGAAAAAAAGTCGCTGGGAACGTTGGGAAAATGTAGCTCGTGTTTTTGAAGTACAAAAACCCGAAACTATCCGAAACAAACATATACTTTTGGTAGATGATGTAATCACCACAGGCTCAACATTAGAAGCCTGCGGTAAAGCTCTTTTAGAAGCCGAAGCTCTTTCGGTGAGTGTGGCGGCAATTGCAATGGCTTAATTATCTAACTTTTAGAAAAACAGAAATAATCCAAAATTTCCTAAAAATTTTGCAAACAAGGCATTTTTGCTTACCTTTGAAACCAAACCAACTATTTGTGGTATATGACTTCCATACTCGGAATTATTCCTGCTCGCTATGCTTCCACACGTTTCCCTGCCAAAGCTCTACACGAAATCAAGGGCAAATCTATGATTCAACGTGTGTATGAGCAAGCGGCACAATCTAATTCGCTTTCTAAACTTGTTGTAGCTACCGACCATAAAAAAATTTACGACCACGTCCTTGATTTTGGTGGTCAGGCAATAATGACCTCCACCAAGCACCCCAGCGGTACAGACCGCTGTTTTGAAGCTCTCCAAAAAATTGAAGGTAGCTTTGATTACGTGATGAATATTCAGGGCGATGAGCCTTTTATTCAGCCCGAGCAAATTGATACCCTCGCCAAAGTGCTTCTGGATAGGAAAGGCGTAGAACTTGCTACCCTCATCAAAAAAATTGATGATGAAGAGACCCTTTTTGACCCCAACGAAGTAAAAGTTGTTTTTGATGCCGAAATGGAAGCGGTTTATTTCAGCAGACACCCTATTCCTTACCTGCATCAAGTACCACAAGAAGAATGGCTACAAAAATTTGATTACTACAAGCATATCGGAATGTATGCCTATCGGAGCGATGTTTTAGAAAAAATTACGCAATTAGAGCCTTCCAATTTGGAACAAGCCGAAGGGTTGGAGCAATTGCGTTGGCTGGAAAATGGCTTTAATATTCGTATTGCCATTACAGATATTGAAAGCTACTGCATTGATGTCCCCGAAGATTTAGAACACCCCGCTATCAAAGAGTTTGTCAAAGGCTTAAAATAGCTTCTATATTTTTAGGCTTGGATTTTGGGTAAGAAAACCTTGCTAACCTCTTAAATCTGAATGTATAAGGGGGTAAATAAGCGGTTTGCTGGGCGAAGCATCGGTTTCTAAACTAATGATTTGCAAATTTAGCAGATAAGTGCCGTCAGGGATATAGTTTTCTACAAAAATCAGCTCTGTAATAGTGGCATTTTGGCGAACCGAATGAGGGTATTGCCAAAATGCTTTGTGCATAGCAAGCCTTCCGCCGTCTATTTCCCTATCTACCGAAGGCAAATCTACCAGCAAATGCTGAATATTTCTTTCTGCAAGTTTTTCGCCTACAAGGCTATGCAAGTAAGGCGGATTGCTTTGGTTGTAATTACGAGTTTTCTTGGTTTCATCATTGGGCAAAGTGCGAATAATAAGAGCCTCAATGGGAATATTTGGGGGTAAAAGAGCCTCAATTTGCTCCCAAAAAATGATTTTATCCTCATTGTGGCTTTGAGGCAAAACGCTTATCAGTTGGGCTAATGAAAAAAAGTTTTTGTGTAAAGCATTGATAGTGGCTTTATCCGCAGAGATATGCCCATAACATTCTGTATGCGTGCCGTTTCCGTGAGGGGTAAGCGAAATTTTTTGATAATTGCAAGAGCCTCCCAGAGCCACACTGCCCACAAAATCACCTGCTCGGATAGTTTCAAAGTAAGGCGGTTCTGCCCAATAGCAATTTGGGTTTTGCTTACCTTCTTGAATCGGAATAGATAAATCGTAAGGTTGAGAAAGGTCAAATGTAAAGAGTTGATTTGCCAGTTGAATGGTAGCTTGCTTTATCATTACAACACTCTTTACAAGAAAAAAAAACCCACCGCCGCTCAACCACCTACCCTTGCTGTGTATTTCAACCCTGGGGGAGTTCAGCAGGAGCTGGTCGTGGGCAGTGCAAAGGTACAAAAAAATGAATATCTGTCAAATTTTTTGGGTACTTTTTTGCAAATTACCCCTCAAAACGAAATTCAAGATTTTCGGGTTTGATTTTTTCATCATCAAGGCTTAAAAATTCTTGCCAAAAAGGCTCATTCGGCAAGAGAGCTACACAAACCATTTTTTCCTTTTTGATAGGGTGTTCGAAATACAAACGGCGAGAATGTAGGTTGATGCTTTGGTCTTTGTTGGGGCTGGGATAGCCATATTTGACATCACCTCGTATCGGTGAGCCAATCTTGGCAAGTTGAGTGCGAATTTGGTGCGGCCTGCCTGTTAGCAGTTCTATTTCCAGCAAAGTATAACCATTCAGATAGCCCAAAGTTCGGTAGCGTAACTCAGCTTTTTGGGCTTTGGGGTGAGGATAGTCGTAAGCCGTTACAAGATTTTTTTGCTCATCTTTCAAAAGCCAATGCGTGAGTTTATCACGTTTTTTAGGAGGTTTTTGGCGTGTAACTGCCCAATAAATCTTCTGTACTTTTCGCTCTCGGAATAGTTCATTCATTCGCTCCAAGCCCTTGGAAGTACGAGCCAGCACCACCAAGCCACTTACGGGGCGGTCTATTCTATGAACTGCCTCTAAAAAAACCGCTCCCGGCTTTTCGTATTTATTTTTGATGTACTCTTTGGCATAATCTAAAAGAGCCTTATCGCCCGTTTCATCGGGTTGTACGAGCATACCTGCGGGCTTATTGACAATAAGCAAATGATTGTCTTCGTAAATTACATCAAAAGGAAGTTTGGGAGTATGTTCTGTTTTCATTTTACAGCCTTGTAAGAATAGGTTTCTTTATCATCTTTTTCACCAAGGCTCAAAATTAACTCTTTTTTAGAGATTTTTTCAATTTTGAATTTTTGTTTGATTTTCCCTCCAAACTCATTTTCGGCTTCAATAAGCAAAAACCAAACATTTTCGTCCTGTACTACGCTCCATTTATTTTCTTTGGGAGGGGCTTGTGCGGGTTGGGAAGTGATTACACATTTTCCATTTTCAAAAAACTCTATATGCACCACCCCACGCCGATGGGGTACAGCCTGCATAATCATTTTATTTTTACCCATAACCACCTCTTGTAGCTCCCACTTACGTACAAGCAACTTTTGGGGTTCTGTTTGTAATAGTATTGTCAGTAAAATTTGAAGTAAAGTCATAACGAAACTATCTATTGCTCAAAATGAGCATACGTGTATATCTGCGTTGTATTTGCGAAGGGTTATTATTGAGATAAAAATCTACAAAAGCCCAAGCAAAATAACTTCCCTGTAAAGGCTGAGGCAAAGTAATGGTCGGAGCAGGTACGTTAACTTTGGGATACTTATGTAAAAACTGATTGATGCCCCCAGGAACGAAGTTAGTTTCTACGATACTTATACCTTTGGTAGAATCTGGTTCGGAAGCAAGCAAAGTTCCATATTGCGTAACCGTAACAGGAAATAAGAATTCCATTCTTTCTTTATTAACAATTCCTTTCAGGTAAATTGTATCTTTGGCATTGATAGAATTGGTGATAGAAATGATTACATCTTCGGGACGAATATCGCGAGTGCGAACCTTTTGAGGTAAGCTATATTTGATATTTCCATCTACTATCAAGAAAGCCCGAAAATAATAATCGGTGCTTGGTAGTAGCCTTTCAATAACCGCACTAAAAAGTTGGTCTTCATTGGCTTTTTCACCAAGCAGAAGGGTATCTACGCCTAACATACCGAGTTCAGGTACAGCACCAATAGCCCAACAAAATCCGTGTTGCGAAGCAGTTTTTTTCTTATCGGTATCAATTACCTCGCTTGAAATGCTCAGCGAAAGCCCATCACCAATAAAATTGATTTCTGTAATACGCAAAGCATTGACTCGCTCAATGGGCGAGCAGGCATTCAGGGCAAATAAGCCCAAAACAAGCAAAAAAGTAAAAAAGTAAAGTTTTTTCATAGTTTTAGAATTTTAGTTGAAAATGCAACTGCGGATAAAAAGTCTGATTAACGCCAATTCCTATTTCAGCATCTTTTTCTTGGTTCTTTTTCAGGATACGCTTTTTTTCAATAGCATTTTTCGTACCCCTCGTGCCAACCAAAACAATATCGGTAGCCCATACTACAGCAGAAGCAAAAGCCATACCATACGAGAGCAATTCTTGTCTTTTTGCTTCGGAAAATAAATTTTGGGCTTCGCTACGCGTCTGAGCCGCCAGATATTTATCATAGGTTTCGTGAGCCTTGATGTTCATCCATATACTTCCGCCAATTAAACCATAAACAGCTACGGAAGTAAGTATCCAACGATTTTTCCAAGTTCCGGGATACTTTACTTTATTCTGACCCAGCCCGGGCAAAAAAGCCGAATATTTCATTGCTTGGGCGTTCATCAGATTGAATACACTGGGTTTGTAATCGGCTTTTACCTTTACTTTGAGGTTCAAGCCATCAAAATCAGGGTTTTCTTCTTCATAAAACCACCATATTTGCTTTTCTCCTGCTAAAATATCTTTACCATAATGCCCTTTGATTTTTTCCAATTCTTTGTAAGTTTTTCCACTATCTTGTGAAACAAAAACTTTCACATCATACTCGTACTTAAAATCGCTATTATCGCTAATACGATAGGGAATAACAATTTTTTTCTGTTCTCGGAGTAGCTTGATAGGCTCTTGCTTCAAAGAAGGGGCTACTTGGGCAAAAGCCCCCACCTGCCATATACTCCAAAAAATGAATAATAAAAACTTGTAACGCATAATGTGTCCTCCATTTTAGATTTTGACGATTTTCCGCCTGATTACTCCTTTATTCGTATGGATATGCAAGTAATAAATTCCTTTGCTCAAATCATTGATAGGATACCGGGTATCGTGTAATAAAGAAGTAACTTTTTTGCCAAAAGTATCAAAAATTTCAATGCTTTGCACAACAATAGCAGAATTTTTATTGTCTAAAACAAAATAATCCGTAGCAGGATTGGGCGAAATACTAATTTGCTTTTCCCAATCTTCTGGTAAATGATTGATAATGGCGTGGCTACTTACTTTCATTACTACCACAGTATCAGTGGGCAAATACAAATGATTTCCCAAATGAAAAGCCCGAATCAGTGCTTCGTCTTCTTCAAAAGTTGGAATAATGGTAAGAATGTTGGCATTATCTATTTGAGCTACTCGGGTATTTGAGGAAACAAATATCACTTCGGGCAAAGAAACATCAGTTTGAGCAGAAAGTTGTATTCTACCATCAGGAAGAGTATTTGTTACCAAAGTAGGCAAATCAACTGCTTGCGGCAACTTGAAACGATACAAGGCATAAAAATTTGCTCCTGTATTTCCGTTCAAAGTATTAGCGTTATTAGGTTCAAAATCAAAATCTACTACATTTTGAAAGTTTCCTGCCGTCCAAAGAAACCAATCTTCATTATCATTAAAAACAGCTACAGACCTTAACCTATCCTCTCCACTTCCTGAAAGAGTATGATACCAAAGCAAATCGCCTCTTTCCCCTGATAGTTTGAGCAAAGTGCCGTCAAAGTTATTCCCTGTAATATTAGATATTCCGCTTACACTTCCACCAAACTTACGATTGAACGTAGCATTGCCCAAATGCGATACCGAAAGCATTACATCTCCATTATGTAATGCCAAACTACCCAATTCGTCCCAAGTAGAGGTAGAGGTGCTTGCTCCACCCACACGAGCTACCCACAAAAGATTTGCAATAGACGAAGCCCTGTATTTAGCCACAAACACATCACGCCCCCCTGCCGAAGCCAAATCGGTAGTGGTAGGAGAAGGATTAAAATCTGACGCTCCTCCAAAAGTACCCGCAACAACAACCACGTCATTATCGGCTTTTACAGCCAGAGCATCAGAGCCTTCTGAACCCTCTGCAATATTTACAAAGTCCAAAACGCTTCCATTAGAGGCATTTAGTTTGGTTAAAAAAGCATTTCCCGAAGAACTTGCCGTAAGTATAGTCATAAAACCACTAATGGTTGCACCATTCGTGGCATAACCTACTACATAGCAAAAACCTGCATCAACAGAAATATCATAGACATTGTCGTTGGCATTCATTGCTCCAACACGAGCTGACCATTGATGCTCAAAAAGGCTTGCAATAGGATTTAATACATAGCAAGCCAGCCACCCTTCATAACCTGTACCCGAAGAGGGTAAAGTAATAGGGCTCGGTAAGGTTTCTACTACACAAGTTCCCTCATAATACCCTCCTACATATACTCTCCCGCCATTATCTACCTCCAAAGCGTAGAGCGTCTGAAAATTTGCCCCACCAATTACTTTGGCGGCAATAGCAAATGCAGTATCGTTGAAACCTTTGCTCAAATCGTAGGCTACAAAAAATGCATCTGTATCTGTTGGTAAATAAGAACCTATTGTCAAAGAACCTCCTACTGATACCGCTACTCCGTTCCCCGCAAAATGCCCTGCTACGATGAGACGGTTATTCATTTTATCTACTTTGATAGCATTGACTCTATCATCAGAGCCAGCACCAATCCTAAAAGCCCACTCAATATTTCCCGAAGGGTTTATTTTCATTACAAAAATATCTGTTCCGCCAGCAGAAACTAAATCGGTAGTAGTTGGTGAGGTAGGAATAGATACCGTACCACTAAAAAAACCCGTAACATACAAGTTTCCACTGCCATCAGTATCAGTATCTCTGATAATAAGATTAGGTGCTTGTCTGACCGCTTCTAACTTCAATCGGGCAAAGTTGCCTTGGGCATTTACTTGAAAAAACACAAGTAAAAAAATTATGATAGTAGATAGTAGTTTTCTTTGCATTGTTTTCAAAATTTTGGTGAAATAACTACAAAAAAACAAAAAAGCAAAAATTATACCTTTTTTGCATTTATACTTTTTTGCAAGATTTGGTAACCGAAACTATGATTTTTTCTTGATTTGAACAAATTTTTTCTTGAAAATTGAATTTTTTGCAACCCTTTCGCCCTCAAATACGTTTTTTCAAAAAATTGTAAAGTATGAAATCTGCAAGCAGTTTAGATATTCAGGCGATACGTGAGCAATTCCCTATTTTGGGGCAAAGTGTTCACGGCAAAAAATTAGTATATCTGGATAATGCCGCTACCTCTCAGAAACCCATTTCGGTTATCAATGCTCTGAGCGAGTATTACACTTCTTACAATGCCAATATTCATCGGGGGGCTCATTATCTTGCGGCAAAGGCTACCGAAATATACGAACAAGCCCGAGAAAAAGTAGCCAAGTTTCTGAATGCCCGAAGCAGTGAGGAAATTATTTTTACGCGTGGCACTACCGAAGGAATAAACCTTGTAGCCAGCACTTTTGGCAGAAAATTCATAGGCGAAGGAGATGAAATCATCATTTCTACTATGGAGCATCACTCCAACATTGTGCCTTGGCAAATGCTTTGCGAAGAGAAAAAGGCAGTCTTGAAGGTGATTCCTATTAACGAAAATGGTGAAATTCTGCTCAATGAATACGAAAAATTACTTTCGCCACGCACCAAACTTGTTTCGGTAGTGCATATTTCCAACGCTTTGGGTACTATCAATCCTATCCGGGAAATGATTCAGAAGGCTCATAGCGTAGGAGCAAAGTTTTTGGTAGATGGGGCACAAGGGGCTGTCCATTTGTCTATTGATGTGCAGGACTTGGACTGCGATTTTTACGCTTTTTCAGGGCATAAAGTATATGCCCCTACGGGCACAGGAGCTTTGTATGGCAAAAAGGAAATTTTAGAGCAAATTCCTCCTTACCACGGCGGCGGCGAAATGATAAAAGAAGTAACTTTTGAAAAAACCACCTACAACGAGCTACCTTTCAAGTTTGAAGCAGGTACGCCCAATATTGCTGATGTAATCGCTTTGGGCAAAGCTCTTGATTTTGTAAATGAATTGGGCAAAGAAAACATTGCCACACACGAGCAAGAGCTACTCACCTACGCTACCGAAAAAATACAAAAAATAGAAGGCATCAAAATTATTGGTACAGCTTTGCACAAAGCCAGTGTGCTTTCTTTTGTAGTAGCAGGCGTACATCATTCCGATATAGGCACAATTCTGGATACGCAAGGCGTAGCTGTAAGAACAGGACACCACTGCACCCAACCACTGATGAAACGTTTGGGGCTGGAAGGTACTACACGAGCTTCTTTTGCCGTCTATAATACTTTTGACGAAGTAGATACGTTTATTTCTGCTCTTGAAAGGGCTGTCAAGATGTTGAAATAAAGAGGGCTTTTGCCCTTTTTCATTTAGTAAGTTTCTTCTTTCTTGAAACTTTTCAGACGGGTTTCAAGAGCATCTTTGATTTCGCTTGCCTTTTTGGCGATTTTTTGGCGAGTTTCTTTGCCGCTTTTGGGGGCAAGCAACAAACCAGCCACTACCCCTGCGGCGGCTCCTACTATAAACGACACGAACATTTTTTGACCGTTACTCATAAATTATTGGATTTTTCAAAGAAGTACTGATAACTTTAATGCAAAAATCTTGCAAAAGTAACCCAAGCAAAGAAATTTTTTTTCTAAAATTTCAAATGGAATGTTACAAATAGCTCTTTTAGACGGAAAACCTGAAATTTTTTACAGCTTGCAAGGTGAAGGCAAAAGTATAGGCAAGCCGAGTATTTTTATTCGCCTTTCTTTGTGTAATTTGTACTGCTTTTGGTGCGATACCGACTACACCTGGAACTGGGAAAATACCAACTATACTCATCAAAACGATAAAAAACCGAACTATCAAAAGTTCAAAAAAGCAGAAAATATTATCAAACTCTCCGACAAACAGATTATCTCAGAAGTCCAAAAGTATAATTGCAATCGTCTTATTTTTACAGGGGGCGAGCCGCTGGTTCAGCAAAAAAAACTCCTGCCTCTGCTGGCTCGGCTCAAAGAACAAAATCCTCAATATCACATAGAATTTGAAACCAACGGCACTATTATTCCCCTGCCCGAATTAGAAGCCCTTACCGACCAATTCAATGTTTCTTTGAAATTAGCCAATTCAAAAGTTTTACTTCAAGAAAGACTAAAACCCCAAGCCATTGATTTTTTCGCCCAAAATCCTAAAAGTAACTTCAAATTTGTGGTAGATAGCCCCAAAGACCTTGATGAAATTTTGGAAATTATCCAAAAATATGCTATCTTTCACGATAAAGTGTATTTGATGCCCCAAGGAACAAAGCCCGCTACTTTACAAAAAAAACAGCAGTGGCTTGTGGAAATTTGCAAACAATATCAGTTTAATTATACCGATAGACTGCATATCCTAATTTATGGCGATAAAAGGGGAATATAAAAAATTGCTGGTTCTCGCATTGCTATTGCTATGTAATGCAAAAACATTTTCCCAAGACATAGGTATAGGTAGCGAATACATACACCTTGCCCGCAAACGTATAGATAGCTTACAAAAACTTTTAGAAAGCACGCGTTTAGATACCGAAAAAGTAAATTTGCTAAATCTTATCAGCAAGCAATACCGAGTTGTTGATGAGTTTCAGTCTTATATTATAGCTACTGAAGCTTTGGAAAAAGCCGAAAAACTCCGATTCTGGAAAGGAATAGCCGAAAGTTACATCAATTTGGGTTTTATCAATGCCGAACAGGGTTTGCAAGATTTGGCAGTAGAAATGTACGAAAAAGGAGCTGAAGTTGCAGAAAAAAATAACCTTGCCAAACAGCAAATTTATTGCCTCAATGGCATTGCGGTCATTTATTGGGAACGCCAAAAATATCACGAAGCCCTTAGCATATTTTTCAAAAATTTAGCTTTGCAAAAAAAATTAGGATTGGAGCAAGATATAGCCGTTTCTTACAACAACATCGGACTCATTTACAACGATTTCAAAGAGCCTGATTCTGCTCTGAAATATTTGCTCAAAGCAAAAGCCATTCGAGATAAATACCATTTAGAGGAAAGAAGCATAGCCACCCTCAACAATTTGGGAATAGCCTATTTACAGAAAAAAAATTTGGACTCGGCTCTTTTTTATTCGCTACAAAGCCTGCAATTAGCTCGCAAGTATGCCCAAAAGCGTAGAATTAAAGAAGCCTCTATCACCCTTGCCGAAATTTATGAAGCCAAAAAAGACTATCCCAATGCCTACAAATACCTAATGCAACATAAGCAAATCCGTGATACTATTGAAAAAGCGGACAAATCCTCTATCATTGCAGAAGAAAAACGCAAAAGAGATTTGCAAAAACGCGAAGCCGAAATCGCTATGCATCGCCAAAACGATTTGTTGCAAAATATCATTTATTTGCTGGTAATTGTATTTTTTGTAGCCCTCACCATTGCCGCTATTCATAGAGCCAAACGTATCCAACGCTTTTCGCAGACACTCCAACAAAAAAATGATGAAATCAACTCCCAAAAAAATACCATAGAACAACAAAATGCCGAACTTCTGGCTCTCAACGAAAATCTGGAAGTTATCATCAAAGAGCGTACCCAAAAACTATCGCAAGCGAATCAGGAACTGGAAACGTATATGTATCGCTTCGCTCACGACTTGCGAGGTCCGCTTACGACAATGATGGGCTTGTGCCTGCTGGGTAAAATGGATAACCCTAACGATAATACGCATAGCATTTTTGACAAAATCCATTTTACGCTTACCAAAATGGATTCTCTGCTGAGGAAACTTTCTCAACTTTACCAAATCAATCATTACGAGGTTAGTCCGCAAAGAATTGCCATAAAACAATTTACCTCTGAAATTTTGGAAAGGGTTTGTCGGAAGTGGAATATTGAGCGAGAAAAAGTTATTTTTACGTTTCAAGGCATCAGCGATATTAGCACAGACGCATTTCTTTTGGAAATTTCTTTGGAAAACATTTTGGAAAATGCCCTTATTTTCTCAAAAGGCGAGCCAATTTCCATAGACTTTTTTGCAGAAAAACAGAGAAAAAATTATCTCATTCGCATCAGCGACAAAGGGCAAGGGATACCTACTTATTTACATTCCAAAGTTTTTGAGATGTTTTTCAGAGGCAATGAAAATTCGCAAGGCAACGGATTGGGGCTTTATATGGTAAAAAAATCCATAGAAAAACTGCAAGGTTCTATCACACTCACAAGCGAAGAAAATCAATACACTTGCCTTGAATTGTATTTGCCCCTCTGATTTTTTGTTTTCCCAATCAAATTTTATACTTTTGCGATACCCAAAAAAATCATATTTTCTGCTTACACTTATGAAACACCTTTCTTTGCTTCTACTTTTTTTAAGCCTTTTTGCTTGCAAAAATCAAGACAAAAAAAACAATACTCTGACCAAAGATAGTACGCAAGCCTCTAAAATTCAGCCTGATACTACCGAACTGGCTACCCCTGCCCATTTTACTATTGAAGAAGAGGATTTTGTTATCAATTTCCCTGCTATGCCTGTACGCGTAGAAGATTCTACCGATAGAGATGTAGAATATTCGGTACAAATGGGCGATTCGGTAAATTACATTCTATATTTCCGAGATTACAAAGAAGGGGTTATTCAAAAAATGGGGGCAAAAAAGTTCTTACAAAATCAGGAAAAGCAAGTAATTGATAAAATGGGCTTCCCACAAGAAGAAATTTTTGAAAATAAAGAAATTGAAATCAGCGGCTTTCCTGGTATTTCTCTAAAAGCAGGTAGCCAAAAAAATAGCTTTTTGGTGTATCGCATTTATTTGGTGGGTAATCGTTTGTATCAGTTGGGTATTTCTCATACCAAACGCAATCCTACCGAAGAAGAGCAAAAAAATTTTTTGGACTCTTTCCAACTTAAAAATAGCAAAGTTTCAAGGTCTTGAAACCTTTTGAAGGCTTTCTTTGTTTTGTATCAAAAATTTTCAGCTATGCAAACCGAAACTACCAAACCTCAACTGCTTAATAAAACTTTGGTAAATGTATTTTCCGTTGCTATTCCTGTGGCGGTAGCAGTGCTTTTGGGTATTCGTATCAAAGTAAATTTAGGTGAATGGACAAAGTTTCTGCCACATCTGAACGCTATTATTAACTCCTTGACCTCCATTTTGCTTATTTTAGGACTTATTTTTATTAAGCAAAAGAAAATCAAAGCACACCAAAACGTAATGCTTGCCTCCTTTACGCTGGGTAGTTTGTTTTTGGTAACTTATGTATTGTATCATTTTTCTAACGAAAGCACGGTTTATCCCGATAATGGCTGGAAACCTCTGTATTTATTTGTACTCATTAGCCATATTACGCTTTCTATTGGGGTAGTACGCTTTGTGCTTTTGGCTTTGTACTATGCCTTGCAAAAAGATTTTGCCAAACACAAAAAAATGACTAAAATCGCTTATCCTGTTTGGTTGTACGTTTCTATTACGGGTGTAATTGTGTATTTGATGATAAGTCCGTATTATTCTTAAAACTTAATGCACTGAAAATATGAATTTCAATTTGGGCAATTTGGTGGGTAAGGTAAAAGAATTGCAAACCAAACTTCAAGAAGCTCGTGAAGGGCTAAAATATATTTCGGCTACTGCCGAATCAGGGGCGGGACTTGTGAAAGCCACCGTAAATGGCAACAGACAAGTAGTAAGCATAGAAATTGATAACGAACTCATCAAACCCGAAGAAAAAGAAATGTTGCAAGACCTGATTGCGGCGGCTGTCAATAAAGCTATGCAAGAAATTGAAAGTAAAATCGCCGAACACTTTCAGAATGTAGCAGGTGGTATTATGCCTGATATGCCCAATTTAGATTTTGGAAAATTTGGTCTTTGATGCCTACCCTTGAAGTTTGTCTTTCTCCGAACTTGCTTCCTTTGCATACGCTCACGCATAAAACCGTAGTAGTGGTAGATATTTTGCGAGCTACTTCTTGTATGGTTACGGCTATAGCTTGCGGAGTAGAAAGCATTTTGCCTTTGCAAGATATTGAAACTTGCCGAGCAATGAAAAGCCAAGGTTATTACATTGCCGCCGAAAGAGACGGAAAGCAAGTAGAAGGCTTTGATTTAGGAAATTCGCCTTTCAGCTATATGGAAAAGCATCTGATAGGGCAAAAAATAGCTTTTACTACTACCAATGGCACGCAAGTTATCAAACTTTCCGAAAATTCGGAACAAATCATTGTAGGAGCATTTCTGAATTTATCCGCAGTAGCCAGCTATCTTGCCGAGCAGAAAAAAGATGTGCTGGTAGCTTGTGCAGGTTGGAAAGGAAACATAAATGTAGAAGATACACTTTTTGCAGGAGCTTTGGTAGATATTTTAGCCTCTCAAAATTTTACAATTTCCAACGACTCGGCTCTTTTGGCTCAACCTTTATACCAAAAAAACCAAAGCGATTTGCTCGGTTTTGTAAGTCTTTGCTCTCACGTACAACGCCTGAAAAATTTAGGCATACAAAAAGATATTGAATTTTGTTTGCAAAAAGACGTGTATGACGTTGTACCCGTACTACAAAATGGCAACTTAGTAAAACTAACTTCACAAATAGCTTCTTAACACAACACTCATAGCTATTTGAGCCTAATTCTGCTTCAACGTAAATACTTATCAAATTTCAAAAAAATGAACGCACTTGCTCGCGAAACCAGCCCTTATCTACTTCAACACGCTCATAATCCTGTAAATTGGTATCCTTGGGGCAAAGAGGCTTTGCAAAAGGCTTTGCAAGAAGATAAACCTATCATTGTAAGCATTGGTTATTCTACCTGCCACTGGTGCCACGTTATGGAGCGAGAAAGTTTTGAAAGCAAAGAAATCGCTGATATTATGAATCAATACTTTGTGTGTATCAAAGTAGATAGAGAAGAACGCCCTGACGTGGATAATATCTATATGGACGCCATTCACGCTATGGGTTTGCGAGGTGGCTGGCCTCTGAATGTATTTCTAATGCCCGACCAAACCCCTTTTTATGGAGGTACTTACTTCCCGCCTCAAAATTGGAAACATTTGCTCTTGAATATAGCCACCGCTTTTCAGAAAAATCGGGCGGAACTGCTGGAATCGGCTCGCGAGTTTTCTCAATTTCTCAACCAAAGCGAAGTACAAAAATATGGCTTAAAACCCCAAAACTCACCAAATACTTTCGCCGAACTAGAGCAAATGTACCAAAATCTTGCCAAAAACTTTGATGGCTTGCACGGCGGTATTGATAAAGCCCCCAAATTCCCTATGCCGAGCATTTGGCGTTTTTTGTTAATGTATGCTTTTCTGACTAAAAATGCCGAAGCTGAAAAGCACTTACATCTGACTTTACAAAAAATGGCTTTCGGTGGCATTTACGACCACTTGGGCGGCGGCTTTGCCCGCTATTCGGTAGATGCCGAATGGTTTGTGCCTCATTTTGAAAAGATGCTCTACGATAATGCCCAACTGCTCACACTATACGCCGAAGCCTATCATTTTAGTAAAAATCCTATTTACAAAGAAGTAGCTTACGAAATTTTTGAATTTGTGCAAAGGGAGCTGGAAGCAAGCGAAGGGGGATTTTTTTCTGCTCTTGATGCCGATAGCGAAGGGGAGGAGGGAAAGTATTATGTTTGGAAAAAAAGGCATCTTGTAGAAATTTTGGGCGAGGATACAGAACTTTTTTGTGCCTACTACAACGTTTTGCCACAAGGCAATTGGGAATATGCCAATAATATTCTGTACAAAACGCTCAATGACGAAGAATTTGCCCAAAAACATCAAATTCCTTTGCAAGAGTTGCAGGAAAAAGTCAAAAAATGGAAAGCCACTTTGCTCAAAATTAGGCAAAAACGAGTAGCCCCCGGACGCGATGATAAAATTCTTACTTCTTGGAACGCTCTGATGATTAAAGGACTTATAGATGCTTACAAAGCCTTTGAGGACGAAGAATTTTTGGCAACCGCTCTGTACCATACAGAGTTTTTGCTGGCAAAACTATACAACGCACAAGAAGGATTTTTGTATCATACATTTAGCTATAAAGCCAATGAAGCCAAACAAAGAGCTTTTTTAGAAGATTATGCTTGCACCATTGAGGCACTCGTAGCCCTGTATCAGGCAACTTTTGAAAAAAAATATTTGTTTTTGGCTCAAAAACTTTGCGATTATACATTGCAAAATTTTTACGACTACAACGAAGGAATGTTTTTCTATACCGATAGCTCTGCCGAAAGGCTCATTGCTCGTAAAAAAGAGATTTTTGATAATGTAATTCCTGCTTCCAATTCCATAATGGCTCATAATTTGTACTTCTTGGGCATTTTGCTTGAAAAGCAGAACTATCAGGAAATAGCCATAGGCATACTATCGCAAATAAAACAACTTTTGCTCAAAAATGCGGAATTTACAGCCAACTGGGCTTTGCTTTTTACCTATACGCTTACACCCACAGCCGAAGTCGCAATTATTGGCGAAAACTACAAAGAAGCTTGCAGAAATCTGGAAAAATATTTTTTCCCCAACAAGGTACTTGCCGCAAGCCCCGATGCTGATGCAGAAATTCCTCTTCTGGAAAACCGAACGGCAATCCATAAGCAAAGCACTTTTTACGTTTGTTTCAATAAAGCCTGCCAATTGCCTACACATCGCCACGAGGAGGCTTACAAACAACTTTTGCAAAGCCTGAAACTTTGATTTTCAGCTAAAAACTTGTAATTTTGCCCAAATTTGATTTGCGTATGAACGTTTGGCTTGTTTTCTTAAATCCCGCAATCATCACCTCTGTTTTAGTGTTTTCTATTCCTTTGGTAGCTATTATAGGCGGCTATTACGTAAAAATAAAGCGAATGGAATTGGAAAAGGGGGGAGTTTCAGAAAAAGACCGCAAGAATATTGATTTTCTTTTGCAAGAAAATGAGCGTTTGCGTCAGCGAGTTGAAAATTTAGAACAGATTATCACGAGCATAGAACCCGACTTGCTTTCGCTCAGACCGCTTCAAAAAGAAAACGACCTACAAAAACAAGTAGAGGAATTGGCACGTAAGCTACGAAACGAGTAATTTTTTCAGAAAAAGTTGTTTTTCGGATTGAATTTTTGCAACTTTGCGTTCCAAATTGGCAGTGATGGAAAATGTAAGTCAGTTGAAGGAGTTTTTAGCCACACCTAAAAATATCGTTATTACTACACACTACAAACCTGATGCAGATGCTTTGGGTTCATCTTTGGGGTGGGCGGGGTATTTGAAAAAATTAGGACACAATGTAAAAGTTATTTCTCCAAGTGATTATCCCAAGTTTTTGCATTGGATACCCGGCAACGAAGAAGTGCTTATTTACAACCAAAAAAATACAGCCGAAATAGAGCAGATTGTCAAGAAAGCAGATTTAGTTTGCTATTTAGATTTTTCTTGCTATCCTCGTTTAGAAGAAATTGCTCCTGTATTTCAGCGTGTGAATGGTTCAACAAAAACTTTGCTCATAGACCACCACATTAACCCTTCTATTCAGCCTACTTTTAGCTACCACGATATCAAAGCCGCCGCAACTGCCCAACTCATTTACGAACTCATTGGCGAGCTGGGTGATAAAGATAAGATTGATGTACCCATTGGTGAGGCTCTTTATGCAGGCATACTTACCGATACGGGTTCTTTCAAGCACCCTACTACTACCCGCAGAGTTCACGAGATTGCTGGTGAGCTAATTGACATTGGCGTTAATACTACCAAAGTCCATAATCGTATTTACGATAGCAATTCGGAATTGAGATTGCGTTTTTTAGGCTATGTACTCAGCCAAAAACTCAAAGTATTGCCCGAATTGCGTACTGCCTACATTACCATAACGGCTGATGAACTCAATCGCTTTCATTCGCAAACAGGCGATACCGAAGGAGTTGTAAATTACGCTCTTTCTATTGAAGGCATTGTACTCGCCGCCATTATGATTGATAGAGGCGAAAATATAAAACTTTCTTTCCGCTCTGTGGGCGACTTTTCGGTAAATGACCTTGCCGCTGAATACTTCAATGGTGGTGGGCATAAAAACGCCGCAGGTGGTACTTGCTATTTGAGCCTACAAGAAACCGAAAAGAAGTTTTTAGAAATTATTGAAAGCAAAAAAAATGAACTTTTGAGCGTGCAAATGTAAATTAGAAACTTTATCATATACAAACCCTTTCAACCGAAAACTCTATGAACCGCCATCAAAATCTACTTACCTTTTTTGCACTAATTCTTGCTTTTTTCGCTTGTGAGAAACCTCGTAAAAACGATAAAAACGAAGAAAGACTTCCTTCGGGGGTGATATTTCAAATTCTTGAACGCAACCCCAAAGGCGAAAAACTCAAAGAAGGTGAGTATGCAATGATACATCTTATTAGCAAATTGGATACCTTTGAAGTAGATAATAGCTACAAACGTGCTTTGCTGGATTCTTCTTTAAGAAATGGTTTCTCTATACCTGTCAAAGGAGAAAAAGGTTTGCCTACCGAAGTATTACCCTTCTTGCAAATAGGCGATAGTGTAAAAATTAAGGTTTCTTTGGATACTTTGGTAAAAAAATACCCATTCTTTGACCAATTTGCCCAAGAAATGCAAAGACAAGGCAAAAAGAATGTTTATTTTGAATATTGGGTAAAAATTACAGGCAAGAAAACCAAAGAGCAGGTCCAAAAAGATGCCCAACTCGCCGAACAAAGACAACAAGAAAATTTGAAAAAGAAAGAAGCAGAAGAAGAAAGCAAATTAGAAGCCTATATCAAAGAAAACAAACTTGAAATGCAAAAAACGGCTTCGGGGCTTTACTACAAAATTACCAAAACGGCACCTGAAAATCCCCAAGCCAAAGCATACGATACCGTGTATGTACATTACACTGGCAAATTTTTAGATGGCAAGGTTTTTGATAGCTCACTCAACAGAAAAGAGCCATTGCAGTTTGTTCTCGGAATGGGTAGCGTTATCAAGGGCTGGGACGAAGGTATTGCCCTACTACGCAAAGGTGAAAAAGCCCAACTGCTTATTCCTTCAAAATTAGCCTATGGTGCAATGGGCGGCGGAGAAACTATCCCTCCTTTTTCTACCTTGCTTTTTGAAGTAGAATTGATAGATATTAAACCCAATAAAAACTTAAACCAAAAGTAAATCTTGGTATAAATTTTCAGACTTCCAATGAGACACTTGAAAACGAATATTTTTATCGCTATTATAGGCTTGATAGTGCTTTTTGCCTGCAAACGCAAAGACCCTAATGCCGACTTTTTGGCAGAGCAACTTGCTCGCAATGAGCAAGAAATTCAGAGCTACATTGCCCAAAAGGGTTTGCAAATGCAAAAAGATGAAAATGGTATTTATTACCAAGTATCTGGCACACCTCAAAGCAGAACACCCGATACCACTTTCCGCCACGTCATTATCAAATACGAAACACGTCTAATTCCTTCGGAAACACCCATTGATACCAACTACAAACTATCAGGAAACAAAACGCTTACGGTTGCTCTGCTCAATCCCACAGGCAACAGCAGAGCCTTGATTACTCCACGTGGTATTGATATTTTCTTGCAACTGGGTAAAGAAAAAATGTTCAAAGGGCAAAAAGCTATCTTACTGATGAACCACACTTTGGGTTATGGTACAGCTTCTTCGCCGTTTTTGCCACCTTATTCAGCTATTCGTGTAGATTTGGAACTGGTTGATTTGAAAAGCGAAACTGAATTTATCGCAGAAAAAATTGCTGAACTCAATTTGCCTGTTACACAAAATAAAGATGGCGTAATTTTTAGCCTTACAGACGTAGGCACTACCGACTTGATACGCGATTCTTCCACAGTAACCGTGAAATACATTGGACGCCGAGTGATTGATAATACCATTTTTGATGCAAGCCAAAGTTTTACTTTCAAACCTATCGGCAATGTTATTAACGGCTGGCGAGTGGGTGTGCCACTGATGAAACGCGGTGAAAAAGGTTATTTGTTTATTCCCTCTAACCAGGCATACAGAGGAACAGGCTCTACCAATCCAAGAACAGGAGCTTTTGTCATTTTCCCTTTCGACCCCATTTATTTTGAAATGGAAATCCTTAACGTTAGCAACGACTAAGTAAAAAAACAGCTATGGAAATCAATCAAATTATACGCAACAGACGCTCCACCTATCCCGAACAATTTGAGGTGGGTAAAAAAGTAGATGATGCTATCATTTGGCAAATGCTTGAAAATGCTAATTGGGCTCCTACGCACAAAAAAACAGAACCTTGGCGTTTTGTGGTTTTTACAGGCGAAGGACTAAAAAAACTCGCCGATTTTCAGGCAAATTTGTATAAAGAAAAAAATCAGGGGGAGGCTTTTAATGAAAAAACCTACCAAATGCTTGCTACCAAGCCGCTCAAAGCCTCGCATATCATTGCTATTGGAATGAAAAGAAACGAACAAGTACCTGAAATAGAGGAGATTGAAGCCGTAGCTTGTGCCGTTCAGAATATGTATCTTACTGCCGCCGCTTACAATGTAGGAGTGTACTGGGGCAGTGGAGGCATTACGTATTATCCCGAAGCAAAGCCTTTTTTTGGTCTTGGCGAAAATGATAAGTTTTTAGGTTTCTTGTACGTGGGACATATCACCAAACCCTCTCCCGATAGCTCTCGCAAACCAATTCAGGAAAAAGTTACTTGGGTAGAGTAAGTTTCTGGCAATAAATTTCTTTACAAGTTTAGCTTTTTCGCAAAAAAATTGTTATATTTGCAAGCTATTTTTATGAAAAAGTGCTAATTCAACCAAGTTGTTCTAATGGGCTGTTCGCATAAAAAAACTGCCTTACTCGTAGGTGCTACGGGTTTGGTAGGTTCTCTCCTTTTGGAGCAAATGCTTGCAGATGACTACTATCAGGAAGTTATTGTTCTTACCCGCAAGCCTATACCTCTGCAACACATCAAACTCACCCAACACATTATTGATTTTGAAAATTTGGAGGCTTATGCTCATCTTATCAAAGCCAATGATGTGTATTGCTGTTTGGGAACCACTATCAAGAAAGCCAAAACCAAAGAGCAGTTTTATCAAGTAGATTTTGTGTATCCTACTGAAATTGCCAAAATCGCAAAATTCAATGGTGCAAGTCACTTTTCCATAGTTACTGCTATGGGAGCGTGTAAAAGTTCTACTTTTTACTACAATCGGGTAAAAGGCGAAGTAGAGGAAGCCATTGAGCATTTACAATTCAAAAGTACGCATATCATTCGCCCTTCTTTGCTTCTTGGCGAAAGGTCGGAATTTAGATTGGGCGAAGAAATAGGCAAAGTAATAGCCAAAGGACTTGAATTTATGATGGTGGGAGGATTGAAAAAGTATCGCCCCATAGAAGCCAAAGCCGTAGCCGTAGCAATGTACCAACTTGGCAAAGATGCCTGCAAATTGCAAGGAGGCTTTAAGGTTTTTGAATCTTCTTTCTTACAAACCATCTACGACGAAGAACGTTTCGCAACGTATGCCACCTCGCAGGCTTCTTAATCTGATAGCTTTACCCTTTACTATTAAACTTATTCATTGCATTGCTAATGCCTTCCAAGCAAAAAGTGAGTACCGCTTGGGAAGCAGTTTCTAAAATTTGTGGCAACTCTTTTTGCTCATCGACAGAAAAAGGACTAAGTACATATTCAGCTTGCATACCTTTGGGATAATTGTTGCCTACCCCTATACGCATACGAGCATATTCCTGACTTTGAAGTACCTCTTGAATATTTTTCAGCCCATTGTGTCCGCCATCGGAGCCTTTGCTACGCAAGCGAATTTTTCCAAAAGGTAAAGCCACATCATCAGTGATTACCAAAATATTTTCCTGTGGAACTTTCAGTTCTTGTTTCCAATAATTTACCGCCCTACCACTCAAATTCATATAAGTAGAAGGCTTGATGAGAAAAATATGTTTGCCTTTATGCTTAAAATCGGCAACATCGGCGAGGCGGTCGGTTTTGAAAGTAGCTTCTTGCATAAAAGCAAGTTTATCAACTACCATAAAACCAATGTTATGCCGAGTAAGAGCATACTCCAAACCAATATTGCCGAGCCCTACAATAAGAAACTTTTGCATAGCTACCTAACTAAACTCTTTTTCCATTCTTTTTCTTTCGTTTTCATCAAGATAGATTTTACGCATACGAATAGCCGTAGGCGTAATTTCTACGTATTCATCTTTCTGAATGTACTCCATAGCCTCTTCTAATGAAAACTGCACTTTGGGGGCAATCTTTACGTTTTCGTCAGAGCCAGCGGCACGCACGTTGGTAAGTTTTTTGGCTGTCTGTACATTCACAACCAAATCGGAGCCACGTGTATGTTCGCCAATGATTTGCCCACCATACACTTCTTCGCCGGGGTCAATGAAAAATTTACCTCTATCTTGCAGTTTATCAATAGAATAAGCCGTAGCGGGACCTGTGTCTTTGGAAATCAGCGAGCCACTGGTACGCTCAGGAATATCGCCTTTGTAAGGTTCGTAACCAATAAAGCGGTGTGTCATTACGGCTTCGCCTTGGGTAGCAGTAAGCACCAAGTTTCGCAAGCCAATCAGCCCACGAGAAGGAATTTTGAACTCCAAATGTTGCAAATCGCCTTTGGGCTCCATTACCATAAGCTCACCCTTGCGTTGGGTAGCAAGTTCTATTACTTTACCTGCTACATTTTCAGGAACATCAACTACAAGGGTTTCAATGGGTTCGTGTTTTTGTCCATTGATTTCCTTGAATAGTACGCGTGGCTGTCCTACTTGCAGTTCGTAGCCTTCTCTTCGCATTGTTTCAATGAGTATGGAAAGGTGCAGAATACCTCTTCCATAAACAATAAAGGTATCTTCGCGGTCGGTAAATTCTACACGCAAAGCAAGATTTTTTTCAGTTTCTTTGAGCAACCTATCTCGCAAGTGTCTTGAAGTTACAAATTTGCCATCTCTACCAAAGAAAGGCGAGTTATTGATAGTGAAAAGCATACTCATTGTAGGCTCATCGATAGCTATACGCGGCAGAGGTTCAGGGTTTTCTATATCGGCAATGGTATCACCGATTTCAAATTCTTCTAGACCAATTACGGCACAAATATCTCCTGCCTGTACTTTTTCTACACTGGCTCGGTTCAAGCCCTCAAAGGTTTGCAATTCTTTCACACGCATCTTTTTTACAGAGCCATCAGCTTTGCACAAAGCTACTTGCATACCTACGGCGATTTCGCCTCTATACACACGCCCAATGGCAATTCTGCCCAAAAAGTTAGAATAATCCAAAGAAGTAATTTGTAGCTGTAAAGAACCTTCTTGGGTTTTGGGGGCTGGTATAACTTTCAAAATGGTATCCAGCAGAGGGGTAATATCGGTGGTAGGTTGTTTCCAATCATAGCTCATCCAACCTTGTTTGGCAGAGCCATAAAGGGTTACAAAATCCAATTGGTCTTCATTTGCCCCTACGTTAAACATCAAATCAAACACGGCTTCGTGTACTTCATCGGGGCGGCAATTGGGTTTATCTACTTTATTGATAACCAAAACAGGCTTCAAACCCAACTGAATGGCTTTGGTAAGCACGAAACGTGTCTGAGGCATAGGACCTTCAAAGGCATCTACCAAGAGTAATACACCATCAGCCATTTTCAAGACACGCTCTACTTCGCCACCAAAATCGGCGTGTCCGGGGGTATCTATGATGTTGATTTTGGTATCTTTGTAACGAATAGAAACATTTTTGGAAACAATCGTAATACCACGCTCACGTTCCAGCTCGTTGTTGTCTAAAATCAGGTCATCAAATTGTTGATTTTCCCTGAAAAGTTTGGCAGAATGAATCATTTTATCCACGAGGGTAGTCTTGCCGTGATCTACGTGAGCAATAATCGCAATATTTCGGATATTCATAGGGGGTTATATTTTTGAAGGTGCAAAGATACAAAAAAAGACGAAACCTTGCTTTCTTGTTTGCAGTTTTGTGAAAGAAATGATAGATTGTGTGTTAAAAATACGTATTTTTCAGGTTTATTTGCAGTGGAAACAGGAAACAAGAAGCAGGAAACGGGATTTTAGACATCTGAATGAAGTAGAGCTTTAACTTCAACTTTTGAACCTTTGAACTTCTAACCTTTGAACATAAAAATCCTTCAAAATCTTAATGTATGGATAACATACTTTCTATTATTGCCCGACCACCTTGGAGCCTGCACGGCAAAGGTTACATCTTACTTTATCGTTTTGAAAAAGAATTTGTTGAAAAAAACGGCTTTCTACCCGAAGGTTTATTAGGAAAATTCAGGGGAATTGTGGGCAGTGTAATGCTCGTGGATTATAGCGATTCACCTGTGGGAGCATATCAGGAACTTTTGTTTATCCCCGGACTTTTTCAGTTCAAGCAGAGAAAGGCTTTTCATATTTCCAAAATTTATGTTTCTACTTACGATAGTGTGTATAATGGCATAGAAAACTGGGGAATTCCCAAAGAACTGGCGGATTTTCGTTGGGAAAAAGCAGAAAAGGGATTTGAACGTTTCGTAGTAGAAAAGCAAGGTAGAAACTTTTTCAGTGCCGAACTCAAAGCATTTGGCATACCTTTTTATATCAATACAGCTTGGCTACCTTTTCATTTTTATCAGTGGCGAAGAGGAACGCTCCTCCACACCACCCCGCAAGGCAAGGGCTGGGCGAAGCTCTGTAAAGTGCAAAATATTCAGGTTCATTCCGATTTATTCCCCGATATTAGCAAGCAGAAACTTCTTGCCGCTATTTCAGTACCACATTTTACAATGAATTTCCCCGAACCCAAGCAGGAAATGCTTCTCAAAAGATTGCTCTGAATACCTCGTCAAGTTTGCTCATAGCCTTGATTTGAATTTTGAACTGCGAGGTCTGTAAGCCTTTCAGGTTGTAGCGGGAAATAAAAATAGTTTCAAAACCTAACTTTTCAGCTTCGCTGATGCGGTTTTCTATTCGGCTAATAGCTCTAATTTCTCCTCCCAAACCTACCTCGGCGGCAAAGCAGATTTTTGGCGAAATGGGAATATCTTCATACGAAGACGCAACCGAAGAGCAGACGGCTAAATCAATGGCAGGGTCTTCTATTCGCAAACCTCCTGTAATGTTCAAAAAAACATCTTGTGTGCTTAAACGAAAGCCCCCTCTTTTTTCCAAGACAGCTAGTAGCATATTGAGGCGTTTGTTATCAAAACCCGTACTGCTGCGTTGAGGTGTTCCGTAAGTAGCAGGACTTACCAAAGACTGCACTTCTATCAGCAGAGGTCGGTTACCTTCCAAAGTTGCTCCGATGCTCACACCACTCAAAGTTTCTTCTCGTTGCGAAATCAGAATTTCCGAAGGGTTGCTTACTTCGCGTAAGCCTGTGGCGAGCATTTCGTAAATACCCAGTTCGGAAGTAGAACCAAAGCGATTTTTGGTGGTACGCAAAATGCGATACGCTAAATGTCTGTCGCCTTCAAATTGCAGAACCGTATCTACCATATGCTCCAAAACTTTGGGACCTGCCAATGTGCCTTCTTTGGTGATGTGCCCTATCAGAAAAACAGGGGTAGCAGTTTCTTTGGCAAATTTCATTAGTTCAGCCGTACATTCACGCACTTGCGAAATACTACCCGCCGAAGATTCAATAAAAGCCGAATGAAGCGTTTGAATGGAATCAATCACTACTACATCAGGCTCTAAATTTTCAATTTGCTTGAAAATATTTTGTGTAGAGGTTTCACAAAGCAAATAACATTCTGCACCTTTTTGTTCCAAGCGTTCTGCTCTCATTTTTATTTGCTGTTCGCTCTCTTCTCCCGAAACGTACAAAACTCGCTTTCCCTGCAAACCCAAAGCAATTTGAAGCATTAACGTAGATTTTCCGATACCCGGCTCGCCACCAATAAGCACCAAAGAGCCTGCTACGATACCTCCTCCCAAAACTCTGTTGAGTTCTTTATCGCAAGTAAGCAAGCGAGGTTGTGCTTCAAAATCTACTTCAGCAAGCAATTTGGGTTTATTACTGATTTTGGTGGAAGTGCTACTTTTCCATTCTCCTTTCGTAGGCTCGGTTTTTTCTACAATTTCCTCTACAAAGGTATTCCACTGCTGACAAGAAGGGCATCTGCCCAGCCACTTCGGCGACTGATAGCCACAACTCTGACAAAAAAAGGTCGTTTTTGTTTTTGCCACTGAATAATGCTTTTTTGAGCCTTGAAAATACAAATATTTTAGCAATTTGCATAGTGCTATAAATTTTCAGATAAAGTTTTCATCAGGATAAAGAGCCGTTGCAAAAAATACAAATCTTGCGGTAAGTGTTAAAATTGAAAAGGCGTAGTTAAAAATATTCTTTCGCTTTGGAAACTTTTTGCCTTTAAGTTTAGTTTTTAGGGAAAATCATTGCAACGGGGTGCTCTGATGATTTTCAGGGCTGAGAACATACCCGAAAAACCTGATTTGGATAATGCCAACGAAGGGATTGCAAATTGAATTGTATTATTGGGAAACATATTCAATAGCTATCGCCCTTGTTGGTCTGACAAGGGCGATTTTTTTATTTGTAAATCATAGCAACAATGGAAAATAGCAACAACAAACAACTTACGTTAATTCCTGCTCATTGGCAAAGCTGGCAAAACCGCCCCGAATGGTTCTTCAACAGAGAGCATACCGATACCTACGAACTCTGGTACGAAGGGCGATATAAAAGAGCAGAAATTTGGCAAAAAAAAGTAATGGAGCAACTCGTTTCCAAAGATAAACGTATCAAAACACTTTTAGAGTTTGGCTGTGGTACGGGGCGTTTTACGCGTTGGTGGAAAGATATTGGCATAGAAGCCACAGGAGGGGATATTTCGCCTTTAATGCTTTCGCAAGCATTGCAACTTTTTGAGGGCGACCTTGTAATGGCAGACTCTCATTATATGCCTTTCAAAGACCATACCTTTGATGCTCTGGCTTTCATTACCACTTTTGAATACTACAAAAAGCCCGTGCAGGTAATACAAGAAGCCGCCCGAGTTGCTAAATATGGAATAGCTATGGGTATGATGAATCGGAACTCTTTGAAAGTAGTTCGCAGACGCATACAGCAATTTTTTGGCAAAAATCCATTTTATGTTACTGCTACTTTTTACACCCCCCAAAAACTCATCAAAATCATTGATGAGGCTTTGAAAGGAAGAAGTTACAGCATAGAATGGACTTGTACAGGCTTGCCAAAATGGTTTCCTGTTCAGCAGTGGGGAGTTCCTTATGGCGATTTCTTCGGTTTATATGTTCAATTTAATGATGTAGCATAATGGCAAAGCATTTAGGAAAAGTTGAGCTAAATTTTTTGGAAAATGTCATACAATTGCAATGCGGAGCAGAGCAGGCTTTGGTGCAAATAAAACCACAATTTGGAGTAGATGTTGCTCTCATTAAGCTATCTGAAAACCAAGTAATGGCAATTACCAGCGACCCTTTGTCCCTTATTCCTTCCTTGGGTTTGGAAGAATCGGCTTGGCTTTCGGTGCATCTGATAGCCAACGATATGGCAACCACAGGCTTTGCACCAATGTTTGCTCAAATGGTACTCAACTTGCCTGCTTGGCTTTCAAAAGAGGATTTCAAAACTTATTGGGGGTATATTCATCAATTCTGCAAAGAAATAGGAGTAGCTATTACAGGAGGACATACAGGATTTATTGAAGGACAAAACTCTACCATTGCAGGCGGGGGTACTTTTTGGAATTTTTGCCCCGCAAGCCAAGTGCTTACTTCTACACAAGCTCGCGAAGGAGATGTGATTATAGTTACCAAACAGGCGGCTATTTCATCAGTAGCAATTTTAGCAAAGAGTTTTCCGCAAACACTTGAAAAACACTTGGGTAAAGAAACTCAGCAACAAGCCGCCTCACTATTTTATGAAACTTCTTCTTTGAAAGAAGCAATGTTGGCAAGCAAGGGAGAGCCTAAATCAAGAGGCATTTCTGCTATGCACGATGTAACCGAAGGAGGTGTATTGGGGGCTATTTATGAAATGGTTACCGCCGCAGATAAAGGTGTTTTGGTTTATGATGATAAAATTCCTGCAAATGAAGTAATCAGAAATGTTTGCAGTCTGTTTGATTTGGACTATCGGTATTGCGTAGGAGCAGGGGCAATGATAATAGCTTGCCAACCCGAAAAAGCCCCCGAAATTATCCAAAGCCTACAATCTGAACATATTGAGGCAACAGTGATAGGTGAAATTAAGCCTAAAAACTTTGGCAAAAAATTACTACAAAACGAACAACTGATAGATATGCCCTATTTTGATACAGACCCCTACTGGGGAGCTTTTTTCAAAGCGTATCAGAACGGCTGGAAGTAAAATTCTTGAAAATGAAGAAGGATATTTATCTGATAATTGACCCTGCCAAACCCCTATCTGAATTGCTAAAAAAATTGGCTTCTGCTTTGCAAGAAAAACTCTATGCTCTGCAAATCTGGGATAACTTTGTTTCAGAAGAGCAGGCAAAGGAAATTATACCTGCAATAGTTTCTATGTGTTGGCAAAAAGATGTTCCTGTACTTATCAATAATCGCTGGAACTATTTATCGCAATACGATAGTTTAGCAGGCGTACATTTTGATAAAATACCCCCAAATTGGGAGCATATCCGAAAATCTTTACCCCCCAATACACTTTTGGGCATTACTGCCAACAACGATTTGCGTGTAGTGGAGTGGGCAGAAAAAGAGCAGTTTTCTTACATTTCGTTTTGTTCAATGTTTCCTTCCCTCACTGCCAATAGTTGCGAACTGGTGCAGTTTGAAACTATCTTGAAGGCAAAATCCATAAGCAAACTACCTATCTTTTTGGCAGGTGGTATTTCTGTGGATAGATTGCCACAATTAAAAACCATTCAGGAATATTTTGACGGATTGGCACTTGTTTCAGGAATTATGAGTGCCGAAAATCCGCTGAAAGCAATACAAACCTATTGTAAAGAAATTCAAACTTGGTAAAATTATGCGAAAAAATACCATTCAAAAACTCTGCTGTCCTTTTGATAAAGCTGATTTGGAACTTACAACTATCCTGCAAGATACCCAAGAAAATATTTTAGAAGGTTGGCTTTTCTGCAAGCAGTGCCAAAGAAGCTATCCTATTGTAAAGGGAATTCCTATTATGAACCCTGATGAATATAGAGAGTTTTCATTAGAAAAACCATTATTTGAGCGTTGGCAAAAACAACTGCAAGGCAAAACTTTTGAAAATTTCAGACTGGTAGCCAAAGAAGGTTAGTCTTGTTTCTTTCGCCAAAAAAAGAACAATCTACCAAATAACCGATTGACAAAAAGCCAAAAAAAACTAAATTGCCCAAATACGAAGCCGTACATTAGCAAAAGCACATTATACAGAGGCAAAATCAGCACAATCCAAGTGATTATCCTCTGCCAAGTAGGCGTTTGCTCATTGATGTTTAGGACATTGTAGATAGGTTTTTTAAGAAAAAGAATAGTAAAACCCGTGCAAGCAAAAACTATCAGTATCACAAGCACTTGCCAAGCACTTTTTACTTTCCAGCGTTCTTGAAGTTTTTGTATCCAATTCATTTTTTTCAATTTACACTAAAAACAATGCCAAACTTCCTGCAAGGTTTCTTTGAATAAAATATTGAGTTGGTTGGTATCAGGGGGCAAAGATTTTTCCAAAGTTCTCACATAATCGTTGAAAAAAGCAAGTTTTTGTTCAATAAAATGGTTGAGAATAGAAATTTGAGGGGCTAAATCTAGCTCCTCACCTGCCATTTTTCTTTCCAAAAGTCGTAAAATTTCTACTTTGAGGGCTTCATCTTTCACTTGAGTATCCAATAGCTTTGCAAATTGTATGGGTGGCATAGTTTTTTCGTGATAAATCCATTCGCAAGCCAAAAGAGGACGAAGCACATAAAAATATTTCTTTACTCTCACCACCTCTTTCTGCAAATAATCTCTATAATTCCCACCTGCCATATGCAAATAATGATGCAAGCAAGATTTGGGATTGAAATAAATCTGTTGTAAGGCTCGCAATTGGCTAGCAGTGGTGTATTTTTCAGCATACACCATAGGACTTTGCAACCATTCTAAAAGCGGCGGATTAGATTTTCTGAAAAGACGCAAGGCTTTTTTGAGTTCCCAACCTGCAAGGTCTATATTATTGGGTAAAATTTTTTCCAGATTGTCTTTATATTCCTCTATTTGCAAGTACCAATCGAGCGGGTGAATGTACAGAAATCTTACGTCCCAATCACTATTGGTGGAAGCAAAGCCCCAAGCCCTGCTTCCACTTTCAACAGCATAAAGGATTTTTATGTTATGGCTTTGCTCAATGTGGGCAAGTTCTTTCTGTATTTCGTCTTGCATTATTCCATAGACTTTTCTATGAGCTCTGCCAAATCATACACTTTGATTTCGGCTTCTTTTTCTTTGTTTTTCACGCCGTCAGTCATCATTACCATACAAAAAGGACAAGCCACAGCAATAGCGTTGGGGTTGGTTTCCAGAGCATCTTCAATGCGTTCAATATTTACATCTTTATTGCCTTTTTCAGGTTCTTTGAACATTTGAGCTCCACCAGCTCCACAGCAAAGCCCTTTGCTTCGGCTACGTTTCATTTCTACAAGTGCTACGTCCAGAGCCTCTAGCACTGCCCGAGGGGCTTCGTAAATATCGTTGGCTCTACCCAAATAGCAAGAGTCGTGATAGGTGATGCGTTTTCCCTTAAATTCGCCCCCTTCTTTGAGCTTGATACGCCCTTCGTTGATGAGTTGTTGCAAAAACTCGGAATGATGAATTACTTCGTAGTTGCCTCCTAATTCAGGATATTCGTTTTTGAGCGTATTGAAGCAATGTGGGCAAGCCGTAACAATTTTCTTTATACCATAATTGTTGAGGGTTTGAATATTGGAAATAGCTTGCATCTGAAAGAGAAACTCGTTGCCTGCTCTGCGGGCAGGGTCGCCTGTGCAATTTTCTTCTGTGCCCAGTACAGCAAAATTGATATTGAGTTTATTGAGAATTTTAGCAAAAGCAATTGTAACTTGCTTGTAGCGGTAGTCAAAACTACCTGCACAACCCACCCAAAAAAGAACATCGGGGGTTTTGCCTTCTGCGGCAAGCTCTGCCATTGTAGGTACTTTGTAAGTGGTTGCCATATTCGTTTATGCTTGATTGTTGTCTAAAACTTCTTTTTTGCTTTCTTTGTTTTGTTTTTTGAGCCTCAAATATCCCTTGATAAGCGTAAGGGTAGTAATTGCAAGGAAAAATAAAATTACGTATTCTACATAATTGACCATAGCAGGAAAAGCGTGTCCGAGGTAGTAGCCTCCTAAAACCAGCAATCCTGACCACATCAAAGCTCCAATAATATTGTAAATGGCAAAATACGCAAGAGGCATTCTTGCCATTCCTGCCAGTAAGGGAGCAAACGTACGAATAATGGGAAGGAAACGCCCAATAACTAGAGCCTTACCACCATTTTTATCAAAAAATGCTCGGGTTTGCTCAATGTATTTCCGTTTGAAATACCAAGTTTCCTTACGATTTTCAAAGTTCCTGCCCACCAATTTACCAAAACCATATCCCGAAAAATTCCCTAAAACTGCCGAAGCGAAAATTCCACCAAATACAATCCAAATATTTCCACCCAAATACTTATCGCAAAGCATACCCGCCAAAAATAGGAGATAATCGCCGGGCAAGAAAAAACCAAAAAACCAGCCTGTTTCTAGATATACTATCAAAAAAACCAAAGCCAAACCACCCCTGCTGATAACCTCTTCGGAATTGGTGAGTGTTTGTATGTATTGCCAAATAGTTTCCATAGATTTAGATTTGTTGGGTAAAATTGAGTGCCAAAATTGAAGTAATTGATTTACAAAACGTAAATTTTCAAACCTGAACTTCTACAAGTTCTTGGGGTTCGTAGGGTTTTATCCAAAAGCTATTGAAGTCAAGCCCTACGTATATGCTGATGCTTCCTTCTTGCAACATTTCTAAAATAGCCAAAAATGTATAAATGAAATATATTTTGCTCTGATTTTCACTGATGATGTCTTCAAAATCAAGTCTTTTTTCGGTATTTAGGCGTTCGAGCAAATGCTTTTTCTGTCTTTCAATGCTATAAGGATATTGCAAAACGGTATGTTGCCCTGTACGAGCATTGTTTTTGAAGCGTTCTGTTACTTTTTCATAAACTTTGAGCAGTTTGTAGAGGTCTATATCTTGCAATTCGGTTTCTACACTGCTCACGGCGGCAATTTTTTTAAGTTCAGCGATAATATTGCCGCGAGCTTCTTTTTGTAGGCGTTCCTCTTCCAGCTTGGCAAGCTCACCTACAATGCCTTTGTATTTTTTATACTCTAAAAGGTGTTTAATCAGTTCGTCGCGAGGGTCAATTTCATTGCCTTTTTCATCAATTTCGGGGCGAGGCAAAAGCATTTTGGCTTTAATTCTTACGAGTGTGCCTGCTACTAAAATAAATTCGCTGGCGACTTCAATGTTCAATTTTTCTAAATGATGAATATAGTCCAAAAAGTCTTGGGTGATTTTGGAGATAGGAATATCGTAAATATCCAGCTCATCGCGTTCAATAAAAAACAGGAGCAAATCAAAAGGTCCTTCAAAAAGGGGGAGTTTGATTTCAAAAGTTGCCAAGCCACTGAAAATTTTTGAGCGAAATTAAGAAAAATTCCTTTTGTAGGTGCAAAAAGCCCAAAAAATTCTTTTTTCGTTCCTTTTTTGAAATTCTAAAAAAGTAATATCTTTGCCCCATTGTAGTTGCTAAACTTATCTACTTGCTAAAATTATTCAAAAATGTTTTACAAACAGCATACGCTCTCGAAGTCGGTCAGTGTAACAGGTGTGGGGCTTCATACAGGCAAAAATGCAACAATGACCTTTCTACCCGCCCCCGCAGGCACAGGAATTGTGTTCAAGAGAATTGATTTGGAGGGCTCACCCACTGTACAAGCAGATGTAGATAATGTAGTTGATACTTCAAGAGGCACTACCATAGAGCAAAATGGAGCAAGAATTTATACCGTAGAGCATACCCTTGCGGCACTTGTAGGTTTGCAAATTGATAATGTTGTCATTGAAATAGATGGTCCCGAGCCGCCTATTTTGGACGGCAGTTCTATGCAGTTTATTCGTATCCTGAAAGAAGCAGGGCTTACGGAGCAAGACGCTGTACGCAATTTTTACTATGTCCCCGAAAATATCACTTACACCGACTCGGCAAGAGGCGTAGAACTTACCGCCAAGCCCGCTTACAATTACGAACTGCAAGTTACCGTAGATTACAACTCCGAGGTTTTAGGCATACAAAAAGCAGAGCTTTCTAAAATTGAACATTTTGAAACCGAAATAGCTTCTTGCCGTACTTTCTGCTTTCTGCACGAACTTGAAATGCTCTACAAAGGGGGGCTTATCAAAGGAGGTGATTTGAGCAACGCTATCGTGATTGTAGATAAAGAAATGCCCGAAAATGAGCTAAACCAACTTGCTCAACTTTTAGGCAAAACCTCTGTAAAAGTTGATGTGCAGAAAGGTATTCTCAACAACGTAGAGCTACATTTTAGCAATGAACCCGCCCGACACAAATTGCTGGATTTGGTAGGTGATTTGGCTTTGGTTGGCAGACCGCTCATTGGGCATATACACGCCTTACGCCCCGGGCACGCCGCCAATGTAGAACTTGCCAAACGCATCAAAGCCGCTATCAAAAAGAATAAAGATAAGCAAGGAATGGTATATGCGGCTGATTTGCCTGCTATCAAAGAGGCTGTACAAATAGAGGCAATGCTACCGCATCGTATCCCTTTTTTACTCATTGATAAAATCTTGTACCTTGATGATGTGTCGGTAGTCGCTTTGAAAAATGTTTCTATGAACGAGTGGTATTTTCAAGGACATTTTCCAAATAACCCCGTAATGCCCGGCGTTTTGCAAGTAGAAGGACTTGCCCAAACGGGTGGCATATTCGCTTTAAGCACTACCGAAGAACCCTCTAATTATTGGACTTACTTTTTACGCATAGATGAGTGCCGTTTTCATCAGAAAGTAGTTCCCGGCGATACAATCATTTACCATTGTGTTCTTACAACTCCTATTCGCAGAGGTATTGTAAAAATGGACGGCAGAGCCTATGTAAATGGTAAATTGGTTTGTGAAGCCAAATTAACAGCAAGCATTACTCGTAAAGACAAATGATTAGCAATTTAGCCTACATTCACCCCAAAGCCAATATTGGCAAAAATGTAACTATTGAGCCTTTTGCTACTATCTACGAAGATGTAACCATTGGCGATAACACTTGGATTGGCTCAAATGCTACCATAATGAATGGTGCAAGAATAGGGCAAAATTGCCGTATTTTTCCCGGTGCCGTCATTGCCGCCATTCCCCAAGACCTCAAATTTAATGGCGAATACTCTACCGCCGAAATTGGCGATAACACCACTATTCGCGAATGTGCCACTATCAATCGGGGAACAGCTCATAGCGGAAAGACTGTCATTGGAAGTAATACGCTGGTGATGGCTTATGTACACGTAGCCCACGACTGCTTTATTGGCAATAATTGCATTTTGGTAAATGCCGTACAAATGGCAGGACACGTCATTATGGACGATTTCGCTATCGTAGGCGGAACTGCCGCCATTCATCAGTTTACACGTATAGGCACACACACAATGGTAGCGGGTGGCTCGCTGGTACGCAAAGATGTACCTCCTTTTGTAAAAGCAGGTAGAGAGCCTTTGAGCTATGCGGGTGTAAATTCTTTGGGCTTACGCCGTAGAGGTTTTTCCAACGAGCAAATTATGCTTATCCAAGATATTTACCGAACTATTTTTCAAAAGGGTTACAACACTACTGATGCTATTCAAAAAATTAAAGAAGAATTTCTGCCTTCACAAGAACGCGATTTGATTATCAATTTCATTGAAACCTCCGAAAGAGGTATCATCAAAGGCAGTAGCAGTAGCGATAAATATACTTTTGAACTCTAATTATGGACACGAGCCAACGCCGTTACAAAATCTTGTACGTAGATGATGAAGAGAGCAATCTACGTATCTTCAAAATGACCTTTAAGCGGTACTACGACATATTTACGGCTATTTCGGGGCAAGAGGCTATCAAAATCTTGCACCAAGAGGCTATTCAGCTCATTATCACCGACCAAAAAATGCCTGAAATGACAGGCACAGAGTTTTTGGAGAAAACTATTCCTGAATTTCCCAATATTATCCGTATCATTCTTACGGGCTTTTCCGATATTGAAGCAGTAGTAAGAGCTATCAATAAGGCAAATGTTTATAGGTATGTAACCAAACCTTGGGACAGAGAAGAACTAAAAAAAATCATAGACGAAGGGCTGGCTCTGTATCAGTATCGGGAAGATAAAGACATCAGAATAACCCTTTTGGAAAAAGAAAATCAGGTCTTGAGAGAAAAAATTGAACAACTTACCGAAGAATTGAGGCGGTATAGAAACGTGTAGGCTATTTTTTCCCTGCGACAACTTCTATCATTTGGGAGCAGTCAAGATATTTTTGGGCAACTGCCAAAACATCTTCGCTACTTACTGCATACAAGCGTTCTAAAAAATGCTCGTAATAGTCTTCGGGCAATTGGTGTAAATGAATAATAGACTGCAAGTGCATTTGAGCGTTGGCGTTGGTAAGTTCGTTTGCTATTGAACCTGCCATATAATTCTTGACTTTTTCTAGTTCTGCTTCGCTTACTTTTTCCTGCTGTAAAATCTGAATTTCTTTGTAAATTTCTTGCAAAGCTATTTGATAGGCTTCGACTCGGACATCGGCACTGATAGCAAAGTAGGTAGCCATTCGCATACTTCTCAAAACACTATAAATGCCGTAGGTCAAGCCCTTTTCCTCACGAATATTTTGCATTAACCTTGAACCGAAATACCCTCCCAAAATAGTAGAGCAAACACTTAGTTTGGTGTAATCTTCGTGAGTTCTTCCTATTGCCAATTTACCTACACGCAAAGAGTTTTGCATACTATCATTTTTCTCTACAAAAACTTTTTGGGCATAAGTTTCAAGAGGCAGTTTCTTCTTGGGTTGCGGTTTGTAAGAGAGTTTGGAAAAGTGCTTTTCTAAACTTTGTAAAGTATTTTCTGAAAAATTGCCCGCAAGGTAAATAGCAAAAGAGCTTTGCAAAAGTTGATTTTGATAAAATCGGATAATTTCTTCTTTGGGATAACTGGCAAGCAATTCGGGACTAAGCACTTTGCCGTAAGGGTGATTTTGAAAAAGGGCTTCAGAGAAGGCTCTGCCCGCCAAAAAAGTGATTTTTTGCAAATTGATTTGCAAGTTTTTTTGCTCTTTGGAAAGAAAAATCTGCCAAGCCTCATTAGGAAAGTTGGCTTCAAAAAGTATCTCTGCTATAGTAGGAATAGTGTTTTCGGCGTAACGTGCAGGTGTGTAGAGCGTAATGAAACTTTGGTCTGCATCAGATTGCAAATCCAAAAATGCTCCGAACTCATCAATCGCTTCATTGATTTCTTGGGCTGTTTTGTGGATTGTACCTTCGGCGAGCATTTTGGTAGCATACAAAGATTGAGCAGGCAAGGCACTATCATAGCCCCCTACATCAAACACCCAAGAAATCTGAAGAATTTCTTGTTCGGGTGCGTGTATAGCATAAATGGGTAGTTGGTTGGTTAAATATATTTTACGAGGTAAAACAATAGGGATATGGGTAATTCTTTCAGCTTGGGGTGGAGTAGTTCTATCTAATGAGTGCATAGGTGTTTCTTCCTTTTTTTTAGTTGTAACTTATTCGACGTTAAAGGGTTTGAAAGTTTGAAGTTCAAAAGATTTATTTCTTGTGTCTAATTTTTTTTGGTATCTCTCTTTTTGCTTTTGCAACAGACTTATCCCAAGTTTTCTTTTACAGGGGCAGGAGCATCAAAAAACCCTGCTTGGGGCAGGGTTGAAAGGTGTTTTTAGTCCCATTTGAGGTCGCTGTTGTTTTCTTCATCATCAAGGGCATAGTCCTCAAATACTTCTTCTGAAACTTGGTTGAAGTCGTAGTCGGGCATCATTTCCTTGATTTTGGCAATAGCTTCCTCCAAAGACTCAATAAATTTACCAAAATCTTCTTTGTAGAGAAAGATTTTGTGCTTCTCGTAATAAAACCCATTGTCGCGGAAACGCTTTTTGCTTTCCGTGATGGTTAAATAAAAATCGCTACCTCTGGTTGATTTTACATCAAAGAAGTAGGTTCTTTTTCCCGCCTTTACTCGTTTAGAGTAAACATCTGTTGCACGTTCTCTGTTTGCTTTGAACTCTTCCACAGTCCTTGAAATTTAGATGTTAAACTTCTTTTTGAATGAGCAAAATTAAAAATTTTTGAAGCCACACCAAAAATATTCCCAACTTTTTCATTAAGATTTAGTCTAATTAACAGAAAAGCAAGATATTCTGCAAGCCGAATATAACAAAACAAGTTAGCTTCAAAAAAAACAGCGTTTGCAGTTCTGAATTTAAGGACTTTTTCTCTTAATTTTTTGTGTTTTACATAAATCCTGTTTCGGGCTTTTTATTTCCTATTTCCTTACTGCAAATTAGACCTAATCAATGACAATTTTTTGAAGTTCATATTTGAGTTTTGGAAAAAATATCCCCATATTGCACAGGCTTTTCATTCAAAACCTAAATAGCTTATGAAATTTTTTATTGATACAGCCAACTTGAAAGAAATTCAAGAAGCCAACGACTTGGGCGTACTTGATGGCGTAACAACCAACCCTTCGCTTATGGCAAAAGAAGGCATTACAGGCAAGCAAAATATTTTGGAGCATTACGTAAAAATTTGCCAGCTTGTAGAAGGCGATGTAAGTGCCGAAGTAGTAGCTACCGACTACGAGGGCATTATCCGAGAAGGGGAAGAACTTGCCGCTCTGCACGAAAATATTGTCGTAAAAGTACCTATGATAAAAGATGGGGTAAAGGCAATCAAGTATTTTTCTCAGAGGGGTATCAAAACCAACTGCACGCTGGTTTTTTCGGCAGGGCAAGCTCTTTTAGCCGCCAAGGCGGGAGCTACTTATGTTTCGCCTTTCATTGGGCGTTTAGATGATGTGGCTACCGATGGCTTGCAACTCATAGAGCAAATTGTACAAATTTACAACAATTATGGCTTTGATACCCAAGTGCTTGCCGCTTCTATTCGGCACGTAATGCACCTTGTACAATGTGCCGAAATTGGAGCTGATGTAGCCACTTGTCCTTTGAATGTGATAACAGGGTTGCTCAAACACCCACTTACAGACATAGGACTTGAAAAGTTCCTTGCCGATTATCGCAAGGGCAATTCGTAAAAGAAAGGCTTACTTTCGTCAATTTTTTGCATACTTTTGTAAGTTTTAGGCTTGCAAAGTGTGCTTTCTTTTTACCTTTGGGAAAACCTAAAACATTTTTATGAAAAAAATACTATTTGTTCTCGCCCTTTTTGCAGTGTCCATTCTGTTTACTGCTTGTCCGTATTCTGCCGAATTTCCGCTAGATACTCCCAAAGAAAAAATAGATAATATTCTACTTGGTAAATGGGTAGAAAAAAATGCAATAAACAAGGACAATCCTCCTTTTTACATCATTAGCAAAGTAGATGAAAGCTCTTACAAATTTGAAAAAAATGATTATGACCCTAACGAGAAAAAATATAAGCAAACTGCCTATACAGGACATTTTACCAAAATAGGAAACACCAATTTCTTGAACCTAAAAAATCCTGATGATGGAAAGTTTTACTTCCATAAAATAGAACTTTCTGCTGATAAGAAAGATTTTACACTCTTTGAAGTTACTGATAACATAGACGAAAAGTTTGCTAATGCGGCTGAAATGCGTAAGTTTTTTGAAAAGCACAAAGATTTAAGCTTCTTTTACAACAAAGACGAAAAGATATACGCCAAAAAATAGTAGTTTGCTAAAAACATCACTTTCATCAATACATACGTTATTTTCATCAACTTTTTGCAAAAAAGTGTTGTGAAAATTTGATTTCTATCCAAAAAATAGCTAATATTTCGCAAGTAAAAAACTTTTTATCACCTTAAAAAAATCGTAATTTATGGGAATTTTCAGCAGAATTGGCGACATTGTAAGAGCCAACATCAATGATTTGCTTGACAAGGCAGAAGACCCTGTCAAAATGATTAAGCAAATGGTTATAGATATGCAAGAAGCTGTAACCAAAGCGACTTCGGGTTTGGCACAAGCTATGGCTCAAGAAAAAAAGTTGCAAAGAGATTATGAAAAGTTTGCGGCGATGTCAAAAGAATGGGAAAACAAAGCTATGGCGGCATTGCAAGCAGGTAATGAAGATTTGGCTCGCAAGGCATTAGCCAAAAAAGCAGAAGCAGACCAGCAAGCCGCAACCTACAAACAAATGTACGAGCAAGCCGCTCAGACCGCCGCAACCCTAAAAACGCAAGTAGAGCAACTCAAAGCCAAACTTGATGAGGCAAGAATGAAAGAATCTACGCTCATTGCTCGTAGCCAAGCGGCAAAAGCTCAGAAAGAAATTGCTAAAAATATCGGCACCTTTGATAGCTCTTCTATCTCTTCCAAATTCTCCAAATTTGAGGAAAAAATCCTTAAAGAAGAAGCCGAAGCACAAGCCTTTACACAACTTGCAGAGGGTACTACCAGCCTTGATGACGAATTCAAATCCTTAGAGAAAAATATGGCGGTAGATGACGAACTCGCCAAACTAAAAGCTAAACTTGGTAAATAACAACTAACCCCTAAATTATGCCGATTATGCCCAAATTCAAAGTAATTAAAGAAGGTATCAACGAAGAATTGATTGCCTCTACACAAGCCAAAGTAGAAAAATACATTCAAGAGCTATTTCACGACTACGAAGTAGCGAAAATTGAAAATACATACAGCTTTTCTTTCGGTACCGTAAGCGTAAATATACGTATCATCGGTTGGCATAGCGAAGATGTACTCGTAGAAGTGTATTCTTATCTTGCCGAAGATGTAAATCTTACGCCTGATATGGCAGAAGAACTGCTTCGCCTCAATGCCAGTATGCATTTTGGTAGTTTTGGTCTGACCTTCGATAGAGCCGTAGTATATAGCTATGCTTTGGCAGGTGCCAATTTAGACCTCAACGAATTTGTTGCCGCTGTACAAACCGTAGCTACTGTAGCCGATAGCTACGATGAAATGTTTAAGCAAAAACCACAAACTGCTTAAAAATTTTTTATTCCTACCCCAAACCTTCAAGCATTGTGCTTGAAGGTTTTTTTGAAATCATCTCTCACTTCTAAAATTTGATTGTAATGGGATTCATTATTGCGGGAATCGTCTGTATAGCTATTGCTGTCGGACTTTGGTTTTATCGTAAATCGCAATTGGATAAGTCGTTGAATATTCGCTACCAGCAGACTACTACTGCCAAAAATATTTGGGAAAACTACGAGGATATTGTAGGCACCGTAGGGCAAGGGCATTACACAGAAATTGTAGAAGTCAAAGGTATTGCCAAGTGCAATAACCCACTCCTTGCCGACCACAGCGAAAAGCCCGTAGTCTATTACAAAGCCTACGTAGTTCACGAATACGAGGTACAAGAGCAACAACGTGATAGCAATGGAAATACTCGTTGGGTTACTCGCCGTAAATCAGAGACTATTTCATCTAACGAACAGAGTGTTCCTTTTTACATTGATGACGGCAGTGGCAAAACGATAGCGGTTAATCCTGCTTTAGCAGAAAAACACACGACTACTACCGTAGATAGATTTGAAAGGGAACTATCACAGGGCTATCTCAATCAGCATCGCAATACGAGTTGGGGTATGCAACTGGTGAATTTCCTGAGTAATGTCAATACTTATGGTTCAAGAACGCTTGGTTATCGGCTTGTAGAGGAATGTATTCCTATCAATACACGCCTGTACGTATATGGAGAAGCTACTGACCGAGATGGCGAACTAACTATCTCCAAGCCTCGTGATACGAATCAGCATTTTATTGTTTCGGTAAAATCGGAAGAAGAACTTGTGCAAGATGCAGAAAGTTCGGCAAGGTGGTCTTTGATAGGAGCAATTGCCTTGGTAATAATTGGAGCAGTTTTGATGATTGTAGGCTTTACAGAAAAATGATATTATCAAAATGAAAGAGATTTTACAGCAACTTCGTATTTTACACATTGCTTTCACGGCTATGGTGATACTTATTGGGGTAATATTCCATTTTATACTTTTGCCTACAATGGAGGCAGAAAATAATGCAATAGAAGATAATTTTATTTTTCAGATTGTAGTAGTGCTGATGGCAATAGGCTCAACGGCATTTATTAAAGTGGTTACGCCTAAACTTCTGCTAAATGCTCAAAATCAAACGGATTTGCAGGGTAAATTAGAAGCCTACAAGGGTACTTTCATTATCAAAATGGCTGTTTTGGAAGGTGTAGCTATGGCATCCTTGGTCTTTTATCTGCTTACTTCCAAATCGTTTTATGCTTCCATGGCGACTGTTTGGCTTATATTGCTAATCTTACAACGCCCTACTCCACAAAATATCGCCCAAGAGCTCAAACTTTCAGATAAAGAGAGGAAAGATTTGATGCAAAACTAAAAAGCTAACCCCAATGGTTAGCTTTTCGCTGGGCTACTCTTCCATCTCCAATAAACTTTTTACAAGCCGCAAAAACAAAAGCAATGAAAACTTTTTTCATCTGACAAAATTTCTGTAATTTTGATGAAAAACTATTCGGATGTGAAGTATTTTTTAGGGCTTTGTTTTGGGATTTTTTTCGGGGTGGCACAGGCTCAGCAAGATCCACTCTACACGCAGTACGTTTTCAATACTGCCGCTATCAATCCTGCCTATGTAGGAAGCCATAACTTGCTCAATGCAGGACTGCTGTATCGCAAGCAATGGGCAGGTATCGCCGCTTCGCCTACTACCGCTACTTTGGGCATAGATGCTCCTTTATGGCAAAATCGTTTGGGGGCAGGGTTGCTTTTAGGACTTGATAAAATTGGAAAAACCCAAAGTTTTGAGCTTTCCAGCCAATATGCCTATCGTATCCCTACGGCAAATAATGGCAATCTTTCTTTGGGCTTGCAGGCAGGTTTCACACAATATAGCTTCAGAGGAGCAGAACTCATTTACAACTCCTCGCAACTCAACGGCAATAATCTCAATAGCGACCCTGTTTTGGAAGAAAATCTTACTCGTACTCTTTTTAATGTCGGAACAGGTGTCTGGTTCAATAATGAACGTTTTTTTGCGGGTTTTTCTGTACCTCGCATTATCACGCATCGTTTTTCGCAAAATACACAAGGGCTTCTGCAAAGTGAAGCAAGGCAGTACAGGCATTATTTTCTGATGGCAGGGTATGTGTTTGAATTGAACGAAAATTTCCAACTCAAACCATCAGCTCTCTTGCGAGCCGTAGAGGCGGCACCCTTAAATTTTGATATTACTCTGCAATCTTGGTACAAACAAAAGTTTGGGGCAGGTTTAGCGTATCGCCACCAAGCTAATCTAAGCGTTTTGTTTGAGTTCAATACGCTTCAAGGCTTACGTATCAGTTATGCGTATGATTTCCCAACCACTGCCCTAAGCCGCCATACTTCGGGTAGCCACGAAATTATGCTCCGCTATCAGAAACCCTTAAAAAATACTCCCACAGAACGTAAAAAGAAAAAACAAGATACCCCCGAAGAAGATGAGGAAGAGGAAATTATTATTTCGCCTCGTTTGTTTTAGTTATCTTTCATTATGCTTTGCCTCATTTGCCCAAAAGCCTGTTTTTAAGCATTATACTCATGCCAGCGGCTTGAAAAGTGAGTATATCAATTTTATGTATCAAGACAAAAGGGGGTTTTTGTGGATTGCTTCGGATAAAGGGGTAAGTCGTTTTGATGGCAAAGAATTTGTGCATTTCAATACCGATAATGGCTTGCCCGGTAATATGGTGCAAGCTATCTCAGAAGATAGCTCACAAAATATTATTTTGCAAGTCTATGAAAAAGGTTTGTACCAAATAACCCCACAACTCAAAATTTTACCCTATGCTACCCAAAAGGTTTCCATTTCTAACCCAAAAAAATACTTTCAATATTTTTCCTCGCCCAATACTTCACTTATTCAACATATTCTTTCTGATGCAGAAAACGCAGGTATTGTAGAGGTTTTTGAACTTCAAGACTACGAAAAAAACTTGTGGTTTGGTGTTTTTGGGAAAGGTTTGTTTCGTTATATCCCTTACCTTGAAAATTATGAAATTGATGACGAAATCGTGAATTTTTATACCAATGGCTTGCAAGTATTTTTCTTAGGCAAAAAAGGAATTCACATTTTTAATAATTACACTGCTGAAAGAAAATTTTTACCTTTATCCGATAGCCGTGCTTTACAATTTTGGAATGATAAAGTTTTCATAGGTTCGCTATACGATTGGTATGTGCAAAAAGATTTACAAACCCTTTCCGATGGTACGCATTGCACAGGCATTGCCGATATAGCCACCAAAGACCAAAAAATGTGGGTTGCAACTTTTGGCGAAGGCTTGATTATTATGAAAAATAATTTTCAGACTGATACCCTAAACGTTCAGAGAGGTTTGGTAAGCAATAATTTAGAAAAAATCCACCTTTCTCCTTCGTATGTATGGGTAAGTACCTATGGCGATGGCATCAGCCGTATCAATCCGAAAAATCTGCAAATCAAAAACTTTACTCAAAAAAATGGATTGCTCTCAGGTACGGTTTATGATATATTCAAAGAAAAACCCAATACCTTCTGGATAGCAACTGAAAAAGGCATTAGCGTATTTGAAAACGATACACTTGCATTTCAAATAGAATCCCAAGAAAGAATTTTAAGCATATTTCGCTATCAGAATCTTATTTGGGCTGTTTCTGATAAATACTTGTACCAAGTAGATGCTCAAAATAGCTTACGTAAGTGGGCAGGGATTTATGTAACCCCTCCCGACCAAAATATAGCTATCAATCGGATTATTTCGCAAGGAAATCATTTCTTTGTTTTGAGCAATCAAGGAGCTTTTCGGCTCAATATGGATAAAATTTTAGCATTGCTTCCTTCAAAACCTCGTTTAGAGTTACTTTCCATACGCAATTTGCAAGAAACTATTTCTTGGCAAAAAGATAAACCTCTTGCGTTATCTTGGAAAAATAAAGATTTGACCTTACATTTTGCCCTCCTGAGCTATTTGAATGAAAACGAAAATGCCCTTTGTTACAGGTTTAAAGAAAAAGATAGCACTTGGATAAACCTTCCCAGCAATCACCAACTCAATCTGCGTAATTTAGATTATGGAAATTTTACGCTACAAATACGAATGAAAAATGCTTTGGGCATACATTCCGATATTTTGAGCATTCCATTGGTGGTAGAAAAGCCGTTTTGGCGAAAATGGTGGTTTATTGCAATGGTGATGAGTGTTGCTTTTACGCTATTTGCTTTTTTGATACGCTTCATTGCCCAAAAAAGATTGAAAAAGCGTTTGAAAGAGCTGGAACTAACACAAAAACTACAAACAGAAAAAGAACGCATAGCCCGTGAATTACACGATAATATAGGCTCACAACTCACCTATATCATTACAAGTTTGGAACAAATTGATAAAACAACCGACCTAACAAAACAAAACAAACGTATTCAAGAACTTTCTCTATTTACCAAAGAAACCATTGGCGAACTTCGTGAAACCATTTGGGCTATCAATCAGCAGGCTATCAGTACCGAAAATTTACTTTCTCGTATTCAGGAAACCATTTGGCGACTAAATGAAAACTTACAAGGCATAAAAATTGTCTTGCACAATGCTTTACAAAAAGATTTCCAACTTCACTCTTTGGAGGCTCTTAATATTTTTCGTATTTTTCAGGAAAGCCTCAACAACGCCCTCAAACACAGCCAAGCTACTGAAATTCACGTTTTTTTAGAAAGTAGCTCAGAAACTCTTACGCTGATAGTTCAGGATAATGGTATAGGCATCAACTTGAATGAAAAAAATTTAGAACGGCACTATGGACTAAAAAATATGCAAAAAAGAGCCACAGAAATCAAAGCCAAACTTACCATAGAAACCCTGCCGCAAGGAACAAGTATATTTTTGCAATGTTTTTTGGGGTAAAAGTAGTAATCGCTCAAATTACAAAGAATAAATTTGCATACTAAAATTAGCCTTCTTATCTTTGTATCAAGAATAAAAAATACTCATATGCGGCAAGAAAAAATAATAGAAGTGCTAGGAGAACCTTATTTTTTTAATGATAGAGTAATTCTCTATAATCTTGACTGCCAAGAAGGGCTGAAACAACTTTTCAAATACAACATTAAAATAAACACGACTATCACAAGTCCTCCTTACAACATAGGGAAAGAATATGAGAGGATTCTCTCTTTGAATGACTATGTTCAGTGGTTATGTGAAATAAGTAATTTGGTGTATGAAATAACAGAAGATAATGGGGCTTACTTACTCAATTTGGGTTATCTAAGTGTAGAAGATAAAGCCAGAGCTTTACCTATACCTTATCTGATATGGGATAAAATTAAGTTTTATCTTAATCAAGAAATTATATGGAATTATGGAGCAGGTGTGGCTTGCAAAAATTATCTTTCACCAAGAAACGAAAAAATTTTGTGGTATGTGAAAAATAAAGAAAGATATACTTTTAATCTTGACGCCATAAGAGACCCTGATGTAAAGTATCCTAACTCCAAAAGAAAAGGAAAGCTAAGGGCGAATACATTAGGTAAAAACCCTTCTGATGTTTGGCAAATTGCCAAAGTAACTTCGGGGGCAAATCGAGCTTCAAAAGAACGAACCGAACATCCTGCACAATTTCCTGAAGATTTAGTTTATAGAATGGTAGTAGGATTCACCAATGAAAACGATTGGATTCTAGATCCTTTCATAGGAAGTGGTACAACAGCAACTGTCGCCTTAAAGAATAAACGAAAGTGTATTGGTTTTGAAATTAATCCTGATTATTGTGAAATCGCTAAAAGGCGAATTTTAGCAACAGAATTGACTTTAAAGGCAAGTGAATTTACCCTGTTTTAGATTTTTCATAAAGCAGTTTGAGTTTGTATTTGTAGCTTTCTGCATTTAAGCGTGCTTGTTGCCCTCTTTGCGAGGTTTGCCCAATCCAATCGGTATGCTCTAAAAATCCAAAACGTATAATTTTGATTTCTGGTTGTTCATTTTCAGTAAATTTCTCAAAGTTAATTGTCAGGTAATAACCTGATTTTACCTTTTGGGACGCTGCACTTTCTTCTTGGGCATAACTTCTATTACCGAATACTTGTTTTTTATCAGAAGAAGCTTTTATCTCTATTGAAAAATTATTGTCTTTTATACAAACTAAGTCTTTTTCTGATTTTGTAACACCTCTTTTCCAAGTTCTTGGGTGTCGTTTCTCTAAATTCAAAGCTACTAACTCATGCAAAAGAAAACTCATAATTTGAGGCGTAGGAAAAATGTCTTTTCCAATAAAAAAATTGCCAATTTGAGATTTAAATATCCATTTCCAACTTTCTAAAACAACCTCTACGATTTCACTAGTTTTAAGTGGGTGAATTTTTATCAAATTATCAGTAATAGCAAGCCAATCACTTTTAGGCTTATTCAAGTAAGGTGATTTCATATTTAGAGTTCCTTTAAAAGTTCCGCAATAGAGACATTTAAGGCGTTCGCTATCTTCTCTATATTCAGTAAGGTTATATTCTTTTCTGCTCTTTCCAACATACCAATATAGGTACGATGTACCCCAACGAGCTCTGCAAAATCTTCTTGCGAAAGATTTCTTTCTAATCTTTTTTTTCTTAGAATCTGGCCAAATTTGATAAGCGTTTGAGAGTTTGCCATTGAATAGGGCATTTCTTACAAAGTAAGTAATATTACAACTAAAAATCTACATACTATAGTTAGCAATAAATAAATATGATTTGCAAAAGAAATTAGATATGCTATTTTGTATTTACATTTGTACTTGTTTTATTTCTATATTGCTCAAACAAAACATAAATACTTTCAAATCAAGCAAACGTTTTCACTAAAAAAATGTTTAATTGCTATAAGGTGGTTCAAAATTTGCAGTAAAATTGATATTCTGAATTTTCAGGGTTTAACTTTTTTGTTTTCAAAGATTTCAGGAAGGCTAATTCTAAAAACATTTTGTTTGAACGTAAACGAAGCTCCAATGAAAAAATTTGTTCTGATAGGCTTTTTTTGGGTTTGTATTTGGGTGGCAAAAGCCAATTATATCTTAATTCCTATGGATAAAGCCCAAAAAAATCATTTGAAGGCTTATGGTATTGCCTACTGGGTATTGCAAAAAGTCGGTCAGGAGGTGGATTGGCTCTTGAATTATAGAGGCGGAAGTTTTGGAACAAAGTTTGACCCTCGCATACAAAACGAACTAACCATTCGGGGGGTGAGCTTTCAGGTAGTTTCTTCAGCTCAATACAACCAAATACTTGCCGAAATTGCCAGCCCTTCGGCAAATATGGACGTGGTGAAGTTGGAAAAAGCCCCCAAAATAGCTGTTTATTCGCCTAAAACCAAACAGCCTTGGGACGATGCCGTTACGTTGGTACTAACTTATGCTGAAATTCCTTACGACCTCATTTATGATGATGAAATTATGCAAGGCAAACTCATAGATTATGATTGGTTACACTTACATCACGAAGATTTCACAGGGCAACAAGGAAAATTCTATGCAATGGCTCGCAATCAGGCTTGGTATGTACAAGAAAAAAAGGAATTAGAAGCTCTTGCCAAAAAATGGGGCTTTCCCAAAGTTTCTCAGCTCAAATTAGCCGTAGTAAAACGCATACGTGAGTATGTGATTGGAGGCGGATTTATGTTTGCAATGTGTTCGGCTACCGATACCTTTGATATTGCCCTTGCCGCCGAAGGCGTAGATATTTGCGAAAGTATGTACGATGGTGATGGTGCTGACCCGCAAGCTCAAGAAAAACTCAATTTCCAAAATACCTTCGCCTTCAAAAATTTTCGCTTGGAAAAAAATCCTTATGTGTATGAATATTCCGATATTGATAACCAACAGCACGAAAGAGGTGTAAATGAAAAAACCGATTTCTTTCAGCTATTTACTTTTTCAGCCAAATGGGACCCTGTACCCACAATGCTTACCCAAAACCACGAAACGCTCATCAAAGGCTTTATGGGACAAACAACGGCTTTCAAAAATCGGCTCATCAAGTCGGAAGTTGTAATAATGGCAGAAAATAAAGTTTGCAACGAGGCTCGTTATATTCACGGCATACAAGGCAAAGGAACTTGGACATTCTACGGCGGACACGACCCCGAAGACTATCAGCACTTTGTAGGCGAAGAACCCACCGACCTTAATCTACACCCCAATTCGCCGGGCTATCGGCTCATCTTGAACAACGTGCTTTTCCCTGCCGCCAAGAAAAAGAAACAAAAAACCTGATTGTATTAGATAACAGACTGGATAATCAAAAATTATTCTCACGTAGCAAGCAATGATGTAGCTATCAGCCTCTTTTCAAATTAAAAATAGCAAAGCCCTCTTTTGCTTAAAGAGGGCTTTACATTTCAGGTAGAGATATTAATTTTTCAACTTTCTAATTTCCTGCCACAGACATTACTTGTTTGAAGTCTGCAATTTTCGCATTGCCTTTATACACTCGCAAAACCCATCTCATTTCATTATCCAACTGACAGCGAATTTTGCCTCCCAACATCTTTGAATCAAAAGTTAGCTCGTGAGTATTCGGATTTACTTGGGCAGAAATAGGCTCTTCTTTTCCGTCAGCGGCTTTGTACATCAGAAGCAGTTGCCCTTCGGCTGTACCTTCTTGCGAATCTTCGGCAATAAGTGTTGCTTTGTTGGCTTCATTTTCAAATTTGTTGTTCCAATAAATTTCTCTTACGAGTGCCGCTACGCCAAATTTTGCTTCATCAGTGGTAGTTTTTACATTCGCCGCTCCAAAATCTTTGGATTCGCCTTCTTTCCCTACTTCATTTACGCCTATTCCTATCCCCGCAGGACTTGCCCCCACTACTGCACGCATAGTTTTACCATTTGCCTTGAAAGTAAATTCATAATCCATTGTACCCATACTACCTTTGCTTTCAACTATTTCAGCCTCTAAAAACTTCTGAGAACCTTTGGGAGCATACATCATTTTAGAGATTTTTCCTCTTTTCCAGTCAATTATCATCATTTCTTTGCTTTGTGGGCTATAGTAAGACCCCTGCAAGCTAATATCGGGGAGTTGATCATTCGCTTTCGGCGAAGCATTTTCAGTTTCTGCCTTTTTTTCTGTAGCAGTGTTAGTGCTTTCAACTTTTTTGGCAGTATCTTTTTTCTGCTCATCTGTGTTTTGAGCGGATTGCTTACAAGCTACCAGCGAAGTAAGCAATGCAATGGTAAGCATTAGTTTTTGCATAGATTTTTTTTTTGTACAAATTAGAACTTTTTTTCGTGCAGAACCAAGTTGTTTTTTACAAAATAAATGTTTGGCTTTACGAAACTACGTTTTAAGTATAATTCTGAATTTAGTGCCTTTATCTACTTCGGAGTATTTTACAAAGATTTTACCTTTGTGATATTCCTCAATAATTCTTTTGGCAAGTGTAAGTCCAAGTCCCCAACCTCGTTTTTTGGTGGTATAGCCGGGGTCAAATACTCGCTTAATTTTACGAGGAGGTATGCCTTTGCCATTGTCGCTAATATCAATATAAAGTAATTTATCTTTGCTCGAAAGACGCGTTTCTACCACTATTTTTCCTTCCGCCTGAATAGCATCTACCGAGTTTTTGATAAGATTTTCCAGCACCCATTCAAACAAATACCTATTGAGCCTTACAGAAAAATTTTGTGGTAAAAAATTATGGTATTCAAGCTGAATTTTCGTTGAAATGCGTGGGCGTAGATACACAAGCATTTCCTCAATAATTTTGGTAATATCTTCTTGCAAAAGAGCCGTTTGCGAACCAATATTAGAAAAACGAGCCGCTACTATTTCCAAACGCTTTACATCTTTGTTGATTTCTTCCAAGATTTCCTCTGTCATAGCATTAGTTTTCAGATATTCTACCCAAGCCAGTAACGAAGAAATAGGCGTACCAAGCTGATGAGCCGTTTCTTTGGCAAGCCCTACCCATACTCGGTTTTGTTCGGCTCGGCGAGAGTAGCTAAATGCCAAATAGGTAAGCAAGCCAAAAATAGCTATTACGGTAAGTTGTATGTAAGGGTAATATTTGAGTTGATAAATCAAATCGGAGCTACGATAATAAATAAGGTGATAGCGGTCTTTACCAATATTGATTTTGATAGGCGGGAACTCCTCTTTCATTCGGGCAAGCTCTTTTTCTAAATAAAGTTGTTTTGCCTCTTCACTCATTCCTTTGGTATCCAGATTACGCTCCGTGATGATATTTTCGTTTTCGTCAGTGGCAATGGTAGGTACAGAAGTGTTGGCTTTGATGATTTCTTCCAAAATAAACTTCATAGACTCCTCATTTTCCCTATCCCACAAATATCGCAAAGCCTTGCTGAAAAGCGTTATTTGAGCCTTTTCTCGTTGTATAAGTTGGCTCACCAAAGTATTGGTATAATACAACGAAACAAAGCCTATCAGAAATGCAACTATGATGATAGCTACCTTGAAACGAAACCTATTTTGATATAAATTCATTTATCCGCAGGACTTGACCACAATAATAGCAGTTTTTCGCAATCTTAACAAATCTTACGAAAATCGGTAAAAGCATTTTACACCTCAACATAACTTTGTATATTTGCCCAAAATTTTCACCAAACCCCTTGAAATTATGCTAAATTACGACAAAATTGTAGAAATTCTTGGCTCTAATGCCGAAAAGTTGCTCAATCACGAGTGTAAGACTATTGATAAAAAACTTCTCCAAAAACCTTCCAAAAATTTTGTAGATGAGGTATATGCCAAGTCTAATCGCAACCCTCAGGTTTTGCGTAGCTTGCAAACAATGTTCAATCACGGAAGGCTCAAAGGTACGGGGTATCTTTCCATTTTACCCGTAGACCAAGGCATAGAACACTCCGCAGGAGCTTCGTTTGCACCCAATCTTATTTATTTTGACCCTGAAAATATCATTAAACTTGCCATTGAAGGCGGTTGCAGTGCCGTAGCAACTACTTTTGGGAATTTAGCCCTGATGTCCCGCAAATATGCTCACAAAATTCCTTTTTTGGTTAAAATTAACCACAACGAACTGATGACTTACCCCAACAAATACGACCAAATTATGTTTGGTTCGGTGCGTGAGGCTTGGAACTTGGGAGCAGTAGCCGTAGGGGCAACTATTTACTTTGGCTCGGAAGAGTCTTCTCGTCAGATTGTAGAAGTAGCCGAAGCCTTTGAAATGGCTCACGAATTGGGTATGGCTACGGTGCTTTGGTGCTATGCTCGTAATAGTGCATTTAAGAAAGATGGCGTAGATTACCACGTAGCGGCTGATATTACAGGGCAAGCCAATCATTTAGGCGTAACTATTCAAGCAGATATTATTAAGCAAAAACTTCCTGAAAATAATGGTGGCTTTACCGCTCTCAATTTCGGTAAATCGCATAAAAAAATGTACGAAGAGCTAACCACTTCGCACCCCATAGATTTGTGCCGCTATCAAGTTGCCAACTGCTATATGGGTAAAATCGGGCTTATCAACTCAGGGGGCGAATCCAAAGGGGCATCGGATATGGCAGAAGCCGTAACTACTGCGGTTATCAACAAACGTGCAGGAGGTATGGGCTTGATTATGGGACGCAAAGCCTTCCAAAGACCTATGAAAGAGGGCGTGGAGTTGCTTAATGCCGTACAAGATGTATATCTGACCCGAAAAATTGATTTAGCGTAAAAATTTTTCAAAACAAAAAACAAAACCTCATAGACTCTCTTGCCTATGAGGTTTTTTGCTACTCTAACTCTGATTCTGTACTAGCACTTAACTTGCGGGCATATTTTTCATAAAGTCCTTTGCATTTCGCCGCCTCTTCAGGTTTTATCTTTTGCAAATCTTTGGAATATTGATAGAAAATAAACATTTGTTGCCTCATTTTGAAATCGTTGCGAGGGCTGTAATTATCCATAGCGTAATCAATAACTACTTTTGCCTGCTCGGTAATGTGTTTGTAGAGGCTATCGGCGAGGCTATTTTCGCCCACTTCATAGAGCAAAGGCACTAATTGAGCCACATAGAAATCGTAAGGTATGCTTTCTATGGGTATTTTTTTCAGTGAAAACAACATCAATTCTTTGGCTTTTTCCTTTTTTCCTTCCTCAATGAGTGTTTTGGCTACTTCGTAAATATGCTCGCGAGCCTGCGAAATGAAGCCAAAATAGTCTTCATTATGATACACCTTGGGATTATCCAAACCTCGCCAATACATTTTTCTTACAATTTCTTTACCCTTGAAATTGTGTTTTTTCTCTTTCATTATTAGCTCGTAGCTCAAATCGGCATTCACAAAAATCTCTTTATTGGGAGCAAGTAAACCCACAGGTACAGGAAGCAGGCGATAAGCCAATCCTTCAACTTGCATATAATCTTTCAGACCTACATAATCTTCGTCGCTGAGCTTGGGAGCAAAGTAAATAGGTCTTCGCCAATGGTTGTTGGCAATGATATTGAGAATGACAAACTCATCTTTATCTATTCGGTTCTTGTTTTTGGGTAGTTCCCAATACATTCCATATTTGAGCAAAGTATCTGCTCCATTAGGCAAAAAGCCTGCACTCTTGATGTAGTCTATATCTTTGGAAGTATCCAGAATAAGTTTTCGGGAAGGCAAAAAGTTCTCAACATCTTCTTCAGAAGTAGGAATTTGGGTGTATCTGTTATTTTGTACAACCAAGTTCATATATTGTTGAAGTTCTATACCTTGCTCATAAAGTTCTTTGGCTTCTTTATCGGGCATAAAAGGGTGTTTGGTAATGAAAACTACATCATTCATTCCCATTCGGTAATGCTCTTCTTTCAATGAAATGGGGAGTGGGTCAGAATCGTAAGCGGCTTGTTTCATTTGGCTGATGTACCAATCTGTACCCAAAAGACTGGTATTGCATACTCTCACATCGGTTCGGAAACCTTCCACTTCTTGCACATACCAGAGCGGGAAAGTATCGTTATCGCCACCTGTAAAAAGAATGGCATTCGGCTCACAAGAGCTTAATAAGTTTCGTGCTGAATCTACGGAATAGTAACGATGAGAGCGATTGTGGTCGTCCCAGCCTTGCCAAGCCATAAGCCCTACGCAAAGTACGCCCAAAATACTCGCTACCCCCCAAGAGGTAGGGTTTTGGTAAGAGGGCGAAGTTTGCGTTTTTTTAACAAGTAGCGACTCAATAAGTTCTATGAGTGCAAGCACGCCAAAGCCAATCCATATTGCAAAAACATAAAACGAACCTACATAGATATAATCACGCTCACGAGGCTCAACGGGAGGAGAGTTGAGGTAAATAATTAGAGCAATGCCCGTAAGGAAAAAGAGTAATCCAAGCATTACTGCTGTTTGCTTATTACGAATAATATTGAAGGCAAGTCCCAACATTCCCAAAATAAAAGGGATTCCATAAAATCGGTTACGAGCTTTGTTGTTTTTGATGTAGTCAGGGGCATCTGTATCATTTCCAAAAAGCAAAACGCCTGCGTCCTTAATATCACTTTCTCTGCCTATAAAATTCCACCCAAAATACCGCCAATACATATGCCCCAATTGATAAGAGAAAAAGAAAGCAATATTATGGGCAAAACTTGGGTCTTGACCTTTTTCAAGTCCTAAATATCTTTCGTAAAGCGAAACGTGATAGGGGTCTGAACTGTATATACGAGGGAAAAACATCATTCTCGCACTTTCATCATATTTGGGCTCGCGGTTGTAGCGATAAATCACGTATTTACCTTTTTCCTTATCTTTGGTGTAAATGGGAGAGGTATTGATGTAATCTACGGGTTTTTCAGTGTAGATAGGTCCAAAAAGCAAAGGACGACTGCCATACTGCTCTCGGTTTAGGTAAGAAATAAGCGAAACCAAATCTTCGGGATTGTTTTCATCAATAGGCGGATTGTAAGCAGAGCGTATCAAGATAATTCCATAAGAAGCATACCCTACGAGTACCAAAGAAACACCCAACAAAATTGTATTCAGAAGCGGTTTTTGTTTTTTTATAGCAAACAAAATTCCCCAAGTAAGTCCTGCTACAATCAGTAAAATCAGAAAGATAATTCCCGAATTGAAAGGCAAGCCCAAAACATTTACAAAAAATACTTCAATGCTCTTGGCAAATGTAGGAAGCCCCGGAATAAGCCAAATCAGAAACAGCAAAATACCTGAACCTGCCATAATCGCATATATGATACCCTCGGGGGTAACTTTGAGTGCTTTCTTGAAATAATAAATCATTGCAAGGGCAGGAATGGTAAGCAAATTGAGTGGGTGTACGCCAATAGAAAGCCCAATCAGATAGGCAATAAGCAAGAGCCAACGATACTCACTTTGGGTATCTTGCAGAGTATCCCATTTGAGCATTGCCCAAAAAATAAAGCCTGTCAGAAAAGAGGACATCGCATACACTTCGGCTTCTACGGCAGAAAACCAAAACGAATCTGAAAAGGTATAAGCCAAAGCTCCAACACTGCTGGCAAGCATTATGCTGTGCGTTTGAGCTTTGGTAGGCTCAAAATCTTGTTTTCTTTGATTGAAAAACTTAATTGCCAGCAAACTAATTGACCAAAACAAAAAAAGTATGGTAAAACCGCTACACAATGCCGATGAAACATTCACCATAAAGGCAATTTGAGAAGGTTCAAGGGCAAGCATTGCGAACATTCTATTGACAAGCAAGAAAAAAGGCGTACCCGGAGGGTGGGGTACTTGTAATTTCGCCGAACAGGCAATAAATTCGCCACAATCCCAAAAACTTGCGGTAGGTTCAAGTGTGAGCAAATAAACAGCTGTTGCAATCAAAAAGATAATCCAGCCAAATAAGTTATTGAGTTTCTTGAAATACTGCATTTTTATAGGTTTTAGATACGAAATTTAGACACCAAATATTAGAGTTCAGAAATATGGATTTCACAAAAAACAAAAAGGTCAGACGCTATTGGCAATAGCATCTAAAATGGTCTGATAATCAATTTCACTCAGTCCTTCACCTGCTTTGGAAGGGTACTGAATAGTATTTTCCCAGTGGTTGGCAATATCAGTCCAAGCGTAAGCATCAGGGGAGTATAAAATGAGACGTTTGGCGGCACGATTCATAGTTTGCCCGTCCCAAAGGTCGGTGAGGTCATCAAAATTTTTAGGAATTTGAGTTGTTGGGTAGTTTTGTGGCTTGCTATCCGCTTTAAATTCCAAAGGGTGCGTGCTGGCATCTGTCCATAGTACAATAATTTGCCTGCGTTTATCACCTTCTTTGCTCCAATCAGATTGAATAGCAAGAGCCAGAGCCTCCAAGCCATTTTCGGGTTCATCTCCGCCGCCATCGGCTTGGATACGACTTACAAATGCCTGAAATGATGATTTTTCATCGGGTAAAGTAAAAAAAGGAGAAACCTGCATAGCCATATCGCCATCTACATAATAATCGCGAAAGGTAATAACTTTCACACGCAACTTATCAATATGCTTGGATTTTTGCCTCATTTGTACCGAAAGGTCATCATAAAATTTGAGAGCATTTTCTTTTACTTTGTCAATAATCGGCGACATAGAGCCTGTGGCATCAATACAAAGTACAATATCTACGTGATAGCTTAATCCTTGCATACAAAGCTTTTTGAAATTTTTGCGTAAAAATAGGAAAAAAATATTTGAAAAACCGAACTAAGGAAAGGTTTTGAAAAAAATTACAAAATCGTGGGCAGGTTGTGATGGATTAGTCTTGCTTTATTCTGCCATTTTCGTCATATTCACGAATTTGCACTTCGGTTTCTTCGTCATACCATATTTTGGGATAGTAGGTTTCTTTTTTACGCTTGCCGTTGGGATAATATTCTACCCACAAGCCAATTTTTACATCATTCTGAAATACTCCTTTTTCAGCAAGATTTCCGTTGGGGTGAAAGCGAAGATAAGTGCCTTCTTTTTTGCCATTTTTGATGGGGATAACTTCTTTTAGTTTTTTCTGCATTTCGTCGTGATACGAAATTTTGGACTCTTTCAAGAATCCTCGGTAATATTTAGTTTTTTCCAGTAGCACAAAATCTCTATCAAGAGCATCTTTGCCATATTTTTCCCACCTGCCGTGCTTGACACCAAAGTAAAAAAATCCTTCTTCTACTACTCGGTTATTTTCTGTTTTTTTGTAAGGTCCGTGTAAGATTTTCACTTCGTCCCAAGGCATTTTGTCGTAGGTACTCACGATAATTCTTTTTTTCTGCGGGTGAAAGGCATAAATTTCCTCAATGTATTTATTCACCAGCCCTCGGTCTTGTACTTTAAGATAATGAAAAACCTCAATGGTTACATTAGAGCTTGTTTTTTTAATAAAACTTTTACGAACTTTTTTGCCATAATAGACATTTTTGGGCTCTTTTTTCTCCTTTTGCTCTTTTTTTTCTTTGGGCAGTTTAATCCGCAAATCGGGAATAGTATCTGTTTCCAGAAGGTTATCTTCTTTTTCTTGGGCAAAAGCAGTAAGGAACAAGCCCCAACATAATAAAACGACAAAAGGAATTCTCATTTTTTTCTTTTTCTGATTAGCCCCGCAAAAATTGTGCTATGCTTGTTTGCCTTTCATTCTGAGCTTTATATCAATGTATTCGTACACGTAAGCCACAATAGAAAAGAGCAAGAAAATAAATGCAAGCGTTTCGGAAAAGAATATACAACTTGTAATGAGAATGAAAATGAAAGTGATTACCCCCAAATTTCTAAACAAACTCATATACACAAGTATAGGGCGAGCTTTTTCCATAAGGTCATTGGCTCTATCTACATACTGATTGATTTTCAGGCTCAAACTTTGCAAACGCCTACGCAAGTTGCCTTGAATACTATCATCACCCAAACCCTGCAAAATAAGATTGTGTACTTCCTCTTCTTTTTCGTTGAAATTACGAGCCAAACGCACCAAGTTATCAATCTCTTCGGTCATTTTGGTATAACGCAAACGAGAAGCTATCACGGAAAGGAAAAATAAGGCACAAAAAAGTGTTTCTATGGAAATAAGCATAATTAGGTTAGAAGGTTGTAGCAGTCTGTTCCAACTTCGGCGGGTATCTGCATTGAACTTGAACAAAAGCACATTTTTTAGCAGACTCATCGCCTCCGACCAGAATACACGCATTTCAGTATTTTTTACGATAGGTACAACTTTTTTAGGATTTTTAATATCCAAAAGTGGCTCTACTTGTTTATAGCGATAATCAGCCTCTTCGGCAATGGGTATTGTTTTATCATAGCTCTTGATAATTTCTGTGCCATCAGATTTTTTTTCTGCCTCTTTTACATTTTGAATGATATGCACATTGGTATCTGATAAAAAAATTCTTTCCTGTAATGTAAAGTTAAATCTTTCAGAGGCAATAATAGAAAGAAAGCCCGAAAATGCCAATGCCCCAAACATTACACTTTCCAAAATATAGGCTTCCACACGCGAATGTTCGTTGCGTAATCTGCCTTCTACTTTAATAATTTCAAGGTCGTTGTGGTCTATTTGGTAATCAAAATTATCAATAAAAAGGCTTCTATCTTCCATTTCGGGGGATAAAAGCGGACTTTTATCATCTTTTTTGCCAAGCCTTTTTATCCATTTACCAAAGGGGAAAGGTTCTATAAGAGGAGAGGTAGCTATAAACTCATTTTCGTGTTCTTTGGGTACGCTGATGCTACTAAACGAAAGATATACCATTATCCCCGCATATATCAAAAAAACAATGATATACACAGCCACTTCCGACTCGGGGCGTACCCCTACAAAAGAACGATAAAAGCCTTGCTCCTGAATAGCTCCTGAAAGAATATAGGTTACAGAAAGTACATTAAATATTCGGAAAGCAATGGAAAGTAAAGAAATTTTCTCCTCATAATAACCTGCACGCAGAAACTCGTAATTTCCTTTTAGGTTATGAAAACGTACAAAAACCCAAATAGCAGTAATTGCCGTAATGATAAGTTGTATAATAGCAAAAACAACAAACTCTGATGTATTGTGCTGGTCGCTATCTTCCATACTACGATACACCCCCATAGAAAGCCAACGTAAGAGCATATCTACTATAAAAGGCGGATAATAAAAGTGTACGGTACGAATTTGTTGTTGAGTAGCGGTGCTCATAGCTATTTTTGTTTGGCAGTTTTATGCAAAAATAAATAGAAAGTTTGGAATATGAAAAAGCCTTTGAAAAGTTTTTGTAATTTTGCGAGCTAAAATTACCATTTGAAAATGAAACAAAAGCCTACTCTGCCACGCGGTACTCGCGACTATACACCTGCTATGATGTTGCGTAGAAATTTTATTATCGCACACATCAAAGAAGTTTTTGAAAAATTTGGCTTTTTGCCCCTCGAAACCCCCGCAATGGAAAATCTTTCGGTACTAATGGGTAAATATGGCGAAGAGGGCGACCAACTTCTCTATAAAATCCTCAATCAAGGCGATTTTCTCAAAGATGTTCAGCCCGAAGATTTGCAGAAAGGCTCTAAACTCTTTGCTTTGCAAATTGCTGAAAAAGGCTTACGCTACGATTTGACCGTACCTTTTGCCCGATTTGTTGTGATGAACCAAAATGAACTGGCTTTCCCTTTCAAACGCTATCAAATTCAGCCTGTATGGCGAGGCGATGCTCCCCAAAAAGGACGCTATCGTGAGTTTTATCAATGCGATGCCGATGTGGTAGGCACTAATTCGCTCCTCTGCGAAGCAGAAATTATTTTAATGATGTACGAAGTTTTGGGCAAGCGTTTGGGCATACAAAACTTTGAAATCAAAATCAACCACCGAAAAATTCTTGCAGGTATTTCCGAAAGCATCGGAGCAGAAGGTAAGGAAGCTGATTTGTGTGTAGCCATTGATAAATTAGATAAAATTGGCAAGGAAAAAGTTGAGCAAGAACTTTCCCAAAGGGGCTTTTCGGTGCAAAATATCCAAGATTTACAACCTATTTTTAGCGTGCCTGAAAATAATGAAGAAAAAATAGCATTTTTAGAAAAGTTTTTACAAAAATCTTCTATCGGATTAGAAGGTGTCGCTGATTTGAAGCAAGTTTTTGAATATGTAAAGTATTTTGATAGCCAAACCGCATTTCCTGTTTCTGTGGATATTACCCTTGCAAGAGGACTTTCGTATTATACAGGTGCAATTTTTGAGGTAAAAGTTAGAAATTCGGCAGTGGGAAGCATTAGCGGCGGTGGGCGTTATGATAACCTCACAGGAACTTTCGGCTTGCAAGGAATGGCGGGCGTTGGCTTTTCTTTTGGCTTGGATAGAATCTATGATGTTTTGGAAGAGCAAAACCTGTTTCCTGCTCAAACCCAAAGCACTACACAAATTCTTTTTGCTAATTTTGATAAAGATAGCGAAAAGTTTGTTTTGCCTTTGCTAAAAAAACTGCGTGATGAAGGCTACAAAGCTGAAATTTACCCACAAAGCACCAAGCTAGATAAGCAGTTCAAGTATGCCGACAAAAAGCAAATCCCCTTTGTAATTGCAATAGGTTCGGAAGAAATAAAAAATAGTGAAGTAGCTATCAAAAATATGCGTACAGGCGAGCAAAAACGTATAAGCACCAATAATTTACTCAATTTCCTCAAAGAAACCTTTTAGCCTGATAAAACACTAAAAATATGCTACCTATCAATAAGTACATAGAACACACTTGCCTCAAACCCCTTACGACTTATGCCGATATTGATAAGCTCATTGCCGAAGCAAAAGAGTTTCACTTCTTAGGCGTATGCGTACCGCCTTATTGGGTAGAAAAAGCTCACAGAGATTTAAGAGGCACAGATATAAAAGTAGTTACGGTGATAGGTTTCCCTTTGGGCTATGAAAGAACAGCCACTAAACGCCGAGAAATGGAAGTAGCTATCCAAGACGGAGCCGATGAGCTGGATATGGTAATGACGCTTTCCGCCTTTGCCACAGGAGCTTACGATTGGGTAAAAATTGAAATTGCTCAACTTGCCAAACTTGCCCACGAAAAGGAAAAAATTTTGAAAGTGATTTTAGAGACCGCCTACTGGACAGATGAGCAAATTGCCTTAGCTTGCAGAATTGCCACCGAAGCAGGGGCAGATTTTGTAAAAACTTCCACAGGGTTTGCTTCGGTAGGAGCTACCGTGGAGCATATACGCTTAATGAGAAAAAATTGCCCTGATACCATTGGTATCAAGGCTTCAGGAGGAATTAAAAATCTGCAAACTGCTCTTGCAATGATTCAGGCAGGGGCAGAGCGTATTGGCACTTCCTCAGGGACAAGCATTATGCAAGAATGGCTCGCCCAACACTACTAAATTTTGAATACTGCGTATTTTTGAGCATCTTGCAGGGTGATTTTTTCGCCACTCAAAATAACGAGCCTTTCTACCACATTTCTAAGCTCGCGTACATTACCCGACCACGAAAGTTCTTGCAAAAAGGTTATGGCTTCGGGGGTGATGCTTTTGGGCTTGGTTTTGTGCTCTTCGGCTATATCATTCAAAAATTTATTCACAAGCAGAGGAATATCCTCTTTGCGTTCATCAAGCGAAGGAACTTTGAGAATAATTACGCCCAAGCGATGAAATAAATCTTCTCGGAAATTGCCTTTGCGAATTTCTTCGCGTAAATCCTTATTGGTAGCGGCAATTACCCGCACATCTACCTCTATATCCTTATCACCGCCTACTTTGGTAATTTTCTTTTCTTGCAAAGCTCGAAGCACTTTCGCCTGTGCCGAAAGGCTCATATCGCCGATTTCGTCAAGAAAAAGCGTGCCTTTGTTAGCCAGTTCAAACTTGCCTTTTTTGTCTTTGATAGCTCCTGTAAAAGAGCCTTTTTCGTGCCCGAAAAGTTCGCTTTCAATGAGTTCACTTGGAATAGCGGCACAATTTACCTCAACAAAAGGCTCATCTTTACGAGGACTTTGCTCGTGCAACTGACGAGCAACCAATTCTTTGCCTGCTCCGTTGGGTCCTAAAATCAACACACGGGCATCGGCTTGAGCAACCCGAGTAATTTCAGCTTTTAGCTCTTGCATTACTGCCGATTCGCCCACGATTTCATATTTTTGGCTCACTACCTTGCTGATAGTTTTTTTCAAATTTTTATTCTCTTGCACCAAATCTTTCTTATCCAAAGCATTTCGCAAAGTAACGAGCAGTTGTTGCAAATTAGGTGGTTTTTCAAGAAAATGATAGGCTCCGTATTTGGTGGCTTCCACGGCTATTTCTATATTGCCGTGAGCCGAAAGCATAATAATTTGTGTATTTTTGCCTATTTCACGGAATTTGCGAAGCAGTTCCATTCCGTCCATTTTGGGCATTTTTATATCGCAGAAAGCGACATCAAAATCTTCATTAGAAAGCATATTCAGCCCCTCGTCGCCATTTTTAGCCTCTTTCACTTCGTGCTTTTCATCTTCTAAAATGCCCCTCAAAGCGTTTCGGATAGAGGCTTCATCATCAATTATCAGAATTTTTGCCATACATTTTGTATTTGGCACGAAAAATAAAAACTTTACACAAAAACGCCAAACAATTTTTTTCAAAGAAAGTTTGATACTTACGAAAGCAAAACGTAATTTTGCAGAAGCAAAAAAGAAGCAAGGAAAGTCCTATTGGCAGATAGGCATTTGGTTGTACCTTCAAATTCTTTTTTGCTATGAACCCCAAAAAACTGAAAATCGGTCTATTTGGCTTTGGCTGTGTTGGTCAGGGCTTGTACGACATTTTGAACAAAAACGAAAATTTCCCCGCCGAAGTAGTTCGGATTTGCATTAAACACCCCGAAAAGCCCCGCCCCTTAGATTTGAGCTATTTTACTACCCAAGCCCAAGAAATTTTGGAAAATCCCGAAATCAACTTGGTTGTAGAGCTGATAGACAATGCTGATGAGGCTTTTCAAATAGTTTCCCAAGCCCTAAAACGCAAGAAGCCCGTAGTTACTGCCAACAAAAAAATGCTTGCCGAGCATTTGCCCGAACTTTTAGAATTACAAAAGCAGTATCAAACACCTTTACTCTACGAAGCCTCCGCTTGTGGTAGCATTCCCATTATTCGCACTTTGGAAGAATACTACGACAACGAGCATTTGTACGCTATCAGCGGCATTTTTAATGGCTCTACCAACTACATTCTTACAAAAATTGCCCAAGAAAATTTAAGCTATGAAGTAGCCTTGCGAAAGGCTCAGGAATTGGGCTTTGCTGAATCTAATCCTATTTTAGACGTAGGCGGTTTTGACCCCAAATACAAACTTTGTATTTTGGTACTTCACGCCTTTGGCTTGGTGGTCAGTCCTGATGAAGTTTTCAATTATGGAATAGAGCAGTTTTCTTTGCAAGATTTACAATATGCCAAAGAAAAAGGCTTGAAAATCAAACTCATCAATCACGCCGAAAAAGTGAGTAAAAACGAAGTGGTAGTTTTCCTGATGCCCCAACTCATAGATAGCAATCACCCACTATTTCACGTAGAGAACGAAACCAATGGCGTGATTGTAGAAGCGGCTTTTTCGCAGAAACAAATTTTTATAGGCAAAGGAGCAGGCGGACACCCCACAGGTTCAGCGGTACTTTCGGATATTTCGGCTTCGCTTTACAATTACCGCTACGAGTACAAAAAAAGCCATTGGAATAGCCACCTACAATTCACCGAAAAAGTGCTTTTGGAAATTTATTTGCGTTACAATGAAGAAGAAGAGCTACAAAACGTTCCTTTTGAGCATATTTCCGAACTGTATCATTCAGAAAGCTACAAATACGCTATCGGGATAATTTCTTTGCAGAAACTACATCAAATAAAACCCTATCTGCAAGAAAAAGGTATTTTCGTTGCTTATACAGGCAAAAAAATTCAGCCTATTGCCATAAATCAGGCAAAACAAACCCAAAAGCAAGTTTTGTTGGAAACCATCTAATTTTGGAAAGCATAGGGCTTCGTTTTTTCAGCGAAGCCCTCTTTGTTAAGTTATTCTCGCAACTTTCTGATTTGCAGAGAGCTATTAGGTTTTACAAAAAGCAAACCTGTGGTGGCAATGGTATCACCTGCTTGCAAGCCGCTCAAAACTTGTACCTCGCTTTCTTTGCGTAAGCCAGTTTCTATGCTTACAAATTCGGCTTTGCTCTTACGTATTACCACCACTTTTTTGCCTCTGGTTTCAGGAATAACCGCCGCAGTAGGAATCAGCAGGGCATTTTGTTTTTCATTTCCTCCTAATAGCACCCGAGCAAACATTCCTGCCATCAGATTTTTATCCCCATTTTCAATTCTGGCTCTTACTTTCAGGTTGCGAGTGCTGGCATTTACTTGCTGTTCGGTAGCCATTATGCGTGCCTGATACTTCACACTGCTCCCTTCTACAAGCATTTCTACGCTACTTCCTATCTGTATTTTGGTAAGGTACTGCTCAGGTACGTTGAAATCTACCAAAAGTTGGGGACTTTGTAAGGTAGTAATGATTTGATTAGGGCTTACGTAGCTACCCAAACTTACCTGCTTCAAACCTATTTTTCCTGCAAATGGGGCAGAAATGATTGTTTTGCGAATTTGAGCCTGTATGAACTCGGCTTCAGCCTCTAAGGTTTTGATTTGCGTTTGGGCTTGGTCGTAATCTTGCTGATTTACACCTCCTACTTCTAAAAGTTTTTTCAGACGTTCCTCATTTTTTCGTGCCAATTCCAACTGCACTTGCACTTTTTTGAGTTGAGCTTGCAAATCATCACTATACAACCTCCCTAAAATAGTACCTTGTGCCACAAAACCCCCTTCGGGCAAGTACAAATACGCCAATTTGCCCGCTACTTCCGAGCGAATTTCAACTATATCTTGGGCTTGAAGCGTACCACTAACTTCCAAAGGGCTAACCAACTCTCGGCTTTTTACAATCATTGCCTCTACCGAAACAGGTGGCTCGGTTTTGGGCTTATTAGCTACTTCTGTACCTTTGCTATTGCTACAAGCCTGCAAAAAAACAAATCCTACTATGCCATAAATGAAGCTAAATAAACGCATTGTTTTGTGGTTTAACCTTTTTATTATACTGAAAGCAAATAGGTTTTCGGATTTTTTCTAAATCATTGGAAATCAGAAAATAAAACCTTGCAATCTTGAAAATGATTTTCATTTTGGTATAAAACGTAAAAATACTTGCTTTTGGTGCAAAAAAGTTGGCTTTTTTCTTGCCTTTCTGCCGAAATGTGTAAATTTGTAAAATAAGTTTTTCAGGCAAAACTATTTTTAGCTTATGGATTTAATCAATCTGCTGACCCTACTGACGGTACTAATGGCTTCTTTTGCTTTTGTCAATATTCGCTATCTCAAACTACCCGAAACCATTGGTTTGATGATAGTTTCTATTTTCGTTTCTTTTGTTGTAATTGTAGTAGGGCATTTTGAACAAAGAGTCTATGATTACGTCAAGAATATCGTTGATGATATTGATTTCAGCAAGGTGCTATTTGATTTTATGTTGAGTTTTTTGCTTTTTGCAGGCTCTTCGCATACTGATTTTTCTACACTCAAAGAAAACCGCTTTCAGATACTAATGCTCGCCACGGTGGGTGTTGTAATTTCTACGCTACTCATCGGCTCGCTGGCTTATCTTGTTTTTTCACAAATGATGGGCTTGGGCATAGATTATATGTATTGTCTTATTTTTGGTGCTTTAATTTCGCCCACAGACCCTATTGCTGTGCTAGGTATTCTGGCAAGAGCCAATGTTCCCAAAAAAATTGAAATTACCATTGTAGGCGAATCGCTTTTCAATGACGGCGTAGGCGTAGTAATTTTTGTGCTTCTGCTCAATATCATTCACGTAGGCATAGAAAAAATTGAAGCCTCTGATGTAGCTTGGCTTGTGATTAGAGAGGTAGTAGGAGGTTTGGCTTTGGGATTTCTTTTGGGGTGGATTACTTATGAATTGCTTCGCCGCATAGACCACTACCAAACCGAAGTAATGATAACCCTCGCTGTTGTAATGGGAGGCTATTTGCTGGCTCGGAAGTTACACGTTTCGGGACCTTTGGCAATGGTAGTAGCAGGGCTTTTCACAGGGAGCATCGTCAAGAAAGAGGCAATGTCGCAAACCACACGCGATTATGTGCATAAATTTTGGGAAATGATAGATGTATTGCTCAATGCGGTACTTTTCCTGATTATGGGCTTTGAAATTATCATTATTCAATTTGATTGGCACTATTTGTATGCCAGTGTAATGGTGATACCCATAATGCTTTTGGGGCGTTATCTTGCTATTACGCTTCCCAAGCCATTTTTCCGCCGTAGGCTCAATACGGATATTCGTACCGATTTTATCCTGACTTGGGGGGGCTTGCGAGGCGGCATTTCTATCGCAATGGCTCTTTCGCTGGCGGGTATTCCTAACTATCAGTTTATTGTTTTCGTAACTTATGCTTTGGTGATGTTTTCTATTATTGGACAAGGGCTTACCATTGAACGCTTTGTAAGAAAGTATTTTGCTGAAAAAAAGCAAATCAGCGTAGAACAACAAGAAACTTGAAGTTTATACCTACATTTATGGGTTTTGTGGGTTTGTTAGGATTAAAGTGATTTTTCAGAGATAGGGAAACCCAACCTGCAAGTTTTTTTCAAGAATAACAAAGAATGAGAGAGCAAATCAGGATTTTTTGGGTGGCTTTGATGTTTTACACGCGTATTCCTTGCCCCAAAAATACTCCACACGCACCTAAGTATCTCAACAAAGCTACTCGTTTTTTTCCACTTATTGGCTGGATAGTAGGTGGAATTTCTTTTTTGGCTTTTTGGATAAGTAACTGGCTATGGGGAACTTCTATGGGTGTAGTTTTTGCTTTAGCAGTAGGCGTATGGATTACGGGGGCTTTTCACGAAGATGGTTTAGCCGATACTTTTGATGGCTTTGGTGGCGGTTGGAGCAAAGAGAAAATTTTAGAAATTATGAAAGATAGCCGTATCGGCACTTTCGGCGTTCTTGCTCTTATTTTCCTGATGCTCTTCAAAGGGCTGGCTCTACAAAATATTCTAGCTCGTACAGGCAATTCTGCGGAAACTTTATTCATTTTTCTTACTTATCATTCACTTGCTCGCCTGAATGCGGCTAATATCATTTTTAACTCCCAGTATGCTCGCGAAGATGAGCAAAGTAAAGCCAAACCCATTGCCCAAAGTTTTGGAAAAGCAGAAGTGGTTGGAGTGTATGTTTTTGGTCTGCTACCGCTCGGCTTTTTGAGCTATTGGAACATAATGGCTCTATGGGTTGCTATTCCTTTGGGGGTGCTTTTTTTCTTTGCTAAAAGATATTTTGAAAAATGGATAGGCGGCTACACAGGCGACTGCTTGGGGGCAGTTGAGCAACTTTCTGAATGTTGTATCCTTTTGACTTTTGCGGCGATATGGAAGTATATGTAGTGCGTCATACGGCGGTAAAGGTAGAAAAAGACCTTTGTTACGGACAAATGGAAGTCCCCTTAGCCGATACTTTCGCAGAGGAAGCCCGCTATTTGCAAAGCAAACTGCCCGATAGCTTTGATGCCGTTTATTGCAGTCCTTTACAAAGATGCTACAGGCTTGCCCAAGAGTTTCCGTACAAAAATATTTTTTATGAAAAAGCCCTTATGGAAATGAATTTTGGCAAGTGGGAAGGCAAAAAATGGAACGAAATCAACCAAGAGGAACTGCACAAATGGATGGAGGATTTCGTAAATATCTCTGCCCCCAGTGGCGAAAACCTATTGGGGCTTTATGAGCGAGTAAGTGATTTTATGAATAGTTTGCGAACAAAAGATTACCAAAAGGTCTTGCTTATCACACACGCAGGCGTGATACGCTGTTTGTGGGCTTATCTTTTAGAAATTCCCTTGCTCAACATTTTCAAAATCCCCGTAGCCTATGGCGAAGTATTCGCCTTTTCTTTGGGAAAAGTTTCTAAAAATGATTGGATTTTTATGAAAAATTAACTTTTTTCCTTATCTTTGCCCTGCATTTGGTAGCCTGTTTGCAATCGCAAGTAGGCTTTAATAGGGAATACGGTGCAAATCCGTAGCTGTCCCCGCAACTGTGAGTCGCGAAGCAGTTTTGTCAAATCCCCTGCCACTGCCCTTTGGGGTGGGAAGGCTGACAAAATGCGACAAGCCAGGAGACCTGCCAAATGAACCGTCTTTTTCAGAGCCTTCGGGTGAAAGGTGCTGAAATGCAAAATTTTTAGCAAGTAAGTTCTTGCTCATTTTTTTCCATTTCAGAGCTTTTACAAAAGGCTTTTTGCAAAAAAAGTCTTGGAAATGCGTTTTGTGTTTTTCTTATTGAGTTTGTTTTTTTGGCAAATTGCTTTTGCCCAAGATACCATTGCCCCCATTGAAGTAAAAGGCTACCCTTACAAACGCTATGCCGTAGGGGCAAAATCTTGGCAAGCCGATAGTCTGCTTTTAGCTCAAAATGCAGGAAATTTGGCTTCGGAATGGCTTTTGCGTTATAGTGGCGTGTATCTGAAAGAATACGGCAACGCAATGCTTGGCACAACGGCTTTTAGAGGCACTTCCGCAGGGCATACGGCTGTACTTTGGAATGGCATCAATATCAATTCGGCAACACTCGGCGAAAATGATTTGGCTACTTTACCTGTTTTTGCCAATTCTAATATGGCTCTGCAAATGGGTTCAGCATCTTCGCTTTTTGGTTCAGAAGCTATTGGCGGAGCTATCTTGCTTTCTAATTTGCTAAATATTAAGGAAAATTTTTTGCAGTTTAGGCAAGAAATAGGAAGTTTTGGAAGAAACTTTACAGGTTTGCACTTTTTACAAAATGCTACAAAATGGCAGTTACAAAGCAATTTTTACCGCTTTTCTCTGCAAAACAATTACAAAATACCTGCCCTGCTTGGCGAAACTGAAAACAATACCCCCGTAAATTATTTTGGCACTAATCAAGATTTTTCTTTACAAACAACTAACAATCAAAAACTTACTTTTCACAATTGGTTACATTCTAATTTTAGGCGTTTGAGCAATGGAGCTACACTTTTAGAAAAAAATTGGCGTACAGCACTTGCTTGGCATAAAAAGTTTTCAAAAGATTGGCTCTTGGAGGGTAAAATTGCCTACATCAACGATTTTATGCTCTACAACAGGCAAGATACTACCCAAACAAAGCGTTGGGTTGGAATTGCCCAAATGCAAAAAGATTTCGGTAAAGTCAGTTGGCAAGCGGGTTGGCAAAGTCAATACTTTTTGATGAATGTTGATGCCTACGGCGAGGCTAAAACCGAACTACGAAACGATGCCTTTCTGCTCACCCGCTTACAGATTTTGCCCGCTTGGGCAGTAGCTCTCAATGCCCGAAAGGTTTGGGTAAGCGGCTATCAAACGCCTTTTACACCTGCTTTGGGCTCGGAATGGTATTTTTGGCAAAAAAATGGCAATACTTTGCTTTGGAAATTGCAAGTGAGCAGAGGCTACCGCTTGCCTACACTAAACAGCCGTTATTGGCAACCCGGAGGCAATCCGAACATTGCCCCCGAACATAGTTGGAACTACGAAACAGGCTTGGTTTTTGAGCGAAAAACCCTCAAAAGCAGTCTGTTTGCCGAAATCACTGCCTATCAAATGCAAGTAAAGGATTGGATTATTTGGCAACCCACCGACCAAGGTTTCTGGTCGCCGCAGAATTTGCAAGACGTAAGCTCGCAAGGTATTGAGCTATCTTCGCATTTTTGCCAAAAAATTAGTGAGCAATGGAAAGCCCAAGTTTGGTTCAATTACACCTATAATTTGGCTCGCATTGAGCAAATTCGCAACGATGCAAGTAATCGTTTCAGAGGGAAAACTTTGCCCTATGCCCCACAAAATCGTTGGAGTACCACACTGCTTTTAAGCTACAAAACACAAACCCTACTTTTTACAACACACCTTACTGATAAGCGTTTTACAGATTTGGATAATATTCAATTTGTAAAGCCTTTTTGGGTAAGCGATTTGCAATGGAGTAAAAACTGGCAAAGCAAGAAAACACAATGGCAAATAGCTTTGCAGGTCAATAACCTATGGAACCGAAGTTATGAAAATATTTTGAACCAATTTATGCCCAAACGCAACTATCAAGCGAGTATAAATGTAATTTTGAAGTAAATTGCAAATTTCTGCCTGATGCCAAATCACGAAAATAAAATTTGCCCTGCTTGTGGCAAAATGTTTGAATGTAAATTGGGTAGCATTACGATTTGTCATTGTTTTTCGGTGCAACTCAGTAAGGCAGAGGCAAACTATTTACAAGAAAGGTACTCCGATTGCTTGTGTAATACTTGTTTGCAAAAAATTCCTAAACTATACCAAAAAATGCAAGAATACGCCTCACAAATTCAAGCCGCAGAAACACGCATCTTCAAAGTGGTGTTTCCCAATACCACCAACCACTACGATACGCTCTTTGGTGGTACTGCTCTGCAAATAATGGACGAAGTAGCCTTTATTACTGCTACTCGTTTTTGCCGAAAACGAGTGGTTACGGTTTCTTCCAGCAAAATAGATTTCAAAAAACCTATACCTGCCGATACCATTATTGAAGCCGTAGGCAAAGTGGTACGAGTAGGCAGAACAAGCCTTGATGTAGAAGTAGAAATCTACAAAGAAGAAATGTACGAAAACAAACGAGAGCAAGCCATCAAGGGTATTTTTACCTTTGTAGCCATAGATGAACACAAAAAACCAACTCCTATTGTTTAACCTAAAAATCCGATTGTTATGAAAAAAATTTTTCGCTCTTTGCTTTGGGGCTTGGTAGCCAGCAGTTTGCTAACCGCCTGTACTACATCAGACCCTCAACCTTCATCAGGAAAATACGGAAGGGGGACGCTTATCATCAACGAAGGTAACTTTTCGCAAGGCAATGGCTCGGTGAGTTTTATGAAAGAAGATGGCACAGTAGAAAATGGCATCTTTGAAGCCGAAAATGGTGGAAATGGCATCGGCGGTATCATTCAATCTGTACGAGGTTATTCTTTGGGCTTTTTTGCAAGCAACGCTGATAAGCTCGCTATCGTTACCAATGCCCAAGATAAAGTAATTATCTGCGATGCAGATACACTCAAAGCTGTGGCAGTTATTCAGGGAAGCAATGCCATAGAAAACCCACAGGCTTTCGCCGCAGTAGGGGAGAGAGGCTTTGTAACCAATTGGGGACCTATCGCCGATGCTTTCGGACCCAGCCCCAAAGGGTTTCTGACAGAAATCAATTTGCGTACGCGTACTTTTACAAGAAAAATTCCGCTTAATGGAGTTCGCCCACAAGGCATTGTTTCTGCCAATAATAAAATTTATGTTGCCGATAACAACACCAACAGGGTATTAGTTTTTGATGCCTCTGGCAACCAAACAGGTAGCATCACGGTTGCCAACCAACCCGACAAACTCGTAGCCGATGCATTGGGTAAAATTTGGGTTATCTGCAACAGCAACCCCGATTTTGTCAATTTCATTGATAACAAAGGCACTTTGGTAAAAATCAACCCTTCTACCGACCAAATAGAAGCTACTATCAATAATGTGCCTTGCGATGGCTTTAACTCTAAAATAGCCGTTTCGGCAGATAGGGTGTTTATACTTTCAGGAAAAAAGGTCTTTGCAGTAAATACTGATACCAATGCCGTATTTGAATTTATCAATAATACCGATTTTGGCTTGTATGGTTTAGGGGTAAATCCTATTACCCAAGAAGTATTTATCGGGGAAGCCACTTTCACGCAAGCCAGCCGAGTTCGTCAGCTCTCCCCTACAGGCAATTTGAAACGTGAAGTAAGGGCAGGCATCGGCACAAATGGATTTTTGTTTTACAGATAATTACCAAACACAAAGGGCTTCGCAAAAGCGAAGCCCTGATATTTTTTTGATGTATTTTTATCCACTACAAGACTCACAGGCATCGGGATTATCCAAAGAGCAAGCCATATCTTTGAGTTTTTGCTCGTAAGTCATTTCCTTTCCTTGCTGAACTTCCTGCAATACGTTGGTATCCGTAGTAAATTTTATAGCACTTGCGGCGGCTTGAGTACGCATATAATACATTCCTGTTTTCAAGCCCAATTTCCAAGCGTAAAAGTGCATAGAAGTCAGTTTGCCAAAGTTAGGCTCCTTGATAAATACATTTAGGCTCTGACTCTGACAAATAAATGCTCCTCTATCGGCTGCCATTTCCAAGATAGATTTCTGCTTGATTTCCCAAGCCGTTTTGTAAATTTCGCGGATATTTTCAGGAATTTCCTTGATTTCCTGAATAGAGCCGTCGTAGGCTTTAATTTTCTCACGCATTTTTTCGTTCCAAAGTCCAAGGTCTATGAGGTCTTTGAGCAGGTGTTTATTTACCACAATAAATTCTCCCGAAAGCACTCTGCGGTTGTACATATTGCTGGTATAAGGCTCAAAACATTCGTTATTACCCAAAATTTGCGAGGTAGAAGCCGTAGGCATAGGGGCAAGAAGCAGAGAGTTTCTTACGCCATACTTTAAGATTTTTTGTTTCAAACCTTCCCAGTCCCAACGCCCCGAAGTAGGTTTTACGCCCCACATATCAAACTGGAATATTCCCTTTGAAATAGGCGAACCTTCGTAGGTTTCGTAAGGTCCGTATTTTTGGGCAAGTTCCATAGAGGCTTCCAAAGCGGCAAAATAAATGGTTTCAAAAATATCTTTATTCAAACCACGAGCCTCTTCGCTATCAAAAGGCATACGAAGCATAATAAAGACATCTGCCAAACCCTGAACACCAATACCAATAGGGCGATGACGTCTGTTGCTACGTTCTGCTTCGGGGACAGGGTAGTAGTTGATATCTATGATTTTATTCAGGTTACGGGTAACCACTTTGGTAACTTCGTAAAGTTTCTGATGGTCAAATCTGCCATTGACAACATATTTGGGCAAAGCCAACGACGCCAAATTACAGACCGCTACTTCATCAGGCGAAGTATATTCAATGATTTCGGTACAGAGGTTAGAACTTTTAATAGTTCCCAAGTTTTTCTGATTAGATTTCTGATTGGCGGCATCTTTGAAAAGCATATAAGGCGTTCCTGTTTCAATCTGTGATTCTAAGATGTGGAACCACAAATCCTGAGCCTTCACTACTTTTCTTGCTCTTCCTTCCAATTCATATTTTTCGTACAAACGCTCAAACTCCTCGCCATAACATTCGTGTAAGCCCGGAGCTTCGTTGGGGCAGAAAAGCGACCAAGTTTCATTTGCCTCTACGCGTTTCATAAACAAATCGGGTATCCAGAGGGCGTAGAATAAATCTCTTGCACGCAATTCTTCTGCACCTTGGTTGCGTCTTAGCTCCAAAAATTCAAAAATATCGGCGTGCCAGGGTTCCAGATAAATGGCAAAAGCTCCTTTCCGTTTGCCTCCGCCTTGGTCTATGTAGCGTGCCGTATCGTTAAAAACTTTCAGCATAGGAATAATGCCATTGGAATAGCCATTAGTTCCCTTGATATAAGAACCCGTGGCTCTGATATTATGAATGGAAAGCCCTATGCCACCTGCTGATTGAGAAATTTTAGCACATTGTTTGAGTGTATCGTAAATGCCGTCTATGGAATCTTCTTTCATTGTGAGCAAGAAGCAACTGGATAGTTGTGGTTTGGGCGTACCCGCATTGAATAGGGTAGGGGTAGCGTGAATAAACCACTTTTCAGACATTAGGTTGTAGGTTTCGATGGCGGCTTCAATATCGTCTTTGTGTATGCCCACCGCTACACGCATAAACATATGTTGGGGGCGTTCTACGACTTTGCCATTCATTCGCAACAGATAAGATTTTTCAAGCGTTTTGAAGCCGAAATAATCAAAATGATAATCTCTGTCGTAAATAATGGTAGAATCCAGTAAAGCGGCATTTTTACGAATAACCTCATAGACATCTTTGGCGATAAGCCCTGCGTTCTCGCCTGTTTTGGGGTCTATGTATTCGTAAAGCCTTTTCATTGTGTTGGAAAAAGACTTACTGGTTTCTTTGTGCAAGTTAGAAATTGCAATCCGAGCCGCTAAAATGGCATAATCGGGGTGTGTAGTAGCCATTGCGGCGGCGGTTTGTGCCGCAAGCTCATCAAGCACTGTGGTAGGGATTTTATCGTAAATGCCCGAAATTACCCTTTTTGCAATTTCCACAGGCTCTACAAAACGCATATCCAAGCCATAGCATAGCTTTTCAATACGTGCCGTGATTTTATCAAATTTCACGGACTCTAAACGACCATCTCTTTTTTGTACTAACACGAGTATTTAAGTTTTTTACGTTGATTGATGATAATGAGATTTTTCAAAAATTCAAAAAATAAGCATTACAACGTGCTACAATGAACTTCAAAATTAAGTTTTTTCAAGCAAAAATTTTTTTTGATGTAAGGTTTTATTTGCAAGGTACAAGTTTTTTTCAGCCAATATACTGATATTGAAAACTTTACTTTTTCAATCATCACCCAAAAAAGACTTAAACACCAGCACCAACATCAAGAAAATTGCCAAAGAAAAACTAATAATACTCAGGGTTGAAATTTTAGAGGTTTCGGTATTTATCATTAGCGAAGCACTCAGCAGCAAACCCACTATCAGAATACTGATAGCCAAATAACGAATAGCTTTGGTAAGGCTATGAATAGCTGGTTCGTAGCCTGTAAGCTCGGTTTCTATATGCAGTCTGCCTTTACGAAGTTTTCGTAAAATTTCCCGAACTTCACGAGGAAAATCATTCAAAAAACCTACAAAAGAGCGTGCCGTATTGAGAGCCTCTTCGCTCAAATTTTTAGGGGAATATTGGTCTAAAAAAATCTTGATACCATAAGGGCGGAAAAATTCGTAGGTCTGGAATGTTGGGTGAATGGTTTTGCCAATGCCTTCCAAAATAGTCAGGGCTCGTAAAATAATAAATACGCCCCCGGGCACTTGCAAGCGGAAATCACGAATAATTTCTTGCAAGCGAGCCGCCATATCGCTCATACTGGACTGATTGACATCAAGGGTAACAAAATCGTCAATAAGTTCGGCAAGGGCATTTTCAAAAACTTTCTCATCTTCAATTTCGGAATCTATGGCTAAACGCTTGAAATTCCGTGCCATTTCGGTAGGATTTTTTTGAGCCATAGAAATCAGAATACCCGCAAAGGCGAATCGGTCGTTTTTGGAAAGTTTGCCCACCATTCCAAAGTCAATCAAGCATATCGTACCATCTTCTTTGATGAGAATATTGCCTGGGTGGGGGTCGGCGTGAAAGTAGCCGTGTTGAAAAATTTGTGTTAGGTAAATATCCATTCCAATTTCGGCAATGCGTGTGGGGTCGTGTCCCCATTTACGCAACTGATTGACATCTGTAATTTTACAGCCCTTCACAAATTCTAATACCATTACTTTGCGAGTAGTGTATTCCAAAAAGGCTTTGGGAACATAAAAATTCTTGTAATCTTTGTAATAAGTGCGAAACTGGTCTATGTAGCGGGCTTCGTTGGTATAATCCAACTCTTTTTTGATGCTTTTTTCAAACGCTGCCACGATATCCATAATATTGTAGAAGCCCTGAGCCTGAAAAAACTTATTACCACGCTTTACAATATCTTTGATAATGGCAAGGTCTGTCATAACTTTTTGGGCTACATCGGGGCGTTGCACTTTCACCACCACCTCTTGTCCATTAGCAAGTTTTGCCAAATGCACCTGCCCAATAGATGCCGAACCCAAAGGCTTTTCGGCAAACTCTAAAAAAACTTCTTCAAGGGGCTTTTTTAGCTCTCTTTCAATGATTTTTTTGGCTTCTTCTGTGGGGAAAGGAGCTACTTGGCTTTGAAGTTTTTCAAATTCGTGTTGATACTCTTCGGGAATAATATCAGGACGATTGGCAAGAATTTGGGCAAGTTTCACAAAAGTAGGACCCAGTTCTTCTGCCGCCATACGAGCCAGTTCGGGGCGAGAATACTGATGAACAAATTTTTCGCCACGCAAACGAGCCAAACGCTTACTGGCAGGAACTATGGCTTTCAGAGGGGTGTTGGCAACCAAATCCTCAAATCCGTATTTGAGCAGAACGTTGGTTATTTGGCGAATTCTTTTTAAGTTGCGAATGGTTTGCCCCAAAAGCATATTTTTGCAAAATTTGAGTTGTGCAAAATACGTTTAATTTCAAAAAAAGCAAAATTTTATGCTAATTGTTTAGGTATAGTTTGCTATTAGGAAATAGGAAATAGGAAACAGGATTTAGGAAATTGGAGATTTAGAAGAATTAAAACTTGAACCTCAAACTATTGAACCTTTAAACTTTTTTGAACACAAATAATTACATTTTATGAAAACCCTTTTCTTTTTTTTCTTGGGAACTTTGATAGGCTACATCTTGGGGCGAATACAAACACACCGTACCAAAAAGACTCAATCGGCAAACAATGACTTCCAAGTAACCGACGAGATGATTGTACGTTTTGCCAATTTGCGAAAAGGCATCATTTCGGCAAGCGAACTTGCCTCCCAAACCTCTTTAAGCTCCGAAGAAGCCCAAAAAAGACTTGAAAAATTGGTAAGTATGCAAATTGCCGAACTGCGTGTCAGCGAAACAGGGCAAATTTTATACGACTTCACTAAAAATCAGCCTGATTTGCTTGAAAAAATCAAATCGGAAAAAATTTGAAATCCAAAGTTTCAAACCGCTCATATCTAATTTGCCAAAACCTTATGCCAGCATTGAAATTTGAGGAAATACGTAAAGATTTGCAAAATCGCAAATTTGCTTCTGTATATTTTTTGCACGGCGAAGAAAGCTATTACATTGACTACATCACCGATTTTATTGAACAGAATGCCTTACAAGAGTTTGAAAAAGGCTTCAACCAAGTGATAATGTATGGCAAAGACTCACAAGTAGGGCAGATTATCAACAATGCTCGCCGTTTTCCGATGATGGCAGATAGACAAGTAGTAATTGTCAAAGAATTTCAGGATTTACCCGAATTGCGAAACGAAGAAGGACAAAAAAACTTACAAAAATATTTGGAAAACCCTGCTCCAAGCACTATTCTGGTGCTTGCTCACAAACACAAAACCTTTGACAAACGCAAAAGTCTTTACAAAACGCTTGAAAAAAATGCTGTTGTTCTTGAAACTAAAAAGCCTTATGATAACGAAATTCCCAAATGGATTGAGCAGTTTGTAGCAGAAAAAAAATGCAAAATTTCCCCAGTGGCGGTGGCTTTGCTGGTAGAGTTTGTTGGTAATGATTTGAGCCGACTCGCCAAAGAAATTGAAAAAATGACTATCAATTTTGCAGAGGGTGAAAATGAAATTACCGAAGGGCTTGTCAGAAAGTATGTAGGCGAAAGCCGAGAATATACGGTATTTGATTTGCAGAAAGCTCTGCAAGAAAAAGATATTTTCAAAGCAAATAAAATTGTTCATTTTTTTGCCCAAAATCCCAAAGATAATCCGCTTATTCCTATTGTACTGATACTATTTCAGTTTTTTGCTAAGTTGCTGGTTTTGCATCAAAGCACGGATAAAAGTGAAACCCACTTGGCAGAGCTTTTAGGTATCAATCGTTTTTTTGTAAAAGATTATCTCAAAGCCGCTCAAAATTACCCTTTGCCCAAAGTAATTGCCTGCATTCACTACCTTCACGAAGCCGACTTGCGAAGCAAAGGTATTGATGCAGGCAATATGGAAGAAAGTGATATTCTGAAAGAGCTGATTTTTAAGATTTTACACTAAAAAACTCTAAAAAAGAATTTTTGAGGCTATTTTTTGGTATCGGTAGCCGTAGAACCTCCTCCAAGTTTGAATCCAATACCTCCTTGTCCGCCTGCTTCCAGATTTTCGTTAAATTCTTTTACATCAGGCACATCTAACTGATGGATTATCTCTTCGGTGCGTTGTTCTTTGGGCAGAGACGCCATACGCAAATGCTGATTCTTGACGGCTTGTTGTATGACTTTACGCACGGTGCGAGCATTGCCGAAAAACTTATCTCGTTTTTGGTAGAGGTAGTCAAAATATTTTCGCAAATGCTCCAGAGCCTCTTCGGTAGGGGTAAGATTTTCGGCTTTCAGCATATACAAAGCAATTTGCAAAAGTTCATCAACATTGTAATCCTCAAATTTGATAGTAATATCAAAACGTGAGGCGAGCCCAGGATTAGCTTCCAAAAACTGCTTCATATTGTCGGGATAGCCTGCAACAATCACAGCAAACTGCCCGCGTTTATCTTCCATTTGTTTGAGAAGCGTTTCAACAGCTTCCTTGCCAAAATCGTTTTCGTGTCCTTGTGTAAGAGCGTAAGCCTCATCAATGAAAAGTACGCCTCCCATAGCCTGATTGATACGCTCCATAGTTTTGAGAGCAGTCTGCCCTACATAACCTGCTACCAGCCCTTGTCTATCGGTTTCTACACAATGCCCACGCTCCAATACCCCCAAAGCCTTGTAAATCTTGGCAATAATCCGAGCTACGGTAGTTTTACCTGTACCCGGATTGCCCGTAAATACGGTGTGCAAAGAGAATTTACCCAATACATCTCTGCCTGTTTCGCGATAAAAACGAACTAGCTTAACCAGCTCTACAACTTCCTCTTTCACACTATTCATTCCAATCAAGCCGTTCAATTCATCAAGAGCTTCGTGTAGCAACTCTTCATCAACGCTAATATCGGGTAAGGCGGCTTTTTTGGTTTTGAAAATGTTTTTGACATCTTCCAATGTTACGGTTTTGAGCACTTCGGGGCTGATATTATCCAAGTCGGTGTTTTTCATCACACGCAAGCCCAAGTTCATTTTGGCTTCTTCTACCAAAGAAGCTACCAAACGAGCATTGCCAAAAGTACGGTCGCGATTGCGGTAGGCTTCGGTGAGTTGTTTTTTGATATATTCGCGGGCTTCGGGGTCAAATTCAATATTTTTCTTTTTCGCCTTGAGGTCAAGGATTTGCATCAATTCTTGGGGCAGATAGTCGGGGAAGTGGTAAATCATATTGAAGCGAGAACGCAAACCCGGATTAGAATCCAAAAATATTTCCATTTCCGCAGGGTAGCCCGCTACAATAATTGCCAAATCGCCTTTTCCGTCAGACATTTCCTTGATAAGCACTTCTATAACCTCTTTGCCAAAGTCTTGCCCGTCTTGGTCGCCTTTCCGAGCCAGCGAGTAGGCTTCATCTATGAACAAAATACCTCCCCTTGCTTTTTCAATCATTTCTTGCACTTTTGGGGCAGTTTGTCCAATAAATTTACCTACAAGTTCGGGTCTTCCTACTTCCAAAACGGTGCCTTTGGAAAGCAATCCTAATTTATGGTAAATTTTACCCAGCATTTTCGCTACGGTCGTTTTACCAGTACCCGGATTGCCCATAAATACAGAGTGAAGGCTGATTTGGGTGCTTTCTTCAAAACCTTGCTCCTGACGCAATTTCAGGAAGCGAAGGTAGTGCATATAATCCTTGATTTTTTCTTTGACACTATCCAGCCCTATCATTTCTTGGAGTTCTTCCATTATTTCCTCCAAGGTTTGCTCTTGATTTTTGGTAGAGGTAGAAAAGCCAGTAAAAAGTGTTCCCGCTTCGGGCTTGTGTATCATTGGCACACCTTCTACGAAGCTATCAGCGACTTCAAAAGGCACTACGGCAATGAGTTGGTCCATAAAAATCACTTCCAAGCGATATTTATCGGGAAACCAAGTACCTTTGTTAGAAGAACCCCAGCCCGAAGTAAGCGTAAAAGTCTGCTCGTTAGGTCCTACGTACCGCAACTCGGAAGTTTCTCCTTTGAGTTGTCCTGCATCATTATAGAATTTGAAAAACACTTCAGCGTACCAAGATTTTTCTTGCTTGTTTTTTACGGTAAATTCTACAAAAATATATTGCGTTTCTTGGCTATCGAATTGGGTAACATACACTCTTTTATCAGCGGGCAAACCTTCGTAAGGACCATCAAAAAGTTTGATACTGGTGATTTCGAAGTATGGGTTATTTCCTGCCTGCACCAGTCCGCCTTCTTCCACATAAAACCTACGCGTGCTTACCTTTTCGCCATCAATGTAGGCTTCCCATTCATAATCGCCACGCGACCAATACGAACCAGGGTCTTCGTTTCCCCAACTTTCACGGATATAGACGATATTTTCATCTTTCTTGATAACACGTTTGGAAGGCAAATTACAAAGCTCTTTCCTACCCCCATCAGAATTGAGCTTAAAGGCTTTGAGGGTGATATTCGCCTCCCAGTCTTCTTCATCAAAGAGTTTGTTGTAAAACGAAAGTTCTACATAGATATAAGTGGTTTCTTTGTTTTCAAACACACGGCGATACTTCTTTTTGTTGCCTTCAAAACTTTCATTAGAAGCATACACCAGTAAGTCTTTGAATTTATAGTTTTTATCTAAAATTTTCTCTGCCATAGTTGTAGAGGGTTGTATAAATGGGCGTAAAATACATTTTGCGTTTCAAAGTAAAAAATTTTTATTACTTTTTTTACACAAATGCTGTACTTTTCTTACAGAAACAACATTTCTGCTTAAAAAAATGTTTCCTGCGTTGGCAATAAAAAAGAGAAAAACCAAGCCAAAAGCTTATTTTTTTGCATTTTAGTATGTTTTAGCAAAATTTTCTTTGGTTTTTTCAATAAAAAGCGTAACTTTCGGAACTTTTGCAAACACTAAATATTGTAAGTTTATGAAAAAACTTTTACTTGCGGTTTGTTTTTGGGCTTTGGGAATAGGGGCTTTTGCACAAATGCTTGTTGTTGATTTCAATATGAGTTCTACGAGTATATGCGTAGGGCAAAGCGTAACTTTCACAGATGCCTCTACTGCTATCAGTACTCCCGCTATCAACTCTTGGAGTTGGAACTTTGATTTTGGCGTCTTAGGAGGGGCTTCGCCAAGCACAGCAAACACCCAAGGTCCGCATACGGTTACTTTCAACAACTCGGGTGTTTATATAATTCGTTTGGAAGTAAGTAATGGTATTCTTACTAATAGTACCACCAAAGTTCTGAATGTTTCTGTGGGTATCAATCCGCCCATTATGATAGATTTTGAAGGCACTTTCCCACCTGCGGGTTTCAGTGTGAGCAATTCGGGAGGTACAGCCAACTGGGAACAAAACAACAGCGTAGGTTATGGGGGCGGAAAGTGTATGTGGAGAAATCTTTGCTCTTCTAGTATTGGCTCAAATGCCTTGTTTTTCAATACGCCTCGGGTAAACTTGGTAGGCTATATCGCCGCCTTTGTAGAGTTTAAGGTGGCTTATCAGGCTTGGAGTGCAAGTAGCTTTGCCACTCTTACACTGGAAGCCTCTACCAACTGCGGAACAACTTATACGAGTATCTGGACAAAGTCTGGTGAGCCTTTGGCAACGGTTACGCCTTGGTTTTCTACTACTTGCTTTACACCTACTTCTACCTCTCAATGGCGTACTGAACTTATTGATATAAGCACTTACATCGGAAACCCTTCCGTGCAATTCAGATTAAGGCTTACTGATGTTTGGAGCAATCATATTTATATTGATGATTTCAGAATTCTTACAGTGAGTACCCCTCCCACTGCTCCTACGGGACTTACTGCTACTGCTCCCTTTTTCAATCAAGTAAATCTCAGCTGGACTGATAACGCCACCAACGAATGGGGCTATCGTGTAGAACGCTCTCCCGATGGCATTACTTGGACACAAATTGGTGGCGATTTGCCTGCGAATACTACTTCTTACACCGATAATACCGTGGCACCTGCTACGCTTTATTACTATCGTGTGTATGCGTATATCTCTTCGCTCAACTCGTACAGCAATGTGGCTTCCGTAACAACCCCCAACGTAACCCTGAATGCTCCTACAAGTTTGGTAGCAAGTGCCGTATCTGCCACACGTATCAATCTGACTTGGACGGATAACGATATAAACGAAGCAGGCTATAAGGTAGAACGCTCTACTGATGGCATTACTTTTACAGAAATTGCCTCTTCACTTCCTGCCAATACCAACTCTTTCTCGGACAATGGTCTTACCTCAAATACACAATACTGGTACCGTGTAAGGTGCTTTTTAGGTCCTACCAATTCACCTTATAGCAATGTAGCAGATGCTACTACATTTGTAGTGCTTGCCGCACCCACTACACTGGTAGCTACTGCCGCCTCTACTACCCAAATTAACCTTACTTGGGTAGATAATGCTACCAATGAAACAGGCTACAAAGTAGAACGCTCCACCGATGGCATTACTTTTACAGAAATTGCCGCTTCGCTTCCTGCCAATACCAGCACCTACACTGATAATGGCTTGCTATCGGGAACACTGTATTTCTATCGTGTGCGAGCTTTCAATGGTAGTATCAACTCCCCTTATAGCAATATTGCCTCTGCGGCACCTTTGGTGCTTATCAATGCCCCTACCAATTTAGTGGCAACCGCTGTTTCACCTACCCAAATCAATCTTACTTGGGTAGATAACGCCACCAATGAAGCAGGTTACAAAGTAGAACGTTCTACCGATGGTACTACTTTTACAGAAATTAGTGGTTCGGGACTTGCCCCCAATTCTACCACTTTCATAGATGCTCCTGTAAGCAGTAATACCACTTACTACTATCGTGTGAGGGCTTTCAATGGTCCTAACATTCATTCACCATACAGCAATGTAGCTCAAGCTACTACCCCTCTGCCTACTGCTCTGGAAGATGAATGGCAAAGCCATATCAAAGTATATCCCAATCCTGCGGAAAATGTAGTTTGGTTAGATTTTGATAAACTCTCGCAAATGCCTCATAAAGTTTCTCTTTACAATACTTTGGGTGTATTGCAAGACGAAAAAGCAGTGAATTATCAGCGTAAAATCAGTTTTGAAGTAGGCAAATTGCCAAAAGGGGTTTATCATTTGCAAATCGTTGGCGAAAATGCCCGAATACACAAAAAATTAGTGGTAAAATAAAATCTTAACAAACTCTTAAAACCAAAAAACCTATGAGCAAGCAATTTTCTCATAGGTTTTTGAATGTCAAAACTTATGAAAATCATTATACACGGCGGTTTTTTTAGCGAATTTTCACAAACAGAGGCTATCAAGAAAGCCAAACAAGAGGCTTTGCAGAAAATTGTTTTGCAAAGCTATGAGTATCTGAAAAGCCATTCGGCAATGGAAACCGTAGTTTTTGCAACCAAACTTTTGGAAGATGAACCGCTTTTCAATGCAGGTTTAGGCTCTCAAATCCAAAGTGATGGCAAAATACGAATGAGTGCCTCACTTATGGACGGCGTAAGCAAAAAATTTTCAGGGGTTATCAATATTGAAAATATCCAGAACCCTATTTTAGTTGCCGAAAAACTAATGCAATTTGATGATAGAGTTTTGGCGGGTGAAGGAGCAAATATTTTTGCCCAAAAGCAAGGTTTCCCTTACTTCAACCCCGAAACCCCCGAACGCCGAGCCGACTACGAAGCCAAGAAAGCCAGCTTGGGAACAGGCACCGTAGGCTGTGTAGCCTTGGATAATAACGGCAAACTTGCCGCCGCTACTTCCACAGGTGGTAAAGGCTTTGAAATGGTAGGACGCGTTTCGGACTCTGCCACTATTGCAGGCAATTATGCCAATGAATTTTGTGCAGTTTCTTGTACAGGGGTAGGCGAAGATATTGTTAGTGGTGGCATTGCCACCAAAATTGTTACCCGAGTAACCGATGGGCAGTCTATTCAACAAGCCTTTCAAAAAACTTTTCAAGAATTAGCAACTTTTGACGGCTTTGCAGGGGCTATTGCTATTGACTATCAAGGCAATATCTTTCACCAAGATTCGCACCCTACTATGGTATTTGCTTCCTTTGATGGAGCAAAGGTAGAGCTTTTTGGGTGAGTTTGTTCGTGAAAACTCACCCAAAAGTTCTCTATGATTATTTCGTAAAGCTAAATCGGTAATTTACGGCTAATGGTACAGGGAAAGGAATATTCGGCACCGTAACATTTTGCTGAAAGCTACCTTTTAGAATCAGCTCATCACGACTGATTTTTTCAATATCAATACTGCGAGGAATCTGCACCCCAGCGGCGGCGATAGCGGCTTGCATATCAGGCGGAAGCAAAGGAATAGGATTGGTAAATTCAATTTTTTTCTCATCGCTACTCAAAGAATAACCCTGTCTTGAAACTTCGGTCAGTGAGCCATTGGTGGGGTTTCGCTGATAAAAAATGGCTGTTCCCTCTCGCTTAAATTCCAAAGCCAGGGAATCAGTCTGTCTATTTTCGGCAAATGCAGGCGTACCCGCAAGTGTCGCATTCAGTTCAATTTGCTTGCTTATCCAAACGTGGGCAGTAAGCAAATCCAACGTAGTAGGTTCGGGCTGTTTCTTTTTGCAAGCCAGTAAGGCAAAACCCAAATAGCAAAATACGAGTAGATGTTTTTTCATAAGGCAAAAATTTCCTAACTTTACGCAAATGTAGCAAAATCTGATGAAAAAGAAAATCATTTTTTTCGTTTTAGCAATTGGTATTTTAGGTGCTTGTAAAAAGAAAGACCCAGCCGCTCCATACCATTTGGTATTTAAGTTCAAATTTAATCCTAATCAAGAGCGTTTGGATAATTTCGGTAATCCTACCACTATACCCATAGGAAATGCAGGGCAATCGCCTCGTTTCAATATGCTTACGGCTCATTATTTTGAGCTTTCGCCCAATGCCCTTACCCAATTAGGCAATGGTACTATTTTATACCACGCTCCCGAAACTACTTTGGGCGGTGAAACAGCCATTGAATTTGATAAAAGCATTTTCAAGAAAGAAGATGAAATCTATCTTTCTGTGCCTTTGAATAAAATTACACCCCAAACCTACGAGTATTTGCGTATTTCTTTTGCTTATCAAAACTATGACATTACTTTCCGTGTGAATGGAACAGATTATACAGGTACGGTCGCTTCTTTTGTAGGGTATAATACCTACATCAAAGATGTAAAAGTGAAAAATCAGACTATCAGCATAAATGCCAACAAAAAGCAGGGCTTTTGGGCATTTGAAACACTTACAGGGGTATTGCAAGGACAAGCCCCAGGCACCACCGTTCCCAATCCTATTGCGGCAACTTCGCCCATTCCACCCGGCTCTTGTGTGGTTACTGCCAAGTTTGATACTCCTTTGCAAATCACGGGCAGAGAAAACAAAGACATTGTTATCACGGTATCTGTTTCCAATAATAAAAGTTTTGAATGGAAAGATGACAATGGTAACGGACATTTTGAACCAACCCTCGGTGAAACCGTTGTAGATATGGGTATTCGGGGTATGAAAATGATTGTTGAGTAATACAACAAGCGGCTTAATAACAATTTCTTTGTTACACAAATACAACTTACATCAGAATATCAATAAAACGCAATCAAGGCAAATATGGTAGATTTGACAAAAGTCAGTTTTGAAAGTCTTTGGCAAAATGTTTCTGAACAAAACTTTCAGCCTACTAAAACTTGGAAAACACCCGAACACATCGAAATAAAAGATATTTACGCACCAGCAGATTTGCAAGCACCGGAACACTTGCATTTTGGGGCGGGCATACCACCTTTTTTGCGAGGTCCGTATAGTACAATGTACTTGCAACGCCCTTGGACTATCCGCCAATACGCTGGTTTTTCTACTGCAAAAGAATCCAATGCTTTTTACCGACGCAATCTTGCCGCAGGACAAAAAGGGCTATCGGTTGCCTTCGATTTAGCCACGCATCGCGGCTACGACTCCGACCACCCACGCGTAGTAGGTGATGTAGGAAAAGCAGGCGTTGCCATTGATAGCGTTGAGGATATGAAAATTCTCTTTGAGGGTATTCCTCTCGGCGAAATGTCTGTTTCTATGACAATGAATGGGGCAGTAATTCCAGTAATGGCTTTCTACATTGTTGCCGCCGAAGAGCAAGGTGTGCTTGCTTCCCAACTTTCAGGTACTATCCAAAACGATATTCTCAAAGAATTTATGGTACGCAATACCTACATTTACCCACCCGAACCCAGTATGCGTATCATTGGCGATATTTTTGCCTATACGTCCCAGAATATGCCCAAGTTTAATAGCATTAGTATTTCGGGCTATCATATGCAAGAAGCAGGGGCTACCGCCGACTTGGAATTAGCCTACACACTTGCCGATGGTTTGGAGTATATTCGTACAGGACTGAAAGCAGGACTTGATATTGATGATTTCGCTCCTCGTCTTTCGTTTTTTTGGGCTATCGGAATGAACTATTTTATGGAAATTGCCAAAATGCGTGCAGGCAGAATGCTTTGGGCTAAAATTGTAAAGCAATTTAATCCCAAAAAGCCTATTTCTATGGCTCTACGCACACATTGCCAGACTTCGGGCTATAGCCTTACAGCACAAGCCCCCTTCAATAATGTAGCTCGTACGGCTATTGAAGCCCTTGCCGCCGCTTTGGGGCATACACAATCTTTACATACCAATTCGCTTGATGAAGCCATAGCCCTACCTACTGATTTTTCGGCTCGCATCGCTCGCAATACACAGCTTATTTTGCAAGAGGAAACCGCCATTTGCCAGACCGTAGACCCTTGGGCGGGTTCTTACTATGTAGAAAAACTCACCCACGACCTTGCTCATAGGGCTTGGGAACTTATCCAAGAAGTAGAAAGTTTGGGGGGAATGGCAAAAGCCATTGAAACAGGCTTACCCAAAATGCGTATTGAAGAAGCCGCCGCCAAAAAACAAGCCCGTATTGATTCAGGCAAAGAAATTGTAGTAGGGGTAAATGCCTTTGAATGGGAAAAAGAAACAGATATTGAGGTCTTAGAGATTGATAACACTGCTGTTCGGAACGAACAAATTGAAAGATTGCAAAAAATAAAAGCAGAAAGAAACAACGAGGCTGTTCAGCAAGCCCTGAATGCCATTACAGAGTGTGCCAAATCGGGGAAAGGCAATTTGTTGGATTTAGCCGTAAAAGCCGCAAGACTGCGAGCTACACTCGGCGAAATTTCCGATGCTATGGAAAAGGCTTTTGGCAGATACAAAGCCACCATTCGCTCTATTTCGGGAGTTTATGCTTCTGAAATTTCTGATGATGAACATTTCAGAGAAGCACAAGCTATGGCTGACCGATTTGCTGAAATAGAAGGCAGACGCCCCCGCATTATGATTGCTAAAATGGGACAGGACGGACACGACCGAGGTGCCAAAGTCATTGCTACCAGCTTTGCAGATTTAGGCTTTGATGTTGATATTGGCTCGTTATTCCAAACCCCTGATGAAGTTGCCCGACAAGCCGCCGAAAATGATGTGCATATCATTGGTGTAAGTTCTCTTGCCGCAGGACACAAAACCCTGGTACCACAACTTATCGCTGAACTCCAAAAAATTGGCAGAGAAGATATTTTGGTTATTGTGGGCGGCGTTATTCCCCCGCAAGACTATCAATTTTTGTACGATGCAGGTGTAGCAGGCGTTTTCGGTCCAGGCACTATTATTGCCGTAGCGGCACAAGAAATTCTAAAAAAATTGATGAGTGGAGAAGAAAGTGAATAGCTGAAAGCATAATTATTTTCCTTTCAGCCACTCTGCCAGCACGTACAAAGCAAACAATTCGCTTGTGTAATCTGCTTTACCATTTTGATGATTGTAAAGTAAAAACTTCACCCTTTCCTGTGATACAAATTCAAAGAGAGGGTTTGGGCTCTGCTCTGCAAAAGCCCACAGAAACTTTTTTTCATTTTTTCTAAGCCAATTTCCAAAAGGTATTCCCAAACCTTCTTTTGAGCGAGTGGTAAAAATTTTCCCTTTATTTTTTCGTAAAATTTCTTTCAAAATCCACTTTTTGCCGTATTTTAAGCGTATTTCGGCGGGTATCTGACGAGCAAAATCACTTAAATTTTTATCTAAATACGGCACACGTATTTCAAGGGTGTTTCGCATACCCCAAAAATCATTGATTTTGAGCAAATCAGCTGGTAAGTAATATTTCATTTCCCAATCCAAAGCCTCTTGCAAATTTGTAATTTCTGTAAAATAGTGGTGCTTTTTAGGCTGAAAAATATCCAAAGAAGCAAAGTTCAGGAAAGTTTGCGTTGTAGAAATATCAAGATTTTGAAAAAACTTTCTTTGCAGACGATTTTTAGGCAAAAAATCAAAGATTTTTTGAGCATTTAGCCATTTTTTAGGCATCATCAAATACCAATAAAAAGCCCAATGCCTATGATAACCCACAAAGAGTTCGTCTGCTCCTGCTCCGCTCCAAAGCACCCGAAAACCTTGCTCGTGGGCTTTTCTGCTCAAAAGAAATGTTGCCAGAAAAGCACTATCTGCCACAGGGTAATCCATTTGGCAAACTAATTCGGACAATAGTTCTGCATCTTTGTCACTGATACAAATTTTTTCCGTTTTTACCTCATAAATTTCTTGTGCTTTTTGAATGTAGAAGGCATCTTGGGTAAAATTTTTTTCATTCGTACAAAAGCTAAATGCAGGCAACTGATAGCCTAATTTTTGAGCCAAAGCCAAAAGAAGTGTAGAATCCACACCTCCACTCAAAAGCAAAGCAGGAGGATAAGTTCCTTGTACCTGATTGTGAATAGCTTGTTCTAAAAGTTCTTCGCTTCGTTTGAGAATAAAATTTTTGTTCCAATTTGTTTGAAAACCTTCCTTTTTAAGCAGATATGCAATTTCTGTTTTTTGATTAGATTGAAGCGAATGAATACACAAAGCAGTGGGGTGGGCGTGAATTTGCTTAAAAAAAGTATGGAGGGGCAAAGCAAATTTGTAGAGCAGATATTCAGTAATAGCCTCCTGACGGATTTGGGCAGTAAGCAGACCGCTTGCCCAAAAACTTTGTACCTCGGAAGCAAAAAGCCACTTTTGGCTATCTTGGTACATATAAAGCGGTTTTACGCCCCACTCATCACGAGCCGTAAGCAAGATTTCCCTTTGGCTATCGTAAAAAATAAATGCAAAAATTCCCTCTAATTCACCCCACAAAGAAGGATTTTCTGAAACTTTTTGCAAATAGTGCCACAAGGTTTCAGTATCGGACTTACTTTTATTTTCAAAGCAAAATTTTTTATCAATTTCCCTGAAATTGTAAATTTCACCATTGAAAATAAGCCAACAAGATTGTTTTTCATCTGAAAAAGGTTGAAAAGCAAGAGGGCTATTGGTGTTGATTTGCAAAAGATTATGCCCTAAAAAAATTTGAAATTTATTTTCCTGCAAAGTTTGATATTGTGTATTATCCTTACCTCTGTGCGTAGTAGATTGAAGCATTTTTTGAATGCTCTCTGCTGAAACTTGGCAAGTAAAATCAACTATACAATGTAGCCCACACATTCAAAAAACTGAATTTTTGCAACCTAAAAAGAAACAAATGCAAGGTGTTCTTGTACCTTGCACTTGTTCAGAATAAAATTTTGTAACTTAAACGATAGTTCCTTTTTCCAAGCCAATTTTAATGTTTTTAAGCATTACTTCGGTCATTTTATCAAGGTCGTATTCGGGTTTCCAGCCCCAATCGTTACGAGCAAAGGAATCGTCTATACTTTGAGGCCAGCTTTCGGCAATTGCCTGACGAAAATCGGGCTTATAGCTAATGCTAAAATCGGGAATATGCTTTTGAATGGATTGTGCAATTTCTTTGGGTGAAAAACTCATTGCCGAAATGTTGTAAGAAGTTCGTATGCTAATTTTATGACTATCGGCGTGCATAAGTTCCAGGGTTCCACGAATGGCATCGTCCATATACATCATTGGCAAATAGGTATTTTCGGTAAGGAAACACTCGTAGTGCTTGGCATACAAGGCTTTGTGATAAATATCCACGGCGTAGTCGGTAGTGCCTCCACCGGGCATAGACTTGTAGCCAATCAGCCCCGGATAACGCAAACTGCGTACATCTACACCGTGCTTGCGAAAATAATAATTACACCAACCTTCGCCCGCTTGTTTGCTAATACCATACACCGTAGTAGGCTCCATAGAGCAAAATTGCGGCGTATTGATTTTGGGAGTAGTAGGTCCGAATACTGCAATCGTGCTTGGAAAATAAATTTTATGGAGTTTTTTCTCAACAGCCAAGTCCAGCACATTCAGAAGCCCTTGAATGTTTAACTGCCAAGCGTGCTTAGGGTGCTTTTCGCCTGTGGCAGAAAGCATTGCCGCCAAATGATAAATTTGTGTAATTTTATGTTTTTCAACTACTTCTGTAAGCCGAGAAACACTCAAAACATCTAACTTTTCAAAAAGTCCTAAATCCTCTTTGCGGATTTGAGCAGGTTCGCGTACGTCAGCAGAAATAACATTCGTCTCTCCATATACCCCTTTCAGAGCCACTACCAGTTCAGTTCCTAACTGCCCCGCCGAACCAATCACTAAAATTTTATCTTGTGCCATACTAATAACAGATTGCAAAAAATGAAAGAGTTTAGCTACAAAAATAAAAACCTAACTCGTAAAAGACAAATAAAAATGTGAGATATACACTGATTTTTGTGTAAATTTGTCTTGACGCTTACTACAATTCCTCTTATGTTTAAGATAGTTCTCTATGCCCCTTTTCTCAGAAATATACAAGGCATCACCTTGTACCCTTTTATCTTGCTCAAAAACAAACACTTACGTAAAGATAAATTTCTGATGAACCACGAGGAAATTCATCTTCAACAGCAAAAAGAGCTTTTGGTTTTTCCGTTTTATGTTTTATATTTGAGCAATTATGCTTTCAATCTGCTTCGCTATCGCAACCATTACAAAGCCTACTTGAATATCTGTTTTGAACGAGAAGCCTACGAAAATGAATATAATCTCCATTATTTGAAAGAGCGAAAAATTTGGGCTTTTTGGAAGTATTGGTGAAGTAGCTCTTTTAAGTTGCCTTCAGCTACGCTCAGGCAACTTGCAATGCAACCCAACTTGGTAGCTGTACAAAGCCCAACCAAAGCAAGACAAAAACATTATCTATATGCAAATTTCTAATTTCAAGCAATTTGGAATAGCTCTGATGCTTTTCCTATTTCATTTTCTTGCTTTTGCACAAACATACCCCCGCAAAGAAATAGACATTAGGCAATTTGTGGAGGAGCTATTCCCTGTCCAAGACCAAGATAGCGATACCAATTATGAAGACCTCTACGAAGCCCTCTATCAGCTTTATCTTGAGCCTCTTGACCTCAATCGGGCTTCCCGTGAAGAACTTACCTCTCTTTTTATCCTGAATGAAGTGCAGATTACTAACCTTTTGGAGCATATCCAAAAAAATGGCAAACTCCTCTCCATTTATGAGTTGCAGTCGGTAGAAGGCTTTGATTTAGCCACTATTTACAAAATTTTACCTTTTGTAGAGGTTGATGTTGCCGAAAATGCTGATACTCGCAGTATTTGGCGTAGAATTTTAGAGGAAGACAATAACTATCTGCTTTTGCGTTATGGTTTGCAACTGCAAAAAGAACGCGGCTTCACAGCCCCTGAAGGTAGTAGTGTGCGTTATTTGGGAACAAGACCACGTCTGTACTCTCGTTTTCGTACCAGCCACACCAAAGATTTCAGTCTTGGTTTTACATTGGAAAAAGATGAGGGTGAGCCTATGATGTGGTCGCCCGCAGAACGATACTACGGTGTAGATTTCATTTCTTACCACGCTTATTTTGAAAACAAAGGTCGTTTCAAACAACTTGTCTTTGGCGACTATCAGCTACAAATTGGACAAAGCATACTACTAGCGGCGGGTTTTAATATCGGCAAAGGAGCAGAAACAGTGCTGGGTATTCGGAGAGCCAATATCGGGATACGTCCTTTCACTTCGCTTTTGGAAGCAGGTTATTTTCGGGGCTTTGCGGCTACTTACAACTTAATGAAAAATAAAAAAGGTGAAATTGATGTAATGCCTTTTGTATCTTTCACTCGCCGTAGTGGAAACATCATAGCACGCGATACTTTGGATAACGACGACACAGGTTCTGAGATTTTTGTAAGCAGTTTGCAAGAAACAGGTTTGCATCGCACCCAAAGAGAATTTGATAGTCGTGGGCAAATTGGCGAAAGAGTTTTGGGAGTGAATACCAGCTACAAAAATCTTTCTCAAACTTTACAAGTAGGTACTACTTTCTTGCATACGCGTTTTAGCGTACCTCTCCAACGCAATCCTACTACTTACAATCAGTTTGAGTTCAACGGACAAAGCAATTGGAATGTAGGTTTCAATTACAATTATGTTTTAGAAAATTTCAATTTCTTTGGCGAATGGGCTATTTCTAAAAGTGGTGGAATGGGCTACAATGCGGGGGTTTTGGCGGTACTCTCCCCTCAACTTTCCTTCGCTTTTCAGTATCGCAATTTTGATAAAAATTTCCATAGCTTTTTTGGCTCTGCACTCAGCGAAGGTAGTCGTAATATCAACGAGCAAGGGTTTTATTGGGGCTTAAAATTCCAGCCCAACAAGAAATTAGCTGTTGCGGCATATTACGACAGATTTAAGTTTCCTTGGCTGCGTTTTCGGGTTGATGCCCCTTCGGAAGGCTACGAGTACCTTTTTAGGCTTAGTTATGCTTTCAGCAAAAAAATCATTGCCTTTGCCCAAATGAGGCAAGAAGTAAAAGGACAAAACGACCCCAACAATACCAGCCCTATTGATTTTATCACAGACCGCAATCGCCGAAACTATGTTTTCAATGTAGAATACAAAGCCGAAAAAATCATTGCCTTCCGCTCTCGCTTGCAATTCAGTGATTTGCGTTTTGGCGGGCAATATTCACAAGGCTACACCCTAATGCAAGATGTAGATTTAAGCTTTGAGAAATGGAAAATAAAAACGCGTTGGGCGTTGTTTGATACCGATAACTATGATAACCGCCAATACGCCTACGAAGATGATGTTTTGTATAGCTTTTCATTCCCCGCCTATAATGGCAGAGGCGTAAGACAATATGCAGTTTTAGAATACAAATTCAGTAAAAAATACACCCTTTGGTTTCGGTATGCCCGCACACGCTTGCTCAATGTAGATGAGATTGGTTCAGGCAGTTCGGAGGTGCAAGGCAACGTACTTTCCGATTTCAGAGTACAGGCAAGAGTGAAATTTTGAATTTTTATGGCAATTGTTTAACTCTGCTTTTTCAAAATAGACACATTGTTTTTCCAATTTTCTGTTTATCAAATATTTAATTCCAATACTCACATTACTAAAATCTATACACAAACCTTGATAAAAAAGCGATAGCATCACAAAGAGCGATGCTACCGCGAAATGAGGTGCTTTCTACACTTTTATCGGTTTAGTACTATTTGCTTTCTTTCAATATTTCCATCAGGGTAATGTAAGTGCAAGAAATACACATCTTGTGGTAAATGTTTAAGTGAAAGGGTTTGTCTGTTTTCAAATTCGCCTTCAGCTACTTTCTGATTGAATTTGTTGTAAAGCGTAAATTTGATGTTACCCAAATTTTCAGCTTGCAAGTGCAACTTTTCATCGGTTGGGTTAGGATAAATAAACACTCTTTGCGATGCACTCATCGGGAGAATATGAATAATAACCGTAGTTTGTGGTGCAGTTGTTGAAAAAGGAGTATTGCAGTTGTTTTGTCCCATTACGGTATAGGTAATCGTGCCTACTTCCATTCGGTTAGGATTAACCTGAATATCCCCTACTCCATTTATGGGTGAAAGAGAAGTTAGCACTGCCCAATCGGAAGGTAAATCCGAAGGACCATTGCTGGGTGGATTGGGACTGCGGGTATACACCAATCTCTCTGCTCCCAAACTCCTGAGCCTTATGGTTTCAGTCGTTGCCCAAGGACTCTGATAGAAAGTAAATTCATAGGTATCGGGGGCAATAGGCGTAGCACCTGCGGGCTGAGTAACTACGGGTGCGGTAGGTAAACCTACCCATACCTTTTTCCTGAACCAGCGGCTTTCTGTATGGCAGAAGCTACTTACGCTCACATCGACGCGTATCCAACCTTCGCCAGGAGATGTGCCAGTGGCACTTACTCTATTAGGAGCAAGATTTGTAAGCGTGATATTGGCACTGCTAGTCCAAGTATAGCTAGCCCCCACAAAATCCTCTATTTCGTAAATATTGCTTCCTGTGGAGCATATTGCATTATTCCCTTGTATGCCTTCTATACGCGATAGGCTATTGAAATACTTGCGTACTTTCTGCCCACAAGGCTGCAACGTAAATTCTATCCAAGCCTCTCCTGTACCTATACTGGAAACCGTTGCGGTGGTGCCTGTACCTGAGGAGGGCGATACATTGGGCGAGGTTTCCCAAGTTACAGCTATATCCGAAGGCACATTTCCGAGCGAAAATGTCGCAGGAGTGCCACAAACACTGGCAGGACCAGTTATATCAGAATTACTTACTTTTACTGCCATCACATCTTTTCTTGCCGCAAGATTTCCATTTACATAAAACTCTATGAAAGCACTACCAGGAAACCGAGCAGATACTCTCAGAACACCCGGTTGTATCATAGTCGCACTTAAATTAAAAGAAACACTATACGAAATTTGAGCATTAGGCGGGAAGCAAGTAAGAGTGTATTGAGTAGGTATTGAGCAGACAATATTTGGTCCAGAGATTGCACTAACAACTGTTCCGAATGGAATATTGGTATTTTGTCGTATCCATTCAGCATAATTAATGACACGCGTATAAATGGTAGGATATTGGTCTTTTGGAAAATACCCCCAACTTGAAGCACCAATTAGAATGGGAGTTGTACCATTGAATACAACCGCAGGACCTCCGCTATCACCTGGTGCCGCCCCTGAACCCGGTTGATAGAATGCTATCATATTATCTGTAACTGTTAGGGTGCTACCCGGTCTGGTGCTTATGATTTGATTAGCATTGGCATTAGATATAATCGGCATGTCAACCCTTCGTAAAACATTAGATGCAGTACAGTTGTTACAACTTCTTCCCCAACCTGTAAGCATAGCTATGTCAAATTCTTCAACCAACTCGGGAGGCAAATTACAGGGATTGGCGTACTGAATAGGTTGTACTCCCTCATTAAAAATTAGAGGTGTTTGTAGCCTTATTAAAGCAATATCATTCTCAAAAGAATTGGCATTGTAATTAGGATGAATGATGACTTGAGCGATTTGAACAGGTTGTTGACTGGGCAAAGTCTGATTGGTCATACCAACTTTGATTGATAGTTCATTCAATGAAATATTCTGAACACAATGTGCAGCAGTGAGTATCCATACATTGTTAATGATAGAACCACCACACCATTGTCCTTGTTGTATTCTCTGAATTGATATTTGCCAAGGAGCATCTGTAATATCTATCTCTACTCCACCAATTATATTTCCCTGAGCATAAACCGCTTGATTAAGTAGAATAGAGTAGAATAGAATAGAATAGAAGTTTTGTATGTCTCATTATTACTAAAATTTTAATTAAAAACGTAAAAATTATAGAAAACATTATTAAGTCTGCCGTGTTTATCTGTTAAACAAGAAAAAACATCAACGTTTAAAGTTACTTCTTTACCAACGTCTGTATCATCGTACCGATTGGTGCAGCAAGGGAACAATCTAGCAGTAGGGTAATTCTGATTAAGCTCTGGAATTGCAGAACTATTTATTTCTACATAATACATTCCGCCATTGTAATAATAATCAGCAATTCCAACTTTTTTTACAATCCCTTTAAGATTTCTAACTTTTCTATAAAAGGAATATTCTACACACTCTTTACATTCTAGATCAGGTGTAGGTTCAACTTTTTCTTTCTTGCAAGACTTGCAAGAGGCAAGGGAAAATAAAAGAGCATAGGCTAAAAGCCTCCAACCCCAAGTACGCCTCGCTAAAAGAGGGACTCGGCTTTCTTTGTGAGTTTGGGTTTTGTACAACATAAAGCTAAAAATTAA
>CAZZLW010000051.1:0-11750 GCA_964654605.1 uncultured Cytophagales bacterium | reverse complement strand
AGAAGTTACCCAATAAAAATACTCTTTTTTTGCATATTGACTGCCCAAATAGGTTCTAAATCGTATCATATCGCTGGTGAGCTTGCTTTTCTGCACCTCAATAATAATGATTTTTTCCTCTCCTGTTTCGGTGCGAATTTTGGCAGAAAAATCTATACGATAGACGGTAAGTCCTGAGGTGAGTTGTATGCTGGGGTTTTCTTGCTGACGCTTTCGGGCTTCCTCAAAGTCAAAATCAGCAAGAAATTCTTGTGGCAAAAAGATAAGTTCCAAGATTTCTTGCCCAATGAGAGCCGAAAGCAAAAGTTTGGCAACTTTGTTGTCCTCCATTAAATACTTGAACACAACATCATACAGCGGATTGAGAATTTGCATAGCCAAACTTAGATTTTATCCAAAAGTAAAGAAAAATTTGAAAAGTGAAAAGAAAGTTCTTTTCAATCTTGCCAAAAATTTTTGAGCAAATCGGGACGTTTCTGGCGGGTACGCTCCAAAGATTGCTCCCAACGCCACTCTTCTATGGCTTTGTGATTACCCGAAAGCAAAATTTCTGGCACTTTCCATCCCTTATATTCTTCGGGGCGTGTATAAACAGGCGGAGCGAGCAAATTATCCTGAAAAGAATCGGTAAGAGCAGAAGTTTCATCGGAAAGTACCCCTGGAATAAGACGAATAACAGCATCAGCTACTACTGCCGCCGCCAGTTCCCCTCCTGAAAGCACATAATCACCAATACTAATCTCACGTGTAATAAAATGCTCTCGCACACGCTCATCAACCCCCTTGTAATGACCGCAGAGCAAAATCAAATTGTTTTTCAAAGAAAGTTCATTGGCAGTTTTTTGAGTAAAACGCTCTCCGTCTGGTGTCAGATAAATAACTTCATCATAGCTTCTTTGGGATTTTAGCAAAGAAATACATTTATCAATAGGCTCTATCATCATCACCATTCCCGCACCTCCACCAAAAGGATAATCATCTACTTGCTTATAGCCTCCAAATCCATAATCGTGCAAATTATGCACAACAATTTCCACCAAACCCTTTTCAATTGCCCTTTTAAGTATGCTATGAGAAAAAGGACTTTCTAAAAGCGAAGGAACTACACTGATAATATCTATACGCATATTTTTTCTTTTTCATTTTTCAAAATTAACAAGCATTTTTCAATTTCCAAAAAGTAAATTTTGAAAAATTTAGGTAAAAAAAATAGCCTTATTTTTGTAAAAAATATATTTTTTTCTGATTTTTGCCTCAAAATTAAACCTTAAATTCAAAAATAATATGTCAATTTTAAGATTTGAGGCTATAAAACAAGCCCAAGACCGTCCATTTGTGAAAGTTACACCACCCTCTGAAAAAATTTCAGAGTATTTTGGTTGTAATGTATTCAACGACGAGGCTATGAAGCAGTATTTGAGTGCCGATACCTATAAAAAACTCAAATCTGCGATTGCCAAAGGTGAACCTATCAGTTTGGAACTCGCCGATGATGTAGCAACGGGTATGAAAAACTGGGCTGTGAGTAAAGGAGTTACCCATTATACCCACTGGTTTCAGCCGCTTACAGGTAGCACTGCCGAAAAACACGATGCTTTTTTTGATTTAGAGAAAGAGGGAAAAGCCATTGAAAAGTTCAAAGGTTCGGCACTTGCCCAACAAGAACCCGATGCTTCCTCTTTTCCAAGTGGTGGTATTCGTTCTACCTTTGAAGCTCGCGGCTATACAGCTTGGGACGCTACCTCACCCGCCTTTATTATGGAAGATAACGGCACGAAAACCCTCTGTATTCCTACGGTATTTGTTTCTTACACAGGTGAGGCATTGGACTACAAAATGCCTTTGCTCAAAGCCTTGCACGCCATAGACAAAGCCGCTACCGCCGTAGCTCAATATTTTGAAAGTGATGTGAGCAGTGTTATTGCTACTCTCGGACCCGAACAAGAGTATTTTTTGGTAGATAAGGCAATGTATTATACCCGTCCCGATTTGGTTTCGACAGGTAGAACGCTTTTCGGACATACTCCCGCCAAAGGACAACAACTGGAAGACCATTATTTTGGCTCTATTCCTTCACGAGTACGTGCCTTTATGGTTGATTTTGAGATTGAATGTTTGAAATTGGGTATTCCTATTCGCACTCGGCACAACGAAGTAGCTCCTGCCCAATTTGAGTGTGCTTGCACTTTTGAGGAAGCCAATTTAGCCATTGACCATAACCTTCTGCTGATGGACGTAATGGAAAAAGTCGCCGACCGCCACGACTTGAAGGTACTATTTCACGAAAAACCATTTGCAGGTATCAATGGCAGTGGAAAACACAACAACTGGTCTTTGCAAACCAATACAGGTATCAATTTGCTCGCTCCCAGCACCAAAGCCAAAGAGAATTTGCGTTTTCTCACTTTTTTTGTCAATGTCATAAAAGCTGTACACGACAATGCCGATTTGTTGCGAGCCAGCATTATGTCGGCAGGAAACGAACACCGCTTGGGTGCTAACGAGGCTCCTCCTGCCATTATTTCTGTATTTATTGGCAAGCAGATGAACGAAATTTTAGAGGAATTGGAGAAAAAAGCTACTATCAAAGTGAGCAAAGGAGAAAATATCTATATGAAAACAGGTATCAACAAAATTCCTCCTGTACTTTTGGATAATACCGACCGCAATCGTACTTCGCCTTTTGCTTTCACGGGCAATAAATTTGAATTCAGAGCCGTAGGAGCTTCGGCTAATTGTGCCTCTAATATGATTGTACTCAATACCATTGTGGCTCATCAGTTACAAATTTTCAAAGAAGAAGTAGATAAACGTATCGCCAAAGGCGAAAAGAAAGAAGCCGCTATCATCAATGTACTCAAAAACTACATCAAAGAAAGCAAAAAAGTGATTTTTGAAGGTGATGGCTATTCGGAAGAGTGGAAAAAAGAAGCCAAAAAACGTGGTCTTACGAATATTACTTCTTGTGTTGAGGCATTAGAGGCTTTTGTAAGTAAGAAAACTATTGAAATTTTTGAAAAACATCAGGTGCTTTCACACCGAGAATTAGAGGCTCGCTATGAAATTTTATTAGAAAATTACATCAAAAAAATTCAGATAGAGTCGCGTATGATGGGCGAACTGGTTATCAATCATATTATTCCTACGGCTATTTCGTACCAAAACAAACTCGTAGAATATGTACGTAGCTTAAAAGCTTTGGGAATTGAAGATGCCTTGGTAGAAAACACAATGGTTGTGATTAAAAAAATTGCAGGCTACGTAAATGATTTGCAAAAAAATGTCAAGGCTATGATTGATACCCGCAAAGTAGCCAATAACTCCGCTGATACTCGCAAGCGTGCTGAAATTTATAGCAAAGAGGTAAAGGGATTTTTTGAGCCTATTCGCTACGCCGTAGATAAATTAGAACTTACCATAAGCGATGAAATGTGGCCTCTTGCCAAGTATCGTGAAATTTTAATGATACGCTAAAAGAAAAAAACTAACTGCCCAAAGATTTTGGGCAGTTGTTTTCTTATCCAATCGCTTGTTTCAAATCGTCTATCAAGTCTTCTACATCTTCTACACCCACACTCAAACGAATAAGCGTGTCTTTGAGCCCTGCTTTTTCGCGTTGTTCTTTGGGAATACTTGCGTGAGTCATTGTGGCAGGGTGTGTGCAAAGCGACTCCACTCCACCCAGCGACTCGGCTAATGTGAAAACCTTGAAACTGCTCATTACACGTTTTGCCTCTTCCAAATCATCTCCTTTCAAGATAAAAGACACCATGCCTCCAAAATCACGCATTTGGCGTTTGGCTACTTCGTGATTGGGGTGGTCAGGAAAGCCACACCAAAAAACTTTTTCCACTTTGGGGTGAGAACGAAGCCAATGAGCAATTTTTGCACCATTTTCACAATGGCGTTGCATACGCAAGTGTAAGGTTTTTATGCCACGAAGCATCAAGAAACAATCCATAGGTGCAGGTACAGCTCCTACGGCATTCTGCAAAAATCCAAATTCCTGAGCTAAATCCTCTCGATTGGTGATGAGTACCCCCATTACCACGTCTGAGTGTCCGCCTAAATATTTGGTAGCCGAGTGCATCACCACATCTGCACCCAAATCCAAAGGATTTTGCAAATAAGGTGAAGCAAAAGTATTATCTACGGCAAGCGTAATGTTATGCTTTTTAGAAATTTTTGCAATAGCTTCAATATCAATAATATTCATCAAAGGATTGGTAGGCGTTTCAATCCAGATGAGTTTGGTTTGAGGGGTGATATGGCTTTCAATGCTTTGAGCATCTTGCATTGGTATAAACTTGAATTTCAAGCCAAAATGCTGAATTACTCTCACGAAAAGTCTATAAGTACCACCATAGAGGTCATCTGTTACAAGCACTTCGTCGCCGGGGCGAAAGGTACGCAGCAGCGTATCGGTAGCGGCAAGCCCACTTCCAAATACAAAAGCAAATTTGCCATTTTCAAGGGCGGCAAGATTGTTTTGCAAGGCAGTACGCGTAGGGTTGTGTGTACGAGAATATTCATAACCTTTATGCTTACCCGGTGCTTCTTGGGCATAGGTAGAAGTCTGAAAAATGGGCGTCATTACAGCTCCTGTATGTGGTTCGGGCTCAACGCCTGCGTGAATGGCTTTGGTAGCAAATTTCATACAATAAATGTTTTCGGCAAAGCTACAAAAAAGTTTTGTAATTGTTTAGGTCTAATTTGTAGTATGGAAACAGGAAACAAAACAAGAAGCAGGAAAAAGGATTTGGAAGAATGGATATTGAGACGGAATAAAAATTTTAATTCAAACGCTTAAACATTTAAACTTTCTGAACATAAATAATTACAAAGTTTTGGCAAGAAAATAAACCTTTGCCACTTAAAAAGCGGCAAAGGTTTCAAAAAACAATTAGTATTTATGAAAAACAGTCTTTTTTATCTGCCTCTAATCATACGAGGAGCAGTTGCTTCAAAATCATCTCCACCACGACCGCGTCTTTGTTTTTTTCTTTCGTACATAGCTCTTTGCTGAGGTGTAAGAATAGCTACGATACGAGTTTCACGCTCTTGGTTAAGATTTTTTCTTTGCTCACGGGCTTGCTCTTTTGTAATAGCACCAGATTGTACTTGGTTTTGCACTTGTATCATTCTTTGAGCTACATCTAAATTGATTGCATACACTTGGCTTTTTTGTTCAGGGCTAAAATTAGCGTACTTGTGCATACGCTCTGTGATAGCAGTAGCACGTTGCTCCGCATTTGCTTGCGATTGAGCATTAGCTACACCCAAAAAAAGCACCAAAGTAAAGAGTAAAAATATTTTCTTCATAATCTATGGGGTTAAGGTTGTACCATAATAAGAGTTTCAAGGCACTATATTACGAATTTTTTGGCAAAAAAAAGAATTTTTACAAAAATATTTTTCAAAGCAGTGCTTTTTCCAATAAATATTCGGCGATTTGTACGGCATTAGTTGCGGCACCTTTTCGTAAATTATCTGCCACAATCCACAAATTAAGCGTATTTTCTTGCGATTCATCTCGGCGAATTCTACCTACAAAGACTTCATCTCTGCCTTTGGTAAGCATAGGCATAGGATAACGATTATTTTTTACATCATCTACTACCACCACACCAGGAGCTTTACTCAAAATTTCTCGCACCTCGTCAAGGGTAAAATCTTTATGAAAACTCACATTTACCGCCTCCGAGTGTCCGCCTATTACAGGCACACGCACCGTGGTCGCTGTTACGCCAATTTTGTCTGTACCTAAAATTTTCTTAGTTTCATTGACCATTTTCATTTCCTCTTTGGTATAACCATTTTCCAAAAACACATCAATATGAGGCAGTACATTGAGGTCTATGGGGTGCGGATATACTTTTTTAGTTTCAATACCTGCTCTTTCGCCAAAAAGTTGGTCAACTGCCGCCTTCCCTGTTCCTGTAACCGACTGGTACGTAGCAACTACAATACGCTTTATTTCGTACTGCAAATGCAAAGGAAACAAAGCCACTACCATCTGGATAGTAGAGCAATTAGGATTGGCAATAATTTTATCTTCTTTGCTAAGCAAATGGGCATTCACTTCGGGAACAATCAGTTTTTTATCCTTATCCATTCGCCAAGCCGAAGAGTTATCTATCACGGTAGTACCTACCTCAGCAAATTTAGGGGCATATTGCAAAGAAGTAGAACCACCTGCCGAAAAAATAGCCAAATTTGGTTTTCGGCTGATAGCCTCTTCAATACTCATTACAGCATATTTTCTGCCCTCAAATTCAATTTCCTTACCTACGGATTTCTCCGAAGCCACCAAGTACAACTCACTAAACGGAAAACGCCGTTCCGATAAAACTTTCAAAATTTCGCTACCGACCAAGCCCGTAGCACCTACAATAGCTAGTTTCATATGATTTTTCAGAATAATTGAGCCTCTATTATTTTCGCTTGAATTTTTTATCAATTTTTTTACATATCCTCTTGTAGTTACTTTCATCAATTTCCACAATAGCCCCCCTTTCTATATCTAATGCACTGGCAAGGGTTAAAAAAAACATACCTTCATCACGCAGTTCCTCTGCAAAGGTATCAGATTTTTTAATTTTGATTTCAATGTAAATGGTATCCATAAGAATTTAGATTTGATACATTAACTCCTCCACAAAAAACCAAAAAGCAAATAAGAAACGCTTACCACAATCACATTGATACACAGAAGCACAAAAATTTCTTCGGTACTACTGCTTCGGGCAAGTCCGTCCATTGCGTTCTTGGATACTTTGATAAGCAAAAGCAACATTGGCAAAATCACGGGAAAGCCCAAAATTGCCATAAGTACAGCGTTATTATTAGCTTTGGACGCTATAGCAGAAATCATTGTCAGTGTAGAAGCAAAACCCAAAGCCCCCAAGATAAGGTTCAACAAGAAAAAGGGAAAATCTTGGACAGGATTGCCCATAAACAAAATGTAACCACCCAAACCCACCAAACTTATCAGAAGCATCAAAAGTGCATTGTAGGTAATTTTTGCCAAAATCAGCAAGTAAGGGTTGAGTGTCATATAATAATAGAAGAGCCTACCTGCCTTTTCTTGCATAAAACCTTTGGCTATTGCATTGAAAGAGGAAAAAAGCAGAATAAGCCAGAAAAGTGTGTTCCAAGTAATTGGCTCTACTTTTTGCGTTTCCAAGTTAAAACTCAAATACACTATCAGAATAGCACTGCTCACGTATAAAAGCAAGCTATTGAGAGCATATTTCTGTCGCCACTCTAAAAGAAATTCCTTACGAATGAGTTGTAAAAATTGAGCTATCAAGGCTTAAAATTTTTTGAAACGCAAATTTGTAAAAAAACCTTCAAAAAAGCTATTTCTTTTGAAGTTTTGGCTAAATTTGCAAGAAAACAAGAAAATGGCTTTGCGTTGTACTATCAAAGTAAGTAGCATTACCAACCTTTCTGATGCTCGTTATGCGGCAGGAATGGGCGTAGAAATGTTAGGTTTCAGCGTACAAGAGCATCAAGAGAGTTACATTTCTGCCGAAACTTATCAGGAAATTACTTCTTGGATTTCAGGTGCGGACTTTGTTTTGGAAATAGCCCAATGCTCCTTACAAGAGCTACAAAGTATTTTAGAAAAATATCCTTGCAATGCCCTTGAAATTGAAGACGAACACTTACTCGCTATGCTTATTGAGAACGCAGAATTCAGCGAAAATTTACCTGTAAAACTGCTTTGGAAAGTAAAAAACAAAGAACTTTTCAGCCAAAATGCAGAATTGTGGCGTAAATGGATACATTATTTTGTTTTTTCAAAAACAGATATAAATTTTTGCCAAGAATTTGCAGAAAAATATCCTATTTTATTGGAAGGTGATTTTTCCGCTGTTGAAGTAGAAAAAATTTTATCAGAAACTTCTTTCAAAGGCTTTTCGCTCAAAGGTTCAGCAGAAATAGCCCCCGGGCTCAAAGATTTTGACCACTTGGCAGAAGTTTTAGAAATATTAGAAACTGAGTAATTGTTTTGAAAACCTTAAATTTTGCACAAATGAAAAAGTTTTTGTTTATTTTTGTGGCAAGTCTTATCCTAAATGCTTGTAGCACTTTGCAAGGTGTAGTGAGCAACTTGCCTACTAATCAGCCACTTACAGAGGGAGAAATAGCTAATGGCTTGAAAGAAGCCCTTACGCAAGGCTTCAGCAATGGTGTAAATGAGCTAATCAAAACTGACGGCTATTTTGGCAATCAAGCCATTAAGATACTTTTGCCCCCCGAAGCCCAAAAAGTGCAAGATTTAATCGTTAAACATATTCCACAAGGGCAAAAACTCATAGATGAAGCCGTCTTGAAAATGAATCGTGCCGCCGAAGACGCCGCTAACGAAGCCAAACCTATTTTTGTAGATGCCATTACGTCTATGACTATCATAGATGCCAAAAATATACTTTTTGGCAATGAAACCGCCGCAACCAACTATTTGCGTGAAAAAACTTTTCAAAAACTTGTGCAAGCATATAGCCCTAAAATCAACAATGCTTTGAGCAAAGTAGGTGCTACGCAGGCTTGGGCGGCACTTGTCAATCCGTACAACAAGCTCGCCAATAGCAATGCAGGTGCCCTTTTGGGAGTTCGTGAGCCTATCAACGCCGATTTGGGGGCTTACACCACCCAAAAAGCTCTTGACGGACTCTTTTGGCGTATTGCCCAAGAAGAGAGCAAAATTCGCCAAAATCCTATTGCTCGCACTACTGCCCTTTTGCAGAGAGTTTTTGGAGAATTGGATAAAAACAAAGGTCGTTAGAAATACACTCTCCAAGCCTAAAAACTCAAACGCAAGCCTTTAATGTTTTGAAATTTATACCTACTATGCAAGCGTTTTTTGAGAATCTTGGCGTTTCGGAAAGCCTTTTTCAATGGCTTATTTTACCGCTGATTGTCTTTTTGGCTCGCATCACTGATGTTTCTATTGGTACCATTCGGATACTGCTGATGATGAATGGCAGAAAGTATCTTGCTACCTTTTTAGGCTTTTGCGAGTCGCTGATTTGGCTTACGGTGATAGCAAGCATTTTCAAATATGTAAAAACACCTTTTGCTTATATTGCCTATGCAGGCGGCTATGCGACAGGCACTTTTATTGGAATGACATTGGAAAATCGTTTGGCAGTAGGAAAGGTAATTGTTCGTTTTATTACTCGCCAAGATGCCACTGCCCTGCTCAATCATTTACGAGGCACTCGTTTTGGTTTTACGAGCCTGCAAGCCGAAGGACATAAAGGCAATGTAAATCTCATTTTTTCAGTAATTGAACGCAAAGACCTTAAAGAACTTGTAGAAATTGTTCGTAGCTATCACCCCAAAGCCTTTTACAGCGTAGAAGCCACCAAATATGCCTCCGAGCCGCCCAACGAAGAAACTGATGTCCCCTCTAAAAAATGGTTCTTATGGGGGTTTGGGAAAGATTTTTTTAAGAAAGTGTAAGTTTTATTCACTATAAAAAAACCTTTTCACCCTTTCGCTGATATTGGCTAAGGTTTTGTAATCTCTTGAAATGAATTTCTCTCTCTACATTTCATTATAGCCACACACATTTTATTGGCATTATTCTACATTTCAACTCCTTTTTTGGGGCTTTCGCTCATCTATTTTTGCCCCTGCTACTGATTTCCTTTTTCTTTACATCAAGTTTTTACACTAAAATCTTCTCTTATGAGAACACTTTATTTATCCATCGTCTTGGTTTGTTGTTGGAAACAAACATTGGCTCAAGGAGTAGGTATCAATAATGATGCCTCTGCCCCCGACAATTCGGCAATGCTTGATGTAAAATCTACTGAAAAAGGATTGCTGATACCCCGAATGACACTCGCCCAGCGAGGAGCCATTGCTACCCCCGCCAATGGATTGCTCATTTACCAAATTGATGGTAGCACCGGTTTTTGGTATTATGATTTGCCAAGTAGCACTTGGAGAAAATTGACAAATGGCAACGAAGGCTGGTTACTTACAGGCAATGCAGGTACAATCGATGGCACACATTTTTTGGGTACTACGGATAATGTACCCTTGAATTTTCAGGTTAATAACCAAAAAGCAGGGCGTATAGATAGTAACGGACCCACCTTCTTGGGGTATCAGGCAGGAAATTCAAATACAGCCACAAATAACACGGGGATAGGCTTTGAAGCCCTTTATTCCAACACAACAGGTAATTGGAATACCGCCAATGGACACAGGTCTCTTTATTCCAATACAACAGGCATTGAAAATACCACCAATGGATTCCATACTCTTTATTCCAACACAACAGGTAACTATAATACCGCCATTGGCTCTGGTAGCCTTTACTTAAATACTACTGCAAGTCGAAATATAGCCATCGGAAGAAACGCTTTATTCTCACAATCTTACAACAATGGTGGTACAGCTTGGAACAGTGATAATGTTGCAATAGGTTTTGAAGCGTTGTATTCGAATCAACCAACAGTTACAACCAATGGTATTGCTAATACAGCAATAGGGAATTTTACACTTCGTTTTAACACTACGGGAAATTATAACACCGCAACTGGTGTAAATGCTCTTTATTCTAACACAACGGGTAGTAACAACACCGCTAATGGTTTGCAGACTCTTTATTCTAACACAACGGGTAGTAGCAACACCGCTAATGGAGTTAATGCTCTTTATTCTAACACTACTGCTTCAAGAAATATAGCAATTGGATATAATGCTTTGTTTACCCAGTCTTTTAACAATGGTGGTACAGCTTGGAACTCTCATAACGTAGCCATTGGTTATCAAGCCTTGTATTTCAATCAGCCAACAGCTACAACCAATGGCATTAACAATACAGCGATAGGGAATTTTGCACTTTTTTCCAACACAACAGGAAGCTATAACACTGCTAATGGTAGGAATGCTCTTTATTCTAACACTACTGGAGATTTTAACACCACTAGTGGATTTCAGGCACTTTTTTCTAACACAACAGGGAGCTATAACACCGCTAATGGTTTGCAGGCTCTTTATTCCAACACAACGGGGAGTAATAACACCGCTAATGGTACAAATGCTCTTTTGTATAACACTACGGCTTCAAGAAATGTTGCAATAGGTAATAATGCTTTGTTTAGTCAATCTTTTAATAATGGTGGCGTAGCTTGGACTAGTGATAATGTAGCCATAGGTTTTGAAGCCTTGTATTCGAATCAACCAACAGCTACGAACAATGGTATTGCTAATACAGCAATAGGAAATTTTGCACTTCGTTTTAATACTACGGGGAATTATAACACCGCTACTGGTTTGCAGGCTCTTTATGCTAACACCACAGGGTATAATAATACAGCCAATGGTTTTCAAGCCCTTTATTCCAACACAACAGGTTTTGATAACACCGCAAATGGAGTAAATGCTCTTTACTATAATAATACAACTGGTTCTGTTAATACCGCCACCGGTCGTGATGCTCTTTATTCTAACACAACGGGGAATAATAATACTGCCAGTGGTTATCAAGCCTTGTATTCCAACACAACAGGTACTAATAATACCGCCAATGGCGTTAATGCTCTTTATTCCAATACAACTGGTACTGATAATACCGCCAATGGTCGTGCTGCTCTTTTTTCCAATACCACGGGTTATAATAATACGGCCATTGGTTATACCTCTCTGTTTTCCACCACTACAGCTCCCCAGAATCCCTCCAGTGGCCTTAATGACCTTTACTCCAATGGGGGTATTATTATTAC
>CAZZLW010000050.1:0-57552 GCA_964654605.1 uncultured Cytophagales bacterium | reverse complement strand
AATTTTTTAAGTTTTTTTCAAAATCCTTCTCTATGATTCAAAATCAAAGAGTTTGAGGTCAAAGGTTCGGAGTTTAAGGTTCAATAAGAACTTTTTTTACTCAAAAACACCCTACACAAGGCAGTATTTCAATTTTTTTTTACCCGCTCAATCCGCCCGATTGATTTTGGGACTGCAAAGGTAATACACACAACCTCGCTTCTCCAAATTTTTTGAAGAAAATTTTTTAATTTTTTTTCCATAAAGCTAAAAATCAATTGCTTGCAAAACAGAAAAAATGAATTTTTGTGATAGCTTTCTGCAAGTCTGAACTTTTTGTGTAGATTTTTGTTATCACATAAAACTAAAATCCTTGAATTATGGCTATAATGATAACTGATGAATGTATCAATTGTGGTGCTTGCGAGCCAGAGTGCCCTAATACCGCTATCTATGAAGGTGGTGTAGAATGGACTTGGGCAGGCGGAACCAACCTTACAGAAGTTGAATTGGAAGATGGTACGATTATAGATGCCAAAGCCAAACAAAAACCGCTTTCAGACGAGTTTTATTATATTGTTTCAAACAAGTGTACCGAATGTGTCGGTTTCCACGAAGAGCCTCAGTGTGCGGCTGTTTGTCCTGTGGATTGTTGCGTGCCAGACCCCGAACACGAAGAAACCAAAGAAGAATTACTTGCTAAAAAAGCTTGGCTACACCAAGAAGTAGAAGCATAAATAAGGGAAACAGGAAAAAAAGAAGCAAGAAACAGGAGTTTAAACATTTAGAGTCATCTATTTGAAATGCACTACATAATTATTGAAGCCACAAACTTGTAGTTGTGGCTTTTTTATTTTTGTTCAAACACTAAATTTGTATTTACTGCGTTTGATAAGTCAAACCTTTACGAATATGCTGAAAAAAACTTTTACCCTTCTGTTTTTCTTTACAATTTTATTCTCCCAAGCCCAAGAAAACCCGCTTTGGCTGCGTTATCCCGCTATTTCGCCCGATGGGCAAATCATTGTGTTTAGCTACAAAGGCGATTTGTACCGAGTACCTTCAGCGGGTGGGCTGGCTGTGCCAATTACTTTGCACGAAGCTCACGACTTTATGCCTGTTTGGAGCAAAGACGGCAAATCCATTGCTTTTGCTTCCGACCGCTATGGCAACTTTGATGTATTTGTAATGCCCGCCACCGGAGGCGAAGCCAAAAGACTTACCTTCCATTCGGCAAACGACTTCCCTACCGACTTCACGCCCGACAACCAAAGAGTTATTTTCCAAAGTAGCCGCCTGCAAAGAGCCGAAAATATGCAATTTCCACGCACCGAACAACTTTACAGCGTTTCAGTAAATGGCGGACAAGCCCAAATGCTTTTAGACCTCAATGCCGAACACGCTCGCTTCAGCCCCGATGCTTCTATGATCGTCTATCAGGACTGGAAAGGCTACGAAGATAAATGGCGAAAGCATCACACCTCTTCGGTTACACGCGATATTTGGATTTACAACACCCAAAAACAAAGCTATCAGAAAATTTCTACTTTTGAGGGCGAAGACCGCAACCCCATTTTTAGTCCCGATGGTAAAAGTGTCTATTTTTTAAGTGAAAAATCTGGCACGCTCAATATCTGGCAAACAGGACTGAATGGTGAAAATGCCCAACCTATCACTACTTTTGAAAAACACCCTGTTCGCTTCCTTTCCCAAGCCAATAATGGCACATTTTGTTTTTCGTGGAATGGTGAAATCTACACCCTACCCAATGGCGGTCAGGCTCGGAAAGTGCCAATCCAAATCGCTACCGATAGCCGCCTGAATACCGAACGTATTGTTCCTATTTCAGGAGGTATTAGCGAAATGGCTCTTTCGCCCAATGGCAAAGAAGTAGCTTTTGTATTTCGGGGCGAGGTGTTTGTGAGTACTTTGCAAGGAGGTATCACCAAACGCATCACCAATACCCCCGAACAAGAACGCTCCGTGAGTTTCAGCCCCGATGGCAGAAGCCTTGTGTATGCAGGCGAACGCAATGGCAGTTGGAATATCTACCAAAGCACTATTATCAGCAAAGATGAACCCTATTTTTTCTCGGCTACCTTGCTCAAAGAAGAAGCCCTAATAGCCACCAATGCCGAAGAATTTCAGCCTCAATACTCGCCCGATGGCAAAGAAATAGCCTACTTAGAGGAGCGTACCACCCTGAAAGTCTATAACATTGCCAGCAAAAGCACACGCACGGTGCTGGCAGGTACTTACAATTATTCGTATTCGGACGGAGACCAGTACTTTGCTTGGTCGCCTGATAGCCAATACCTTTTGGCAACTTTCGTACCGAAAGGAGGGCAAATTTTTATGGAAGAAATTGCTCTCGTAAAGACAGACGGCAAAAGTGAGCCTATCAACCTTACCCAAAGTGGCTATGATGATGGAATGCCCAAATGGGTAATGGACGGCAAAGCTATGATTTGGACTTCGGATAGAGATGGAATGAAAAATCACGCTTCGTGGGGAGGTGAAAGAGATGTTTATGCAATGTTTTTTGATAAAGCTACCTACGACCGCTTTTTGCTTTCCAAAGAGGAATTGGAAATTTTGAAAGAAAAGGAAAAGGAAGCCGAAAAGGAGAAAAAAGACAAAGAAACGACCTTACAAGCCGAAAATAAACGAGATAAAAAAGCCAAAACCGATAAAACTGAAAGCGTTAAAAATCAGTGGGTTTTAGATTTGAATGATATTGAAAACCGAAAAGTTCGCCTTACTATCCATTCGGCACGCCTTGCCGATGCAGTGCTTTCCAAAGATGGTGAAAAACTTTATTATTTGGCTCGTTTTGAAAAAGATAACGACCTTTGGGTAACCGACCTACGTACCAAAGAAACGAAAATTATTGCTAAAAATGCAGGCAACGCAATGGAGTTGAGCAAAGACGGCAAATTTTTGCTCACTTTGGGCGATGGCAATATTTACAAAATTGATGTAGAAAGCGGGAAAAAGGAAACTATCAGCATCAAAGCCGAGATGAACCTAAACTATGTAGCCGAAAAAAGCTATATTTTTGACCACGCTTGGCGACAAGTGGTTAAGAAGTTCTATGTAACCGATTTGCACAAAGTAGACTGGGAATTTTATTACAAAGAATACAAACGCTTTTTGCCTCATATCAACAACAACTACGATTTTTCGGAAATGCTCTCCGAGCTACTCGGCGAACTGAACGCTTCACATACGGGTTGCCGTTTCAGTCCGAATTTTCCTAATGGCGATAATACAGCTTCGCTGGGGGTATTTTATGACGATAGCTATCAGGGCAATGGCGTAAAAATTGCTGAAATTATTGCCAAAAGCCCTTTGGATAACGCCAAATCGCGTATCAAGGCAGGAATGATTATTGAAAAGATTGATGGGGTAGAAATTAGCCCTAATATTGATTTTTACAGCCTACTCAACCGAAAAGCAGGCAAAAATACGCTACTTTCAATCTTTGACCCCAACGGCAAACAACGCTTTGAGGAAGCAGTGAAACCCATTTCGCGAGGCGAAGAAGCCGAACTAATTTACAGACGTTGGGTGGCTCGCCAAGTCCAAGAAGTTGAAAAACTTTCGGCTGGAAAAGTAGGCTATGTACACGTGCGAGGAATGAACGACCCCAGTTACCGAACCGTAGTAGAAGATGTATTGGGCAAACATATCGGCAAAGAAGCTCTTATCGTAGATACGCGTTTCAATGGTGGAGGCTGGCTACACGACGATTTAGCGACTTTTCTCAGTGGCAAAAAATATATGACAATGATGCCCCGTGAGCAAGCAATGGGCAAAGAACCTATGCGTAAATGGTCTAAACCTTCGGTGGTGCTTATGAGCGAAGGCAATTATTCCGATGCTCATTTGTTCCCTGTAACTTACAAAGCCTATCAAATTGGCAAAACAATCGGTATGCCTGTGCCTGGTACAGGAACAGCCGTTTGGTGGGAAACCCAAATAGATAATACCCTTGTATTTGGTATTCCACAAGTGGGAATGGTGGATAACCAAGGCAAATATATGGAAAACAACCAATTAGACCCAGATATTAAAATCGCCAACGACCCCGCCCAACTGCTCAAAGGTAAAGACCAGCAATTGGAGCGAGCCGTAAAAGAACTTTTAGAAATTATTGCGAAATAATTATCTTTGTAACCCAAACTCAATTTGTAATTTTATGAAATATCTCTCATTGTTGCTTGTTGTAGCCGCTCTACTATCGGTTTCTGAGGTAGAAGCCCAAAAACGCAAAAAGAAAAAAGATGAGGCTAAAAAAGAAGCCAGTGCTTCGCCTACGTCTGCTAATGCACAAAATCAGCCTAAAACAATTGCCTCTATCACGAGCAAATGCAAAGCCTACCCTGGTCTTTTCAATCTGTATCAAGATGAAAAAGATGGTACCGTGTATATGCTTATCAAAAAAGACCAATTGGATAAAGAATACATTTATTTCAGCCATACCGTTGATGGCGTTTTGGAAGGCGGACATTTCAGGGGAAGTTTTAGAGATAACAAAGTTTTTACTATCAAGCGTTATTTTGAAAAAATTGAATTTATCACACTCAATACCGCTTATTATTTTGATCCCAACAATGCTCTTTCCAGAGCCAAAGATGCCAACATCAGCAATGCCATAATGATTTCAGAAAAAATTGAAGCCGAAGACAAAGAAAAAGGCGAAATACTCATAAAAGCAGAAAAAGTGTTTTTGGCTGAAGAATTTTCACCCATAAAACCTAATTATCCACCTACTTTTCAAGGGTTTAGAGTAGGAAATTTGAGTAAAGACAAAACCAAATACGCCGCTATCAAGAATTATCCTAAAAATACTGATGTGGTAGTAGAATACACCTTTGATAACCCCGCTCCCCAAGGAATACCCACCGAAGCCGTAGCCGATGGGCGTTTCATTACGATTAAATCTCAACATAGCCTTATAGAAATGCCTCAAAATGATTTTATTCCCACATTTGATGACCCCCGTGTAGGCTATTTCACTACCCAAGTAACTGACCTGACAGGTACTACCTCTACAAATTATAGAGATTTGGTGCATAAATGGCATTTGAAAAAGAAAAATCCCAACGCCGCCCTTTCCGAACCTACTGAGCCAATTGTATTTTGGATTGAAAAAACCACTCCCGTAGAGTTTCGTGAAACCATAATGAAAGCAGGTTTGGCTTGGAATGAAGCCTTTGAAAAAGCTGGCTTCAAAAATGCTATTGAAATTCGCATTCAGCCCGATACCGCCACTTGGGATGCAGGCGATATTCGCTACAATGTACTGCGTTGGACTTCTTCGCCGCTACCTCCTTTTGGAGGATATGGACCCTCTTTTGTCAATCCTCGCACAGGACAAATCTTGGGTGCTGATATTATGCTGGAATATACCTACATTCTCAATGCGATGCGTAACGATAAAATTTTTGAAACTACTGCCATTTCCAACAACCTTTTGGAAGCAGAGCAAGAATTTATCCGTTTTCACAAAAACCACGCTCATTTCTGCTCATTGGGATACCACTTGCAAGTGCATAATATTTTTGGGCATACCGCTCTTGACCTTTTGGGGGCTGATGAAACCCAAAGGAAAAAATATATTGAAGAAACACTCTACTACCTTGTTTTACACGAAATGGGGCATACTTTGGGCTTGAACCACAATATGAAAGCCACTCAACTCCATAGCCCTGAAAACTTACACAACGAAGAACTAACCCGCCGTGTAGGTTTGCAAGGTTCGGTAATGGATTATCCTTTACCTAATATTGCCTCCGATAGAAGCAAACAAGGACAATATTTCACCACCAAACCCGGTCCTTATGATATGTGGGCAATAGAATTTGCTTACGGCACAATGGAAAACCCACAAGCCGAAAAAGAACGCTTGGAAAAGTTGCTTGCACGCTCTACTGAACCCGAACTCGCTTTCGGCAACGACGCCGATGATATGCGTAGCTCTTTCAGTGGCATTGACCCTCGCGTAATGATTTTTGACCATTCCTCTGATATGGTTGCCTATGGTACAGATAGAATGAAGCTAGTAAATGAAATGCTTAAAAAGCTAAAAGACGAGTACATCAAAAACAATCCTAATCGCTCTTATGATGAACTTTTGGTTCGTTATTTTGCACTTACAGGGCAAAAGTTTAATTCTGCCAATGCAATTTCTCGCTACATAGGTGGCGTGTATGTAGATAGAGGCTTTATTGGGCAAAAAGGAGCTACCCAACCTTTTACCCCTGTACCTGCCCAAGAGCAAAAAAGAGCTATGAAAGCCCTTGCCGATTATGTTTTTGCCCCTGACGCAATGAAAGTTCCTTCGGATTTGTACAATTACTTGCAACAGCAACGTAGAGGTTTCAACTTCTTCGGGCGTGGCGAAGACCCCCGCATCAATGAGAGGGTGCTTTCAATGCACGCAAGTATCCTTACGCATCTTTTGAGTCCTGTTACCCAGCAACGTATTCTCAATTCGGAGCATTATGGCAATAGCTACAAACTTGCTGATATGATGAATGAACTAACCGACGCTATTTTCAAAGCTGATTTGAATGGCTCGGTAAATACTTTCCGACAAAATTTACAAATAGAATACGTAGGCAGACTGATTGCTATGGCAGGTTTAGGCAATACCCCTTCAGTATATGTGTATCCTGCTCAATCAGTGGCTTTGTATCAGCTCAATCAGATTCGCCGAATGCTAAAAAATAATCTCACAGGCGATACTGCTACCAAAGCTCACCGAGAGCATATCGTTTATAGAATTGAAAAAGCCCTCAGCGGCAAATAAAATTCCCCCAAACTTCCCAAAAATCATAACTTTTGGGAAGTTTTTTCGTTTTATACCCAAACGCACACAATTAACAAGGATTAAAATGATAATTTTTTATGAAAAAGTTTTTTGCTTTTTGGCTTTTAGTTATTTGGGGTAAAATGACTTTTGCACAAGAATTACCCCAAGCCAGTCCTATTTGCAAAATTGAGCAAAGAATAGGGCTTACTGATGTTAGCCTTCGTTATTCACGCCCAAGCGTGAAAGAACGCACCGTTTGGGGAAATTTAGTTCCCTACAATACCCTCTGGCGTACAGGAGCCAATGCCTGTACCGTGATTTCTTTTTCGGACAATGTTGTACTGGCAAATCAACATATCCCTGCGGGAGAGTATTCTATTCTTACCATTCCTACACAAGACGAATGGACTTTCATTTTGAATAAAAACACCAAACTCTGGGGTACTGACGGCTACAAATCTGATGACGATTTGGTAAGAATAAAGGTAAAACCCGACACAAATGCCCCCTTTACCGAAACAATGACTTTCTTTTTTGATAACATCAAAGTAGATGCCGCCGACCTTGTTTTTGCTTGGGACAGATTGCGTTTCGCTTTGAAAATTAGCGTAGATACCGATACCAAAGCCCTTGCAAACATCAAAAAAGCGGTTAGCGAAGCAGAAAATATTTATCGCACCTACAACTCTTCGGCTACTTACCTGCTGGATAGCAACAAAGAGCCTCTACAAGCCTTGAATTGGGCAAAAAAATCAGTAGATATGAAGGAAACTTATTGGAATACTTTCACACTTTCGCGAGCCTACGCCGCCAACAAACTTTACAAAGAAGCTATTGCAATGGCGGAAAAATCGTTAAAGCTCTCCGAGGATGCCAAAATGGAAAGTTATATGCAAATGAATAAAAAAAATATTGAAGAGTGGAAAAAGCAAAAGATGAAATAACTTTCTTGGGTGAGAAAACCTCTCACCCAATTCTCACGCAAATTGAAACTTCAAATACTTAATTTTTTCACCTTCTTGCTCAAAGAGTAGCTCGTATTTGGTTTTGATACCAAAATGCTCTTCGGCATACTCCGAAGCATATAAATCTTTTGTAAAATGTAAATTTTTTATTTTTTGCTCTTGCAAAACTTCCAAAGTGTATTCAAAAAGTCCCGTATTATCGGTTTTCAGATGCAGCCAGCCCTCTTTTTGCAATAAATTGCGATACATCTGCAAGAAACGAGGGTGCGTGAGCCTTCGCCGAGCATCTGCCTCTTTGGGACGCGGGTCGGGGTGAATGAGCCAAATTTCTGCCACTTCTTGTGGAGCAAAAAAGTTTTCAAGGTTTTGTATGTAAGTTCTCAGAAAGCCTACATTATTCAAATTTTCTTTCATTGCCTCTTGGCTACCTTTCCACAACCTTGAACCTTTTATATCTACCCCAATAAAATTTTTATTGGGAAAAACTTTCGCCATTCCTACCGAATATTCGCCTCTGCCACAAGCCAGCTCTAACACTATCGGATTAGTATTTTTGAAAAAATCGCTATGCCATTTTCCCTTGCAAGCCTCATAAAAAGGCTTTCCAGCTTCTACTACATTCCAACTCTGCTGATTTTGTGCAAAACGCTCTAATTTTTTTCTGCCCATCGTTTCTATATTTTCTAAAATTTGTTTTTTGAGCCACAAAATTGTAAATTTGTTCATAATTCACCAAAAAATTATGATAGACCTCGCCCCCAAACACATAGCTACTTTCCTCTTTTTATTCTTTTGCTTTGTAAGATTAGATTTTTCTGTGGTAGCTCAAAAGCCTTCTTACGTTTTTCCTGTAAAACCTGATGATAGCACTTATTCGCAAATTATTCTTTCGGGAAATGTAGGCGAAATTCGTCCCAATCATTTTCATTGTGGCTTAGATGTAGTAGGCGAAGATTATGAGCCTATTCATAGCATTTACAAAGGCTACGTGAGCCGTATCAAAGTTTCCTCTTACGGCTATGGTAATGTGGTGTATATCACACACCCCGAAACCGACCACGTAAGCGTATATGCCCACCTGATTGATTTTAGCCCCAAAATTCGTAAATATGTACGCCAAAAGCAGTACGAGCAAGAAAGTTTTGAAGTAGAACTTTTCCCCAGTCCCGAAGAGTTGCCCATAGAGCCAAAAGAAACCATAGGCTATATGGGTAATACGGGCAATTCTTTTGGTACGCACTTGCATTTTGAAATTCGCACCATTGCCGATTTTGTACTGAACCCGCAAGATTTTTTTGCGGTACAAAAACACGATAAAATGCCTCCTCGCTTGCTGAAAGTTGCCGTTTCACCTCTTTCGCCTGAAAGTAGAGTGAATGGGAAGTTTCAAACGCAAATTTTTACACCTGTTCCCTCGTCAAAAGGCTTGAAAATTCCTCAAAAAATTAAATGTTATGGTTTAGTGGGCATCGAAGGGCTTACTTGGGACGTTGTGAATGGTTCTAAAAGTAGTTTTGCAACTTCCAAAGTGCGTTTGCGTGTGGAAGGCAAAGAGGTTTTTTCTTTTCATATCACCAACTTTCCCATTTACGAAATCTATGCTCTCAATTTGCATATCAATTATGCTTTGCTTTTGCAAAACCGCTCCGCTTTTCAGCGGTTTTATCAGGCAGATGGCAACCGATTAGGCATTTACAAAGGAAATGGCAAAATTTTTGTGGAAAATGGTAAAAACTATGATGTAGAAGTTGATTTAGAAGATACCAATGGCAACAACCGAACCTTAGAGCTAACCCTTCAAGGCGAAAAGCCCGATTTTGATGAAACTGACGAACTGCTTGCCACTGGCATTTTGAGCTATGATATTGTTGAAAATACCCTCGTTGTTCGTGGCAAATACTTAATGAAGCCCAAAGCCAAAGGTTCTATTGAGCTTATTTTGCAAGACGGTAAAAGCCTGAAAATTCCACTTGCGTACATTGAAAAAGGCAAAGAAGCTATTTTTTTGTACGATTTACGCAAAGGTTTGCCCAAACTCATTCGTTCCCAAAATATTGAGATTCCTTTTCACAAGCAAGTCATTTTCCCCAAACGCAATAGCTTTTTTGAAAATGAATTTATGCGGGTTTATTTTCCGAATGGCACACTCGCCGATACCGCTTATTTAGATTTTTCAGCGAAAACGACACATTTCTATATCGGTAAAATTGAGGAGCCACTCGTTTGGGACGCAGAAATTACCTATCATCATCAAAAAAATAATGTCAGCAGTGTACTTGACCTCAAAAAAATGTTTATCAGACATAGCAGAGGCAGAGAATTTTTAGAAAATCTCAACGATAGCACTTTTACGATACGTACAGGTTACCTTACAGGCGATTTTAGGTTTCTGCAAGATACAACACCCCCTACTATCAGATTGCTCCGTAAAACTTCTGAAAAATTAATTTTCCAAATTTCTGATGATGCTTCGGGTATTTCGCATTTCAAAGCCTATCTGAACGGGAAATTTCTACTGATGGAATACGAACACAAAAACGCTACCCTCTGGACAGAAACTCACTATACCGAAACCCTCGCAGGTGAATTTGAACTAAAAGTTTGGGACAAAATGGGAAATGTACAGGTGTGGAAAATGATTTTGTAATAATACGATATAACAGCAAATTTATTTTTTTAACTCTTTGACTTTTGCCTTCAATAACACCCAATAAACAGCTGCATAAGATGCAGGTTCTCCTTTTTTATCATCATTTGAGACACCTGACATCACAGTTTTATCTATTTCAACTCTCATATTTTCAGCGAATTGTTTGAATTGTTCTTCTGATATTGAACTCTTGAATTGTTCCATTGTCATACCATCAGCCTTTGCGAGAGCAATTATCCAGTCCGCACAAGTGGCAAGTTGATTTTCTTTGGTAGCCTGTTTCCACTCTGCGTTAGTACAATTAACGTGAGTTGCAAGGTTAAGTATTTGAAATACAATTTATTAATAAATTTGATTATTTTTGCAATATTGTGTTTTTTGACCTCACCCCCAGCCCCTCTCCAAAGGAGATGGGAGCTATACACCTGAAAATCAAAGTTTTATGCTTATTTATCTCACCTCGTTTTCAGGGAGGTAAATAAGGGGGGATTTAAGTTGTTAAAAATAAAAACTTGATAATCAAATTTTTAGTCTTGTAACTCACGTAAAACTTATCTTTTCAGCACTAATCTTTTAGCGGTTTTTTTGTCGTTGCTGATGAGTTCGTAAATATAGATGCCATTGGGCAAAGAAGCATCAGCTTGCCAAGTAATTTCGTGCTTGCCTGCGTCCAGATGTGAAAGGTTCTCGCTATACACTTTCTTTCCTGTAAAATCGTAGATATTGAGGAAATGTACGCCTTTTTTCTGTATTTCAAAATGAATTTGAGCTTTATCGCTTACCACAGGGTTAGGATAAGCCACCAATCCGTCCAAGTTGTTTTCTACTTGTACACCTTTTTCAGAAGGCACAATAGCGATACTCGTAACAATAGAACGCGTAACATCTTTGCCTTTTACCTGAATAGCCACATTATACACACCCGCAGGTAATGTACCTCTTTGCTGAGCAACGAATTGCCCATTTTTCTTTGTAAATTTCAAGGCACTGCTGATTTGGCTATTATCATCAGAGCCATCAGCATTCAGTGTTCTCATCAAAGTACCTGAAACGCTTTCTATTTCAGCACCATCAAGGCTTACAAAGAAATTCATATTTTCACCCTCTTCGTAAGTATATTTTTCATTGCTCAAATCGGTGCGAAGTGTAGCTGTAATGTTTCTATCAGTTTCTACAACAGCAAAGTAAGGCTTATCAGAACTTAACTCATAAGTAGCCGAAGGGCTATATTGCTCAAAATCGTAGATTTTTACATTTTTTTCAGGAGAGCTATACACATTGTCTGTGGTAGCCTCAACATTTCCTTGGGTAGCAATTCTGATAGCAAAGCCATTTTCCTGATACACGCGAATTCTTACTTTGCTTGCATTGTGAATGATTACACTTCTATTGCCTTGGTCAGCACTCAAAAACTCGCCACTGCTTTGTACTACGGCAAAAGGATTATATTTTTCGGTAGCTACTTCGCTGTTATCTATCTCTCTTGTCAAAGAACTGGGCAATTGAGGTTTGATATGATTCCACATAGGCGTACCTTTGGCAATATCAAAGTGATGTACATTGCCGCGTGAATCGTTACAGCTAAAAATAACAGCCGAGTTAGGGCGGCGAGTGCTATTGTAATTTACAACACCATCATTGCCACACTGAGAGCTACCTCCACCATTCCAGCTCAGATACACACCCGAAACCCACAAAGAACCATAATAATTCCAACTTCCATAAGTTCTAAAATTGGTATTCGGGCGATTGGGGTGATTATCGGTTTGGCTTCTGAAATTAGCCATATTGCCTGTTTGCAAAGATTTGGTTGCGTTGTTGTTTTGTCCGAAAATAGCTCCAAGCCAAGAAGTCCAACCGCTGGAAGCCAAATCAGCAAGCGGCGTACCCCAATGAGGCGAACCCAAGGTAATTACTCTCTCTACTCTATTCCAAGCCCCATAATGAACAAGAGCCGCATCGCTATCTACACCACCTTTGCTGTGTGCAATTACTACTACTCTATTCACACGATAATGATTGCGAATAGTATTGAGCATATTGGCAAAAAGTTGTCCGTTTGTCCACATATTTTGGTCGGGGTGAACGGAAACGAATGCCGTACGATAGCCATCAGCAAAGGCTTTGCTGTACATATCGTTATCTTGCCACCAAGTGCTGGCACTGCTATTGTAGCCGTGTATAAACACAAGCACAGGTTTGGTACCGTGATTGGCAGGTACTGCACCATAATAAATAGTGCCAACGTCGTTGCTACCTCCTGTTGAGCCGCCTTGTACTGCAAGCATTTCGGAAGGGGCAGGCAACTGAATCTCTTTTTGGGCAAATGCCACAGTTGAAATCAATAAGCAAACGAAGATTGTGCGAAGTGCAAACATATTTGTTTGGGTTTAATTGGCTTTTGTGTAATTTACGCTCCAAAATTGCAAGTATTTTTTCAAACTTCCAAAAAAAATTTCATTTTTTTCTCAAAAAAAATCAAAAAATAATGAAATAATGCAAAATACCCATATAAATAGTATGCAAGCAAACTTGTAATACATACTCAAAAATTAAACCAAAATATACAAACTTATAGTATTGTTTTTTTTGTAATTATGTACATTCCCACAAATGTAGCAAGCGATGATGTCGCTCATAGCAACATCATCGCTTGCATTCCAAAAAATTACCCGAAACTTCATTTTTTTGCATAGAATTTTTTAAGGAGCGACTACAATAAAACCTTATTACCTACTACTTTTCAAAAATAAAACATTGAAAATGAATATTTTGAAAAAATATTGTCAAAAAACATAAATAAATATTTGCATATATCGGAAACTTATATTATCTTTGCATCAGAATTTCATCACAACTCCAACCCAAATTTTATGTTAGTAGAAGTTTTGAATTTTGAGCCCGAAAAATTAGAAAAAGCCACTTACATTCTAAAAGCGATTGCTCACCCTGTACGTATTCAAATCATTGCTTTGCTCAATGAAAACAAGCGTATGAATGTATCGGAGCTATTAGAAATTATTGGTATTGACCAAGGTCTGCTCTCTCACCACCTTATCAATATGAAAGATAAAGGTATCTTGGGTTGTGAAAGAGAAGGAAAAAATATCTATTATTTTATCAAAGAAACTGCCATTGTAGGCGTTTTGGATTGCATTAGAAAGTGTAAAATATAATCTTTTGAAAAAATTTCATTGAAAAATGAACTTTTGAAAATTCTTTTGAGTTTTACATATAAACAGATAAACATAAATAGATATGCAAGAAATAATCGGTTACATTTTAGCTTCTTTAATTGGAATATCATTGGGTTTAATTGGTGGAGGTGGTTCAATACTTACCGTGCCTGTGCTGGTATATGTGATGGGTGTCAATCCTACGCTTTCTACGGCTTACTCCTTATTTATAGTGGGCATTACAGCACTGGTAGGCTCTTTCACTTATTTCCAAAAGAAACTGATTAGCCTGAAAACCGCAGTAGTTTTTTCTGTACCTTCTTTTGTTTCTGTTTTTGCAGTAAGAAAATATGTAGTACCTGCTATTCCCAAAGAAATTTTACATATCGGGAGTTTTACACTGACCAAAGATATTTTCTTAATGGTAATTTTTGCCCTACTTATGATTTTCGCTTCAGTTTCAATGATAAAAGATAAGAAAAAAAGCAGTGAAAATACTGATGAAAATCAAGAACCTAAATTCAATTTTCCGCTTATATTTGTTGAGGGCTTGGTGGTAGGGGCTATTACGGGACTTGTAGGTGCAGGTGGAGGTTTTATGATTATTCCTGCACTGGTAGTATTTGCTAAACTGCCTATGAAAATGGCTGTCGGAACTTCATTACTTATTATTGCCGCCAAATCGCTCATTGGCTTTGTAGGAGATGTAATGAACCCCGAACTAACCATAGATTGGACTTTGCTCATCATATTCTCTCTGATAGCAACGGTAGGTATTTTTGTGGGTTCGTATCTTTCAAACTTTATCCCCGGAGCAAAACTCAAAAAGGCTTTCGGTTGGTTTGTGGCAGTAATGGGCGTGTATATTTTACTCAAAGAACTTTTGAAATAATAAAGAAAAGCAGGGGGAAAGGAAACATAGATATTTAGGTAAAACTATATCAACGCAAACTTTTGAACCTTAAACCCTTTGCAACTTTTGAATGTTAGTAATTACGAAATTTTTGCAATTTTACCTATAAATTTTAACCTAAAACCTCTACACGTATGAAAGTAGAACAAATTTACACAGGATGTTTGGCCCAAGGTGCTTACTACATCCAATCTGGCAACGAAGTGGCTATCATTGACCCTCTTCGTGAAGTAGATGCTTATATTCAAAAAGCTGAAAAAAATGGTGCGAAAATCAAGTATGTACTTGAAACGCACTTCCACGCCGATTTCGTTTCAGGACACTTGGATTTGGCAAAGAAAACAGGAGCTAAAATCGTTTTTGGTCCTAATGCCAAGCCTGCTTACGAGGCTTATATTGCCCAAGATGGTGAAGAATTACCTTTGGGAAATACCAAAATCAAAGTAATTCACACCCCCGGACATACAATGGAATCTACTTGCTTCTTACTTTACAATGAGCAAGGCAAAGAGTATGCTCTATTCACAGGCGACACTTTATTTATCGGCGATGTAGGTCGTCCTGATTTGGCTCAAAAAGTAAAAGACGACCTCACCCAAGAAAAACTTGCTAGCTATTTGTACGACTCGCTTCGCAATAAAATTATGCCTTTGCCTGATGACATCATTGTATATCCTGCTCACGGTGCGGGTTCGGCTTGCGGTAAAAATATGAGTAAAGAAACTTTTGACTCTCTCGGTCATCAGAAACAAGTAAACTATGCTTTACAACCTATGAGCCGTGAGGAGTTTATCCAAAAAGTTACCGAAGGATTGCTACCTCCTCCCTACTACTTCCCTCAGAACGTAGTAATGAACATCAAAGGCTATACCAGCTTTGATGATGTGATGAAAAATGCCTTGAAAGGACTCAGCCCCGATGAAATGGAAATGGTAGTAGAGGCTCACGGAGCTTTGGTACTTGATACCCGCAAACCCGATAACTTCGTGAAAGGTTTTGTACCTCGCTCTATCAATATCGGCTTGAATGGCGATTTTGCTGTGTGGGTAGGAACACTTATCACAGACATCAAACAGCCTCTTGTACTCGTAGCCGATGATGACAAGGTAGAAGAGTCTATCACCCGCTTGGCTCGTGTAGGTTATGAGAACGTTTTAGGATATTTGAAAGGAGGATTTGAGGCTTGGAAACAAGCAGGCAAAGAAGTTGATGAAATTGAAACCATCACTGCCCAGGAGCTTGAAGAACGCTTGAAAAAAGAAGGCGACAAAGCCAAAGTCATTGATGTTCGTAAGCTCGCCGAATACTACTCTCAGCACGTAGTAGATGCTACACACGCTCCTTTGGCTTACCTCAATGAGCATATGGCAGATTTTGCCCCCGATAAAACCAACTATGTACATTGTGCAGGTGGCTATCGTTCGGCTATTGCTTGCTCTATCCTCAAAGCCAGAGGTATCCACAACATAGTAAATATTGCAGGTGGTTTCAAAGCTATTTCCGAGCAAAGTCAAATCCCTGTTACTGACTATGTGTGTGCTTCAACAATGACACAACTATAAGATAAAATAGGATTTCGGAGGCAGGAGTTTCTCCTGCTTCCTTAACCCAAAAATAAACCCTAAGAGTTTTATGAAACAAATCGCTATTTTATCATTTGCTTTGCTAATGCTTCTGAGTGCTTGTAGCGAAGCCCAAAGAAAATCAGATAATCAAAACTCTACAACTATGTATAAAAACCTAAGTGCAAGTGAATTTGAAAAAGGTATGACTGCCTCTGATGCAGTGATTATTGATGTACGTACCCCTATGGAGTACAACGAAGGGCATATCAAGAATGCCAAATTGATAGACATTTATGGCAGAGATTTCGCCAGCGAAATTGAAAAACTGGATAGAAACAAAACTTATTATGTGTATTGCCGTAGCGGCAATAGAAGCAGTAGTGCCGCAGGATTTATGGTAAGCAAAGGTTTTACCAAAGTCTATAACCTTAACGGAGGCATTGGAGCTTGGCTTAGCAACGGAAAACCTTTGGAACGTTAAAAAAACTACAACTATGTTTGATTTCCTAAAAAATATTTTTGGAGGTGGCGGAAGCCAAGAAAATTTGGCACAAGCCATAGCAGAAGGTGCTTTTTTGGTAGATGTTCGCACCCCTGGCGAATTCAAGTCGGGCAGTGCCAAAGGAGCAGTAAATATTCCTTTGGATAGCTTGCAGGCAAATCTGCAAAGATTTAAGGGGAAGAATAAAATTGTTGTATTTTGTCGTAGTGGCAATCGTAGTGCTCAGGCAAAAGCCTTTTTGGAAAGAAATGGCTTTCAGAATGTAATCAATGGTGGCACTTGGCAAAATGTTGCTCAATACACGAAATAAGATGGTATATCTAAAAAAATATAAATTGTACATTCTTGGTGCTGTGTTAGGGGCTTTGGCAGGTTGGGCATACTGGTACTATGTAGGTTGCCATAGCGGTACTTGTGCTATCACTTCCAAACCCCTGAATAGCACGCTATACGGCTCGGTAATGGGTATGCTTTTTCTGGGGATTTTTGATAAATCAGATAGTCAGAAATAAATACCCAATACTCTGTACTAATTACTCTATACTAACTACTCAATACTAGGTACTCAAACTAAAAAACTATGTCTTTCCAAGAAATTATCAACTCCGAAAAACCCGTGCTTGTAGATTTTTCTGCCGAATGGTGCGGACCTTGCCGTATGCTTGCTCCTATTTTGCAAGAAGTAAAGGCTGAAATTGGCGATAAAGCCTCTATCATTAAGGTAGATGTAGATAGAAACCCACAAGCCGCCCAATACTACAATATTATGGGAGTGCCTACGCTCATTCTTTTCAAAAAAGGACAAATTCTTTGGCGACAAAGTGGGGTGGTTCCTAAAAATCTTTTGCTGAACGTTTTACAAAAATTTGCTTAAAATTTCTTGCAAACAAAAATATTTTTTAATATATTTGCATAGTTAAATATGCGTTTTTTAGCATACATTTGTATAAATGTATTTTCATAACTCTCAAATTTTATGGTAGCGACATCAGAGAAATTTCTTTGGCGAAAACTGGAATGGCAATTAGAACTTTGGAATTCAAAACTTCGCTCTTTTCTTTTGGGCGAAGATAGTTGGGAAAACTACTTGAAAAGTGGTAGTAAAGAGGAAAACACTTTTTTAGAGATTTTAGAACAGCTCAAAGAGCATAATCCTGAAATAGCTCAAACATTGACCACTAACTATGAAAACACAAAAATTTTTGCTCTAAAGCTGATAGAAATGAGAAAAAAAGGGTTCTCTTTATTAGAGATTGGAGAAAAGTACAAAGAATACGAGGAAAAATATTGCTTGCCTTTCAAAAGATTTTTACAAGAAAAGCAACAGGAACATTAAAATATCGCGAGTAATTGTGTGGTTCTAATTTGTAGAAACAGGAAACAAGAGTAGGAAACAGGATTTAGAACATTGGAGATTTAGAAGGAGCAGAATTTTTCCTCAAACTCTCGAAACCTTTTATACTCAATACTCATTACTCTGTACTAAACACCATTTTTGCTTATTAACCTTAAAAATTCAATCTGTATGGCAAAACATCATCAAATTATCGTAGTAGGTGGCGGGAACGCTGGTATCTCGGTTTCTGCCCAACTTTTGCGTAGAAATGGCAACTTGGATATTGCCATTATTGAGCCTTCGGATAAACACTACTATCAACCTGCTTGGACGCTGGTAGGAGGCGGCGATTTTGATATACTCAAAACCGTTCGCCCTATGGAAAGTGTGATGCCCCCCAAAGTAAAATGGATAAAAGAACGTTGTGCTTCTTTCCAGCCCGAAGAAAATCAGATAACACTTGCCAATGGCGAAAAACTAACTTACGATTTTCTTATTGTAGCGGCAGGCATTCAACTGGATTGGGATAAGGTAAAAGGCTTGAAAGAAACCTTGGGCAAAAATGGTGTGTGCAGTAATTATAGCTATGAAACTGCCCCCTATACTTTTGAGTGCATCAAGAATTTAAAGCAAGGGAAAGCCATTTTCCACAACCCTCATACGCCTGTGAAATGTGGAGGTGCTCCTCACAAAATAATGTATCTTGCCGCCGATTATTTCCGCAAGCACGGCGTTTTGGATAAAATTGATATTCAATATTGGAGCGGTGCCGCCAAACTTTTTGCCGTACCCAAATACGAAAAAACACTTTTGGAAGTAGTAAAACGTGGCAACATCAAGCTCAATTTTATGCAAAAATTGGAGGAGATTGATGCTCAAAACAAAAGAGCCCGTTTTGTAGGCATTGGGGAAAATAACAAAGACCAAGAAACTTGGGTAGAATACGATATGATTCACGTTACCCCTCCTCAATCTGCCCCCGATTTCATTAAGACAAGCCCTCTGGCTAATGCAGGCGGCTGGGTAGATGTCAATGTCAATACTTTACAGCACAATAAGTACAAAAATATTTTCTCTCTGGGCGATAGTTCGAGCCTTCCTACTTCCAAAACAGGTGCCGCCATACGCAAACAAGCTCCTATTTTGGTAGCCAATCTGATGAGTGCAATGGAAGGCAAGCCACTGGTAGCTTCTTACAACGGCTATACCTCCTGCCCTTTGGTTACAGGCTACGGAAAACTCGTACTTGCCGAATTTGACTATAACCAACAGCCACAGGAAACTTTCCCCTTCGACCAGTCCAAAGAGCGTTGGTCTATGTACCAACTCAAAAGACACGTGCTTCCTTGGTTATATTGGAACAAAATCTTGAAAGGGACAGCTTAATAAGCATACTTGTACAAAAGGCATACCCTCTTGGGTATGCTTTTGTTAAAAAAAATGCTAATATTTTTATATGTTAATTCGTATAATTTTACTAACTTTGCTCCCGATTTTCTCTACGGCTCAAACTCGTCAAGAGTTTTGGTCTAGGCTTACTATAAGCAAAAAAATTGATGAAAAGTGGAATTTGGGTGGAGATGTTCAATACAGAAGTCAGGAAAATTACCATTTGCCAAATAACCAACGCTTTGAAAACGATTTGTTGCAAAGTATTCGCCTGACAGCATTTTACAAAGTTTCTGAAAAGCACAAGCTCTCGCTTATCGCTTCACCCATTGTGTATTTCAGAAGTTTTGATATAAATAGTGAAGGCAATAGCACAGACCAAAGAGAATACAGATGGGTAGTAGGAATAATGCAACAATATACTATTTTGAAAAAAATTCATTTACGCAATCGTTTGCAGTACGAGATGCGTTTTTTGAGGATAGATAGCCCTAATATGACCTTGCAACATCGCCCTCGCTGGCAGTTGCAAGCTACGATTCCTCTTTGGAAAATAAATCAAAATTTCAGAATAAACTACCTTGTTTTTGATGAAATATTTGTAGCAAACCAAGAAAATCGTACATTTTTTGAACAAAACCGCTTTTACAACGCCTTGCAGTTCAGATACAATTTTGTAGAGCTGAATGTAGGTTTGCAGAAAAGTGTGCAGAAGGTACGTGAAGATTGGATAAGACGAAATCAGTGGCATATTTCAGCCAATTTTGTACTTTAATTTCAAAGCACTTAATAAAGAGTTTTACGCTTGTTAAATATAAAAATTTGCAATTTATGAACAACCGTCGCGACTTTCTGAAAAAAATGGGTGTAGTTACGAGCCTCTCGGCTTTGGGTATGCCTACGCTTTCGTTTAGCTTTGATGAAAAAAAGCAAAACACTCCTTCCGAAAAAGAAACCACAGAACGCACCAAAATCAGTATTTTTCAAACTACTGATGTGCATTGCCAAGTACACCCTCACGATGAGCTTTTTTGGGAAAATGGCAAAGCTGTTTTTCGCAAAACAGGAGGCTATGCCTACATCAAAACGCTCTTTGATAATTGGCGGAAAGAAAATCCTAATAGCTTTTTCATAGATACAGGTGATATGTTTCAGGGCAGTGAGCTATCTTCAAAAACTACGGGACAAGCTCTTGTGCCTATCCTCAATGCTATGGGCTACAATTTGTATTTGCCCGGCAACTGGGAAGTAGTTTATGGAAAACGAAACATGCGACACCTACTCGGCTCGCTCAATGCCCCCAAAGTTTGTGCCAATATGTACCACGATTTAGGAAATGGGCAAAAAGGCGAACTCATTTTCCCCCCCTATTACATTTGGTATGTTGCAGGTCTAAAAATTGGCTTTTTAGGCTATACAGACCCTCTAGTGCCTTTAAGACAATCTCCCAATTACAGCAAAGGTATCATTTACACCAAGCCCGAAGAAAATCTTAAACACTACGTAAATACATTACGCGAACACGAAAAATGTGATTTTATTGCTATCATTGCTCATTTAGGGCTTTCTCAGCAAATAGCTCTTGCCAACAATGTAGATTGCGATGGCGTAGATTATATTTTGGGTGGCGATACACACGAGCGTGTGCGTGAGCCTATTGTTTGCAAATATGCCAAAGTAGTAGAACCCGGTGCTTTTGGTTCTTTTGTAGGGCGTTTGGATTTATTTGTAGAAAATGGTAAAATTGTGGATACGAAATATGAACTTGTAGAAGTAGAAAGCCCTAAAATCAAGCCCGAACCCAATGTAGAAAAACTGGTTGAAGAAGCAGAAGAAAAGTTCAAAAAGGATTTAAGAGAAATAATTGGCTACAGCACTATTCCTTTATATCGTTATTTTGTTATTGAAAACCCCATTGATACAATGATTCTCAATGCACTTTCTTGGAATTTTCCTGAAATTGATATAGTGCTATCCAATGGTTTTCGTTTCTGCCCACCTTTGGCAACCAAAGACCATACGGGCAATATTCCTATTACAAGTTCTTACCTCTTTGATATGTTCCCTGTGGATAGCAATGCCAAAACAGCCAAAGTTACAGGAGAGCAAATCAAGAATTGGCTGGAAACAGAACTTAACAATGTTTTTGCCAAAAATGCTCACGAGCGTTTTGGAGGCTGGGTAGTAAAATTTAAAGGTATGAAAGTAAAATTCTATGCCTTTGGCGAAAAAGGAAAAAGAGTGCAAGAAATTACTATCAAAGGCAAGCCTATTGATTTACAAAAAACTTATACTATTATGGCTTGCGAAAGAGATGGCGACCCTGCTGATATTTTGTGTAGAATTAAGGGAGTTTCTGAACCAAGAATTTTACCTAAAACCTTGCACCAGATTATGCGAGATTATTTGAAAAAGAATTCGCCTGTTACCCCCAAACCTGAAAAAAATGCTATCGCTCTTGATGCCCCTGATACTTTGCTCACACAAGTAACAGGCGTAGATTACACTTTCAGATAAAATGCAGGATAGCAATTCAATTTTCAACCCTTAAATTTTTGAACATTCAAGGCTTGAACTTAACTGATAAAAACTATGAACAGCGACAATCAAAACAACGACAACCTCATTCTTACCATTGTAAAAGCTACGCAAGCTATTGTACTCTTGTTTGTGCTGGCTATTTTGGTAGTTGTAATTGGCATTATAGAAGCTAATACACACGCCCTCTACAAAGCCTTCAACCAGCCTGAAATAACTGCAACTGATAGCTCGGCACAAAAACAAGAAGCTAAACCCGACTATTGGGTAGCCCCTGATGTAGCTACTATTCCTAATAGCCCCGAAGGAGAACTCATTAAATACGGACGAGAGCTTATTGCTCATACCGCTAAATATCTGGGACCAGAAGGTTCGGTGATGCAGATTTCCAACGGAATGAACTGCCAAAATTGCCACTTAGACGCAGGAACAAAACCTTATGGCAATAACTACGGCTCAGTAGCTTCTACGTATCCCAAGTTTAGGGCAAGGTCTGGCTCTATGGAAAATATCTACAAACGTGTCAATGATTGTTTTGAACGCAGTCTAAACGGGAAACCCTTAGATACTAACGGCAGAGAAATGCAGGCTATCAAAGCCTACATAGAATGGCTTGGCAAAGAAGTGCCCAAAGGTAAAGAAGCAAAAGGTTCGGGAATTGTAGATTTGCCTTTCTTAGATAGACCCGCCGACCCTGCCAAAGGAAAAATCGTTTATGAGCAAAAATGTGCTTCTTGCCACAAAAAAGACGGCAGTGGAGAGCTAAAACCCGATGGCAAAGAGTGGGCATATCCACCTCTTTGGGGACCTAAAAGCTATAACCACGGAGCTGGTTTGTATAGAATTTCTCGCTTTGCAGGCTATGTAAAGTATAATATGCCTTTGGGAGTGAGCTATCCCGAATCACAACTCACTGACGAAGAGGCTTGGGACGTTGCCGCTTATGTCAATTCTATGCCTCGTCCGGGCAAAGATTTGAGCAAAGACTGGCCTGACATTTCCAAAAAACCGCTCGACCACCCTTTTGGTCCTTTTGCTGATGGCTTTGATGATAAACAACACAAGTTTGGTCCTTTCAAACCTATCAAGGAAAAAAGGGAAGCTATGAAAAAAGGTGGAAAGTAAATAATAAGAGTAATTTTCAGTTCTCTTTAACTTTTGAACATCAAACCTTCAAACATTCAACATAAAAAGCAATGATGACTGCCGCAAACATACAGACAAATAATTTTCAGCTTGGCTTGCGAGCCAACTGGAAGCAGTTTGCCCTGCTTGTGGTAGTCAATGCTTTTGTAGGAGCAATGATTGGTTTGGAGCGAAGTATTTTCCCTGATTTTGCAGAGAAAATATTTGGTATTACTTCTACAACGGCTGTTCTCTCTTTTATCATTGCTTTTGGTGTAAGCAAAGCCATAACCAATTATTTTACAGGCAAACTCGTTAGTCGTTTTGGTAGAAAAAAGATTTTGGTAATAGGCTGGCTTTTAGCCTTGCCCATTCCTTTTTTACTGATTTTGGCTTCCAATTGGTCTTGGGTGATACTTGCCAATATACTCTTGGGCGTCAGTCAGGGAATTACGTGGAGCAGTGCTGTTATTATGAAAATAGACCTTGTTGGCGAAAGACAGCGTGGGCTAGCAATGGGCTTCAATGAATTTGCAGGCTACTTTTCGGTAGGTGCTATGGCTTGGACAAGTGCTTGGGTAGCTACCGAATATGGCATAAAGCCCTACCCTTTTTATTTGGGCATTGCCATTGCTACCATTGGCTTGCTACTGAGTGCTATTTGGGTAAAAGATACCACACCTTTTGTCAAGATAGAAGCTCAGCAAAGCCAGCAAAATCATCATCAGAATATTTTTTGGGCTACTACCCTCAAAGATAAAAACCTAAGTAGCATTACACAAGCAGGTTTTGTGAATAATTTTAATGATGGTATGATGTGGGGGCTTTTCCCAATATTTTTGGTAAAACTATTCTTTGAAAATGCTCAAATAGGTTTTTTGGTAGCTTTGTATCCTGCGGTTTGGGGAATAGCTCAACTTTTTACAGGTAGGCTTGCCGACCTTTATTCCAAAAAGAAAATGCTCTTTTGGGGAATGTTAGCTCAGGGCATAGCTATTTCTGCTTTACCCGCTTTGGATACCTTTATTCCTATCGCAATGATAGCCATTTTACTGGGTTTGGGAACGGCTTGGGTGTATCCTACTTTTTTAGCAGGGGTAGCCTCGCTGGCTCACCCCAACCAAAGAGCAGAAAGTCTTGGAACTTTCCGCTTTTGGCGAGATATGGGCTATGCCGCTGGTGCTTTGCTTTCGGGCATTGTTGCAGATATTTGGAGCATAGATTGGGCAATTTTGAGCGTAGGTCTGATAACTATCTTTTCAGCTTTGGTTATTCAAATTCGTATGAACATAAACTAACAAGACTATGAAACGTATAATTTTTATGATTTTTTGGGTAATAAGTAGCAGTATTTGGGCACAAGAAAAAGAATCCATCAAAGATACCAATACACTGCTTTACTATCTCAAAAATGGCAAATGGCAAGGACATATCCGAAACTACCTAATGGCTACCGATAATGGTAGAAAAGCTCTTACCGATTATTATGCGAATGCTTTGGGGCTAGACGTTCATTATGAAACAGCCCAATGGAAAGGCTTTAACGCAGGTTTTACTACCAGCTTTGTCTATAATACAGCTTCTTCGGATTTAGGTAAGCCCGATAGCCTTACTCGGCAGTTCAATCGTTATGAAATAGGTCTTTTTGATTTAGCAAAGCCCTATCAGGCTCTTATCGGCACAATTGATGAACTTTATTTAAGCTATACTTGGGGTAAATCCAAAGTAATTTTTGGTAAGCAAAAGCTCATTACCCCTTGGGTCAATCCGCAAGACGGGCGTATGCGTCCCAATTTTCAAGAAGGAATTTACCTTGATTGGCAAGATGTAAAAAACTTACGTATAGAAATGGCTTGGCTCTATCGCTTTTTGGTACGTTCTACCGAAAACTGGCCTTCTATTGCGAGTAGCATAGGGCAGTACCCTTCGGGAGTAACCCCGGACGGAGTACGTTCAGGCTACAGCAATAACCTTTCCAGTGCAGGTTTGGGTATTGTAGGAATAACTTATACCATTTCCCCACAAATCAAAACCCAACTTTGGAATTATTTTACTGAAAATATTTTCAACACTACTTTTTGGCAAACCGAAGGAGAGTTTGCTCTGCAAAAAGAAAATCCTCACAAAGTTCTATTGGGTTTGCAACTACACTACCAAACCGCCCTCAATGATGGCGGAAACCCCGACCCTAACTTGGCATATATTCCTAAAAATCAGAAAAATTGGGCTTTGAGCAGTAGAGTAGGTTGGAAAAATGAAAATTCACAAATTACTTTCAACTACACACGTATAGGTAATTTGGGAAGGTTTTTGTTCCCAAGAGAATGGGGCAGAGACCCCTACTATACCTTCTTGCCGCGAGAAAGAAACGAAGGTTTTGGAGATGTCAATGCTTTTATGATGCAATACAGCCAAAATATTCCAAAAACAAAAACCAAAATAGAGCTGGCTTACGGGCATTACCTTCTGCCCGATGCCCGCAATACTTCGCTGAACAAATACGCATTCCCCAGCTACAATCAAATCAATGTGAATATTGTTCATCAGTTCAGAGGGGTTCTCAAAGGTTTGCAGGGACAATTTTTGTACGTGTATAAAGGAGAAATAGGCGAATTATACGAAGACCCACGTTTAGAATTCAACAAAGTAAATATGCACTTGTATAACTTGATTTTCAACTATAATTTCTAAACACAAATCCATTATGAAACGTAGTATTTTACTTACGCTCTTTTTAATGTTCGGACTCGGTGCAGTTTGGGCTCAAAAGTCAAAAGTTAAACAGCATAAAGTAGTCATTCAGCTTACCACCCCCGATACAGCGGCTTATAGAGCTTTATCCAAACAGCTCAATAACCTTACTTCGGTGTGGAAAGAGGCTGATGTGGTAGTAGTGGTACATAATAAAGGTATCAATATGCTCAAAAAAAATGCCTCTAATATAGCTGATGAAATCAAGCAATTATCAGGAAGAGGTGTAAAATTTTTGGCTTGTGAATTTACAATGCAACAACAAAAACTCACCAAGGAGGATATGCTGGAAGGTATTTTCTACACGCCCTACGGCTTGATAGAAATCATTACAAGACAAGAAAATGGTTATCACTACCTCAAAGGAGGTTTTTAGAAAAAAATTTTATAGAGAAACTCTTACGTTGAACATAATTACATAATCATAACTTAAACCTAATACACCTATGTTAGAAGTTCTAAAACAACCTTGGCACTGGGCAGTAGCTGGTGCCATTATCGGACTTACCGTTCCTACTTTGCTCATTTTGGGCAACAAAAAGTTGGGGATTTCTTCTTCGCTTCGCCACACTTGTGCGGCTTGTATGCCCGCCAACATTACTTTTTTCAAATACGACTGGAAAAAGGAAATATGGAATATGTATTTTGTAGTAGGTATCCTGATTGGTGGTTTTCTCGCTTCAACTTTCCTAAGCAATCCCGAGCCTATTCAAATTGCAGAAGCAACCCAACAAAGACTTACCGAATGGGGTATTAGCAACTTTCAAGGGCTTATGCCTTCCGAAATTTTCAGCTTTGATACTTTGCTTACACTCAAAGGCTTTGTTTTCTTTGTAGTAGGTGGCTTTTTAGTGGGTTTTGGTACGCGTTATGCAGGTGGTTGTACCTCCGGACACACCATTATGGGACTTTCCAATTTGCAATGGACCTCCCTTGTAGCTACTATTAGCTTTATGCTTGGTGGCTTTTTCTCTGCTAATGTAATTCTACCTTTATTATTCAAATTGTTCTAATTACGCCTAAAACTTTGTACGACTATGGCTACTATTCAAACACAAGACTCCCAAATAGATGTACGTCATCAGGACGCAATTTGTACTAACGAATCCCAACTCAAACACCCTTGGTGGTACAATTTCAAGTATATGGTAGTGGGCATCATTTTTGGGATAGCCTTCGTAAAAGCCGAAATTATTAGCTGGTACAGAATTCAAGAGATGTTTCAACTCACTTCTTTCCATATGTACGGCGTAATTGGTACGGCTGTTGTGGTGGGTATGATTTCGGTGATGATTATCAAGAAAACCAAAGCCAAAACTATCTATGGCGAGCCTATCACACTGGATAACAAAAAATTCAACAAAGGGCAAATTATTGGTGGCTTGATTTTCGGTTTGGGCTGGGCTCTTACAGGTGCTTGCCCTGGTCCTTTGTATGCTCAAATTGGAGCTGGTTTCGGTGTGGTACTTATCACGCTACTCAGTGCCATTTTAGGTACTTGGGTATATGGATATTTCCGCGAAAAATTACCTCATTAAGGTAAAACTATTGGGCTTTGCCAAGAGCGTATAGGTTCTTGGCAAGCTATTAGAATATTCACTACGCAATAAATTTTTATTGTATGAGAAAGATATTTTTGGCTATTATAGCCGTCAGTGTTCCTATTGCATTTTTTCTATTTCCCAAAGGCGAAAAGAAAAAAGAAAACCCTTACCAAAACAAAACAGCTCTCGAAAGGCTCATTGAAGGTAATAGACGCTTTGTAAAAGGCGATTTTATTGCCCCCAACCGCAGTGAAGAACGCAGACTGCAAACGCTTTCAGGGCAACACCCCTTTGCCGCAGTGCTTACTTGCTCCGATTCTCGCATTTCCCCTACCCTATTTTTTGATACAGGTATTGGGGATTTGTTTATTGTCAGAACCGCAGGGAATGTAATTGGTGAAATAGAAGTTGCAAGTCTGGAATATGCTGTAAAACATCTCGGCGTTCAGGTAGTTATGGTAATGGGACACGATGACTGCGGTGCTATTAAGGCTTTCGTCAGCGGAAGCCACGAAGATGGGCATATTCAAGCCATTATTGATAGCCTTCGCAACGAACCCGAAGAGCAAGAGGCTCTCAAAACCCCTAAATCTATCAGAATAAATTCTTGTGTTTTGGCAAATGTTACACACCAAGCCAAGTTTTTATTGCAACATTCCAAAATTATTGCCGAAAAAGTACAAGAAGGTAAGTTGCAAGTAGTAGAAGCCGAATACGAACACAAAAGCGGATTGGTAAAAGTCTTGAAAGTATATCCTGAGAAAATATAAATTATGAGTGCATTTGATTTTCTAAAAGCAAAGTCTGCTCACTTACATTGGAGAGTAAAACTATTAGGTTATTTGAACGGACAAAATACACTTACACAAGCAGAAGTTCTTTCTCACGAGCAATGCGAACTCGGCAAGTGGATTTATTCGGAAGGGCTCAAAGTATATGTCAATTTGCCAGAAATGCAAGAATTAGAAAAAACACATAAAGAACTACACGAAACCATACATCGCGTCATTGAATTTAAGGACAAAAATATGCTTAAAGAAGCCAAAGACGAATACGAGCTAATGCGTGAAGTTTCTGATGTTCTTATGAAAATGTTGGATTTTCTCTACGAAAATGAAAAAAAATATTTATGAAACTCTTTTTTAGCCTACTTTTAATGAGTGCCAGTATTATGCTAAAAGCACAAGAACACAAACACAAACACCACCAGCATCATCAGCAGGGGCAGGCAAATGAGTATATGAACCAAAGCAAGTTTGAAGCGCTTGTAGAACGTTTTGAAAACCCTGAACGTGAAAAATGGCAAAAGCCTGAGGAAGTTATTAAGTTTTTGGGAAATCTGAAAGGCAAAACTATCGTAGATATTGGGGCAGGTACAGGTTATTTTTCCTTTCGCCTTGCTCCTTTGGCAAAGGCTGTCATTGCCGCCGATGTTGATGAACGCTTTTTGGATTTTATGCGTAAAAAAAACGAAGAAAAAGGCTTTACAAACCTTATTTTACGTAAAGCTGAATACGAAAAGCCCCCCGTACAAGAACGCGAAGCCGACCTTGTATTCAGCGTAAATGTGTATCACCATATTGAAAGCCGCAAAGAGTATTTTTCTGAGTTGTATCAAAAACTCAAAAAAGGTAGTTTGCTCGTAATCGTTGATTTCAAAAAAGGCGATTTTCCGCAAGGTCCGCCCGATAGTATGAAAATATCTGAAAATGACGTAGTAAAAGAACTGGAAAATGCGGGCTTCAAAAAGGTAACCCTTGATACTAAAACTTTGCCTTACCAGTATATGGTGAAAATGAAAAAATAATTGATTATCTTTGGGCAAAAGCAGAAAAAACTATGACTACCGAAAAACCTAACTTTGATTTTCTGCTTGCCAAACTCAAACACGTAGATTGGCGTATCAAGTTACTGGCTTTTTTGGAAGGTGAGCCAACGCTTACCCCCGATGAAATTGTTTCGCCACATTGCTGCGAATTGGGGCGTTGGCTTGATAAAGAAGGACTTGTAAAATACAAAAAATGCCCTGAAATTCAAGAATTGAACACTATTCACACACAGCTTCACCACGTTGGTCAGTACATTTTATCTCATTACCAAAATGGGCTAACCTCTGTAGAAGCCGAATACGAAACTTTACAGCAACTTTCTCAAAAGCTCATTGAAATTCTGGAAATTTTGGAAAAGAAAAACCCAAACTAAATTCCTTATGAAAAGGCTTGCTTCCTACACCATCAGTTTGCTTATGCTTTGGGCTTGCGAAAAAAACCAACAAAAGCCTGAAAATAACTCCACGAGTAACACTCTGAGTACCACCACCCAAACAGAAAAACCCCAAGTAAATTACTTGGAAAAAGGTGATGAAATTACAACTGCCACTCAAACAGCTCTCTTGCAAACCGTTTCCAAAGCTATTGCAGAAAAAGAGGCTCACGGTGCAGTAGAATATTGCAATTTGAAGGCTTTGGCTATCGTGGATTCCCTTTCCAAAGTGCATAACTGCCAAATCAGGCGAGTATCGGATAAGTACCGCAATCCGCAAGATAAAGCCCAAAACGAAACCGAAGAAAAAGCCCTTCAAACTTTCTTGGAAAAGTACCAAAAACAAGAAAAATTAGAGCCTTTCACACTCCAAGAAGGTAGTAACACCTATTATTTCAAACCTATTATGGTGGGAATGGAAACTTGCCTGAAATGCCACGGCGATAAAAATAAAGACATTGCACCCAAAACCCTTGCCACCATTGAAAAGCTCTACCCTAACGACCTTGCCAAAGGCTACAAACTCAAAGATTTCAGAGGTATGTGGGTGGTGAAGTTCTAATGCCTTCAATAGGTAATTTTTGTCAAATTGTTGAACATTTTTTAAGGAACGACTACCCAAAATCCTGTTTCCTGCTTCTTGTTTCCTTGCTGAAAAATTTAGACCAAGACCCAATATTCAAAGAGCTACCCCAAGCACATAAATCAGCAGAGCCACAGCTATCAATATCGTCAGTAAGGTAATAAGCACAGGCAGTTTGTGCTTTTCAGAATAATTGTACTGATTGAGTTGCTTATTTACTTGCACAAATCGCAAGTATGCCAGTGGTATGACACTCGCCCCAATCAACAGAATAAAAAAACCAATCCAGTTAGAATACCCACGAGATTGATGATGTTCCGCTAAAATCTGCTGACTTTGGGGCGAAAGTATAGATATTTGTCTGAGAAATAGCGAAAACTTTACAACCACAAATCCGAACGCCATTATGGCTATACCTGTACGTAGCCAAGCCAAAAAAGTGCGTTCATTGGCTAAAAATTCTCGGGGGTCTTTGGGCTTTTCCATATCAAAATTGCTTGTAATTATTTACGTTCAAAAGTTGAAAGGCTTGGGGTAAAAGTTTTACTCTAAATATCCCATTGTTCTAAATCCTGTTTCCTGCTTCTTATTTCCCAATCGCTTTACAAAAATTTCAATGTAAATTCGGACTGCAATTTAGTGTAATCCTTTCAAAAAAATCAATTTTACGGCTCTTTGAAATTTTTTTCTCTGCAAAAACAAGAAATTCCCACAAAAAACAGAAAAAATTTTCATTTCTCACGATTTTTGCTTAAATTCAAGCAAATATTTCTTTAAGCATAGCTTTTCCCTTTCAAAACCTTCAAAATTATGAACTTCAAGCGTTTTTTATTGTTTATTGTGCTTCTGGCAGGGCTTGCCTCTTGCGGTGGCAATCAAGTAAAAATTAGCGGTAAAAACTTTGACGCTGAAATTAGTCAGCAACAAAACCTAATTTTCAAGTTCAATAAGGATATAGTCAGCGATACCCTGCTCAATCGGTGGGATACCACTGCCTATATTAAATTTTCGCCATTTGTCAGAGGAAAATTCAAATGGGTGGCAAAAAATGAGCTTTTATTTTCCCCTGAAACAGGTTTTAAGAGCTCTACCAAATACCAAGCCGAGTTTCAGGAAAAACATTTCAAATCTGCCGAAAAAATAAGCCTGAAAACCAAATCTCTGGATTTCCATACACCACTACTCACCCTCAACGAAGTTAGCTCTTTCTGGGGCAACCAAAACGGCTCGCCTGAAATGCGTTTGCATTTGCAATTCAATTACAAAGTCAATCCGCAAGAGTTGCAAAAGTTGCTCACCGTTTCTGCCCAAAACAAGGCTCTCTCCTATCGTTTGGTTACGCTTTCTCCCGATAGGCTCATTGAAGTAGCCCTGCAAGAACTCGGTGGCAACGAAGTAAATGTAAAAATTGATAAAGGTCTTTCCTGCGGCGAAAGCGACTATAAAACCCAAGAAGTTTTTAAAAAAAATATCACACTCACCCGCAAAGAAAACTTAGAAATTTTAAGTGTTGAAAGCGAATTTGAAGGATTAGAGCCTTTTATTTTGGTGAAAACTAACCAAGCCCTCGCCACAGATAATTTTAGCAAATACATTACTCTGCAAGCCCAACAAAAGCCAACCTCCTATTATTGGGAAACAGATGCAGAAGAAACACCCACAACAGCTATTCCTTACGAAAAACTCACTTTCACACCTCACCCGCAGGGCTTAAAAATTACAGGTAATTTTGAAACAGCCAAAACGTATGAACTACGCATCAGCTCCGAGCTGAAAGGTATTGCAGGCGGATTTTTAGAACAAGATTATAGCCAAACCATTTCTTTTGGCAAAATACAACCCCAAGTAACTTTTACAGAAAAAAAAGCAATGTACCTTTCTTCCAAAGGGCAGAAAAATATTGGTGTAAAAGTGGTGAATATTCCTGAAATTGAGGTTGAAATTTACAAAATCTACGAAAACAACTTGCTTGCTTTTTTGGAAAACTATCAGTATAACCTTGAAAGTGAAACAACTTACAATTACGGCTACGGCAATAGCAACCCTTACGAAAGATATGGAACACTTATTTCCAAACAAAGCTATGAAGTAGAACGCTTGCCTGCAACCCAGAATGGTATTCATTTGCTCAATATCAGTACCGAAAAACTCAAAGAGTTCAAAGGAGTGTATGCAGTAGTAGTAGGCTCCAAAGAAAACCAGTATGAAAAGGCTTTCAAATTGGTAGCAGTTTCTGATGTTGGTTTAATTGCCAAAGAAAATAACGACGAAGTTTGGATTTTTGCCAATAGTATTTTAGATGCCAAGCCGCTCAAAAACGTAAAAATTAAAGTTTTGAGCCAAAATAACCAAACATTAGCCGAAACTACAACCGATGAAAACGGCATTGCCAAAGTAGGAAACCTGAAAGAGAAATACCCCGATTTTCGCTTGGGAATGATAACCGCCCTCAATGATGATGATTTCACTTTCTTGAATTTAGAAAAAAGTCGCGTAGAAACCTCTCGCTATGATGTAGGTGGCTTACGAAGCAATGAAGCCCCCTATCAGGCTTTTGTAAACTTGGAAAGAGATTTGTATCGCCCTGGCGAAAAAATCAACTTTTTGGTGCTTGTACGAAACGAAGAGTGGAAAGTGGAAAAAATGCCTTTGAAAGTGCGTTTTACAATGCCCAACGGCAAAGAGCTTGCTACCCTCAAAGGCACACTCAACCAAGAGGGTGCTTGGGAAGGCAGTTTGCGTCTGCCCGAAGATGCCCTCACAGGCTTATACAAAATGGAAGTAATGACCTTCAATGATATTCTGCTCAATTCGCAAAATATCAGCGTAGAAGAATTTATGCCCGATAGGCTCAAAATTGTTCAGAAAACGGATAAATCCTTTTACAGAGCAGGCGATAAAGTTATCTTGCAAGGCACTGCCCTGAACCTCTACGGCACGCCTGCCGCTGGTCGTAGCTATCAGGTAGAGTTTCTTGTAAAACGAAAAGTTTTTACCCCCAAAGGTTACGAAAAATACAAGTTTGAAACCACTGGCAAAGATAGCTATTTGGGCTCAAAACTTGCAGAAGGAATTACTACCCCAGAAGGCGAGCTAAAAGCTGAATTTGAAATCTCTGAAACCCTTGAAAATCAAGGACTTTTAGAAGGGTATCTTTATACCACCGTTTTTGATGAAACAGGCAGACCTGTCCGTAAGGGCGAAGTAGTTGAAGTTCCTACGCAAGATGTTTTTTTAGGTATTGAAAGAGCCAGCGAATACTTTGATGCCTATCAGGAGCAAAATATCTCGCTTGTAGCTTTGGATAAAAATGGCAAGAGCGTTGAAACTTCTGCGGTGGTGCAAGTAGTACGATACGAATGGCAAAATACCTTGGAAAGAGATTACTACTCGGAAAATGTTCGCTATGTTTCCAACAAAAAGGAAAAAGTTATTAGTGAGCAGAAAATTCGCATTACAGGAAAAGCAAGCTACCCGCTACGTCTTGTACATTCGGGAGAGTACGAGTTGCGAGTACGCAATGAAAACAGTAGCAGTTATGTATCACATCATTTCTACGCCTACGCTTGGGGAATGACCGATTACACCTCTTTTGAAATCAACAAAGAAGGAGAAGTAGATATTACCGCCGATAAAGAAACCTATAAAATTGGAGAAACCGCCAAATTACTTTTCAAAACGCCTTTTGAAGGCAGATTGCTTGTAACCATTGAACGCAACAAGGTGCTTCAACATTTTTATTTGGAAACCGAAAAAAAAGCCGCCAGCTTCAATTTGCGAGTAGCTGACGATTATTTACCCAATATTTACATTTCGGCAACGTTGATTAAACCGCTTTCCAATTCCACTTTGCCACTTACAGTGGCTCACGGCTATTTGCCTCTGAAAGTAGAACCTACTCGCCACAAAATTGATGTCAGTATTCAGGCACAAGAAAGTTCATATTCCAATACCTTGCAAACCATCAAGGTCAAAACTTCTGAAAGCAATGCCGAAGTAGTGCTTGCTGTTGTAGATGAGGGCATTTTACAAATCAAAAATTTCCAAAACCCCAATCCTTTGGAATACTTTTTCCAAAAAAGAGCCTTAGAAGTAGAAGCCTATGACCTCTACCCTCGCCTTTTCCCCGAACTCAAACCCAATAAAAGTAGTGTAGGAGGTGGTGGCGAGGCTTTAATGGAGCAGAAAGTCAAGACAAACACCAACAACCCTCTTTCCAATAAACGTGTTAAACTCACTACTTTTTGGAGTGGTATTCTGAAAACCAACTCGGCAGGCGAAGCAAGTTATACCATTCAGATACCCCAATTTTCGGGTAGTTTGCGAATTATGGCAGTAGCTTACAAGGGTTCTCGCTTTGGAGGCAATGCCAAATCAATGAAAGTTGCCGACCCTATCGTGATTGCTTCGGGGATTCCTCGCTTCCTTGCCCCCAACGACGAAGTGCTTATTCCTGCTACTTTTGCCAATACCACTACACAAACCTTCACAGGTACGGCTCAAATAAGTGTAGGCGAAGGATTGCAGATTATAGGTAACTCGCAAGTTGCTCTTGGTATTGATGCCAATAGCGAAAATCAAGCCTTTTTCAAGGTCAGGGCTACCGATTTTGTAGGCAATACCCAAATTACTATAAGTTTTGCAAACCAAAACCGCAAATTTGAAGAAAAAACAGATATTGCAGTGCGTTCTGCTGTACCCTTGCAGAAAAAAGTGGGTTTCGGAACTTTGCAAGCAGGTAATCAAGGCATCAGCCTACAACACCCTTTTATTCCTTCTACTGCAAAAGCCACTTTGGTACTTTCCAAATCACCCATAGCAGAATTTTCCGATAACTTGGACTACTTGCTTGCCTACCCCTACGGCTGTGTAGAGCAGACTATTTCTACGGCTTTCCCGCAACTCTACCTTGCCGAACTTTCTCGCAAGCTCAAAAAATCGGGCAAATACGCAGGCAGTTCCGCATCAGAAAGTCGCTATTACGTACAAGAAGCCATTATGCGTTTGCAAACAATGCAAATGTTTAACGGAGCATTGAGCTACTGGCCTGGGGGCAATTATGAAAGTTGGTGGGGCAGTGCTTATGCGGCACATTTCTTGTACGAAGCCCAAAAGGCAGGCTACAATGTAAATGAAGCCTTTTTAGAACGACTAAGCAAATATCTGCAAGTCAAAGTACGAGAAAAACATACAGAACGTTACCTATATTATGATGAGCAAAACCGCTTGCAAAATCGTACTATCATTAGCAAGGACGTTCCTTACACGCTCTATGTACTTGCCCTAATGCGTAGGGGCGATATTGCAATAATGAATTATTGCAAAGCCAATAGTGCAATGCTGGCTCTGGATAGCCGCTACCTGCTTGCCGCAAGCTACCTGCTAATGGGCGACAAGGCTTCGTATAATGCCCTACTGCCAAAGAGTTTTTCAGGAGAACGCTCTCAAAACGCTTTGAGTGGCAATTTTTACTCTTTTGTTCGTGATGAAGCCATTGCCTTGAATGCTCTTTTAGAAGTAGAGCCTCAAAATTCCCAAGTGCCTACAATGAGCAAGCGAATATCTGATGTTTTGCGTTCTCAGAAATTTATGAACACCCAAGAAACAGCTTTTGCTTTGCTGGCTCTTGGAAAACTTGCCAAACAAGCCGAAAAAACAGATTTGAAAGCCTCTTTGAAACTTGATGGCAAAGAGATTGCCCAATTTGCAGGCGAAGATTTGGCTTTGGAATTTAGTAGCTTTGCCCCTAAAAATATCAGTGCCAATGTTTCGGGCAAGGGTAATTTGTATTATTTCTGGAAAGTGCAAGGTTTGGAGAAAAGCCCTCAAATCAGAGAAAGAGATAGCTATTTGAAGGTTAGACGCACTTTCTACAACCGAGCAGGGCAAGAAATCAAAAATGGTGAGTTTGAGCAAAACGACTTGGTAGTTATTAAAGTCAGCATACAAACCGAAAAAGGCGAAAATATCCCTAATGTAGCCATTTCAGACCTACTGCCTGCGGGTTTTGAAATTGAAAACCCTCGCCTAATAGAGGCTATCCAGCTACCTTGGATAAAAGATGCTTCGCAAGCCGATTATGCAGACATTCGCGACGATAAAATTCATATTTTCTGCGAAGCCACAGGCAAGGTGAAAAACTACTACTATATGGTGCGAGCTGTTTCGCTCGGAGAGTTCCAGATGGGGGCTATCGCCGCCGAAGCAATGTACGCTGACGAATATCACTCTTATTCGGGAGCAAGAAAAATAAAAATTTCCAGCAAAAAACTAAAGTTCCCAAACAAAAACGAGGAAATAGAAGCAAGGAAATAAAAAAGTTTTTGCCATATAAGTTAGCATTTTTTTCCAAAAACTTTTAATTTGCGTAAAAATAAAGCGAGAGCGTTGCGGATAGCAATGCTTTCGCTGATATAAAATCAACTTAAACACACAATCAAAGTCTAATCCACCAAAACCTCAACGATGAAAAATCTTACAATGCTATTGGTATTTGTTTTTGTTTTTAGTTTATTTGGCTATTCCCAAAAATCACCCGCTGGGCTGGTAGTTGTGGGTTCTCATTGTGCCAGTGGCGATTACGACTACTACTTTTTCTCTGATAAGCAAGTAATAGCCGTTTGGGCTTTGGGCGAAGAAGCTAGCCTCCTAACAGGCGGCGTAGCCAAAGGCACTTGGAATACCAATAGCAAAGGGGAAACTGAAATTACTTACGATTATATGTGGGAGTTTGTTCCAGCCCCCAATGCCCAAGTTGTTATGGTAGCCGCCCAAACCATTTACGACTCATACGAGGCAAAGCTCAACAAAAATCCTAAATCTTTATCAACCAAAATGCTCGTAACAATAGGCGAAGAGGGTTGCTCAGTTACTAAAAAGCACAATTATAGCAATGCTAACGATTTTTTTCTCAGCTTGCTGAAAGCCCCAAACTTCAAAAGGCAGTTTGCTTTCACCTCTGAAAAAGTTCTTTCCGAAAAAGACTTGGCACGTTACAGCAAAGCGGAACTTGAAATTATGCGAAACGAACTATTTGCTCAATATAATCATAATTTTCAAAATCCTAAATGGAAGAAGTATTTTACAGAAAGAGGCTCGCTCAATTTTGTATCTAATTCAGAAGTCTTTTTTACCGATATTGAAAAGAAAAACTTGGCGACTATTCGGGCTGTAGAAAGTAAAAAACGTTAGCCAATCTATCTTCTCTTTTCAAATTATTAGCTATTTTTGTCCAAAAAATTCGCTATGAACATACTCGTTACAGGCGGGCTGGGTTTCATTGGCTCGCATACGGTAGTGGCTTTGGTAGAAGAAGGCTTTACGCCTATTATTGTGGATAATTTGAGCAATTCAGAGCTATTTATCAAAGACCGCATTGAGCAAATTATCAAACAAAAAGTTACGTTTTACCAAGCCGATTGCAACGATTATGCGGCAATGGAAAAAGTTTTCCAAGAGCATAGCCTTGAAGGGGTTATTCATTTTGCCGCTTACAAAGCCGTTGGCGAATCGGTTGCCGAGCCGCTCAAATATTATGAAAACAATCTTTTCTCGCTTATCAATCTGCTGAAAATAATGCAAAAATTTTCGGTGCAGAAGTTGGTTTTTTCTTCTTCTTGCACCGTATACGGACAAACCGAAAAGTTGCCCGTAGATGAAAACAACGCGGTGCTACCTGCTTTTTCGCCTTATGGCAATACCAAACAAATTGGTGAGGAGATTTTGCAAGATGTAGTAAGAAGTCAAGCGGATTTGCAAATCATTTCTTTGCGATATTTCAATCCTATTGGGGCTCACCCATCGGCACTTATCGGAGAGTTGCCACGTGGCGTGCCAAATAATCTCGTACCTTATATTACACAAACAGCGATTGGCAAACGCCCCTTCTTGAATGTTTTTGGCAAAGATTACCCCACTCCTGATGGCACGTGCATACGCGATTTCATACACGTATGCGACCTTGCCGAAGCCCACGTAAAAGCACTTCAATTTTTGCAAAATCAAAAGGGTAGTTTCATTGATTTTATCAATGTAGGTACAGGCACAGGTAACTCGGTATTAGAGGTTATTCAAACTTTTGAGCAAGTAAGTGGTAAAACTTTGCCCTATCAGTTTGCTCCTCGCCGCAGTGGTGATGTTACAGCCATTTATGCCGATGCCCGCAAAGCTGAAAAAATTTTGGGTTGGAAAGCCCAAAGAAGCCTTGCCGATGCCCTTGCCGATGCTTGGCGTTGGGAACAAGCTATCCATAAGCAAACACTATAAAACGGAAAGCAAGCGTAAAAATAAGAATAAGAAACTGGGAGATTGAAGTTTCAAAATCAAAACTTTATAGATTTTTTAGTCTTGTATCCTGTTTCCTGCTTCTTGTTTCCTGTTTTTATTACTACTTTCCTGCAAAATCCTCATAAAAAGCCTCTTCAAAGGTCAGATGAGAAGGCTCGCCTTTGGTAAGAACCACCCAAACCAAATACAACACTACAAAAGGCGAAAGAAAATACATTGTAGCGGTAACATATTCAGGCGTCCAGTAGGGCGTTGTAGCATATACCAACACATACAGCGTGGATATAAGCAAGGGCAAACGAATTTTTCGCATAATAATAAGCATTTTTTAGGTGTAAAAATTTACTTTCAGAAAGTTTAGAGTGAGGATTTGATATTTGAAATCCCAATCTCTCCTAATTTCTTGATTTATGTTTCCTACTTCACTTTCTTTTTTTCCAATCAAATTCATCATCATCTTCATCATCAAACTTGCCGAAATCTTTGGTATTGAACATTCCTGAAAGCAAATCTGAAAATTGAAGGCTTCGGGTAAGCATTTTCTTGGAAAGTTGCGAATATTCGGCAAGTCCGTGTAAAGCAAATTCCATCATCAAAAATTTTTCATTTTCTATAAGGTTCTTGAAAGTGCTTTGCACTAAATTTTCCAAACCTTTTACTTTTCGTAATTCGCGGCGATAGCTTTCATTAGAAGCCTCGTTGAGTAAATCCAAAGTGTTTCCTGCACCAAACCACTCCAAAATTTCGTGATATGGATTTTTGTCTTTCATTTTTTTGGCTTTTTCGGGTTCAGGAAAATACTGCACAAATTGAGTGCGAATAGCTTTGGATATAAGATGTTGGGCTACATTTGCCGTACCTTCTTGCTCACCTTCATAAACAAGCTCAATTTTACCTGTAATAGAAGGTATTACCCCTATCAAATCGCCAATACGAGCATAAGTCTGTGTTTCATTATTCAAAAGCAAGCGTCTTTCGGCGGCACTCACCAGATTTTCCAAAGCTGAAATCGTCAGGCGTGCCGAAACACCACTTTTAGCATCAATGTACTCACTTTGTCGGGCTTCTACGGCAACTTGTTCAATGAGGTTACGTAGTAGCTCGCTCACTTGCACTCTATCTTTTTGCTCTCGGGCAAGATGTGCCTCTTGGGCGGTGATTTTCTTTCCGATATCAATGCTTTTGGGATAATGCGTGAGAATTTGACTATCAATGCGGTCTTTGAGAGGAGTAACAATAGAGCCTCGGTTCGTATAATCTTCGGGATTGGCAGTAAAAACAAACTGAATATCTAGCGGCAAACGCATCTTAAAACCTCTGATTTGAATATCCCCTTCCTGCAAAATATTGAACAAAGCAACCTGAATGCGAGCCTGTAAGTCGGGAAGTTCGTTGATGACGAAAATACAGCGATGTGAGCGAGGTATAAGCCCAAAATGAATGACACGCTCATCGGAATAAGGAAGTTTGAGGCTGGCGGCTTTGATAGGGTCAGCATCGCCAATAAGGTCAGCTACCGATACATCAGGCGTAGCTAATTTTTCGGCATAACGTTCCGACCTATGAAGCCAAGCGATGGGCGTTGCATCGCCTTTTTCGGCAATAAGGTCTTTGGCATAACGAGAAATAGGATTGAAAGGGTCATCGTTGAGTTCTGAACCTGCTACCACAGGGATATACTCATCAAGTAAATTTACCATTAGGCGGGCAATGCGTGTTTTTGCTTGCCCACGCAAGCCCAAAAGTATAATATGATGTTTGGAGAGAATTGCCCGCTCTATATCAGGAATAACGGTTTCCTCATAGCCCCAAATGCCTTCAAATGGGTTTTCGTGTTGGCGAATTTTACGAATAAGATTTTCTCGTAATTCTTCTTTGATAGAACGCACCTGATACCCTGCGGCTTTCAGTTCGCCGAGAGTCTGCAAGGAAAGCAAACTTTGTGTAGATTTCATCGGAATTGTTAATTATTTCCATTAAAACGCATTTGTGCAAAGATTGTTTTTCAAAAGCAAAAATTTACTATCTTGCAAAAGTTTTGTGCAACGAAAAAATTTCAAATTTATTGTTTGCTCACTTAATTTTTTTTACAAGTATGTGTAAAGTCATCATTACGCAATCCAATTACATTCCTTGGAAGGGCTATTTTGATGCTATCCACCAAGTTGATGTAGTTGTTTTGTATGATGAAGCTCAATACACCAAACGCGATTGGCGAAACCGCAATATCATCAAAACACCCCAAGGAACCCATTGGCTCACCGTTCCTGTGAAAGTGAAAGGTAATTTTTTTCAGAAAATACAAGAAGTAGAAATTAGCGAAAAAGATTGGGCAAAAAAACATTGGAAAACCCTTGAACACAACTACAAGAAAGCCAAATGTTTTGAGCAAATTGCTCCTATTTTGCAAGAATTTTACCTAAATACCCAGCATTTAATGCTTTCTGAAATCAACGTAGAGCTTATTCGTATGGTTTGTAAAATATTAGGCATACAGACCCCTATTTATTTTTCAAAAGATTTTCCTATTTGCCAAAATGGCAAAAATGAAAGATTGATTGATATTTGTCAGCAACTCAATGCTACCGAGTATTACACAGGGGCTTCAGCCAAAAATTATCTTGATGAAACTCTTTTCAATGCTCGTGGCATCAAGGTTTGCTATCTGGATTACAGCGGCTATCCCGAATATACTCAACTTTACGGCGATTTTATTCACGAAGTTTCCATTGTAGATTTGCTTTTTAATGAAGGTTTCAATGCCCCCCGTTTTATGAAATCTTTTTCAGAAAAAAGAAATTTTGCACCTGTATTTTGAGTTTTCAATTCATTTTTCTTGTTTATGAAAATTTCTGTTCTTACTACGCTTTATTACTCCGAAAACTACATACAAGAATTTTACAACCGAACCCTTGCTTGCCTCAAACAAATCCCTTGTGCCTATGAAATTATTTTTGTCAATGATGGCTCGCCTGATAACTCACTAGCAAAGGCGATTTTGCTTGCCCAAAAAGACGAAAATGTAAAAGTCATAGAACTTTCTCGCAATTTTGGTCATCACCCTGCTTTGCTTACTGCCCTGCAAAACGCCACAGGCGATTGGATTTTTCTGATTGATAGCGACCTTGAAGAAGCCCCCGAATTGCTACTAACCTACTGGCAAACCTTGGAGCAAAATCCCGATTTTGATGTTATTTATGGTGTTCAAGAAAAACGGAAGGGCAATTGGTTTGAAAAAACAAGCGGCAAAGTGTATTACAAACTATTTAGCCTTATTTCGGATATTGAATACCCCGCCAATACGCTCACTGCCCGCCTAATGAGCCGAAAATACGTGCAAGCTCTTTTGCAATATCCCGAACGAGAAATGGATTTGTGGTGTATTTTTCAGATGGCGGGCTTCAAACAAAAGGCTGTGGTTGTAAGCAAAGGTTTCAAGGGCAGTTCTACCTATACGCTCAAACGCAAATTTCAGATTGCTCTCAATACCATAACTTCTGTAAGTCATAAGCCTTTGTATTTTGTTTTTTATTTGGGCTTGTTTATTACACTTTTTGCTTTGGGCTATATTGCTTGGGCTTTTTATCAGTATTTTGCTTATGATGAAAAAATTGAGGGTTGGACAAGTCTTGCCGTTTCTATTTGGGCTATTGGAGGCTTAATTCTTTTCAGTATCGGTATTTTGGGTATTTATTTGGCAAAAATTTTCTTGGAAATCAAACAAAGACCCAGAAGCATTATTAGGAATGTGTATGAAAGGCATAGCGTAGAAATTGAAAGCAAGAGCCTCTAAATTTGAGATTTTTTGAAATTTATCACCAAAATTATGCAAAAAATATTAGAAACACTGAACGAGTTTTATGCCGAGCAACTTGCTTTGCACGGCTCTACTGCCCAAGGCGTAAATTGGAAAGATGAAAAAGCCCAAATAGGCAGATTTGAACAACTGCTGAAAATTTTGCCACCCAATGCTCCTTTCAGCATTGCAGATTTGGGTTGTGGTTATGGAGCATTAGCCGAATTTATGCAAAAAAAAGGCTTTCAAAATTTTACCTTTTACGGCTACGACCTTGCCCCTGCTATGATTGAGCAAGCTCACAAAACCTATGCCCACCTTAATTTTGCTACGTTTCAGCTTATTCAGCACCCAAAAGAAATGAAAGAAGCAGATTATATCGTAGCAAGTGGTATTTTTAATAAAAAATTAGAGTTGAAAGAATACGAATTTTTGGGCTATATCTTAGAAACTTTGGATATAATGCACGAAAAGAGCCTTAAAGGTTTTGCTTTCAATATGCTTACCAGCTATTCGGATAAAGAAAAACAACGCCCCGACCTATACTATGCCAATCCTTGCTTTATGTTTGACTATTGTATGCGGAATTTTTCTCGTGATGTTGCCCTTCTGCACGATTACCAAATGTTTGATTTCACTATTTTGGTAAGAAAATAAAAGCAACAACATCACCCAATAGTGATGTTGTTGCTCATATTTGAAGTAAGAGGTCTAAATTCTCTCTTTGGGCAATTGAATAACAAATTCTGTTCCTTTACCTTCCTCGCTATTTACGAATATTTGCCCATTATGCTTTTCAATGATACCAAAAGTAATAGAAAGCCCTAAACCCGTACCTACCCCAACAGGCTTGGTGGTAAAGAAAGGCTCAAAAATTCGGCGTTTTACCTGTTCGCTCATTCCCACGCCATTGTCTTTGATACGAATAATCACATTTTCAGCCTGATTTTCGGTGTAAATGGTAATTTCGCCGTCTTTTCTATCTTCAGGTATCGCCTGAATAGCATTGTTAAGGATATTCATAAATACCTGATTGAGCTGACCCGGATAGCAAAGAATTTCAGGCATTGTTTCATCATAGTATCTCTTGACTTCTATTCTACCCTTCATTTTGTTGTTGAGCAGAATAAGCGTAGATTCAAGTGCCTCTTTGATATTTGCCATTTTGCGTTCTTCTTCATCAAGACGGCTGAATATACGCAAGCCTTTCACAATTTCCATAGTGCGTATTGCACCTTTTTTGATGTCGGCAACCAGATGCTCAATATCTTGCGTCAAATCTTCAAAGCCTAATTGGTCTTTAAGTTCTTTGGCTTCTTGGATAATTTCCTCTTTGTTGCCGTTGGCGGAGTCTAATTCATTGTACTTTTTGACAATCTCCATCAGGTCGTCCAAAGAAATTTTGAGGGTATCAATACCATTATACACAAAATTGATAGGGTTATTGATTTCGTGGGCAATACCCGCCGTAAGTTGCCCTAGCGAAGCCATTTTCTCGTTATGTACAAGTTGTCCTTGGGTTTCTTTGAGCTGTGCCACCAGTCTATCAAGCTCTTCTTTTTGCTTTTTCTCAAGCTCTAAGGTTTCTTTGAGTTGTTTTTCAGCCATCATCAGCCTTTCATTGGCTTCTAATTGAGCCTCTGCCAAAGAACGCATATCATCTTCTGCCTTTTTAGCTTTTTCCAGAGCATTCTGAAGTTCTATTTCAGCTTGCTTACGTTCAGTAATATCACTTTCAATAGCAATAAAACCTGTAAGGTTATTTTGTTCATCAAAGAGAGGCGTAATATTGATGCCCAACCAGTAGCCCCTACCCGATTTGGAGTAGTTGTAAATTTCTTGATAGAAAGATTTGAGCGAAGCAATTCCCTGACGAATGGCAAATACATCAGCAGGATTTGTTTTTTCACCTTGCAAAAATGAACCCGGTTTTTTGCCTTTTACTTCTTCCAACTTGTATTCTGTCAGTCTTTCAAAACCTTCATTTGCCCATTCTATCAAGCCATTGGCATCAGTGATAATAATGGCATTATCCGTTTTGGAAGCCACAAGAGCCAAGCGTTCAATTTCTTTTTGAGATTTTTTAAGGTTTTCAAAAGCAATCTGTAACTCCTCCTCTGCTTTTTTACGCTTATCCGCCTCTATCATTAGCGAAATAATTTCAGAAATAGAACGAGCAAAGTTTTCATCTTCCAAAGTCCATTGTTTGAAATCTTTGCCTACATACTCGCAACAAAGCACCCCCTTCAGTTGCCCTGCTACACGGATAGGTACATCAAGCATAGAGTTGATACCCAAAGGTTTGAGATAAACTTCCGAAAATTCATAAGTATATGGGTGCGTGTGAGCATCATTAGCTACAATAGCCAAACCACTTTGTACCCCTTCGAAATAAGCAGGGAAGTCTTTGGCAAAGAGTTCCACACCCGCCGAGTGCTGATTTTTTGTTTTTTCAAATAAATCGTGAGAGATAATACTTGCACCTGTATAGTCCCAAATACTTACTCTTTCAATACCCAAGCCTTCTGACGCCGCCTCTGTAATTGCTTGAAATGCTTTTTCCAAGCTACCATATTTATCAAAAGGCTTAGTTGAAAGTTTGGTGAGGATGGTATTGTATTTTTCTAATTTTATCTGACGCTCTTTTTCAACTTTTTGGGCAAGCAAAAGTTTTTCGTTTGCCTCCAATTGAGCTTCAGCGAGTTGCCTCATTTCTCGTTCGGCTTTTTCAAGTTCTTCGGCACGTCTGCTCAATTCTTTTTGAGCAAGAGCCAAACTGTTGGTAATTACTTTTTGCTGTTCAAGAGTTTCTTCCAACTCTTTTTTAGATTTCTCAGCCTCCCTTTGAGCCATTAACAGTTTTTCATTAGCTTCCAATTGAGCTTCTGCAAGCTGACGCATTTCTTGCTCGGCTTTACGTACCTCTTCTTCCGCTTTTTTACGTTTTGTAATATCACGCACTGTAGCCTGTAAGACATTTTTGCCACCAAAAACTACCCTACTCAAAAGCACTTCGGCAGGGAAAATAGTGCCATCTTTTTTAATATGTATCCACTCAAAAAAGTCTGAACCTTCTTGTAAGGCTTTTTGAATATGCTTCATTGCCTCTTCGCCAGAAGGATTACCATTGCTTTGAGTAGCAGGAGAGTAATCTATAGGCGTTTTTCCAACCAAATCGTCTATGCTATCACAACCATACACTTCTACTGCCGCTGAGTTAGCCTTAAAGAAACCTTTATCATCTAACAAAAGCAAACCGTCCCGAGAAGATTCAAACAATTGTTCAAATTCTTCTGCTTGCTTTTTTATATTTTCTTGAGCTTTCAAAAGAGATTGCTCTGTTTCTTTTCTTATTGTAATATCATCTGCAATACCCAAATATCCTTCTACTTCTCCTCTTTCATTCCTAATTGCCGATACAACTAGAAATACAGGGAATTTGCTACCATCTTTACGTATGTATGTATACTCTACCCCTTCTATAATACCTTTTTTAGCCTCATAAACAAATACTTCAAAGCCTGGTTGAATATTCTCATTATATTTTTCACTCAAAAATTTTGCTCTTTCAACAACTTCATCAATACTATGAAATAATGCAGGAGTTTGTTTATTAACTAACTCATCAGATGTATATTGCAACCACTTTTGAGCAGTTGAGTTCATAAATGTTATGACACCTTCTGTATTTGTTGATACAATTGAAAGACCTGCTGATTCCAAAATCCCTTTTTGAAAAGCACTACTTTTTGCCAACTCTTTTTGAAGATTTAGCAAATTTTCATTCGTTTCCAATTGAGCTTCCGCAAGCTGACGCATTTCTTTTTCAGAGCGAGCTACTCTTTCCATAGTAGCTTGCAGTTCTTTTTCATTTCTTACTTTGATAAAAGTAGAAGCAACAATATTCGTAACAGCTTCCAAGAAATCTATTTCACTTTGCTCCCGTTTGTGTCCGTGAGGTAAATACACCACCAATGCTCCCAATGCCTCCTCCTGATAGAGAATTGGGATATTGTAGTGTCCGTGTTCTTTAATGCCTTCAAAACGAGTAGTATGGCGTTCATCTACGCAATGAGCATATTGGGTTTCTTTGGTTTTGATAGCCAAACCGCACAAACATTGTCCTGTTTTGATGTTGTGGCAAAGTTCTTGGATTTTAGGGCTAATATTTTTTTGCCTTACGAGCTCATACGTTTCGCTTTCACCTTCTTTTTCTAAGAAAATACCTACCCCAGGCAAAAGCTCCAAAAACTTGATTTCACTCAAAACATCAATGGTAAATTCTAAAAATTCGTTGAAATTAGAGCTATTCGTCAGAATTGACTTTTGCAATATTCTGTTCAGAGCATCTTGCTTCTGAACCGTGGTAGCCAGTTCATTTTTAGTTTTTTCTTCTTGTTTTTGTGCCAAAAATAACTTTTCGTTCATTTCCATTTGGGCGTCAATGAGTTGCCTCATTTCTTGCTCCGTTTTTTCAAGTTCTCTTGCTTTCTTTTGAGCTTCTTCTTGGGCGGCAATAAGTTGCTGATTGATGCGATTTTGCTCAATCAATGTCTTTTGTAATTCTCTTTGAGCAACTAAAAGTTTCTGGTTAGTACGTTCCTGACGTTCAAGAGCCAAACGAGTTTCCTCTTCTGCCTTTTTCAACTTTTCGTTTTGTTCTTGTACTTGCTTTTGAGCTACAAACAAATCCTCGTTCAGTTTCAATTGCTCCTCTGTAATCTTACGCAGTTCTTCTTCCGATTGAAGCATTTTCTTGTTTTTCCTTTCCAATTCATCAATAAACTCCTCCATTTTGCGAGTTACAGGAGCAAAATAAAATATTGCCAAAAGTAACAAGACGCCTAAAATGGTAACTCCCACACTCCAAGCTATTAGAGCAGTTGTATCCGTACGTCCTTTGGCTTCTTTTTCGTACTGCCCCACAATTTCATTCATAATGGGGAAATACTTGGCTTCATTTTCCAAAATAATTCCTGCATTATTTTTTATTTCAAGTTTTTTGGTTTCATCACTTACTACCAAAGAATAATCGTTGGCGGCAATAGCCGTAGCGGCAGTTTGGATTTGCTCATAAAAAGGTTGCAACTCTTGAAACTTTTGCATAGTAACAGGAGAATTTTTGGGGCTTTTGATGCCTATCACCATATCTCCTTTCAAAAGTGCCTGATGAGATTTTTGCCACAAATCCAAACTTTCAGAAAGCTCTTTTTTGTAGGTTTGGAAAGTATCTATACTACTAGTTTGAGATAAAATAACAGAACTTTTGGCAATTTTTTGCACCAAAGCCCTTTGCCTGCTGGCTATGTTGATAAGTTTTGCATCTTCTTCCGAAGCCGTAAAACCGAGTTGTACAGCTACCTCCGCTAAAATCACGAAAACAGCTACAATCACAAGAGCTACAATGTATGTAGTTCTAAAACGTTTCATAACAATAAATTTTTATTTGTGTGGAACGAAAACAAAAATCTTGTGAAATTTACAAATCCTAAATGAATTTGCAAAATATTTCAGCCTTGATTTAGAAGCATTACAAAATTATTTATGAAAGCAGATTTGAAAAAGTTTAGGTTTTCAAGTTTGAGATTTTTGAACTATTATACCCTAAAACCTCAAACTTATGAACCTACAAATAAACTTGCGTTCAAAATACATTCAGCTTTCCATATAAATAATTTGACTTTGAGGCAAATACACTCCTCTATCTTTTCAAATACACGAAAACTGCAAGCGAATCGGAACGCAAAACTAATTCGTTGCAATTGTATTCTGCCTTAAAACGATAAGCCTTAGTGGTATCGGTGAAAAAACTGCGTGTTGCAGGAATAAAAGTTAAATCCAGAGTACTTGCATCAAATTTATACTCCCCAAATTCTTGTATTACTTGATTTTTGTCTTTCCATTCATAGTCTTTTTCTGCTAAAAACAAAGACCATTCTTGTATGGCATAGGGTACAAAAGGCAAACCGCTGGGGTCTGTAATACGCTCTACTACAAAAGGTTGAGTAGTTCTACATACATTTATTTCCTCTTTTTTCTGACAAGCTACCACTATGTAGAACAAAACACCGAAAATCCCAAGCTTTCGCAACATACTAAACATTTTGAAGCAAATCTACAAAAAATTTATACGAAAACAAAATCCGCAAAAAAGGCAATTTTATCTTGCCAGTTCAATATTTACAGGTTTGCCCTTGATGGTTGCATTTTTCATCTTCTTGATAACTTTGGGAGCATCTTCTTTGGCTACTTCTACAAAAGAAAACTTTTCCAAAATATCAATTTGCCCAATATTTTTGAAAGCTATCCCTGTTTCACCTGTAAAAGCCCCAACAATATCATTAGGGCGTACCCTATCCATTTTGCCTACATTCAAAAACAAACGAACCATATTTTTGTTTGCTGTTCGTCTTTCTTTTTCTTTGCCAAAACTTTTTTCTTTTGAATTTTCTTTACTTGCCTTAAAATCTTGGATTTCTATATCCAGATACTCTGTTTTTTGATGTTGCCATTGCATTTGTATCAGGGCTTTGATAATGGCTTCGTCTTTTAAGCCTGCGTGGCGAAGTTGTGTGAGCAAAGGTTCAAAAGTACTTAAATCTTCGTTTTGTGCGATAGACGCAACTTTTTCTACAAACTGGGCTTGCTTGATACCTATCAAATCTTCAATAGAAGGTACTACCCCTCTTTTGATTTGCTTTTTAGTAAAATCCTGAATTTCACGCAAGCGGAAAAACTCTCTGCCTACTACAAAGGTAAAAGCCTTCCCCGATTTGCCTGCTCTACCCGTTCTACCTATTCTATGTACATAATATTCAGGGTCTAAGGGTATATCATAATTGAAAACGGCATCAACCCCCGAAACATCAATGCCACGAGCCGCTACATCAGTAGCCACTAAAACATTGATAGCTCCATCACGAAACTGCTTCATTACTTTTTCTCTTTGTCTTTGGCTCAAATCGCCGTGTATGGCTTCGGTTTTATAGCCCCTCTCTACCAGTTCCAAAGCCACTTCATCAGATTTTTTCTTGGTATTGCAAAAAACAATCACTTGCTGTAAATTGTAAAAATCTATCAAGCGACACATCACCTCCAATTTGGCAGTAGCTTTGATTTCATAAAAGAGTTGCTCAATATTTTCGGCAGTTAGCTCGTTGCGAATAACCTTTACAATTTGTGGCTCATTCTGGAACTTCTGTACAATAGCCAAAATAGGCTTGGACATAGTAGCCGAAAAAAGCAAAGTTTGGCGTTCAAAAGGCATTTCTTCCAAAATGGCTTCAATATCTTCTCTAAAACCCATATCCAACATCTCGTCTGCCTCGTCCAACACAACGGTATGGATATGCTCGGTTTGGAAAGTTCCTCTCTCCAAGTGGTCAATGATACGCCCGGGCGTACCTACTACCACCTGCACTCCTGCTTTCAAAGCACGAATTTGGCGGTCGATAGGGTCTCCGCCATACAGCGTAACGACACGAATTTTTTTGTATTTGGCGAGTTTTTCAAACTCTTCACTTACTTGCAAAGCCAGCTCGCGAGTAGGACAAAGTACCAATACCTGCGGATTTTTACTTTTTTCGTTAATTTTCTCTAAGGAAGGAATAGCGAAAGCGGCGGTTTTCCCCGTGCCTGTCTGTGCCATTCCAACTATATCTTTTCCTTGTAAAGCCAAAGGAATAGCTTCCTTCTGAATAGGAGAAGGCTCTGTAAAGCCCATATCGGCAACTGCCTTTAATAGGCTTTCAGAAAGGTTTAATTCTGTGAATTTCATCATCTTGCTATATTAAATGAAAAAACGAGAGGCTAACTCTCGCTTTTAGGGTTATGCTTCTTTTTTGGTTTTGGTAGATTTCTTTTTAGGCTTTTCTGTTTCCGAAGTAGTTTCTTGCTCTTGGGTAGTTTCAGTTTTCTTTTTGGTAGAGCGTGTTTTCTTGGGTTTCTCTTCGGTTGCAGGCTCCTCTACTTTATTTTCAACTTCGGTGGTTTCTGTTTTCTTTTTGGTAGAACGTGTTTTCTTGGGTTTCTCTTCGATTGCAGGCTCCTCTACTTTATTTTCAACTTCGGTGGTTTGAGCGGGTGTATTATCTACTACCTGAACCTCCGTTTCGGTTGCGGGTGTTTCTGTACTTTCTACGGGTGTTTCTTCTTTCTTTACCAATACGTCGGGGGCTTCGCGAAAGAGAATTTCGTACCATTTTACGAGTTTTTTCACATCAGAGGGATATACTTTTTCGCTATTGTATTCAGGCAAAACCTCCTCAATGAAAGCCATCAAATCGGCACTATCGGCTTTGGCATTGATAGGCAAAGAGCCTTGATATTTTTCGTGTATTTTGAATAAAACCTCCTCCAATGCAACAGAGCCTTCTTGGGTAGTAGTGTAGATAGAAATTTCTTTCAAGATAGAAACTTTTTCGGAAACGCCCACAGCCATTTTACGTTTTTGAGCGTCTAAAGTTTCTACAATTACCCCTGAACGAGCAGGCTTTAAGATACGAAATAAACCTTCTTTTCCCGAAATTGCGGCGATTTCTTTTAATTCCATAATTACGCTATTTTTTCAAAAAGGGCTACAAAGCTAAAACATTCCTTGCGAAAAGACAAATTTATCTGTTGAAATTTTGATTTAATTCGTACAAAAAGAGTTTTAGCTCCTCCAATCCTTGCTTTTTTTCTGCCGAAGTAACAAAATAACGAGGGAATGTTTCAAAATATTGCAAAAGTTCTTCTTTGTACAAATTTTCTTGTTTGCTTTGTTGCAATTGAGAAAGTTTATCTGCTTTCGTAAAAACGATAACGAAAGGCAAAGCATTCTGCCCAAGCCAAAGCAAAAACTCAATGTCATTAGCTTGTGGAGGCAAGCGTAAATCTATGAGTGCAAGCGTACAAAGCAAATTTTCACGTTTTAGCAAGTAATTTTTTATCATTTTTTCCCAATGCTCGCGTTCTTTTTGGCTCACTTTGGCATAGCCATATCCAGGCAAATCTACCAAATACCAAGCGTTTTCTATAAGAAAATGATTGATATGCTGTGTTTTGCCAGGTGTTTGGGAAGTTTTAGCCAAATTTTTTTGCCCCACCAAAGCGTTTATCAATGAAGATTTGCCCACATTAGAACGTCCAATAAAAGCATATTCGGGTTTATTGGCGGGCGGACATTGCTCTAAACTAACGCTACTTTTCACAAATTTTGCTTCCATAATTTCAAAGGATTGGAGTTCAATAAATTCAAAGAATAGTGTCTAACATCTTGCTTCCCGTTTCTAACACAAATTAGACCTAACTCAGCTATTCATAAATTCTGCAAATCTACTATCTTTCAAAACTTCTTGCAAAATTCGGTGATGTTTGTGCAAAGTAGAAAGCAAAAAAACCGATTCTTGGCTATTAGCAAAAGCTATAATAGGCTGTTCGGGACAAAGCTCGTCCTGATGTGCCAAAAAAATTTGCATTTTCATTGTTTTCTGAGCCAAAATCTGACTAATATTTTTCAGTTGTGGAGAAAAATTTTTTTGTGAAAGCCAAGTTTTCCATAAAAGCAAGCGTTTGGGAGGCGTATCTGTAAAGTTTTTAATTTGTCTATATTTTACTTTGGAAATCAAAGATATTTTACTTAGAAAATTAGCAATGGGATAAATCCATTGAGGGTGGCGTACAAATTGCCAAAAAAGTGGTTTTCCCCACAAAGAAGTGGCAAATTTATACCAAAAACGCTTCTGGAAGCCATCGGGAGCTACAAGCGTAATTTTCTCAATTTTCTCACTAAAATTTTCAAGAATAACCAAAGCCACCTTTGCCCCAATACTAAAAGCAAGCAGATTAAATTTTTCTATCTGTTGTTTTTGGAAAAATTTTTCAAAAAGTTTCAACACTTGGCTTTTGGAAGGCTCTCTACCAAACGAAAGCAAATCAAAGCTAAAAATTGTGTATTCGGGCAAAGTATTTTCCAAGTATTCAAATACCTGCGGGTTTTGCCCAAAGCCGTGAAAAGCCAGCATACATTTTTTACCTGTGCCAATTTGCAGGCATTGTAGATTTTCTATTTGCAAATACTCACCCGTTTGAGGCATTTATCAAGGGGATTTTTTCAAAAAATACTTTATTCTTTACTACCACTATAGCCCACAAATGCAATAGCTCCTTACCTTGTAAAACTTCATCATCAGTGTAATACGCCCATAATTGTTTTTTTGCCTCTTGCATTGTAGCTTTCAGCAAATTTTCTTGTTCTTTTTTCAAATATTTCAGTTCTAATGCAAACTGATGATGCGTATTGGGGTTGTTGGGACGAATAAAAAGTTCTAAATCAATATACTTGCCACCCTCAATTTCTCTTTCGCTTTGCACCCAAAAAATATTTGACTGCACCAAATAAGCCACAAAAATCATTTTGATATGTTTTTCATCAAAACGAATAAAATCGCGATTTGAAAGTTTTTGCAGTAACTTTTCTATCAAAGCAAAAAACTTTTCAGGATTACCTGTAAGAGCCATTTCCGATACTGCCATTTGTACTTCGTCCTGAAAGTAGCTCAAACCTGCATACCCTTGCAAAACTTCCGAATAAAACTTCCAATATAATTCCTCTATCACCTTATTGGGAACTCTGAAAGCCAATATCCCATTAGAATACACTTCTTGCAAGGTAAGATTTCCTAAGTAAAACAAAAAATTTACAAATTCCTTCTTGCCGAAGTCTTTTTCAAAATGAAACTGATATATCTGCTCGCTTTCTACAATGCCTTTTTCTAAAACTTCCTCCAAAACCTGCAAGTTTGCCTGCAAATTCGCTACTTTGAACATCTGTTTGAGCTTTCCATAATCGGGGGCTATGTTCGGGTCTAACATCTGACGAGGATAAGTTTGGTCGTGCTTGAAATGGTCAAGAAAGTACAGCACCATATCCGAATTGTAAATATTCTGCTCACTCAAAGGATAAAACCTATAACCATTGTAGTAATCTCGCAAGTCTTGCATTATTTGCCCCTCACGACTTTTATCCTCTAAAACCAAACTTAAAAGCTCTTGTACCTCCGCTTCTGAAAAACCCATCATAGCTTCAAAAGTTTTGTGATGAGTTAGATGCTTGACGATATTAAAGCCACTCGTTAGGCTATCCAGCGTTATTGGAGAAACCCCCGTAATAAAAAATCTATCTACACTACCCTGTTGAGTTGCATTTTTGATAGTTTCATAGAATTTTCTCACATAACCATTCAAAGAAACAACGGCTTTGAAATCTTGAATATTTTTTACAAGAATTTCATTCGTAAAGTGGTCGTATTCGTCAATCAGTACATAAATTTTGGTATCTTCGGGGTATTCGCTAAAAAAAAGTTTAAGCATTTTCTCAGCATCAACAGCCTCTATAATTGCTTTTTGTTGCATTTTAGAGAAAACAGCAGGGTAATTCTTAAAAAACTCGCGTAAAGAGCCTTCCACCGACACATTAAAGCCTTTTTTAGCTTCCTCAATGGTATCTGTATTGATGCCACTAAAATTGAAATTGAGTATGCGAAATGAAGATGCCAAGGCAGTAGGGTTTTTGCCGATATACAATTGGGCAAAAAGTGCCTCAAAGCGTTCCTTATGCCTGATGTCGTAGTAATAACCTAATAGGGAAACAAACAAACTTTTTCCAAAGCGACGCGGACGTAGATATACAACGTTGGAATACTCTTCCAATAGAGGAATAAAAGGCGTTTTATCAACGAAAACCTGCCCCTCTCTTCTGATTTTTTCAAAATTACTTATGCCATAAGGATAGCGAACTATGTGCATTATTGAAAAATTTGAGTGGCTAATTTAGCAAATTTCAGGGAATTATCCACTCAAACACACGACTTTGGAATTTTTTTTCACCACTTTGCCATTTTACTTGTACTTTCCACAAGCCTTTTGCCAAATTACCTGCATACACCGATTGCTTGGCATTATTATCCAAATTCAGCGGAACAGAAAAATCTTTCTTGCTATTATCGGGACGAAAAAAGAAAATTTCACCCTTCTCGTAGCTGATTGTTTGCTCAAACTGCACCCAAAGCGTATCCTGATGCGTATGAAATTTTACAGGAAATTGTGAAGCATTGCGTTGGGCTTGTATTTCCTCTTCATAACGCAAATCTTTTTCGTAATAGTCTTTTTCTACGCTTTCGGTTTGTTTGCTTATCATTATGAGCGAAAGAACCAAAATAAAAACTACAAAAACTCCTACCGATATGGCTATTTTTGTTCCAAAATTCATTTTGTTAGGGTTTTAGAAAGTCTTGTTTCTTGTTTCTTATATCCTAATTGGCTTTATCATTCCGCGGGTGCAAGAAACGAAGTTTCTGTATTGTATAAAGTTTTTTGAGTTTCGGTGCTGAAAGCCTTGATTTTCACTTTCATTGTGCTGGCTGCAATAGCCTTTTTAGGAATTTGTACAAAAAACGTGATTTTTCGCACTTCTTGGGGCTGTAAAACTACTTCTTGCGACGTAGCTACCCACTGAATTTTTCCTATTTGCCCTTCGGCAAGTTCCAACTGGATTTTTTGCGTATTGAAAGTTTTATTCACCAAAGTAGCATTGTAAAGGTTGGCTATGGTATCTTTGTTTTTGCCAACTTCCTGATAAAGCATTCCCGGTGTTCGCATAATATTGATTTGCACGTCTTTACGCACAGCCAGAGCCGTAGCCATTACGCCCAAGAGTATCGTTAGCACTACCGAGTAGCCTATCATTCTACCTGTAACTTTGAATTTTTTACCTGTCTTGATACCATTCATTGAGTCGTAACGAATAAGCCCCTTGGGTTTATCAATTTTTTCCATTACTTCATCGCAAGCATCTATACAAGCCGTACAATTTACACATTCCAGTTGCGTTCCGTTCCGAATATCTATACCCGTAGGACAAACCTGCACACACAACTTACAATCAATACAATCGCCTTTGGGAGTGGTATCGCCTTTTTTCATTTTTCCACGAGGTTCGCCTCTCACAAAATCGTAAGCAACTACAATGGAATTGCTATCCAGCAATACGCCTTGCATACGTCCATACGGACAAATCACAATACATACAATCTCACGGATAAATGCAAATACTGCATAAAAAGCCCCCGTAAATACCCCTATCACGAGCCAAGCTACCCAATTTTCGGAAAAACTGCCTGTAAATATTTCTTTGAGCCTATCTATCCCAACAATATAAGAAGCAAAGGTAGAAATAAATACAAAAGAAAGCACTAAAAAAATAGCGTGTTTTAATGTTTTTTTGAGAATTTTTTCTCTTGTCCAAGGACTTTCGGCAAGTTTTTTTTGAGCAGAGGCATCACCTTCTATCCAGTATTCAATTTGTCTGAAAACCATTTCCAAGAAAATAGTCTGCGGGCAAGCCCAACCGCAAAATAACCTACCAAATACCACCGTGAAAAGTGCAATAAATACCACAAAACTCACTAGTAGCAAAGCAAGCAAGAAAAAATCTTGTGGGAAAAAGGCTTGACCGAAAATAATAAACTTGCGTTCAATAAAATTCAGCAAAAAGAAAGGATGCCCATTGATTTTGATAAAAGGCATACCAAAAAGTATGGCTAAAAGCAAAAAAGCGAAAACTTTACGTAAATTTGTGTAAAATCCTTGTGGTTTTTTAGGAAAAATCCAGTGTCTTTTGCCTGTTTTTTCTAAAACACCTAACTGCTCACGAAAGGTAGGTTGCTCTTGGGTTATCATAGCATTTTTGTAATTATTTACGTTCAAAAAAGTTAATCGTTTGATTTTCAAGCATTTATGGGCTTTATCTCTTATTTTTCTAAAATCCTGTTTCCTTACTGCAAACCAATTATGTATTTTTTTATTTCAAAAATAGCTTGCAAGCCCCGTTGGACAAATGACAAAAATCATTTCTTTCTTTGAGTATTGGCAGAAAAATACTTGTAAGTTTTTTAGCTTTTTTGCAATGAATTTTCTAAATTTCAGCATTAAATCTGCAAAGCAATGAAAAAACTAGTTTTTCTTTTCGTTTGGATTGTCTTATTATCTGATTTTCCGCTGAATGCCCAAGTATTAGACCGCCTGAAAGATAAAGCAGGCAGAAAAGCCAAAGATGTTGCTAACAATGCTATGCAAAACCAGCGAAGTAAATATCTTGAAAAACTTCGCAAACAAAGAGCTGAAATGGATTCTACCAATTATACTTGTGCTATTGCCGTAAGTGATAACACAGGTTTCTACGAAGAAGACCAAAAAACCCGAAAGGCTCTCAATAGCTTTGGGCAAGATTTTCTTACAGATGGCAGAATTAACCTGAATATGTCTGAAAGAATTGCCGACGCCACAGACCCTTACGAAAGAGCATTGAGCCAAATGGAATGGGGCGAAATGATGATGTCTTGGAATAAATTCAAATCCGCAGAAAATAGCTTCGTAAAAGCAGAAAAGAATTTTTTGGAATCGGGAAAAACTGAAAACATCTATTATGCCAAATTATTGAGCAATTTAGGTTTGCTTTATTCTAATTTTAGTGCCTACGAAGCCGCCGAACAGTACTTGCAAGAGGCTTTGGCTTTAAGAAAAAAAATTATCGGCGAGCAATCGGTTGATGTAGCCATTTCTATCAATAATTTGGCAGTTTTGGAAAGCCATAAAGGCAATTATACCAAAGCTCAGGAACTTATCCAGCAGGCTATTCAAATGGCTGAAAACAAAAATGCTGATAAAAGCATTTTAGGTATTATGTACAACAACAAAGCGTATTTCCAACAAATGATAGGGCAAAATCAGAAGGCTTTGGAAATTTACGAAATAGCCCTACAAATTTTAGAAGATGATAAAGGTCAGAAAAGCCTCACCTATCAAAGAGTAGCTATCAATAAAGCAATAGCTTTGCAAGAAACAGGCAAACTTGATGACGCCATTGCTCTCATTGAAAAAGCAATGAAAATTCGCAGAAATCAGTTCGGTGCTTCCAGCCCCGACTATGCCCATATGCTCAATTTAGCCGCTTCTATTTATATGCAAAAGCAAGATTATAAAAAAGTAGAAAGCTACCTGCAAGACGCTTACAATATTTACAAGAAGAAACTTGGCGAACAGCACCCTTCTACCGCCAAAGTTCTCAATAACTTAGGCTTGTATTATCTTTCTCAAAACGATTTGAAAAAAGCCGAAGAAAACATCAAGAAATCTTACGAAATCCGTAAAAATCTACTTGGTGAAAATCACCCCGATTTCAACGCTTCCCAAGAAAATTTGGCTCTTGTGTATTGGTATCAGGGGAAAATCAGTGAAGCCTCTGAACTTTTCCGAAAATCGCTACATCAAATCAATCAGTTCATTGCCTCTTACTTTCCTGCCCTTAGCGAAACCGAAAAAGAGCAATATTGG
>CAZZLW010000049.1:0-16196 GCA_964654605.1 uncultured Cytophagales bacterium | reverse complement strand
TGACGAGTGGCTTTAATATTGTCAAGCACCTCACTCATCACAAAGATTTTGAGGCAATGATGGGCTTTTCGGAAGGGGAGGTAAGAGAACTATTGAACTTGGTTTTAGAGGACAAGAGCCGAGAAGAGCAAATAATGCAAGATTTGCGAGATTACTACAATGGCTATCGTTTTTATCCATTGAGCGAGCAGAATATTTACAATTCGGATATGGTGCTGTATTTCCTTGACCATTTCAAACACGACCAAACTTATCCTCGTCAGATGTTAGACCCGAACATAGCTCCTGATTATGGCAAGCTCAAACAGATGTTCAAGGTGGCGAATTTGCAAGCAAACTTGCAGGTTTTGGAGGAAGTTTTAGAAAAAGGCAGTGTAGAAAGTGAGCAGATATATCAGTTTCATTTTGAAAAAGACTTTGGCAAGAAGGAATTTGTAAATTTTCTATTTTACTTGGGTAATTTGACTATCAAAGAAAGTGATTTGACGGGAGCGGTGATTTTCAAGATACCCAACAAGGTGATAGAAGTGCTATATTGGCAGTATTATGCGGAGGTCTTGCAGACTTGGGCAAATCTGCCTCGTGAGGAGGATTTGGTATTTCCTGCGGTACGAGAAATGGCACTTACAGGCAGTTATGAGAAGTTTTTTGCTTTGATAGAAAAGCTACTGCAAAATCTTTCCAACCGAGATTATATTCGTTTTGACGAAAAGCACGTCAAAATGGCAATGATAGCGTATTTTAGTCAGTCAAATATTTTTTGGGTGCAGAGTGCGCGGGAAGTAGCGGGTGGAGGTTATGTGGATATAGAGTTATTTATCCGTCCCAATAACCCCAACACGCATCATCAATTTGCCATTGAATTGAAGTATTTGAAAAAAGAGCAAGAAAATCTGCTTGCAAGCACAATGCAAGAGGCAAAAGAGCAAATTTTAAGTTATTACCAAAAGGATACGCTTTTGCACAGCAAAAAAATGCTGAATTTGCTGGCAGTGGTAGTGGTGAAGGATAAGGTATTGGTAGAAAGGGTGAAGTTTTGATTTATACAGAAAAAGAAAAGCCTTGTAGTTGTTACAAGGCTTTTGGGTGTTCGTTAAGGCTCTTCTTCAATAGTTTCAGAGGTTTTTTTGGGTTCTTCTTCGCTATTGCTTACAGAAGCCGAGTCAGACTTAATAAGGCTTTGCTTTTGCGTAGTCTCTGTTTTGTTTTCCTTGAGTTCCTGCTTTTGGGCTGTGTTTTTTCTATCACAGGCAACCAGTGTTAGCCCTAAAAGCAAGTATGCAAATAATTGTTTCATACATACCAAGGTTTGGTAAAAAACTATCCTACTTTGCTTTGAGCAAGCACTTTTTGCATAGCTTTTTCTATGCGTGTGCAAAGTGTTTGCAATTGTTCTTCTGTCCAAGCTACTTTTACCACTAATGAAATCAGTCGGCTGATAAGATTGTTGGATTGAGGAATTTGCAGATTTTCGTAATCTTGGGGCGTGCCTAATAAGTGTGCAACTGTTTTCATTGGTGTTTTCAAACCTCTGACGTGTTCCCAATTGCGAATGTAATGGTATTGGTTATCCCACCAATATTGAATGCCTGTTAGCTCGCCGACACCTTCTTCGCGAAGAGCTTGCAAAACTTTGCGAGTAGTTGCTTCATCAGGTAAAAAGAAATCCATAAAAGTAGCGGCATCACCTTCGGGGTCGGGGATATGTCGGAAGCTAACTACATCAAATTTGGCAAGTGTTTCTTGCAGAGCTTTTTTATGTTTGCGTTGCTGGCTCAGAATGTAGTTAATTTTCCGAATTTGAGCCAAACCAATAGCGGCGTTGATTTCACCAATACGATAATTGAAGCCTACAATGGGGTGTTTTTCCATTCCACGATTGTCGCCGATATGGTCGTGTCCGTGGTCGGAGAATTGCTCAGCCAAATGGTACAAGTTTTCATCATTGGTGATAACGGCTCCGCCTTCGCCACAAGTGATAATTTTGAAGAAATCAAAAGAAAAACAACCCATTTCGCCGAAAGTTCCTGCGGCTTTGCCTTTGTAGCTTGCTCCAAGGGCTTGGGCGGTATCCTCAATGAGCAAAAGATTATGCTCTTTGCAGATTTGCATAATTTCCTCAATTTTAGCCATACTGCCGCACATATGTACTACTATGACCGCCTTGGTTTTGGGAGTAATGGCTTTACGAATACCTTCGGGAGAAAGACAAAGGGTTTCATCTATTTCAGCGAATACGGGCAAGGCTCCCCCCAATAAAGCCCCTTCAACGGTGGCTACATACGTGAAAGGAGGAACAATCACTTCGTCGCCTGCACCAATGCCACAAGCCGCCATAGCGGTAGCCACAGCAGTAGAGCCACTCGAAACACAATGAGCGTACTTGGCTCCTGTGAATTTGGCGATTTCGGCTTCAAATTCTTTTGCTTTCCAGTGTCCATTGCGTAAGTTGTCGTGATTGTAGCGAAACAAAATCCCTGTTTCCAATACATCATTGATTTCTTTGCGTTCTTCTGCTCCAAATAGTTCGGTTCCAGGCATAAAATCATTTTTTTGGTGAATTCAAATGCAAATAAAAGGCTTTTTGATGAGTTTTGAAAATATTTTTTTGGCAAATATTGAAATTTCCTACTTTTGCACTCAAATTATCATTTGGAAGCTATGGATAATCCCGTAATTATTTTAGGAGCAAAAAATTTAGGAATAGTTGCTTTGGAAATTTTTCAGAGCCATAAAATAGATGTGTATTGCTTTCTTGATGATGACGAAAAACTGCACGGCACCGAAATTAACTTTGTGAGCGTACTCGGAAGCACTGATGATGATGGTTTCTTGAAACTGATAGGTAAAAAATGCGAAGCCTTCGTAGCCACTGATGACAACAAACTTCGCAAAAAACTGGTAGAAATGCTTATTGAGCGGCGAAAAGTAATGCCGACCAATGCCATTCACGCAGAGGCTTTTCTTTCCAGCAACTTGGCTATGGGACACGGCAACCTTATTGATGCCAAAGCCGTACTAAATGCAGGGGTACAAATAGGAAGCCACAATATTATTCGTGCAGGGGCAATCCTTGACTACAATGCCAAAATTGCTGATTTTGTTCAGATTGGAACAGGTAGTATCATAGGCGATAATGTAACCATAGAAGAAGGTGCTTTTGTAGGAGCAGGAGCTACAATTGTTTCAGGAGTGAAAGTAGGAAAAAATGCACGTATAGGAGCAGGTTCGGTGGTTGTGCAAAATGTAGAAGCAGGAGAAACAGTATTTGGTAACCCTGCCCAAAAAGTGAAAATGTAATCATAACCAATCAGCTACATAGCCCTTAAAAAAGTTCCTGTCAAGTAATAGGTTCGTTCATACAGACAAACAAGCGATGATGCCGCTTGTATCCCGAAAATACCTCCAATTTTATTTTACAAGTCAATTTTCAAGGCTATTTATTGCTTTTGCGAAAAAAGACGAAAAAGCTGTCGGAAAAAGACAGCTTTTTTGTAACACACCAAAACATTTTTAGCAGGAAAGTAGTTATCGTTTTGGGATAATCTTTTTACACCTATGCTAAAAAAAATTCTTATCTCCGCTGCCGTGATAGTGCTATTACTGATTTTGGCAATAGCAGGCTTGACTTGGTATCTGTATAATAACCAAAACGTGATTGCTAGATACGTTCTTGCTGAACTGAACGATATGCAAAAAGGTTATACCAAATTGCAAAATGTAAAAATTGACCCTATTTCCAACTTCCCTTATATTTCTGTGGATTTGAAGGGCTTGGCTTTTTACGCCTCCGAAAAGGATACGCTTCGCCCTATTTACCGATTTGATGATGTTTATCTCGGCTTTGACTACACCGATATTGTAGCAGGCAAATATAAAATCAAGAAAATCAAAATACAGGGAGGTGAGTTGCACCTTGAAAAATATGAAGATGGCTCTATCAACCTACTACTTGCCAAAAGTTTGAAGCAAAAAGCCGAAGAAGCCGAAAAAAACCAAAAAAATAAACTTGCTTTCAAGCTAAAACAAATTGTTCTCAAAGATTTTACAATCACCAAGAAAGATTACCAAACCAATCAGTTCGTTCATTTACATTTTAGTAAGGTCAGTTCTACTTTCAAATTAGATGAAACTGAATTACACAACCACCTTGAAACCAATTTTGAGCTTGTACAACTCAAAATTCACGATTCTATTTGGTTTGAAAACAAGCACGTGCATTGGGAAACAGATATAGACTATCATTTTGCCAAAGAGTTTCTGACCATTCGCCCCAGCAATTTTGAAATAGAAGAGGGAGCGTTTCAGGTACAAGGTTCGGTAGATTTGGCAAAAAATGCTTTTCTCAATTTGGAAGTTTCGGGTAGAAAGCCCGATTTCAAACTGATTACTTCTTTTGCCCCGCAAGGTGTATATGAAAAACTTAAAAGTTACCAAAATAAGGGTGATGTCTATTTCAAGGGCAAAATTGTAGGGGAAGCTATTGGGAATGTGCCTAAAATTGATTTAGAATTTGGTTGCCAAAATGCAGATTTCATTAACCCTAAACAAAAAAATAGTATCCGTAATCTGAATTTCACGGGCTATTTTACCAACGGAGTAAAGAGAGATTTATCAACTTGCGAGCTTTACATCAAAAGTTTGAGCGGAAACCCCGAAGAAAGTGTTTTCAAGGGCAGTTTTCATATCAAAAATTTTGAAAATCCCTTTGTTTCTTTGGATTTTCATTCCAAATTAAATTTGGCAACTCTACAAAATTTCTTTGAAATTGAGGCTCTGAAAGGTTTGAGCGGTTGGCTTACGATTGATATGACTTTGGACGAACTAATGGACTACAACGATACGCCTACGGCTCTTGGCAAGCTCAAAGATGGCACCGATAGCCGATTGCTCTTTCAGAATGTCCGCTTTCAATCGCCCAAGTTGCCTTATCCTTTGCTTTTTGATGGAAAAATGGAAATTGTAGATGGCAAGCTCTTGCTTCAAGAATTTTTAGCCAAACTTGGAAAATCCGATTTCCGCTTGCAAGGTGAAATTACCAATCTTGCCAAACTTTTTCATAAACAGAAAGGCGAAACCATTTCTGCCGAACTCAAAGGAAGCTCAGAGTTTATTAGTTTCAAAGAAATTATGAGCTTTGATAAAACACTTTCCGAAAAGCAAGATGAGGAAATCAAAGACCTTCGCTATCATTTACGTTTCAAAACTACCACAGACGAAATTTTACACGCCAAGGGTATTCCGAAAGGTGAATTTTGGATAGATGAATTTTTTGCCAAATTCAAAAACTATCCTCATCACTTTCACGATTGGCACATAGATTTGGTAATTGATGAAGAGAAAATCAAGTTCAAGCAGTTTGAAGGGGCAGTAGATAAAACCGATTTCAAAGTATCGGGCTATCTGAAAAATTACAATGCCCTGCTTGATTCCAGTAAAGTAGAAGAAGAGTTTGAACTCACAATGGCTTTGCAATCGGAGCATTTGAATCTTGATGATGTATTTGTGTATAAAGACAAAAACTATGTACCCGCCGAATATCAGCACGAAACCATAGATAAATTGCGTTGGGATTTTACACTGAATATGCCTGCCAAAAATGCCCTCAAAGGAGATTTCCTGACAAACACACGCTTGAATTTGAGAAAGTTTGATGGTATTTTTAAGGTGCATAATTACGGCATTCGCAATATCACTGCTGAGTTGCTGATGCAAAATGGCGGACTTTCGCTTAAAAACTTCAAAGGATTGCTTGGAAAAACAGATTTCAATATCAATGCAGAAATTGAAAGTCTTTCTAAAATAATGGCTGGCAACTTTAAGGGGAAAAAGCTGGTGCAAATTGTAGCCAATCAAATCAATGTAAATGAGCTAATGAAAAATACGAATTTGGAGCAAGAACACGATACTATCAAAACTACCGAAGAGCATAGCAAGGCTTTCAATATTTTTGATTTACCATTTCCAAATTTAGAATTGCAAGCCGATATTGGCGATTTGCGTTATGGAAGGTATCATTTACAAAAACTCAAAGCCGCTGTGCGTATTCAATCTGACCATTTTGTATATGTAGATAAACTTCAAACCTACACGGCAGGTGGATTTTTAGATATAAAAGGCTATTTCAACGCTTCAAACCCAAAGAAAATCTATTTTGCCAGCACTATCAAGGTAGAAAATATGGATTTGGATAAGATTTTCTACAAAATGGATAATTTCGGTCAAGATTACTTAGTCAATGAGAATATTCACGGCAAAGTTACAGGCACAATTACTTCCAAAGTGCTAATGCACCCCGACTTAGTACCCAATTTGCGAGATACGGAAGCCCATATTGAGGCAACTATCCGAGAGGGCAGACTGACCAACTTCGCTCCTTTCAAGATGATGGATAAATTTATGGCAGGAAAGGATTTAGAAAATGTACGCTTTGGCGAAATGCAAAATGTTTTTGATATAAAAAATGGTGAAATTACTATTCCCCGTATGGAAATTAGCTCTACTTTGGGCTATATGAAAATTTCGGGTAAGCAAAATTTTGATAACGACTTAAAAATGAGTTATTTGCTTGAAATACCCTCTTTTGTCATAAAAGAGGCTTTGTGGAACTATTTGTTCAAAAAGCGTAGAGAGCGTAAAAACCGAGATTTTGCTCAAAAACAAGAGCAAGGTGAAGAAGAGGAAATCATTTCATCAGAAACACGCCAAAGCAAGCGTTTGGCAAATATTCTCATAGAAGGTACTCCCGAAAAATTTGATTTTGACTTTAAGGGCTTTAAGCGAAACACAGACAAACGAGAGTAGCTTCCAAGTACAAAGGCTTCAAGGGTTTGATGTTTGAAGTTTTATAGAGCTATTGCAAAAATTCACTCATTACGCAAGAGATTGAGTAAATGATTTAAGGTTTGCAATTCTGCCTCGTTCAAAGCATTGCAAATGTTATCCATTTCAGAGGCGTGCTTATCCATTGTAGCAAGTAGTTCTACTCCTTTGGGGGTAATGGTAATATCTACACTGCGGCGGTCGTTGGGGCATTCTTTGCGTTTGAGCAAGCCTTTCTTATAGAGTTTATCTACAATTCGGGAAGCATCGGGCATTTTATCAAGCATACGCTCTTTGATGTATTTCAAAGAAACAGGCTTTCCGCCTGCTCCTCTGACAATACGCAAAATATTATATTGTTGCATAGTGATTTGGTATGGCTTGATATGCTCTTGTACTTTGTTTTCTATGAATTTAGCAGTGTAAAGGATATTTACCAAAGCCTTGTGCTGTTCGTTGCGAAAGCGACTTTGGATAGCTTCTTCAATGGTTTTCATTCGTTTTTAGTTACTTCTGACAAATTCTCCTGAAAAATTTAATTTAATTTCATTGCCCACGAGCCACGCTCCATTATCTAAAAGTTGGTTCCAGGTTAGTCCGAAGGAAGTACGGCGAATAAGTGTTTTGGCTTTGAAGCCTGCTTTTACGTTTCCCCAAGGGTCGCGGGCTTGCCCTGTGTATTCTACTTCCAAAATAACAGGCAAAGTTCTTCCTTTGATAGTTAAATTACCTGTAACCTGAAATTTGCGGTCGGCTACTTTGTTGAAGCCACTACTGATAAATTTTATACTTGGAAACTTTTCAGCATCTAAAAAATCAGGTGAAATGAGGTGCTGGTCGCGTTGTTCGTTATTGGTATAAACCGAATTGGCTTTGATTTCAGCAACCACCTTCGCATCTGAAAAATCTAAATGTGTAGTGCGAATAGTAATATCAAATTCTTTCATAAAGCCTACTACCTCTGCAATAATCATATGAGGTACTGCAAAAGTGAGATTTGAATGTAGCAGGTCGGATTTCCAGATGTATTCCATAAGCGTAACAATTTTTTAACATAACCAAACGCTAAACTAATTATTTGGAGCGTGGTTTGCAAGAAATGTTAGCTTAAAATTTGAAAAAAATTCTGAAAATCTTGAATAAAGCGACAACATACGGATAGTGATGTTGTCGCTTGTGTTTTATTTTGCTGTGAATATCGTTATTGTGCTACACCCGCCGAAATCTTAAAGCCCATATGCACGGTATTGCTGATGAGTTTATCGGTAATACCCCATTCCATACCCCAATCTTTGCGATTGATATTGAATTTGGCTTCGGCTTCCAATTTATTAGCTTCCAATTTCACTGCCGCTGGGAAAGTAATAGATTTGGTTACACCTTTCATTGTCAGGTTGCCTGTAATGCTATGCGTGGGGTTTTCCAAAGTGTATTCTTTGTCTTTTTCACTCACTTTTTGGGTAGTATCGGCTTTGTAAGGCTCTACGGAAACTACTTCAAAAGTTGCAGTAGGGAACTTTTCTGCATCTAAGAAATCACCACTTTTAAGATGACCTGTAAGTTTAGCATTTTCTTTGCTATCTGCGGGCAAATCTAATACTTTCAGGGTATTGATGTCAATGACAAATTTACCACCTACAATCTTGCCTTCTTTTACGGAAATAGAACCTTCTGAAAGGTTAAAAGTACCATTGTGCTTATCGGTGGGTTTTGTACCTACCCAAGTAACTATACTATTAGCCAAATCTACTTTCAGGGTTTGGGCATCAGCAGATTTGGTGCTATCTACTTTTTGGGCTTCGCCTGTTTTGGCTTCATCACTTTTGGGAGCAGATTCGCAAGAAGCGAAAAGAATTGCCCCTGATAAGAAAATTCCAAGAATTTCTAAACTTTTCATTGCTGTAAGAGGTTTTAATGAAAAAACTAAAATTTTCTCGCAAATATATGTGATAACTTTTAATGTTGCAACATTTTTTGAAAAAATCTTATCCTAATTTCTAAACAAACAAAGCAAATTTTTACTTTCTTTGTGAGATTTTTGCGAAAGCGTACAAAACAATGAACCCTACGGCAGAAAAGTTTTTACAAGATGCTGAACAAAAAGCCTTTGACTTAAAGCATAGGCAAACCATCAATCATAACATCAGCAAATACGATAATGCTGTTCGGCAAGGCTTGCAGCAATACCATAACCACGATTTAGCTCGTGAACGTGCATCGTATCTGAAAACGGAAACTATCAATCATTTGGCAGAATTGCTTCTGGATTTTGAAGAGCATTTTACCAAGCGTGGCGGCAAGGTGATTTGGGCGGAAAATGCCGAATCGGCACTGGCAAGTATTGAAAAAATTTGCAAAAAATATCAAGCCAAATCCGTAGTAAAATCTAAATCAATGACTACGGAGGAAATTCATTTGAACGAATTTCTGGAAAAAAAGGTCATTGAACCCATTGAAACTGATTTAGGAGAGTTTATTGTGCAACTGGCAGGGCAAAAGCCTTATCATATCGTAACACCTGCTATGCACCTTTCCAAAAAAGATATTGCTGATATTTTTGTTGAAAAATTGCGTATCAAACCCACTGATGATGCCCAAGAACTTACGCTTACAGCTCGCAGAATTTTGCGAGAAAAATATTTAGAGGCTGAAATTGGCATTACGGGCGGGAATTTTCTGATAGCTGACGTAGGGGCTGTGGCAATTACCGAAAACGAAGGCAATGCCCGTATGGCAACCACTTTCCCCAAAGTGCATATAGCTATTGTAGGCATTGAAAAGGTTATTCCCAAACTGGAACACTTGGATTTGTTTTGGCATTTATTAGCTACAAGTGGCACAGGGCAAAAGATTACGGTCTATAATTCAATCTTTTTCGGTCCCCGACAGGCTGAAGAATTAGACGGACCCGATGAAATGTATGTAATACTCTTGGATAATGGTAGAACCCGCTTGCTTGCCGATGCTGAAAAACGAGAGGCTCTGAATTGCATTCGTTGCGGTGCTTGCCTGAATGCTTGCCCTGTGTATAAAAACATTGGTGGGCATACCTACAACACCACTTACAGCGGTCCTATTGGCTCGGTGATTACGCCACACCTTGCAGAGCTGAAAGAATACAAACATTTGAGCTTTGCAAGTTCGCTTTGTGGGGCGTGTAGCTCGGTATGCCCTGTAAAAATTCCTATTCATAACTTGCTCTTGCTCAATCGAAAGCAGAGTGTTGAAGAAAAACACACTACTTTTTTAGAGCGTTTAGGGTTTAAGTTTTGGAAAAAAGCGATGCTGAGCCGAAAAATGATGGACTTTTTTTCTGCTAAAACTAAGAATAAATGGCTAAAAAAACTTTTTAGTAAAACTTGGGGAAAGCACCGTACTATGCCCCAAATTGCTGATAAATCCTTTGCCAAAGAGTGGGAAGAGAAAATGAAAATATGAAATTAGAAGGATTAACTTTTTTCTTTGAGCAGATTTTCAAATGTATTTATGTGATTTCTAAAATTTTATATCCAAAAGTCTAAAAAATGATTGCCGTTAAAAATCTCACCAAAATATACGGAAAACAGAAAGCCGTTGATAATATCAGCTTTGTGGCTGAAAGTGGTAAAATCACGGGCTTTTTGGGTCCGAATGGAGCGGGAAAATCAACTACTATGAAAATTGCCACAGGATATTTGAAAGCAACTTCGGGCACCGTGGAAGTAGCAGGTTTTGATATAACAACTCACACAAAAGAAGCTCAAAGAGCTTTGGGGTATTTGCCCGAGCATAACCCGCTGTATTTGGATATGTATGTACGTGAGTATTTGGGTTTTATGGGTAAAATTTACAGGGTAAATCTTTTGGAAAATCGCATTAAGGAAGTAATAGAAATGTGCGGTTTGGAGCGTGAGGCTCATAAAAAAGTAGGTATGCTTTCCAAAGGTTACCGACAAAGAGTAGGTTTGGCACAGGCTTTGATACATAACCCATCGGTGATGATTCTTGACGAACCCACCACTGGTTTAGACCCTAACCAAATCATTGAAATTCGCAATCTTATCAAGCAAATTGCCCAAGAAAAAACTATTTTGCTTTCTACGCATATTATGCAAGAAGTACAGGCTATTTGCGATAAGGTGGTGATTATTCATTTAGGAAAAATAGTTGCAGATGCTCCTGTGGGCGAAATCACCAAACTTGCTCAAACGGAGCGAGTTCTGAAAGTAGAATTTGCAGAAAAAATTGACGAAAATATTATTGCGAAAAACTTTGAAAAAATCTTGCAAATTCAGCATATTGCGGGCAATTTGTGGGAAATCAGAACCCCCGCCGATATAGACTTGCGAGCCGATTTGTTCCAACTGGCTAAAATGCAAAACTGGACAATCTTGGAAATCAAACAAGAGGAAAAAAATATTGAAAATGTATTCAGAGAACTTACAAGAACCACTATTTAAGCAAGAAATTCAAATTACTTCCTGCAAACACAATCGTCCTATTGGTTTGGATATTCGCCTTGTATTTGATGATATTCCCAAGCCGCTTGTTCTTTTTATTCACGGCTTCAAAGGTTTCAAAGATTGGGGGCATTTCAATTTGATTGCCGAGCAGTTTGCTCAAAGAGGTTTTATTTTTGCTAAAATCAATCTTTCACACAACGGCACTACGCCTACCCATAAAAAAGAGTTTGTAGATTTAGATGCTTTCGGCAGAGAAACTTATACCAAAGATTTAGACGACATTACGGCGGTTTTGGATTATTTCTTTTCCGAAGATTATTTGTTCAAAAGAATTACATTGCTGGATAAATTGTTTGTCATCGGACACAGCAGGGGCGGAGCTTTGGCTCTGTTGAAAGCCGCCGAAGATAATCGCATCAAGAAAGTAGTTACTTGGGCATCTATTGCCAACACCAAATTTTTATTTACCCCCGAACGCATTGCCGAAATTGAAAAAAATGGGGTAATTTATATTGAAAATGCCCGCACCAAACAAGAAATGCCTATTTACAGAGAAGTATACGAAGATTTACTAAAAAACTGGTTGCATTACGATTTAGAAAAACAAGTACCTAAAATTCAAGTACCTATCCTCGTAATACACGGAAAAGCGGATACTTCTGTTTCGGTGGATAATGCTCGCCAATTATCATCTTGGGCTAAAAATGCAGAAATGATATTACTGGAAAATGCAGACCATACTTTTGGAGGAAAAGAGCCCTACACCGATGCCTTGCTCCCTATTCATACCGAAGAGGTAATTGATGAAACTATCAAGTTTTTACAAAGCGATTAGTATTAAGAATTTGGTGGGCAGGTTGTGCTTCAGCTCACTCCTCTACCGTCACGAAAGCACTCCCAACTTTTGGGTGGTATTTGTTAAGTAGAACTTTGTGCTAATTACAGCTTTTTACTTCAGAAAAAAGCTAGCCAATAGGCAAAAAGGCAAGTTGCAGGGAAAAGTAAATAAAGAATAGCAGGAAACAAAGCGTATTGCGTGAGAATAGTCCCTTGTTCTGAAATTTCAGGGCTACCGGGTAGAGAGTTAATAAGCAGAGCTTTTTCAGGCTGGTGGGGTAAGAACAATACTTTCAGCGGTTTATCGGTAAAAAACTTATGCGTTTGATGAGTGTTGTGGTGTATTGTATAGGTTTTTCCTCCACTCTGTAGATGAAAAGACATTTTCATTACCCTTTGCTTATTGACGGTGGTGTTAGTAGGCTTCATTCCACTAAAAGTAGCCTCACCCATTGTACCTTCGCGTAAGATGCGAATTTTAGAAAAAACCTTAGGAATAGCAATGGCAAGTATTATCCCGCCAATGAGTGGAAAAATAACAATAAAAAGCAGGAAATATGGCTGAAACTGCTTATGACGCAAGTTTTCAATGCGAGAGTAAGTAGGTTTGCCTTTTTTGTAAATTACCGTGGCAGTATTACCTACTTGATAATCAGAAGAGTAGCCGTAGGAAATGCCTGTGTATTCTTGTCCTTCTACCTGAAATTTGTAATGATACGCATAAATAGAAACTCTATTTTCACGGGCGTTGGCATATTCCTTTTTGTAAATAATGGCTTGGGTACGGGGACTATCTTTGGATAAAACGAAATCGCTGAAATCGGAAATAGAAGCAAATACACAAAAAATGATACTCCCAAAGGTAAAAAATATCCAACCGAAAAGCAAGAGAAAATTGCTTTCAAAAAACATTCTGATAAGCAAAGGTAAAGGAATATGACGAGTGCGGTGGAACATAATTGCCATACATAATGTAGCTCTACAAAGCCTAATAAACCTTCATTGATAGGTCTCCGCCTAGATGGATAGTCTTCGGTTTTGTAGCCTAATTGTAAATTTATACCGAAAGAACGCCAAATATTATATTTTAGGCTCGCTTGTTTAGAAAAATCTGCATCATAAAAACTTTGAATACAAATCTACTTGCAAGTATAAGAAAAATTTTTTGAAATTCAAAATATTATGTTTAATAATGCCTAATCCTTGATTTGTATGAGGAAAACCATATTTGAGATAAAAAGTACACTTCCTCTCATTGATTTTGAAATTGCTTACTAAAAATCTAATCAACCAAAGAAAGAAATTTAGTAAAGGATTGAAAAGTTTAGAATATAATTTCCATAAGTTCGTTATCAGGTGTAATAGCCCATATGCAGTTAGGTGAAGAGAATATAAAACTGCTTATTACAAGGCTATAGTTTTTATCTGCCGGAATACCAATTTCCTTAACGAGTTTATGTTCCCTTGTTTTAGTGTTTAGTTCAACTATTATGTATTTTTCTTGATATTTTAAGAGAATACGGAATAAGTTTTGGGATATAGGAATGATATCGTAAACGTAATAGTTTAGAGAGCTATCTTTACCATTAAAGAAATCAGAATTATTAGGATAAAGGTTTCTTAATAGCTGAAAAAATTCACCTGTTTCGATATTACCAATTAGATTTTCATAAATAAAAAAATAAAATGGGTAATGAATATAACCATAAATATATTTGTATGATTCCGTGTTTGTATTTACAAAATTAGGAAATTTAAGAGGTTTTAATTTTTGAAAAATGATTTTCTTATTTTTCTCATCTATATGTAGTTCCGCTATTAGCTTGGTACTTGTATCTGGTTGAACATTTTGGATACTTCCAAATATTTTTTTTGTTTTTTTGTCATAACTTAGTAAGTTAAAAGACATAATGTAATTACTAGGTAGCTTATCAGATTTTTCAAGGCTGTAGACATTAAATGTATTATCTTTAATCCATTCTGCAATGACAATTTCTTTGTAAATGTGATATTTTCTATCTTGAATTTTTACATATGATAAACCTAGTTCAATAAAATCCCTGCTTTCAAAAGAACGGTGATGAGATCCTAAATCAATATTTTGTTTATTCACCTGACTCAATATTTTTGAATATTTAACAACAGATTCATGATAGTTTGTGGTATCACCGAATATTTTTTTGTAAATTTCTAACTTGTCAAAATCTTTTGATGTAAAAACTTTTAACAGTTTTTTAGAGTTTTTGGAAAGAATATAATATTTATCAAATTGATAATCAAATAAGTAAATAAAATCTTGGTTTAATGAAACAGAAATAAAATTGCCAAGTAAAATCTCTTGGGGAAGTAAACGAGTAAGTGTAATTTTTACTTCTTTATACGGTTGAAGTTCTTGTAGTGTAAATTTATTCAATTTTATTGACTTAATAACTTTTGCATTCCAAGTGATGTGAATGTATGACTCATAACGATTTGAGTTTTTTTGTAAGGCATTATAGAGAGAGTCTGAAAATACTGTATGGGCTAAGGGTAGCTCAAAATTCATATTTTCTTGAAAAAAATACTTCGCAACTCTTTTGTCATTTTCCTTCATTACGATTTGTGGAGAGAAGTCTTTTGGAATTTTATTAAACTCTTTGATAGGTTGGATACAATTTATACAATCTTCTAAGCTGATAGCAAAATAAACACTGAAGTTTTTATTGCTTTGTGTATAAGCATAAAAGGTTTTGAGAAAAAATAATAATGATAATATGTAAACATTTTTTGAATAACTTATAAGAGAAACCATATAGAAATATTGATGGTTAAACCATAAAGAGTTTGAAATTTTAGATTAGAAATAAAATTTTAGATAATCAATTTCCTACTTGAAAAGAACTTCTTTTCAAGTAGGAAGTATATGTTACTTATCAATTTTTTTTATTTCTTTCCCTTTTCTTACATAAATCTCAGCGGATTCTAAGTATCCAAAAATAAAGTTGTTATTTTCAGGGCTATACATATCTATATGCCAGATGAGATTTTCATCTTTATTTGAAACTTGACTGCTAGATTTTGAATAAAAGGAAAAACAAGTTTTCTTAGGATTATTGGAGCAGGTAATAATGTATGTACCAGGAGTTTTGCCAGGTTTTACACTTATTAAATCACCTAAAACCACTCCGTCATTCCCGCCCAATCCAGGTTCGTCTGCAGGTTCAATAGCCATTTGAGCTTGCGAAAAATGGAATATGCTTATTCCAAGTAGTATTGACAAATATAACTCTTTCATAAATGTTTAAGTTTAGCGAATAAAAAACTTACTTTGTGTTTTTTGATAAAAAACATAAAAATTCTTAAAGATATTTGAGGCTGTCTTTATAAAATTTTCTTTTCGTTTTTTGTAAGTTATATGTTAATTTTTGGGAAATAATTTATCGTATACAATACAATTGCAAATAAAGTTTCTAAAAATAACTATTCTGTTTTTACAAAAAACTTTCTAAAACTAGTTTGAATTTCCTCTTTAATATCAGAAATTTTAATTTGCAGGACTATATTTTTATTTTCATCATAAACTATCAAGGTAGGATTTGAATCTTGATATTTTCCATTGTTTTTAATAGTCATACACTTGTGCATTATAGCACTTCCACATTCTACTATAAGAGTACCATTAGGACCTGGTGAAATTCCTTTCCAGTTGCCCATAATAATAATATCATTAGGGTTATCTGGATCTGGTAACTCTATTGGTGGAGGAGGGCTAAAAAAGGTAGATACTTCTTGCCCATTTGAATAAAATGAGAAAAAAAAGAAAATCGAGCAGAAAAATAAAAGATATTTCATAATGATAAATGGTTAAGTTTAAAAATACTCTGCAACGTTGCGATACAAAATAACAAAAAAAAAAAAAAAAAAAAAAAAAAAAAAGCTTTTTTTTTTAACTTTGAGTGAAAAAATTAAGAAAAAGGAGTACTTTATTTTAAACCTCGTTGTACACACACTTCTACCTCTTTCCAGATAATATTGACGCATGTATTTTAGTTAAATAAACATATAATTAAATTAACTATACATACATGATATTATTGACATCATAGTTTGCAGATA
>CAZZLW010000048.1:0-44025 GCA_964654605.1 uncultured Cytophagales bacterium | reverse complement strand
TAAGTTTGATAAGCATTGGCGTATCTTTGGGCTTCGGAGCGTGAAAAGCCTGCTTTTTCTAAATTTTCTTCTGTGGCGGGAGCATTTTGGGAAATTTTGCCTTCCTTACGAGCTTTTGCGAGTTTATCTTCTGCTTCGCGGGCTTCTTTGGCGGCAGAACGGGTAGAGCCTGAAACCGAATACAATACAATGCCTGCTCCCATTTCGGTATTTATTTCACCTGTTTGGGCATTGTAATTTTTTTTCTGATAATCACGAGCTTTGCGTAAGGCTTCATCGTCTATTTTGATACCTTTTTTCTGAGCTGATTCCAAGGCGTTGGTGGCAAAAGAAGACTGCAAAACACCTGCCCAGCCTGCTCCACGAATACTGCCGTCAGTGTTTTGAGCCATTTGTATTTTTTGCGTACAAATATGGAGAGCTTTTTGGGTACGTTCTTGAAGTTTTTTGTCGTTTTGCAAATAATCCAGAGCATTAGCAAGGCTTTGGGCAGTAAGCACTACATCAATGTTCTGTCCCAATTTGGTCTGAATTTGCGTACCTGTTTCCGTAGTGATGTTGTAAGAGTTGGCGGGGGCGGTTTCTACGGCACTAAGTAGGTATTCTAAGGCTTTTTGAGCATTTTCTTTGTATTTACCTTGCGAGAAGGTGTGTCCGTTGCGGAGCAATGCCATTAGCACCATTGCTGTTGTGGCGGGGTCAGTTTTTACTGCGTGAGGGTTCATTATATCTTGGCGGCTATGCAAACCTGCTCCCCAGCCACCATTATTTTGCTGTGCTTCTACTATCCAAGATAGTCCTTTTTTTAGGGAGTTTTCTACATTGGCAGGGGTTTTATAGATAGCCGCATATTCGGAACTTTCCTCGCCCATTATGGTTTTATACACACAACCGTGTGGGTGTTGTATTTCCTCGGGATAGGTCTTTTTGAACAAACGACTGGTTTCGGCACCTGTCCAAGCCGAAATAATTGCACCAATACCAAAAGCCGAAAATTTCAGAACTGCTTTCATACTACAAAAATTTTTAAGTGGAACATATTTTTGTTATTGAGATGAAAGCCTCTCGGATTTTCCATAAAAAAAATTTAGAATTTTGGCGAAATGTTCTAAGATTTTTGTAATTTTGATACATACAACGCTGTTTTTATGGTTACCCAAATTACAGATGGGGTAAAAGTAAGTGTGCAGACCTTATACCACCCCGAATATTCCAATGCCAAGCAATTGCATTATGCCTTTACCTATAAAGTTCGTATTGAAAACGGAAGCAATCATACTATCCAACTGCTTACAAGGCATTGGATTATTTATGATTCCTGTGGTACGATTACAGAGGTAAAAGGAGAAGGCGTAGTAGGAAAGCAACCTATTCTTGAACCCGGAGATATTTACGAATATGTTTCTGGCTGTAATTTGAAATCGGAAATTGGTAAAATGCGAGGAAGCTACACGATGCAACGCCAAATGGACGGCAAGAAACTCACCGTCATTATTCCTGAATTTAAACTCGTTGTGCCTTATCGTTTGAATTGAAATTTTTTTCATAAAAAATCTCAAATAAAACTTATGAATAAAAAATCATTTATTATATTTGTGTGGGTTATTTTGCTTTCGGCTTGTGTTTCGCAGAAAAAGGCTTTACAAAGCAGTAATAGCTTAAATAACAGCCAGCCTGAAAATACTTGGAAAATTGATAAAGTAATACAAACAGCCAAAGAGTATTTGGGAACGCCTTATAAATATGCAGGAAACGACAAAAAAGGCATTGATTGCTCAGGACTTACCAGCAGGGCTTACGAGAGTGTGGGTATCAAATTGCCTCGCATAGCAGGCGACCAAACCCAAGCAGGCAAAAAAGTATCGTTGCAAAATTTACAAAAGGGAGATTTGGTATTTTTCAAAGAATCGGTGAAGGCAAGTAATAAAATTACTCACGTAGGGGTAGTAAGTTCGGTAAAAGAGGCAGGGAAAGATGTTATTTTTATTCACGCTTCCACTTCCAAAGGCGTTATGGAAAGCCAACTTTTTTCAAAATATTGGAAACCACTCATTGTAACTGCGGTGCGGGTAATAGAATAGCTTCAAGACACTAAAACTTTGTTTTATGAAAAAATTTTCTTGTATCGCTGTTGATGATAGTCCTATACAACTGACTCTACTCAAAAATTATATCCAAAAAACCCCCAATTTGGAACTTTTGGCAACTTTTGCCAATCCGATTGAGGCTTACCATTTCTTACAAAAAAATAGCATAGATATTTTGCTTTTGGATATTGATATGCCCGAAATGAGTGGGCTTGATTTGCTGAAAATGCTCAAAAAACAACCTGCTACTATTCTTGTTACTTCTAAAACCGAATTTGCTCTCCAAGCCTTTGAACTTGATGCCATAGACTATATTGTAAAACCTCCCGAATATCCTCGTTTCCTGAAAGCCATACAGAAAGCTATACAATTTTTAGAAACTAATGGGAAAGAAAACATAAGCAATGAGAGCAATGCTTCCGAAATTTTTGTAAAGGTTTCAGGAAAACTAATACACCTGCCGCTCAATGAAATTTTATTCATTGAAGCTCTTTCCGATTATGTACTAATACATACCGAAGATAAACGGCAATACGTAGTACATGCTACTATGAAATACTTTGAAGAAAAGTTAAGTGCTTACAAACATTTCAAGCGTATCCACAGGTCGTATATTGTGAATATGCAAAAAGTGAAAAGCATTGACGAAAGCCAAAATGTACTGATTGGAGAAAAAACTCTCCCCATTGGAAATACCTACCGAGAAGAGTTTTTGAAAAGCCTGAACAAACTCTGAACTCTAAATTTTTTGAACGTACATCATTACCTTTACTTTTTCTCTTCTTTTTGCATACCGAGCTTCATCAAGTCATCTACGAGTTTGCAAGAAGGAGATTTTTCCAGTTCGTCCAATACTTTTTGAGCTTGGGCTTCGGTCATTTGGGAAGCGGCATTTTTGAATTTATCAAGGCATACATTCAGTTTGCCTGCATCTACATCTTTGCTGAATTTTTGGGCATCATCTACGGCTTTTTTCTGCTCTTTTTCAGGCAAACTCATCAAAGCATTTTGGAACTTTTCAAGGGCTTTTTCTTCACCCAAAGAAAGCATATCGTCAATATATTGCCTAATGCTGGGGTGGTATTGGTTAAAAAAGTTATTAATACAATTGCAGAGTTCATCTGCTACTTTTTCGGGGGTAGCGGCAGAGTTGTTGCGAGAGCCACTATTGCTCTTGACACCTTTTTTGGTAGGTTGGGCGAAGGCTATGCTTCCACTGAGTAGCAAAAACATAACAAAGGAGAACATTTTGGTCATATTTTTGAAAAATTTTAGTTTCATAAAAGTAGGCAAAAAGCGTGCAGAAAACAAAATACTCCTAAAATAATTTTGAACTTTTTTGGGTGAAAATTTGTAATAGCTTTGTGAATATTTTTTCAACCAAAAAACAATACAACAATGGGCAAAAAAACCGTAGAAATCACTGACGCAAATTTTCAAGAAATCATCAATTCAGGAAAGACAGTGCTAATTGACTTTTGGGCGGCTTGGTGCGGACCTTGCCTTATGATAGCTCCTACTATTGAGGAAATTGCCAATGAAGCGGGGGAAGATTTAATCGTAGGTAAATTAGACGTAGATGCCAATCCACAAGTTTCTATGCAACTCGGCATTCGGAGTATTCCTACGCTGATGGTTTTCAAGAACGGACAGGTAAAAGCTACTCAAATTGGTGTTGTACCCAAAGCTACTATTCTTAAAATGCTCAACGTATAAAAGTAAAGACTTGTAAAGTTGTTAAAGTGCTTGTCTAATTACTGAAAGCAAGTTTATGATGGGTTCAAAAGCCTAAAATTTAAATTCAAACCTGCAAACTTGCTTTCAGAAGTTTTGAGCAAACTTTACAGGTTTTCTTTTTTTGAAGTTTTCTTCTCATCAGGTAAAAGTTCGGGAATTTGTAAAGGAAAGAAAAACGCCAAAGGCTTTTTGAAAAAAGCTTTAAGCAATATCTGTACAATCTTTCCTGTTTCTACAAAGGTAACATTTCGGGATTTGAGAGCAACAATAACTGAAAGACCAAAGCTCACCGTAACATTTACCAAACCTATCAAGAAAACACCCAAAAGTGTTTCTAAAATAATTTCCAGAGGCATTTGCCCGTGTTGTACTTGCAGGCACATTGCAAAAGCCCCTCCTGCGAAAGTTACGTGCCGAATATCTATGCCCAAGCCTATAATTTTACCAATGGTAGAAGTTGAGCCTAAAAATATTCCCAAAAAGAAGTTGCTGGCTAAGGCTCCTGTGTTTTTTTCAATGTATGCAACAAACTTTTCAAACAATTGTGAAGGTAAGATTTTCCTGAAAATAGAGTATTTCCGCATACGAGCAGGAATATTATTATAGACCACTTGGTTATCGTAGTAGCCTGCAATCAAGCCTGCTGTCATCAGATATACACCTGCAATGGCGGCATAGAGCAAAGAAAAGCTTGCCCAGGGCGAAAGTTCTTTTACGGTTTTTTCAGCTTTCTGAAAGCCTACTACATCTGTTTCAAAAATCCAAAAATATCCCATTGTAAGCAGGTAAGCCACAGGAATTACAGCCAAAACATTTCCTGAAAGAGAAATAAATTGGCTTCTTATCATTCTGATAAGTGTATGAAGTAGTTGCCCATATAAAACACGTTCTTTACTTTTAGGGCTTTTCAAGTTTCGCCATTCGCTCAAAATATCGGCAATGGTAGAGGCAGTCATTGCAGGCTGTTTGGTGGCTAATGTGAAGTGAAAAATGTGTATCAGAATAAAGCCCAGTGAGTAGTTGAGGCTGTAAAATATAGCCATTAGCATGGGAGCCGTATCTTGCTCAATATAAGAAAGTTTAGCTTTGATGAGTACTAAAAAAGCCACAATTACACCGCCCCCCAATGCTTTTCTGAATAGTTCAAAATACTCTTTCCTGTTGTTTGTAATGTAGTGCTCGCCTGTTTTGGCAGTATGCTCTACAACTTTATGAGCCAAAAAGCTCAGATTATCTGAAAAGTGCTTGCGTAAGCTATATTTTTTGTTTTCTGCCCAAACAATTTCTTTGAAAAAGAAAATGACTTCTTGCAAATTAGCTTCTTTGGAGGTAGGTCTGATGAAGTGTAAAATTTTTTTTAAGCGTTCAATATTTTGTGTAAGTCGTAAGATGAAGTAAGTAATTCGCAAACTGATGCCATACTTTTCTCTGTCTTTGTGCAAACGAGCAATGCTATCTTCACATTGTTGCAAAAGCACCCAAATTTGGTTGTAATCTTCCTCGCTGGGAATTTGGTCGGTAGTAATATCTTTGTATTTTTCGACAAACTTGCTAATTTCAATGAGCATTGAAAGAAAAGGCGAGTTCAAATCGTCCATATCGGGCAACTTCTCAATGATTTCAGGCTCAAGCCCCAAGGAAGTAGCCTTTTGAGCAAGCACTACAATAGCATTGAGCATTTCATTGAGAAAGTATTTTTGCATTTCCTCGCTATCAAAGAGTTGGAGCGTATGAGCCAGTTCTATCCACAACTCATTGCTTATCAGGGTTATCCAGTTGTAGTCATCTTTTTTGTAAAAAACTTCATTGATAACGGTGCGTAACTCGCCTTCGCGATGCAAAGGAGGAAGTATTTTGTAAGAAAGTCTTTCATAAGTTTCTGCCCAAAAGCCTTTACTGCTCATTATTCCTACTTCGGTGAAAACGAGCAGTGGGTTGTTTTGCAGACAGATTTCTTCAATGAGTTTTTTGAGATTGCTACGGGCTTGTGTATCTTGTTGGAGCAGTTGGGTGAGTTCCTGAATTTTTTGCTCGGCAATTTTGCGAATGTTGGTAAAAGTTCGTGGGCGAATGAGGTTCACCAAATCTTTGAGCAGGAAGATGCGTCTTTCTTGGGCTAACTTGGCGTCCAATCCGCTATCAGGATTGGATAAATCGCGATAGAAATCTTGTAGTGAGTTAAAAAAATCCTTGAAAGTTTGCATAGCCGAGTAATTTGAGTGAGTAAGGTATAGTTTTGAAGTTTAGAGGTATAATGTTCTGCTCAAAATAATATTACAATTTTACACCAAAAGCCAAGTCGCCTGCATCACCCAAGCCGGGTACAATATAAGACTTGTGGTTTAAGTCATTATCCAAATCGCCCAACCACAGTGAAAATTCATCAAGGATATTTTCCTGCAAGTAGCTTACTCCTGCTTTACTGCCAATGATAGCGGCAATATGAATATGCTTGGGCTTTCCGTTTTTGAGCAGTTTTTTGAGAGCTATGCTCAAAGATTTGCCCGTAGCAAGCATTGGGTCTATGAGAATCAGGGTTTTATCGCTTAAATCGGGGGCTACGCTATAATGCAATTGAATTTCAAAACTTTCGTCTTCTTGGTGTTCGCCTCGGTAAGCACCTATGAAAGCACTTTCGGCACTTTCAAAAACATTCAAGAAACCCTGATAAAAGGGTAAGCCTGCACGCAAAATAGTTGCTAAAACTACTTTTTCATCACTGATTTGTACTTGTGCCGTAGCTAAAGGGGTTTGCACTTCTTTTTTATGATAATGAAAAGTTTTAGAAATCTCGTATGCCAGTATTTCACCTATTCGGCACATATTTCGCCGAAAATCAGCTCTATTTTTTTGTGTGTGAATGTTTCGCAAATCTGCAAGCCAATGATTAGCAATTGAGTTCTGTTGAGCAAGTACAAACATAAAATTCAGCGTTTAGACAACTGATACAAGATAATTATTTGCGTTCAAAAAGTTCAAAGGGTTAAAAGTTGATGTAAAAGTTTTAATCAGTATAAAGTTTCAATCTCCTAAATCCTATTTCCTTCTTCATGACTTCAAACTATACCTAAATAACTACGAAAATTTTACTTCTTCAAATGTTGAAAGTTTATGCAAAAACAAACAATTTAGTCCTGAAAATTATTTTAATCTTGGCTTCTATTTTGCCTGTACAGCTACCCCCAAAGTTTCTTCAATTTTTGCCCTTACAAGGCTATGATAACCACTTTTAGCTTTTTCATAGATTTTTATAGCCATAACTTTGGTGTCGGGGTATTTGCTCATAGCTGTATAAAGTGGGGAAAGAAACTTTCGGCGACCTACATTCATCAAAAATTTTTCAAGTGCGGGGTAAGCCTTTGCGTATTTTTGATGAATACAATGCACAAACCAAGCCGCAAGAATTTCACTATTGCCTGAGTTTGTAAAGCCAAAAGCCTTATCTAGTTGTTCCATATCTTGCAAAGTCATTGTATTGGGCAAGTGGCGAATGAAATGAAGCCACTCGTGGCTACTCCAAGTTGCAGTTTGTAGGCTATCGGCTTGTTTATGAGCTATCCATTTTTTGAGTTCTTCATCAACTTTTTCAAAGCGTAAAGAGCGGACTTTGGGGCAATTATCGGGAATACCTACTCCAAAAATCCAATCCTGATAGCGTATTTTGTGGGTGAGAGCCTCGTTCTTTTCCAACAATTCTTTTTCCAAAAATTTAATAAAATTTTCGGTGTTCATTGCTTCAAAAGCAAAAGTTTTGAAATACTTTTTGACAAAACTATCAAACTTTTCTCTACCAATATTTTCTTCAATCAGACGCAAAAAGAAATAGCCTTTTTCGTAGGCAATTTCTGTTACGGCATCATCAGGGTTGCGTTGGCGAAGGTCTAATTGCAATTTGGTATCTTTGCTGTTGGCTCCTAATTCTTCAATATCGGCAAGTAAATCCTGATAGCCCAAGAGAGCTAGCATTTCGGCATAATCTCTGCCTTCAAGTTCTTCCATTATGCGTCTTTCAAAATACACCGTAAAACCTTCATTGAGCCAAAAATCGTTCCAAGTGGCATTGGTAACCAAATTGCCTGACCAAGAATGAGCCAGCTCGTGAGCAACCAAACTCACCAAAGATTTATCGCCTGCAATAATAGTAGGTGTGGCAAAAGTAAGTCTTGGGTTTTCCATTCCACCAAAAGGGAAACTGGGGGGCAATACGAGCAAATCGTAACGTTCCCATTCATATTTTCCATAGATTTGCTCGGCAATAGTTACCATTTTGCCTAAATCTTCAAATTCTTTGCGAGCAGTATCCAGCATTGCAGGCTCGGCATAAATGCCTGTGCGTTCATCAATAGGGGCAAATTCTAAATCGCCAACTGCTATGGCTACCAAATATGCAGGAATAGGTTGGGGCATTTCAAATTCGTAAATGCCACTTGCATTTTTAGTTTGAGGATTTTTTGCCGACATCAGAGCCAGCAGGCTATCAGGTACTTGCACGCGTGCCTTGTAAGAAAATCTTACGCCCGGGATATCTTGGCAAGGAAACCAACTTCTTGCCAGCACGCATTGCGATTGGCTGAATAAAAAAGGGGATTTTTTGCCTGCGGTTTGTTCGGGAGCAAGCCATTGCAGAGCCGCCGCTTCGGGAGAAGTTTCGTATTCTATGGCTACAGCTTTCGTATCGGGCTGGATTTGAATACTCAAAGGCTCACCAAGATATTTTACTGATTTACCTATTTTGAAAGAAGCATCTTCGCCGTTATCCAAACGAACCCTCTTGATAGTGAGTTGGTCAGTATCTAAAATCAGTTCTTTGACTTTGTGGGGGTTTTCAAAATGAACAAGAACTGTACCCGAAAGCACTTTGCGTTCAAAATCAACCTTTAAGTCTAATTCTAAATGGTGCATTTGTACCTTATCGGTATTGGCAAAAGAGTGAATATCTTTGAAGTATTGCATTTTCTTTTTGGGTTTAGATAGTTCCTGACAACCAAATAACGCAAAAACCCCTATCCAAAGAGAAAAAAGAGTGTTTTGCAAAGTCATATAAAATGTGTTTTGATACAAAGAAAGCAAAAATAAAGATTTTTTTGAAAAAAAATAGCAATTGTTTGGGTTTATTGGATTATGGAAACAGGAAACAGGATTTAGGGGATTGGAAATTTAGATGGAGTAAAACTTATATCTCAAACGCTTAAACCTTTGAACTTTCTGAACTAATTACAAAAATAGCTTTAGTGCCGAAAATGTTAAATGCTAAAAAAGTTTTTATCAATCTACCGAATAACAGATTTTGAGTAACTTAAAAAAATTTTTACCTTTTTATTTGGTAATCAAAATTTATTCGTATATTTGCGTCCTCAATTTGAGGGCATAATATTTTAATGCAAGGAATATGGTAACAACAGACCCTATAGCCGATTATCTGACAAGAATCAGGAATGCTATCAAAGCAAGACATAGAGTAGTGGAAATCCCTGCTTCAAACATAAAAAAAGCAATTACGAAAGTGCTTTTTGAAAAAGGGTATATTCAGAACTACAAATTTGAGGAAACTCCCAATCATCAAGGGGTTATCAAGATTGCTTTGAAGTATCATCCTGCCACCAAAGAATCTGCTATCACCAAACTAGAGCGAGTGAGTTCGCCCGGTTTGCGTAAGTATGTAGGCGTAGAAGATATGCCAAGAGTCCTGAACGGTCTGGGGATAGCTATCCTCTCTACTTCCAAAGGAGTAATGACCGATAAGGAAGCACGCACTTTGAATGTTGGTGGTGAAGTGTTGTGCTACGTTTATTAGTATAACGTCAAAAATTCAAAAAAATGTCAAGAGTTGGAAAGAAACCCATTGCTTTACCTGCCAAAGTTACTGTGAGTGTGAGCGGTAACGAGGTGAGTGTAAAAGGTCCCAAAGGCGAACTTCGCCAAACCATTGACCCCGATATTAAAGTAGTAGTAGAAAACGGGGCTGTACGTGTAGAAAGACCTACCGACCAGAAACGCCACAAGGCACTTCACGGCTTGTATCGTGCCTTGATAAACAATATGGTAGTAGGTGTTACAGAGGGCTACAAAGTAGAATTAGAATTGGTAGGGGTAGGTTACAAAGCCAGTGTATCGGGCAATGTGTTGGAACTTGCCTTAGGGTATTCACACCCTATTTTCTTTGGTTTGCCTCCTGAAATCAAGGCGAGTGCGGTTACAGAAAAAGGGAAAAACCCTACCATTACTTTGGAATGTATAGATAAGCAACTTATCGGACACATTGCCGCAAAAATCCGCTCATTGCGTCCTGTGGAACCTTACAAAGGTAAAGGTATTCGTTTCGTGGGCGAGGTAATCAGAAGAAAAGCAGGTAAAACAGCGTCTAAAAAATAATTGAGCTATGGCAACGCAGAAAGATATTCGCAGAGAAAAAATCAAACGTAGAATTAGAGGCAGAGTGTTGGGTACGCCTGCTCGCCCTCGTTTGTCGGTATTTCGTTCCAATACGCGTATTTACGCCCAAATCATAGATGATACGCGTGGAGTTACGCTTGCAAGTGCCTCTTCTTTTGATTTGAACGCTACCAAACTTAATATTGAGGTAGCAAAAGAAGTAGGAAAAAAACTCGCCGAAAAAGCCACTGCCAATGGTATTAAGGCAGTAGTTTTTGATAGAAACGGCTACCTATATCACGGCAAAGTGAAGGCTTTGGCTGATGGAGCAAGAGAGGGAGGTTTGCAATTCTAAAAAAACGAACTTATGAACAACAAAAAACATATCCGAGTTAGCGACGTAGAACTCAAAGAAAGAGTAGTAGCTATTGAGCGTGTTGCCAAAGTGGTAAAAGGAGGAAGACGTTTTAGCTTTGCCGCTATTGTTGTAGTAGGCAATGGCGATGGTATCGTAGGTTATGGATTGGGCAAAGCCAACGAAGTAACTGATGCCATTACCAAGGGTATCAACGATGCCAAAAAGAACTTGGTGCAAGTACCTATCCTCAAACATACCATTCCTCACGAAGCACACGGAAAATTCTGTGGAGGCAAAGTATTCATAAAACCTGCCGCACCTGGTACAGGAGTAATTGCGGGTGGTGCGATGCGTGCTGTGCTTGAAAGTGCAGGTATAAAAGACGTTTTGGCGAAATCCAAAGGTTCATCAAACCCTCACAACGTAGTAAAGGCTACCATTGATGCTCTCTTGAAACTTCGTGCTCCACATACAATTGCACAGATGAGAGGAGTAAGTTTGCAAAAAGTTTTTAACGGATAGAAACAATGACAAAGGTAAAAGTTACACAAGTACGTAGCCTAATTGGTCGTCCTGAAAGACAACACAAAATTATGGCTTCTTTGGGGCTGGGAAGAATTGGCAAAAGCCGTGAGTATACCCTTACCCCACAAATTCAAGGTATGATAGAAAAAGTTAGCCACCTTGTAAAAGTGGAAAATCTATAAAATCGTTTAAGGTTTGTGTATATGCCAAACCTTAAACTTCTCAATGAAGTATAGCGTTCAGCGAAAGCGAGTTAAAACAGAAAAACAATGAAACTACACGAATTAAAACCTGCCGAAGGTTCAGTAAAAAGCAGAAAAAGAATAGGGCGTGGTCCTGGTTCAGGTAGAGGTGGTACTTCTACACGCGGACACAAAGGGGCAAGGTCTCGCTCTGGCTATAAAGCCAAGAGAGGCTTTGAAGGTGGTCAGATGCCTTTGCAAAGACGTATCCCCAAGTTTGGTTTCAAAAATCCTTTCAAAGTTAGCTACAAGCCCATCAATTTAGATACTCTTGCCGAGCTTGCCGAACAATTTGGCGTTCAGAGCATTGATGTTGCTTTCTTACAACAACACGGCTTTGCAGGCAAAAAAGATTTGATAAAAGTTTTGGGTAGAGGCGAGTTGAAAGCTAAATTAGATATTACTGCACACGCATTCTCCCAAACAGCTAAAGAAGCGATTGAAAAAATGGGCGGTGTTGCCACTACTATTTAAGCAGATATGAAAAAGTTTATCCAAACCATAAAAAATATTTTTGCCATTGAAGAGCTAAGAAAGCGTATTATCAATACGCTCATCTTGCTTATTGTGTTTCGGGTAGGGGCTCATATTGTTTTGCCCGGGATAGACCCTGACAAACTCGTTAAGCAAGCAGGCAATACAGCAAGAGGCTTTTTGGATATTTTCCTTGGTGGGGCTTTCCAAAATGTGGCGATTTTTGCCTTGGGAATTATGCCTTACATATCAGCCTCTATTGCGGTACAATTGCTTTCTGTGGCTCTGCCAAGCTTTCAAAAAATGCAGAAAGAGGGCGAAAATGGCAGAAAGAAACTAAACCAACTGACCAAGTATCTGACTATCGCTTTTACTTTGGTTCAGTCTTATGCTTATTTACAAAATCCTGATATTTTCATTGCTCTCAACCCTAATATTAGTCCTGCTTTCTTTACGGCTTATGCAATGGTAATTCTTACAGCGGGTACTATGTTTTGTATGTGGCTTGGTGATAGAATTACCGATAAGGGTATAGGCAATGGAGTTTCAATGCTCATAATGATAGGTATTGTTTCACGCTTTCCACAAGCTATTTACTTGGAACTTACTGCACGTTTCGGAAGCAAAGCCGCACCGGGTAGTCCGTTCTTGCTTGTAATGGAATTTGTGCTATTATTTTTCATTGTGCTTTTGGTAGTAATGGTAACGCAAGCGGTACGCCGAATAACTATCCAATACGCCAAGCAAGTTGTAGGCAATAAAGTCTATGGTGGGCAAAGGCAGTATCTACCGCTCAAACTTAACACAGCAGGGGTAATGCCTATTATTTTTGCTCAGTCTTTGATGTTTTTGCCTTCGCTTCTTGCAGGTTTGTTTTCAGATAAAAGCCAGTTTGCACAAGCCATTGTAACGGTTTTTTCCAACCAATTCAGTTGGCAGTACAACCTGATTTTTGCAGTAATGATTTTACTATTCACTTATTTCTACACAGCTATCACTATCAATCCTAAACAGATAGCTGATGATATGAAACGAAATGGTGGATTTATACCCGGTGTAAAACCCGGTGAGCCTACGGCTGAATATATTGACAGCGTATTATCAAAAATAACCTTGCCCGGCTCATTGTTTTTAGCATTCATTGCTATTGTACCTTCGGTGGTACGCGTAACAATGGGTACAGACTCTAACTTTGCAATGTTTTTTGGAGGTACTTCTCTTTTGATTATGGTGGGGGTAGTATTAGATACCTTACAGCAAATAGAGAGTTACTTGCTAATGAAACATTACGAAGGTCTGATGCAATCGGGTAAAATTAGTGATACATCTACTTTGGCGGCAGTACAATAATGAAAGATGTAATTCTAAAAACCAACGCAGAAATAGAAATTATCAGGGCAAATGCTCAGATTTTGGGCAAAACCCACGCCGAAGTAGCCAAGTGGATTGAACCCGGCGTAAAAACTTCAAAGCTCAATCAGATAGCGGAAGAGTTTATCAGAGATAACAATGCAAAACCCTCGTTCAAGGGGTATCAGTTGAAAGAATCTCCGCCGTATCCTGCGGCTTTGTGTATTTCGGTGAATGAACAAGTAGTACACGGAATACCCGGCGACTACGAACTGCGAGAAGGCGATATAGTTTCTATTGATTGTGGCGTATTCAAAGATGGCTTTCATAGCGATAGTGCATATACATACGCAGTGGGTGAAGTAAAGCCCGAAGTGCAAAAACTTTTAGACGTAACCAAAGCCGCTTTGTACAAAGGTATTGAACAGGTGCGTTTTGGAGCAAGAGTAGGAGATATAAGCTACGCTATTCAGAAATATGTAGAAAGTTTTGGTTTTTCTGTAATCAGAGAACTGGCAGGGCACGGTGTGGGAAAAAATTTACACGAAAAACCAGATGTACCCAATCACGGCAAACGTGGAAAAGGCGTAATGCTTAGAAATGGAGCAGTAATTGCCATTGAACCAATGGTAAGTATGGGGAAAAAAGAAGTGATACAAGAGGAAGATGCTTGGACAATCCGTACCGTAGATAGAACCCCTGCCGCACATTTTGAGCATACCGTAGCAGTAGTAAGTGGAAAAGCAACTATCCTGACTACTTTTGAATATATTGAAGAAGTTTTAGCAAAAAAATATGGCAAAGCAGGCGTCCATTGAACAAGACGGAATTATTACAGAGGCTCTTTCCAACGCAATGTTTAGAGTAGAGCTTCAAAACGGACACGAAATCATTGCTCACATTTCGGGTAAAATGCGTATGAATTACATCAAAATTTTGCCCGGCGATAAGGTAAAGGTGGAAATGTCGCCCTATGATTTGACCAAAGGCAGAATCGTTTATCGTTACAAATAAAATTTACGGATATGAAAGTACGTGCTTCAGTAAAAAAACGCAGTGCAGACTGCAAGGTAATCCGTAGAAAAGGAAAAATCTATGTGATTAACAAAAAAAATCCTAAATACAAACAAAGACAAGGTTAGTTATGAGAATCGCTGGTGTAGATATTCCCAACAACAAGCGTGGAGAAATTGCTCTCACGTACATCTATGGAATTGGTCGTAGCTCAGCCCAAAAAATTCTTTCCAAAGCAGGTATCTCTTGGGACAAAAAAGTGGCTGAATGGTCTGATGATGAAGCGGTAAAAATTCGTAATATTATCAATGACGAATACACTACCGAAGGACAACTTCGCTCACAAGTGCAATTGAGCATCAAGCGTTTGATGGATATTGGTTGCTATCGTGGTATTCGCCACCGCAAAGGCTTGCCCGTGAGAGGTCAGAGTACCAAAAACAACTCTCGTACGCGTAAAGGTAAGCGTAAGACCGTGGCTAACAAGAAAAAGGCTACTAAATAGTAGGTAAAGTTTTAACTTCTGAAATTATGGCAGCGAAAGATAACAAAAAAGAAAAAGTAAAAAAACGCTTGGTACAAGTAGACCCCGTAGGGCAGGTACATATCAAAGCGTCTTTCAACAATATCATCATCACCATTACCAACAACAACGGACAAGTAATTGCTTGGTCTTCGGCAGGGAAAATGGGTTTCAGAGGCTCTAAAAAGAATACCCCTTATGCCGCCCAAGTAACCGCTTCGGATTGTGCTAAAAAAGCCTTTGATTTAGGACTTCGCAAGGTAGATGTATTCGTGAAAGGACCTGGTTCGGGCAGAGAATCTGCTATCAGAACTGTACAGGCTACGGGTATAGAGGTAATGACTATCCAAGATGTTACTCCACTACCCCACAATGGCTGTCGTCCTCCTAAAAGAAGACGCGTTTAATGAAAATTTTTGAGAGTTATGGATTGCAAGAAACCAATCAACTTAGGTTTGTGCGGTAGGCTTGCAAGACTAATTCTATAAGTTTCACTTTTTAACCCTTTACAAAAAAATGGCAAGATACACTGGTCCGAAAGCAAAAATAGGACGTAAGTTTGGTGAAGCTATCTTAGGAGCAAATAAATATGTGCAAAAGAAAAACTATGCTCCGGGTATGCACGGCAGAGGCAAGAAAAGAAAGCAGTCTGAATATGCTGTTCAGCTTGCCGCAAAACAAAAAGCAAAATACATCTATGGTGTATTAGAAAGACAATTTGCAAAAATTTTCCACAAAGCAAGTATCAAAGAAGGTATTACAGGGGAAAACTTGCTCAAACTTTTGGAAGCACGTTTGGATAATACGGTATATCGTTTGGGTATTGCTCCTTCACGCCGAGCCGCCCGCCAGTTGGTTTCTCACAAGCATATCACCGTGAATGGTGAAATCGTGAATATACCTTCTTATCAGTTGCGTCCGGGTGATATTGTGGGAGTGCGTGAAAAATCTAAATCCTTAGAGGTAATTGTAGAGAGCTTGGCAAAACGCTCCAACCGATTCAACTGGTTGGAATGGGATAACAAACTAATGCAAGGTAAATTTGTTTCTTACCCTGAAAGAGAGCAAATTCCTGAAAATATCCAAGAGCAACTCATTGTAGAATTGTACTCTAAATAATTCTGATTTTGAAGGTTTGCCCGCTCAAACCTTCAAAATTCAAACCAAAACTTTCAAAAATCGTAAAGATATGTCCATTTTAGCGTTTCAGATGCCCAGCAAAGTAGTGATGGAAAAAGCCGATGATTTTCACGGCTTGTTTGAGTTCAAACCTCTGGAAAGAGGCTACGGAGTAACCATTGGAAATGCTTTGCGTAGAGTATTACGCTCTTCTTTGGAGGGCTATGCCGTTACAGCTTTCAGGATTCAAGGAGTTTTGCACGAATTTTCTACCATTCCCGGCGTAGTGCAAGATGTTACGGAAATTGTACTCAATCTCAAAAAAGTACGTTTCAAAAAGATTGCTGATGTAGCAGAAAACAAGATAAGCATACAAATCAAAAATAAAGATGTGCTTACTGCTGGGGATATTGCCAAATTCTGCACTTCCTATCAAATTACCAATCCCGATTTAGTAATTTGCGAAATGGATAAGTCCGTGGTGCTGGATATGGAGCTAATCGTAGAAAAAGGACGTGGCTATGTACCTGCCGAAGAGCATAAACTTCCTGACCAAACGCTAAATTTTATAGCTATTGATTCTATCTTTACGCCTATCAAAAATGTAAGATATGCGGTAGAAAATACAAGGGTAGAGCAAAAAATTGACTACGAAAAGCTCATTATTGAAATAGAAACCGATGGCACTATTCACCCCGAAGAGGCTTTGAAAAATGCCGCTCATATTCTCATACAGCACTTTATGCTATTCTCCGACCAAACTATGACCTTTGATGTAGTGCAGAAAGAAGAAACCGTTACTGTTGATGAAGAAGTATTGCGTATGAGAAAACTGCTCAAAACCCCGCTGGCTGACCTTGACCTTTCGGTACGTGCTTACAACTGCCTTAAATCGGCAGATATTAAGACACTTGGCGACCTTGTGCAGTTAGAAATTGCCGATATGATGAAATTTAGAAATTTTGGTAGAAAGTCCCTGACCGAACTAGAGCAACTCGTAGCTGAAAAAGGCTTACATTTTGGTATGGACGTTGCCAAATACAAACTTGATGAAGAATAATGGTTGGATTTGAAGCCCCTTGCTTCTTAAAACATTTTAATTTTTATGAGACACGGAGATAAAGTAAAAAACCTAAATAGAACTGCCTCGCATCGCGAAGCAATGCTGGCGAATATGGCAAGTTCCCTGATTTTGGAAAAACGTATCACTACTACGCTTGCCAAAGCAAAGGCTTTGCGAGTGTATGTAGAGCCGCTCATTACCCGAGCCAAAGAAAGCAACAATACCACTACGCTTCAAGCAATGCACAATCGTAGAACTGTGTTTGCTTATTTGCAGAATAAAGAGGCTATCAAAGAACTCTTTTCAGAAGTTTCTGCAAAAGTAGGTAATCGTAATGGTGGTTATACACGTATTATTAAGTTGGGTACGCGTTTGGGCGATGGAGCAGAAACTGCTATCATTGAACTCGTTGATTTCAACGAAACCTTCCAAAAAGAAGCTAAAACTGAGAAAAAATCACGTCGTAGCAGAAGAGGTGGTAAGAAAACCAAAACAGAAACCACTGAAACGCTCTCCCAAAATACAGAAAACACTGCTAACAACGAGGAAAATAACACAACCCAAGCCTAACGGAGTGTTAGTTCAAATACTCAAACCTACAAGTTGGCAAAAACTTGTAGGTTTTTTATTTACCTTTTGCTACAAAAGGTATAAACAAAATGACAAGCCTTTCCGAAAATTACACTTGTAAATCTTTTTGATACTTTGGTATATTTTATAGGTATTTTCGTATAGTTCTGGGGCTACGAAGGCGATTGAGGAATAAATTTGTATAAAAATTGCTTTATTCCTACTACACACAAATCTTTACACCAATGATAGCAAGAATAACTATAAGTAGCCTGCTCTATTTGATTTTTTCAATAAATGTCAAGGCACAATTGGATTTTTCTACGTTTAGAAATGTTGCGACGGGCTTTCCTACTTTTGTTCAGCGGAATTTTTTAGAAGCCGCAGACCTTAACGGAGATGGTATAGCCGATTTGGTAACTACCAATGGCACATCTGATTTATCAGTAATGATGATTGATAGAAATGGATTTGCCTTGGGGTCTCCAAGTTTATACAATGTTTCAGGAACTAGTTTGTATGGCATTGTAATGGCAGATATAGATAGCGATGGTGATAACGACGTGGTTGTTTCAGATGAAGATAAAGGTATTGTTGTTTTCACTAATATAGGCACAGGAGTTTTGAACACTCCAACTAATTACGGTATTCCCGGTCCTCCTTTTCAAGGGGCGAGAGTTATTAAAAGCATTGATTATGATGAAGATGGGGATTTGGATATTATTACTTATTTCCAAACGATTTCTCCCTTGGTACATAGAATAGCTTTTTTTAACAACGATGGCACGGGGGGATTTACTTGCATTGTCAAGGATATTCCCGACCCCGCTCCCCCCACTTATTTGATGCCCTCTTACAATGTAACTCACTCTCTTGCAGTTGGGGTTTTTGATGCTTCGGCGAATAAACCCGAAATTCTTTTCACAAGCTATACTTTTAATAGAGTGTATAGAATTTACAATTTGAATAATCCTACCCTAAACTCGGCTGTGGCAGTACCCGGTATTTTTGCCGCTTTTAATTTTAGTTTAGATGTTGGTGATATAGACCAAGATGGCTTTACCGATATTGCTATCTCTTCCGATACTACTTTTAGCTCCGCTAATGTTATTACAACGATTAGGGGTGATGGTTCAGGTAGTTTCAATTATTCTGTTCCTGCCAATCGTTGCATAATTCCGATAAACGCTCCTAACTATCTATACCAAGTAAAATTAGCTGATTTGGATAATGACTCAGATTTAGATTTATTATGCTCACGAAGAGCCTCAACTTCTTCATTTCCAATATGGAGAAATACAATGGGTTCTTTTTCTTCTACTTTTACACTGGATACCGAATTACCAATTATAAATGCAACAGCGATTGCAGTTGCAGATTTTAATACAGATGGCATACCAGATGTAGCTGTTACAAGGCAAGTTGGAGATAATGTGTGGGTTGTACTGAATACCTCTCCACCTACCACTGCCGCCCCTCCACCCGATAATCAAATATTAGGTGATGCTTCAGGTAGCTATCTGATTCACAGGGCTGACGCTGTTTTGAAAAAAACAACAGATTTCACCGTAGAAGGTTGGTTTCGGTTTAGAACACCAGGATTTATAGGAGACGACCAGTACTTTTTTTACAACGGAGATATTAACGCACCCAATGGCTTTGGATTATACTTGCAAGATGGCTCGGGAAGGCTCATTATTGATGCATCAGGAACACATATAAATACTGGTTTCATTTTAACTTCAACAGATGCTCGTTGGCATCATTTTGCTATGGTGCGTGATAAATCGGGGCAGTGGCATTTTTATTTAGACGGAGTAAAAAATACGGGTACTTTATCCTCGGGAGCGGTTGTTACGCCTGATAGAAGAACCGTTTTTTTCAAAGATGATGATAATGGTACAGATAACCATTCTTTACGAGATGCAGGTTTGCAAGAGTTTCGCTTTTGGGGTACGGCTTTAGATGAAAAAACTATTAGAGAATGGATGCACGTACAAGTAAATAGAACCCACCCCAAATATTTTACTTTGGTTTCGTATGTGCCTATGGATAGAAACTTAGGAAATGGAGATATAGCCTTTACAATCAATCCTTTTACTTTTCATAGAGTAATAGAAATAGAAAATCTTGGCTCTATGGACTATTTCAATGGAGAAGTTGCTCCCGTAGGTGATGGAGGTTCTGCTACCAGTGTGAGCGGCTCTGCGGATTTTAATCAACGTCCCAAAGTAGATATTTTGATAGATTTTGATAATGCAGGCACTTTCCCCAATGGTAATATTGTTATTTCTCGTGTGTATGACAATATGCCTGATGACTTTTATCCCAGCATCACGACCCTTGTGTATAGCAAGGTGTTTTGGGTATTTCGGCAGTATGGAGGAAATACTACTTTTTCAGATGTTGATGAAATTGAGATAGATATAAAAGAAGACCAATTTCGCAGTGGTTTATATCCTATTCTCAATACACCTTCAGACCCCAATCCTTTGGCAGAGGCTTTCAAAATTTTTATGCGTCCTATTGGTAATACAGACCCCAGTGCTTGGGTGCAAGTAGGATATGGAGAAGGTTTTGGAAGTGTAAGAGCTCGCCGTCCTTCTAGTACCGTCAATGAATTTGGTAGGGAACTTGTTGTAGGAGTTGATGTAGATATTTTACCTGTGCGTCTTGTGAGCTTTACAGGAAGGAAAATCAATCCGAGTACAAATCTTTTGGAATGGGTAACTTCTTTTGAGTTCAATAACGAAGTATTTGAAGTGGAAAAAAGTTATGATGGCAAAAGTTTCTTTAAGATAGGTTTTGTGGCAGGTAAAGAAAAAGCTACGAGTTTGAGCAAATATGAGTTTAGAGATGTATATCCAGAGGCTTCTGCCTACTATCGTTTATCGCAAAAAGATAGAAACGGCAAAAAAAGTTATACACAAGCCATTTACATAGCTTCTGAAAATGAAAATTCTCTTTTTGGTATTTATCCTAATCCTACTACTGATAAAGTACAACTTCGCCTGCCAAGTGAAGAAACAATGATTCAGTGGGAATTGAAGTTGTATGATTTACAAGGTAACTTACACTTATCGGTGCAAGGAAATAAAGCAAAATTAGAAGAGGCTTTGAGCAAAAAAATCCCTGACCTCAGTAGAGGTTTGTATGCTATAAACTTGCACAATGGAGAAAAATTGTGGAGTACCAAGTTGGTAAAGAAATGAGAGAAAAATAGACTTGCAGAAAAATACAAGGGACACCTTTACTATGCGTAGGTGTGTCCCTTGTGTATTTTTGTTTCAGCAACAACTATAACTATTTGGTTATTAGTTCGTAGCAACCCCAGTGATAAGTGGTATTTCCTGTTTTCTCGTCTATTACAAAAGGATTTTCGGGGTCTCCCTCAATGAAACTGATTTTCTTGATTGCTTCGGTTACACCTTCAAAATACAAAATGAAAGTGTGCATTTCTCCGTAAGCCGATGATTGGCTATAAGGAGCAAGAGCGATATTAAATACTTTGGTTACGGGGTAAATTTTTTTCGTTGTTAAATCGTAAGCATTGAAGGCATTTTTACCACCCGGAGCATCGGTACGAATAGCAGAACCTCTGACAAAAGTAGTATTCACGGTTTGGAAATAGGCAATAGCTCCTTTATCGGTGTATTGGATTTTGTCTAAATAAAGCAAACCGCTCCCTTTGCTATCACATTCCATAGTATATTTGGCTTCTCTTACGATTTTTTGCTTGCTTAGGAAGGTAGCAAAATCAAAGGCTTCATCTTTGGCTTTTCCGTTGCTGTACTCAATAGTGCGAGTTGGTTTCCATTCTTTTTTATCATTTTCACGGAAATTATCTTGTGTTTTGCCGTCTCTTACGCCATTTTTTACTTCAATAAGTGCAATTTCTGACTTGCCACTCAAACTCATTTCTTTTACTACACCTGTGAAGGGTTGCCCATCTTTCAAGAATTTTTCAGAAGCGATAACATCATTGTTGTAGGTAATAACAGCCACTATGCCATCGGCGTAATAGTTTTTCCATTCACCTACACGATTGTTTTTGCTAAAAGTACCTTCTTGTACAAGGGTTTCTTTATCTTCCCAAATATGGAATTTTTTGTAGGCACCGTCATAGAAATTAGAAAAAGAACTTGTTAGCGGATTGATTTGCTGATAACCATCAATTTCCAAACGTCTGCCAAATTTTTTACCTGTGGGTTTTTTGTTATCGTCCAGATGGTCTGCGGTATAGTAAAAAAACATTTTTACTTTACGAGGAAACTTATTGGCATCGGAAAGAAACACGTATTTATGGTCTAATACTTTGGTTTCGGGGTGGTAGAATTCTACTTCTTTCAAATCGCCTTTGTCAAAGGTTTCTATGGTTTCAAGGATACCTCCTAAAATGTAGTTTTCTATTTTCCCATTTTTTAGTCCCGTAAAATAGTTCCCTTTTTCTACCATTTCCTTACCTTCTAGCCCCATTGTGTATGTTTCCAGAGAGCCGTGCAGAAGTTCGCCTTGGAAAGAGCCTTTGCTATTGCCTACCTTGCCCCCTTTTACCCAATAATAGGTTTTACTGGGGTCAGGAGTGATTTTACAACCTACACATACTTCGGCGGTACCTTCTTGGTCGCCGTCTTTGATTTTTACTTTTTTGGTTTGGTATTGTCCCAATACAAAACCCGTAGCTACAAAAAATAGCACTGCAAGCAGGTAAAACTTTTTATTCATAATGTTTTTGTGTTTTAATAAGAATTAATCAAGTATTAACACAATTTGTGCCGAAGTTACAAAAAAATTAACGAATTTTTTACAGAAAAAACGTTTTTTTTTCACAATTATTGCTTGGGCTATGTTTTTGTTTGAAAAGAAAAAGATGATTGCTTATGTTCAAAAAGTTTGGAGTTGGGAGTTCAAGAATTTGAGGGCTTTAGCCCTCACTTTTCTGCCCGACATCTATTTTATAGAACCCTGTTTCCCTACTGCAAGTTAGACCTAAACATAAGAGAGCGATTTTCTAATTCTCCATTCCGAAGGGTAATAGTTGTTGAAGCGATTTCCTACATTTTTGAGCCAACCCAAACCTAACTGCTGATAAGTTGCCAAATACCAACCTTTTTCACTGAATGAAAGCGGGAAATCTTGCTTGCTCAAAAACTGCAAAGCCTCTTTTTCAGATAGTTCCACCCTTTTCACTTCTTTGGAAACATTTGGGTTCAATGCCAGTTCGGCACTGGGGATAAAATCTTTACCTTTGAACTTACCTATTTTGAGGGCAGTTTGCTTGATGTATGCATATTGGGCTAAATGGCTTATCCAATCAGTGTGCTTGGGGTTTAGCAAAAACAATTGCTCTTGATAGCTGTAAAGCTCTTTGTTTTCGCAGGAAACCCATTGCTCCATTATACTTTTTTCTTTTGAACTTAAAGGCTGAAAAATATTTTTGCAGGATATATCAGGAGTAGTAAATGCATGTTTCTTTTGCAAACAGGCTATAAAAAAGCCTTCTCCTTTCAACTGGTGGGGTAAAAAGCGATAAGCCAACCTGCCTTTTTCCTCTACCTCGGTGATATTCCATTCTTGGAAGAGAGGCACTCTGACACTTTGCAAATCAAATTCTTCGCAAAGCCAATGTAAATTTTCTTCGTTTTCTTGGCGATTGAAGGTGCAAGTGCTGTAAATCAGATAGCCTTCGGGGGCGAGTGCAGTTAGAATTTTTGCAAGAATATCTTTTTGCCTTTCAGCACAAAAGAGTACATTTTTTTCCGACCATTCGCCAATAGCCTCCTTATCTTTGCGAAACATACCCTCGCCCGAACAGGGAGCATCTACCAAAATTATATCAAAAAAATGTTCTAATTTGCCCAAACTTTCAGGACTGCTTTGTGTAACTACATAATTGGAATAGCCCCAACGAGCTAAATTTTCGGTAAGTATATCAGCTCTACTTTTTACAATTTCATTGCTTACTAGCAAACTATCAGGGGGCATTAGCGAAAGCAAATGCGTACTTTTCCCACCAGGTGCGGCACTCAAATCCAGAATTTTCAGCGGTTTTTGGGGAGCAATTTTTGTAAAAATTTGCTCCAAAAACATAGAGGAAGCCTCTTGCACATAAAAAGCTCCTGCCCAAAACAGAGGATTTTCTGTAAAAGAAGGTCTTTGAGAAAGATAGTAGCCATTTGGGCACCAAGGCACAGCACACATAGGCGAATAGGGTAGGCGTAGTGTTTTTTTGAGCGGATTGAGCCTCAATGAAGTTACAGGTGATTGGGAAAGACTTTGCAAGAAAAGTTCTTGATTTTCAGAAAGAAAGCTGGGTATGCTTTTCAGAAATTGAGCAGGTAGAGAAGTCATAAAAAAAGATTTTAGCAAAGAAAAGGAGTTTTTGCTTGCCAAACAAGCCTCTATGCCTGATTTACGAGTTCGTTCTGTGAGACAGGTATGTTCTCAATAAGTTTGCTCGGAAAGCGTTTGAGAATTACTCGGAAGGTAGAACCTTTATCTACTTTACTTTCTACTTCTATGCTACCTTCGTGGGCATCGATGATTTGTTTGACAATCGCCAAACCCAAGCCACTACCGCCTTTTTCTTTGGAGCGACTTTTTTCTACTCGGTAAAAGCGTTCAAAAATACGAGTTAAGTGCTTTTTAGGAATCCCTGTGCCATTATCTTCTACTTCTACAACGCAATGTTCTTTGGTTTGCAATAGCCAAACTTTCACAAATCCGCCGTCTTTGCCATATTTGATGCCATTTTCTACCAAATTGGTAAGCACTTGCCTGATACGATTTCTATCAGCCCACACGATACATTCGGGGCTAGTGCGTTCATCAATAATAAGGGCGATGTTGCGTTCAATGGCTTTTTCTTCCAACTGCTCAAATACTTCTTCCAAAATCAAGTTTAGGTTTGTTTCTTGAAAATGCATCTTGATAATGCCCGCTTCCATTTGTGAAAGGGTGATGAGGTCTTGTACGAGGTGGTCAAGCCCTTCAAGGCTTTTGGCGGCTTTTTGCAAAAACTTATCACGGACTTCGGGGTCTTCTACGGCACCATCTATGAGGGTATGAATAAAGCCTTGTGCGGCAAAAATGGGCGTTTTGAGTTCGTGAGAAACATCTGCCAAAAATTCTCTTCGGAAAGCCTCTAGCTGTGTAAGATAATCAATTTCTGCTTGTTTTTTGGTGGCATATTCGTATAGTTCTTGATTGAGCTGTTGTAACGGGCTTGCCGTAAGTGTAGAGAGCCTTCGGCGTGCCAGTTTGAAGTCTTTTTTCTTGATTTTTTCAAAAGAAAGGTAAATTTCATTGATTTCCCGAAACACTAAAAATTCAAGTGCTGTGGCAATAAGAAAATAAGAACTGGCAAAGCAAATCAGGAAAATAACAATCAGGATAGTGGCTTCTACATCAAAAAGAGCAGAAAAAGAGGTAGTAATAATGGCTATCAGCAGAGCCAAAGAAACAGGCAATATGCGAGATTGCCATTGCATAAAAATTATTCGTTTAATGAAAACTTATAGCCTACCCCCTTGACGGTCTTGATGTAGCCTTCGCCAAGTTTTTCACGGAGTTTTCGTATATGCACATCTACGGTACGAGCCAGAACATACACATCACTGCCCCAAATTTTTTGTAAAAGTTCCTCGCGAGAATAAACTCTTTCGGGGTTTTGGGCAAGGAAAAAGAGCAGTTCAAACTCTTTGCGAGGCATTTCAAAAATATTTTCGCCTTGTGTAATGGTATAGCTTCGTTTGTCTATAATCAAATCATTTACTTCCAAAACTTCATCAGTTTTATTTTTTTTGTTTTCTCTGCGAAAAACAGAAGCGATACGGCTCATCAAGGCACGTGGCTTGATAGGTTTTACGATATAATCATCAGCCCCAATATCAAAGGCGGCAATTTCGGAGTATTCTTCGGAGCGAGCTGTAAGGAACATAATATAGGTTTCAGCAATTTCGGGGGTTTCTTTGATAATCCGACTTGCCTCTATGCCGTCCATTTGTGGCATCATTATATCCATTAGTATCAGGTGCGGCTGAAAAGAAAGGGCTTTTTCTATGGCTTCTTTACCATTGCTGGCAGTTTTGACCTCATACCCCTCTTTTTTGAGATTGTATTGTAACATTTCTACAATATCGGGGTCATCATCAGCAATGAGAACTCTTTGGAGTGTTTTTACTGCCATAAATTGCAAATTTTTAATGCAAAATTAAGCAGAAATTTGGTGCTAAAAAAATTTTTACAAAAACTTCATCATTTGTTTATCAAGGCTTAAAATTTGAAATGTAAGATTTAGAGCAGTTTCTAAAAAATACTCGGATAAGTAGATTTTGTGATTTTTTCTTATTTTTGCCTTCATTTACAACAAAGCTACAACAAAAACGTTTCTCATAAAAAGTCTGCTATGAATAAAATTTGGCTAATCATTCAGCGAGAGTATTGGGTGCGAGTGCGTAAGAAGTCCTTTATTATTATGACTTTCCTGACACCTATTCTTTTTGCCGCTTTAATGGTTATTCCTGCTATTTTGGCTCGTTCCTCTCTTTTTCAGGAAGACAAAACCATTCAAGTTTTAGATAAAAGCAATTTTTTTGCCCAAAAAATGAAAGAAGGTGGGAAAATTAAGTTTGCTTATGTACAAGGAGAAGTGAGTGAGGCTCGCAAGAATTTTGAAGCTAATGAAAAGGCTTATGCTTTGCTTATTATTCCCGAAATGACCTTGCAAGAACCCAAAGGTTTCCGAATGATTAGCAAAAAAAATATTAGTATGGAAACCGAAATGTACATCAAAGAGGAACTGGAACGAATTATTCGTGAGGAGCGTATGCAGGCTTTGGGTATTAAGCAAGAAGATTTAGAAAAAACCAAAGCTCGTGTGAGCATCACTACCGAAACCCAAGAGGGCAAAGAAAGTAATAGTGGGGTAGTATTTGCGGTGAGCTTTATTGCGGCTCTGCTGATTTATATGTCGGTATTGCTCTATGGCGTGCAAGTAATGCGTAGTGTAATTGAAGAAAAAACCAATCGTATTGTAGAAGTAATGGTTTCTTCGGTAAAACCCATACAACTGATGCTTGGGAAAATTATCGGTGTGGCAGGGGTAGGGCTTACGCAGTTTTTGCTTTGGATAATTCTTTCTTTTGCACTTTCCAGCGTGGCAAGCAGTGTTTTCTTGAAAAAGGAAGTTTCAGAAAATACTTTGGAAAAAGTGCAAAAAGTAGCAAGCAACGATTTGGAAAAAGTCGAGGGCAAAAGCGAAAAGGAAATACCTTTTGAAAAAATCGGTAATGCTTTTGCTACGCTCAATTTGCCTTTGATTTTAGCGAGTTTTTTGTTCTATTTTGTGGGTGGATATCTTTTGTATAGTGCTTTGTTTGCGGCAATAGGCTCGGCAGGGGATAACGAAACTGACGCCCAGCAATTTACGCTTCCTGTTACGTTGCCGCTGATTATAGCTTTTGTACTTGCACAAGCCATTATCAATGAACCCAATAGCAATTTAGCTTTTTGGCTTTCAATGATACCCTTTACCTCGCCTATTGTGATGATGGTGCGTATTCCTGCGGGTGTGCCTGTGTGGGAAATTGCTCTTTCAATGTTTTTGCTCGTGGCGGGTTTTCTACTTATTACTTGGCTTGCGGCTCGTATCTATCGGATAGGCATCTTGATGTATGGTAAAAAAGTTTCTTTCAAAGATTTGGGTAAATGGCTGGTGATGAAAAACTGACAAAAATTTTCTTGAAAAAATTTGTAAATTTTGTTTTTTAGTACGATATTTGCGTTATATAAAAAAAATACGAAGATTTAATAAGTCTATACGCAGCTTCATATATAAAAGCTCAATATTAGACAGCATAGGTCTATCTATGCAAACATATGTTAGATAAAAAGATACATTAGGAACTGTGTTGGCTGCCACAGTTCTATTTTTATTTTAGTCAAGTCTATGCTATAAATATGTGGGAAAATGGATTTGTTTGACAAAAAAAAGACAGAACTATTTAATTTTGCTTATTTTCACGAGTTTGATAAAAAAATATCATTTTTAGCTGAAAATCTGGCTGATAAAGAAGTATGGGATTTTGATAATCCTAATGAAAAAAAATATTCTATTCTGAAAAATTATTTGGAGCATACTTTTCGCCGTCTTAAATACGAAAAAAAAATAGCTTATACCACCGATAATAAATATGCCTGCTTTAATACAGGTTTAGTTACCAGCAATTTAGAAGATATTTTTGCTTTTTTTGAAACTCATAAAAATCCGGAAAAAACGCCTTATTTCTTTAAGGCTTTTTACAAAAAAAGCAATAACGAGTTATTAAGATTTTTTGGAAATTCACTTCCAGAAGTTGCAAATTATTTTGAAAAGCCAGAGGATTTAATTTTTAACCCACGTTGCGAACTTATTCCAGATTTAGATCATATCATTCAGGATAATATGGAACGCTTCCCCGATTTTCTTAAAAGGCAGGGCGAGTCGGAAATGAGAATGAGGTTGCAGGGGGCTATTGATGAAACCAAAAAGAGAGTAAAAACAAATTACAAAATAGCTATTCCTCAATTTTACAATAATCGCATACAGCTACTTTTACCCTTGTATCTTACACCAAATTCGCCTAACCCTGATTTAGCATTAGTTACTCACAAAATAGATGAAAAAACCTATACTGCCAGAACTTGTTTAACATTAAAAATGGCATATAACAATGCCCGTCTTATTGTAAAACCGCAAAGCGATTGGTTAAAACCTTAAAAAATCCACTATGTCCAATCATCAAGGCAAACTCATTATTTTTTCTGCTCCTTCGGGTTCGGGGAAAACCACTATTGTAAAACATTTGGTTCAGGAAATACCCAATTTGGGTTATTCTATTTCGGCTTGTACGCGTCCGCGTAGAGGCAGAACCGAAGAACACGGCAAGGATTACTATTTTATGAGCAAAGAAGAATTTGAACAAAAAATTCGGAACGAGGAGTTTGTAGAATGGGAGCAGGTGTATCCAGGGGCTTATTATGGCACACTGAAATCAGAAATTCAACGCATCTGGAACGAAGGCAAACACGTAATTTTTGATGTTGATGTAGTAGGGGGCTTGCGAATTAAGGAGTATTATGGAGATAAGGCACTGGCGGTTTTTGTGAAAGTAAAATCCGTAGAAGAGCTACGTAAAAGACTTCTGCAACGCCAAACCGAAACCGATGCTACGCTGGAAACCCGCCTTGCCAAAGCCGAATATGAGATGTCTTTTGAAAATCGCTTTGATGTAGTTTTACTGAACGAAGATTTGGAAGAAACCCTGCAAAAAGCCCGTGAAATGGTCAAAAAATTTTTAGAACAAAAATAATAACACGACTGCAAGTTTCGTTTTTCTGTAAAATATCAAAAACAATGAAAACATATTGGCTTATTTTCAGCCTTTGGGGAATGGTGCTGGGAGAAAATGCTTTTACGCAAAAACTTTCAAGAAGAGCTTTTTTAGGGGTTGAAACTGAAAATAAAGAAAACAAATTGCTTATTACCCGAATTCTACCCCAAACTGCCGCCGAAAAAGCAGGTTTGCAAGTAGGAGATGAAATTCTAACCTTAGAGGGCATCAAGCCTGCCAACCAAATGGACTTGGCAAAGATTGTCAGAAGTAGAAATCCTCGTGAGGAAATTAGTATTGTAGTACGCAGAAAACAACAGATTTTTACGCTCAAACCTATTTTAGAAGAAACGCCCCAAGAAAATTCTACAGCTTATTTCAAGGTTTTATACGATGAATTTCCCACCCAAGATGCTGTTTTGCGTACTATTATTACCTCGCCAATGAAAACAGGTAAGCACCCTGCGGTGTTATTTGTGCAAGGGGTAGCTTGCTTTCCTATCGATACGCCCTTTGATACCACCTACGGACACGTTCAGATTGCTCGCCTACTAAGCCGACACAATATCGTAACAATGCGAGTAGAAAAATCAGGTGTAGGGGATAGCCAAGGCATTGATTGCGAAAAAATGGATTGGCAAACAGAAATTAAACATTTTTCTGATGCTTTGAAAATTCTGCAAAGTTACCCATTTGTAGATAAAGACAATATTTTTGTGGTTGGGCATAGCCTTGGTGGAGTGATTGCTCCTATTGTAGCCAAACGCGAAAAAGCCAAAGGAGTCGTGGTTTTTGGAACTATCGGGCAGAATTGGGTGAATTACCTCATTGATTCTCGCAGGCATATTGCTTTACAAAAAGGTGAGGATTGGGAAGATGTAGAAGAATGGACAAAAACCGTTACCGATTGCAGTGTGCGGTTTTTTATTCAAAAGCAAAATATGGATAGTGTAATAAGGCAAAATCCTGATTGTAAAGACTTTTTACGCCGTTTTGCTTTTCGGGCACCTGCCTATTGGCATCAACTTACCGAAGCTAATATTGCTCAAATTTGGAAAGAATACGATGGATTTGTCCTTTCACTTTGGGGAGAGCAAGATAGAGCGGCTTTGGAAAAAGAACATCAACTTATTGCTGAAATTGTCAATAAGCACCACCCTCGCAAAGCTACTTTTCTTAAAATTAGCCGTACCGACCACCGAATGGCTCTGCAAAATGGTGAGCAAAGAGAAAAAGATTTTAACCCACAAGTAGCAGAAACCATTTACGAGTGGATACAAAAAGTAAAAACAGGGGTAGAGTAGTATAGTCTTTGGGAAGAAGGAAATAAGAAACAGGAATTTGAATTGTCAAACTTAGAGTTTTTGAGCTTATCACTTACGCAAAAACTCCAACAGAATTTTGTTAAACACTTCGGCTTGGGTTTCCATTGGGCAATGCCCTGCTTGTGGAATAATTTGCAAAGGAACGAAAGGATATTTTTGGATAAAATCCTCCGCTAGCGATTTTTTTACCCACAAATCGTTTTCGCCCCAAACAAGTGCCAATTTGCCTCTAAAATCCTGATAACCCGCCGAGCTATTGAGCGTATCGGTGGGGGCATTTTCAAAAGTGCTTACAATGGCTTCGGTTGTACCTTGAATTTCAAAAGGGGCTAAATAGCCCTCTACATCTTCGTTATTGGGTTTTTGCGAATAGGCGGAAGCTAATAATTCTTGGAACTTTTTGGGTTTGTAATAAAAGTTTTCTGCAATCACTTTTATCCAACGCTTGATAGGGGGGTATTTGAGCAGTAAAGACATTCCTGCACTCCGAGCAGAACGAAACTTACTCGGCAAGCCGCCCACGCAAAGCACTTTTCCAACTTTTTCAGGCTGGTAAATAGCCATATTCCACACATAGCTCGCCCCCATAGAATGCCCTACCAAGTGCCAGCGTGTTTCAGCATTGATGAGCGTAGCCAATTGCCAAAGAATTTTTATTTTTCGTTCATTGCTCAAATTCCAATGCTCTACTTGTCTGTCGCTAAATCCAAAGGCAGGCAAATCAACACAAAGCACCTGAAAGCCATTTTCCTGAAAAAACTTGATATTCTTTCGCCACGAAAAAGTAGAACCTGAAAAGCCGTGAATGAATAAAATACTACCTTGTGGCTTCTGTGAAGGCTCAAATACTCTATAATGCAACCAAACTCGGTCTATTTCAATAAATTTACTTTCAGGAAAATAGCTTTTTTGCTCTAAAAAATGAGGAAATTGACGTGTAGGGAAAACATAAGGCAAAGCGGATAGAAATACAAACAAAATCAGTATTCCTATGCCAACGCGTTTGAGCCATTTTTTCAGCATTCGGGGGTTAAATTTAATTGAGGTAATGTTTTTGAATGTGTAAAATGGTTTCGTCTATGTTTTTGGTAGGTACAGCCTCGCCGATAGCAGTAAATTCCCATTGTCCGTTTTCTTTGCGAGTGAGTTTGCCCAAAACCATTGAAATGTGTTTCTTAAAGGCTTCTTCGGCAGAAAGGTTGAAAGTTGCAAACACGGAATCTACTCTTTTGCTATTGCCTTCAAAAATACGAATTTTGGAATATGGGATTTCGGAGAAGTCTTGTCCGTTGTAAGAGTTGAGGTAGAAAACAATGTACTTCACCTTCGGATTGACCTTACTGAGGTTAATTTCTATCACTTCGTTATCCAATTCATCATCTCCGTAAATATCGCCATCTCTATCATCGCCGCTATGTACAATAGCCCCATCTTTGGAGCGTAGCTTTCTATAATACACGGTTTCTACGATTTGCTTATTTTCATCATAAGTCGTTACGCTTCCGTCCAAATCTACGGCTACGGTTTGTTTGATAAGATTGAATAAAATAGATTTTTTGATAGCACCCCAATTCAGACCTACACAAACTTCTTCTAGCTTTTTACCTTCTTTTTCCAAAGAAATCTTGCTTCCTTTGGAAAGGTTAATGCCTGTTTTTTTATCTAATTGTATGCTCATAATTTTCAGAATGGTTTATGTTTTTTGGTGTAATGATAGGAAAATTTTACCAGAAAAGCAAAAAGGAAAATTTTATTTTTCAAGCTGAATGATTAACTCTTGCCCAATACGCAAATTACTATCGTTGAGCTTATTCCAAGTTTGCAGTTGCGATACGCTCACTTTATACTTTTGAGCTATTGCAAAAAGTGTGTCCCCTTGTTTTACGACATAAGTAATATTTTTGGGTTTAGGCTGATTTTTTACAGGTAGAATGGTTTTGTTTTTTTCGGTGCTATCTTTGGGTTTTACAGGCTTTTTGATATTACTTGCCGAGTAGCCATAGGCAAAAATACTTTTCTGTTGGAAATGAGCTTGCTCTTGTTTGAGGCTATCCACATTAAGCACCAATTGGGGCTGTTTGGAATTTTTTTCAAAATATTGGAAGCTATTGAGCAGTGCTTCAAAGAACAAATTTCCTTTCAGCGTATAGCCTTTGGCGTTGAGATGAACCATATCAGGCAGAGCAAACCCAGCTTTGAGCCAATCTCTCATCACAGTTTGCCCACCTGCTACCCAATACCAATCATAGACAAGACATTTCGTTTCAGAAGCAATTTTATGTATGAGTTCCGAAAAGGCAAGCCCCGATTTAATATTCACTTTTCGCCAATACAAATCTTGGGCAGTAGTGAGCAAAATGACTGCATCGGGGCTTATTTTACGAATTTTTGCGATAATCTCACGAATTTGACTTTCTAAATTAGAAGCGATTTTATCATCATACAGATAATCGTTGGTGCCAAAATCCAGCACAATCAAATCAGGATTGAAGTAGGGGAGTTGCTCTGCCAAGAGGTCTTTGCGTAGCACAGAGCTGTATTTTGCCGCTCCTACGCCTGCATTGTGTAGAATAGCATTTTTGTTTTGGCTATTTTCTAAAATCATTCCATAAAATTCAAAAAACCATTGATTTTCACGATTTTTTTCCAATTCCAAACGCAAACTTTGTTTCACGGGTGGGATAGTAATACGAATAAAAGGATTATCGTTGATGCTATCGGTGGAAACTTGAATTGTGTGTGCTTCGTCAATAATGAGCTTGATATCAAAACTTTCGGGACTTTTTTTGCAAAAAATGGTAAGTAAGTTGTTTTCGGCATTTAGATTTTCTTTGAAAGAAAAGGCAAGCGAAGCAGGCAGTTTTTCAGTACGCACACTCATTCCCGAAACACCCAAAGGCAATTTGAGTGTATTCATAAAACTTTTTGTGTATTGCCATTTGCCTTCGTGAGTGGTTTTGTAGTCGGCATTGGAATAGGTATTTGCGGCAGAAAAAGCTGTCAGCAAACCTTTGCCGCCATTACCCAAAGTAGCTTGCAAGCGTTTGCGGAAAGCATCGGGGTAAGAACCTTGTTGCAGGTGCGAATCGCCCAAAAAAACCACCGAAAATTTTTCTTTGGAAGCTAATTTCCATTTGTAATACAAATACGCAAAAACATCTCTTTGGTAATACTGCACATAGTTCAGCGAGGGTTTGAGCCAAGGATATGCAAGCGTATCCGCAGAGTTTTGGGCAGTTTCTTGTGCTTTGCACTGCAAAAAAACAAAAAGCGATAGATATAGCAAATAAAATTTGGGCATAAGGCTCAAAATTTTTGTAATAAAATTATTCAACATTCCACTCTTTTAGCTCTTCTAAGCCGAGTTTGGCAAGCATTTTTTCCCAATAATACAAAACATTCGGATTGTTTTGGTTGGTAGTGCTTAAAGGTGAATGAGGTAAAACGTAAAATATCTCTACATCACTCAAATCAATATCAGTGAAACGCTTGACATCTTTTTCTGCCCATTGTTCGGCTTCTTGCCTACTGAAAGGCGGTCTTTTGTAAAAATCTCGGCGTTCCAAACCGGGCATACTTTCTACCATATCGCTGAGTATAAAAACTTTCAGGAGCGAATTTTCGGGTTTTTTAGCATTTTTTTTATCAATAATAGTCAAAATTGCCCATATATCGGTGTATTGCTTGGTTTCGGTGATGTTATCATCTAAAAGAGCCTCTATACAACGCTGCTGCATTTTGTTTTTTTCTTTTTTCAAACTTACCTGATAAGCATTTTTGATAGATTTAATATCCGTAGGATTCAGCCCTGTGGTGTCTTTCATTTCTGCTTTGCACTGCATTGCAAATACGCGTGCCTGCGAGGTGTTTTCGTGCAGAAAATAGACTTCAATTTTATCACCTTTCTGGCGAATATTTTGCTGAACAATGGTTTGTAGGGCTTTTTCGTATTTTTCGCGTGTAAAATTTTCTTTCAGGCTCACGCTTACGGTTTTATCTATGAAAATCAGCGAATAAATATTGGGTGAGGGTTTGGGCGGGCTAAGCTGTTGCAAAGGCTGATGGTTTCCACCGCAAGAACTCAAAAAAACAGAACACAAACAAAATATAGCTAACCACGTAGTAAGCAAGGATTTCATCAGGAAAGTGAGATTTATTTTTTTCTAATTTTGCTTAAAACTTTACTGCTAATGGTACGATTGGGTTGGGGTGCTTCGGTTGTGCTTTCACTTACAACTTCTTCTTTGGGCTCCGCGTTTTCTGTATTTTCTTTCTGTTCTTCCTTTTCCAAAACCTCTTGAAGGTTTGCTTTCCCATTGCCGTTTAAGTTTTCTTGAAGGCTTGTGAGTTCTTTGGCAAGGTTTTCTGAATTTTGTGTTTGTTCTTGCTTTTTATTTTCTTCCAATTTGAAAGCGTGTTGCCCCTTTTCATAACCCAAATTGAGTTCATAAATTTGGAGTTCTACTTTGCAAGTATGCAAATCTTTTTTGAGTTTAAGAATGGTATCAGCAATTTCTTGTCTTTGTTTTTGCAATTCTTCCAAATTTCCAAGAGCTTCCAATTGGCTTTTTTTGGCTTCGGCAATGGCTGTTTGCTCACTGATGATTTGCTCCAATTCTTCTACGCTACTAAGCTGTGAGGCACGAATTTTTTGCAATTTACGCAGTTTGATAGGAATTTGAAACCAAATCCTGATGTATGCCACAATTATCGGGAAAGCAATACCCAAGCAGATAGCTCCTGCAATGGCAAACATTACACCCGAAAGTACAAAAGCCCACATTCCCGAAGGACTTTGCACCAAATCTTGGCTTAGTTTTTCGGTTTTGCGAGAAAGTTCTTCTATGAGTGCCAAGTTTTGCGAACTTTCCTCTTCTTGTAGCGAGAGAATGGTGCTATTGAGGCTATTTTTGAGCTGGTCGGCTCGGTAGGCTTCATAGCGAAAATAACCCAAAATACAAAGCGTAACAATGGTAAAAATAACCACCAAAATCTTGAAAATCAGATATACCCGTTTGGAACGCAGAGTTTTATCTTCCAGATAGGGGTATTCTATTAGTCTGTCGTAGGCAGGTTTGAGAAGCACCGAAACCATTGCCAAACCTACGGCAAAAGCCCAAGCTTCTACGTTGTTTTTGATATTGAGGGCATAAGCAACAATTTCGTGAGAGATAATCAAATCGCCTGCAATAAATACGATTGCCGCCAGCAAAAACAAAATACCTCCTAAAAATGAATTGTTGTTGCGTAAATTTTCTCTTTCGGTTTTGTAAGTTTGAATTTGCTTTTCGGTTTCGGCAAGTTCTTCGCCGCGTCTTTGCCTGAGATTGATTTGGTAATCTAACTGATAATTGATTTGTGTAAGTTCGCCGAATGTATCTTGGTATTTTTGCTTATGATTGGCTATTTTTTGCAGATTTTCCTGCAATAAGGTTTCTTGGTAAAGCAGTTGGTCAAAAATTTTATCGTAGCGTCCTTTTTCAGAAAGATAAGTTTCCAAAGTATCTTTGGAAAGCCCAAAATAGCCATTCCAAAAGCCCGATTGGTAATTATCATTTTTCTGTAAGGCTTCTTCAAAAAGGTCTAAAACAGGGGGCTTTTCAGAAATGCTATCAGTAGTTTCTGTAATTTGCGTGTTTGGCTCAATTTCGGGGGCGTTTTGCGTATTTTCGGGCAAAATGGTATCAGGGGCGGATTTAAGCTCACTGCTTTCGGGCAAAGTTTCTATATGTTTGATAGCCTCTTCCATACATAAGCGGTGTTTGCATATTTTTTGAAAAAGCAAATCTACAAAATTATATTGCTTTGGGCAAGTGTTTTTGCAAGAAACAAAAACTACTCTTTGAAAGTAGATAAGACCTTGTACAAAACCACCAAAAAAAGTAGTACAAGCAAGCCAGTGGCTATCCAACGCGTACGCGAGTAAGTACGCATTTGCATAGGGGTATCATCGGCTTTTTCAATCCAAGATTGTAGCTCACTATTTTCTAACGAGGAAAATTCCAAAGGGTTGCCACTTACTTCCAAGACTAATTTAGAGCGTAGCGTATCCATTTTTTTTGTTTCTTGGTTGAAATAAGGTAGAAAAAAGTAATTTTTGAGCGGATATTTGCCCGGCTTTTTGACTAAAATGGTATATTTGAACGATTTTACACCAATAATTTGCGAAGGCATTTTCCGTAAGGTTTGCTCGGTGGCAGTAGCATAAAATTCTAAAAAGTTGTTGCTACTGGGGGCTTGCAAGTTGAGCCTTGCAAAGTTGGCATTGCCCACAATGTTGATTTGGTAATTTACACTTTGCCCTGTCTGAATTTTGAGATAGGTGATAATTTCCTGCATTTGCAGTCTTCCTGTAAGGGTTTTGATATTTTTGGGTAGAGGCTTTATCAAGATAGAAAGAGGATTGCTTCGCAATGAAAGTAGCTTTTCTTTTTCTTTATCCAAAACTTTGATTTCCAAAGCAGGGATATTCCAAAGCAGAGGTTCGGTAGGGTAAAAAGCACTCTGAAAAAACTTGTAGCGTTTGTAAGTTCTTTTTTCCAAAATAATTTCATCGGTGCTTACACTATCCAGCCCATAACTTTCTTGCCATGATTTGGGTAAATGGATTTGCCGAACAATCTGACTGATTTGCCTATCCAAATCGTATAAATCCAATGCTATGGGGGCATTTTTGGCAACGTATAAAGCAAAATTCAGATTGATTTCCTCCCCTACAAATACTTCTTTGGTGTTTGCTGTAAGGGCAACAAATACATTTTGCAATTTGCCCAGCCCTATCAAATCTTCTTCTCGGCTTTCTTCTTCCAGTTGTAAGAGTAAGTCTGTTTCGGTATTTTCGGGGGCTTCTTCTACCAAAATCTCTTCTCCTTTGAACGTTTGTTTTTTAGTTCCAACTTTTATTTCAAAAGTTGGAATTTTGAATTTGCCTACTTTCAGGGCTTTGTAGTTTTGCTCTATGCCTTTCCAAGTTTCCCCTTTATCGCTGGTGTATTCCAAATTTACTTGAAAAGTTTTTTCAAAATCTTTCAGGTCGGGAAATCCTTCTACCCCTTTGAAATCTTCATAATTTGATAACACACGGATTTGCAAAAATTCATTTTGTTTGATTTTCTTGCGGGCAATTTCTATGCGTATTTCTTGCGAATAGCCTTGCAAAATCGCTAAGAATGTAAATAACTGAAAAATAGTCTTTATCCAAGTTTTTTTTGAACTTTTTTGGGAAAACATTTGGAAGTTTGTTTTTTTCTACTTATTTTAGCAATCCAAACAAAACTACATTTGCCTATGAAACAATGTTACGGCGAATTCAACGCAAACTAAAACTTTTGTTCATTGTTTCAAAATTTAACGCCTATGTTAGAGTATTTTAAGATGATTTTAGAGAAAGTGAGTTTTGATAAAATATTGTTTGAGAAAGAGCTACGCAAGGCTCTGGCACAACTCAAGCCCACCGAACGCGAAGATTTGCGGCGTTGGTGCTATCTAAAATTTACCAAGTATCATCAAGTTCTCAACAATCAGTTCAAAATGGTGCTTTCCTAAAAGTTTTGTTTTTTTTTATTCAAGGCTTGTAAAACGGATATTCCGTTGCAAGCCTTTTATTTTTGTTCTTTTCACTGCCGATTTGGGAAAGACTTTTGCAAAAACCTCTTCCGTAATTTCTAACCAATCTTTTTTCTGCATAGCTTTCAGAGGCTCATTAGGCTCAAATTCGGGTGTTTGATGAGGTTTGGCAAAGCGGTTCCAAGGGCAAACATCTTGGCAAATATCACAGCCAAAAATCCAATTTTCCATTTTCCCACGAAATTCTTGTGGGATTTCGTTTTTTAGCTCAATCGTAAGATACGAAATGCACTTGCTACCATCTACCACATAAGGGCTTACAATGGCTTCGGTGGGGCAAGCCTCCAAGCAACGCTTGCACGTACCGCAATAGTCGCCAGTGGGCGAGTCGTACTCCAGTTCTAAATCTACAATAAGCTCGCCAATGAAAAAGAAACTACCTATTTTTCGGTTAATCAGATTGCTATGCTTACCAATCCAGCCCAAGCCACTACGCTCTGCCCAAACTTTATCCATTACAGGAGCCGAATCTACAAAAGCTCTGCCATTTACTTCGCCGATATGTTCTCGTATAAAATTTAGTAGCTCGTTTAGTTTACGTTTCATTACGAAGTGATAATCTTCGCCGTAGGCATATTTAGAAATTTTGAAGTTATCGGCATTTTTTTGGGCTAAATCTTGGTTGGGAAAGTAGTTGAGTAGCAAAGAAATAACAGATTTTGCTCCTTCTACCAAAAGCTTTGGGTTGAGCCTTTTATCAAAATGGTTTGCCATATAGCTCATTTCGCCTTGCATATTTCGTTTGAGCCACTCTTCAAGGCGGGGAGCTTCTTTTTCTAAAAATTCGGCTTGGGCAATACCACAAAAATCAAAGCCAAATTCAGCGGCTTTTTGCTTGATAAGTTGGCTATGCTTTTGTTTGAGGTTCAATTTTATCTGTTTGAATTTACTTTTTTCGCTGTAAAACTTTTTCTACGGCTTCTACAACATTAGAGGTATCCAATCCGTATTTTTTCATTAGCTCGTCAGGGGTGCCGCTTTCGCCGAAGCTATCATTTACAGCAACAAACTCTTGCGGAACAGGCATTTTTTGGCTTAAAAGTTCGGCTATGGCACTACCCAAGCCGCCAAAACGCTGATGCTCTTCGGCGGTTACCACACAACGGGTTTTAGCAACAGAATCTAAAATAGCTTCTGTATCCAAGGGCTTGATAGTATGAATGTTGATAACTTCGGCACTGATACCTTTTTGAGCAAGTATTTCTGCGGCTTGCAAAGATTTCCATACCAAATGCCCTGTGGCAAAAATACTTACATCGGTGCCTTCTTGTAGCAATAAAGCCTTTCCTATCTGAAAGGGCATATTTTCAGGAATAAAAATAGGCACTTTGGGTCTGCCGAAACGCAGATATACGGGTCCATAATGTTCGGCAATAGCAATGGTTGCGGCTTTGGTTTGGTTGTAGTCGCAAGGATTGATAACCACCATTCCCGGAAGCATTCTCATCATTCCAATATCTTCCAAAATCTGATGAGTAGCCCCATCTTCGCCCAAGGTTACGCCTGCGTGTGAGGCACAGATTTTTACGTTTTTGTGAGAGTAAGCAATAGATTGACGGATTTGGTCATATACTCTGCCTGTAGAAAAATTGGCAAAAGTGCCTGTATAAGGAATTTTACCACTGATAGCCAGCCCTGCCGCGATGCCCATCATATTGGCTTCGGCAATGCCTACCTGAAAAAAACGTTCAGGGAATTGCTTTTGGAAAGCGTCCATTTTCAGCGAGCCAGTCAGGTCGGCACAGAGAGCTACTACATCAGCATTTTGCTTGCCAATTTCCAGAAGACCTGCCCCAAAGCCCGAACGAGTATCGTTATTGCCTAAAATTTCGTATTTTTTCATTGATTTTGTGTTTATGCCTTTTGAAAGTTTTGAAGTTTGGGGGTTTGAAAGTTCTTTTTCTGCGTAATTATTTATGTTCAAGAAGTTTAATGTTTGAGGCTCAAACCTTTTAGGGCTTTATCTCTCATTTTTTCTGTCAGACATCTATTTCTAAAATCCTGTTTCCTGTATCTTGTTTCCTGTTTCTATACTACAAATTAGACCTAAACAGTTACTTTCTTACTTTTTACAACCTTACACCGTATCCATAAAGTTTTTTTCTACTTTATGAAACAACGCTACGCCTATCAAGAAAATAACTGCACTCACCGCCAAGCTATACAAAAGCATCGTAATTTCAAAAACGCCTTGACCAAAAAATGCAAAACGAAAACCCTCTACAATGCTGAAAATAGGGTTGAGAAGCACTAAATAACGCTTTTCTTCAGAAATATACGAAAGCGGGTGAATAACCCCTGAAACGTACATCAGCAGCTGCACCCCAAAACCAACGGCGTGTGTAAGGTCGCGGTATTTGGTTGTAAGCGAAGAAACAATAATTCCCATTCCCAAGCCCAAAAGAGCCATATTGAAAGCAAACACTGGCACCAGTAAAATATACCAATTTGGCTGAATGGCTGTATTACCTTGCCAAAGCCAAAAATACAAATAAACCCCTAAAAATAGTACAAATTGAATTCCAAAAGCTAAAAAACCTGAAATCACATTCGCCACAGGCACCGTAAGACGAGGAAAATACACTTTCCCGAAAATACCTGCATTGCTAACAAAAACATTAGAAGTGCTATTGAGAGAGCTTGCAAAATAATTCCAAATGGTAATGCTACAAAGGTAAAAAAGGAAATGCGGTATGCCATCGGTTTGTATTTTGGCGATATTACCAAAAATGATTGAGAACACAATAGTCGTAAAAAGTGGCTGAATAATATGCCAAAGCGGTCCGAGAATGGTTTGCTTGTAGATAGCAACAAAATCTCTATACACAAAAAGCACTATCAGGTCGCGATAACGCCACAATTCGGAAAGATTTATATCAAACCATTTTGTTTTTGGAGAAATGACTTCCGTCCATTCCTCCTGATGCTGTTTGTTCATAGCTTTTTAGAAAAATTTGCTCGCAAAAATACAAATTTTTGCACAAGCCTTTAATTTTGCCAAAACAAAAAATCTTGCTTTCAGTTTATTGGTGAAAAACTATGCAGAAAACCGCTTGTATCATTGGAGGAGGCATTGCAGGGATTGCCACAGCCATTCGTTTGGCTTGTAAGGGCTATGCCGTAGAGGTTTTTGAAGCCAACGATTATTTGGGGGGGAAGCTTTCGGAAATTCGGTTGGGAGCGTATCGTTTTGATGCAGGTCCTTCGCTTTTTACAATGCCTCATTTTGTAGAGGAACTTTTCCAAGTTGCCCAAAAAGATATTAAGCAGTATTTTTCTTATCAAAAATTGGAGGTTGTTTGCAAGTATTTTTACGAAGACGGCACTATTTTAGAAGCCTTTGCTGATAAAAAACGTTTTGCCCAAGAAGTAGAAGCCAAAACAGGTGAAAAAGCTGAAAAAATCTTGCAATACCTGCAAAAAAGTGCCAAAAAATACGAAATCACGGCAAATTTATTTCTGAAAAGGTCTTTGCATAAAATAAATACTTGGCTTTGTGCCGATGCTTTCAAAGGCTATAAAAACCTGCATAAGCTGGAAATTTTCAAGACAATGCACGAAGCGAATAGCGAGTTTTTCACGGATAAGCGTTTGGTGCAACTCTTTAATCGTTTTGCCACTTACAACGGCTCCAACCCTTACGAAACACCTGCTACGCTCACTATTATTCCTCATTTAGAGCATAATATCGGAGCTTTTATTCCCAAAGGAGGAATGTATGCTATTACGCAGAGTTTGGTACAACTTGCCAAAGATTTAGGGGTGCAGTTTCATTTGCAAAGCAAAGTAGAACGCATTTGGCTTGAAAACCAAAAAGCAGTAGGGATTGTAGTGAAAGGCGAAAAACGCAATTTTGATGTAGTGGTGAGCAATATGGATATAGTGGCAACCTATAAGTATTTACTGCCCGATGTACCTGCACCTATCAAAATTTTGGAGCAACCCAAGTCCAGTTCGGCACTGATTTTCTATTGGGGAATAGGTAAAACTTTTCCTGAATTGCGTTTGCATAATATTTTTTTCAGCAAAGATTATCAAGCCGAATTTGAGCATATTTTTCAGAAAAAAACTATCTACCACGACCCCACCATATACGTAAATATTGGCTCAAAATACGAGCCTACCGATGCCCCCCAAGGTGCAGAAACTTGGTTTGTGATGATAAACACCCCCAACAACACAGGGCAAGATTGGGATAAACTTATCGTAGAAGCCCGAAAAAATATTTTAACCAAACTGAGCCGCTTGCTCAAAACTGAAATAGAGCCACTCATAGAAGTAGAAGGCATTTTAGAACCTCGGAGCATTGAAGCTAAAACATTTAGTACGCAAGGGGCTTTGTATGGCAATAGTTCCAATAATCGTTATGCGGCGTTTTTAAGACACGCTAATTTTTCAAAAAAAATCAAAAATTTGTATTTCGTGGGCGGTAGCGTGCATCCGGGCGGGGGGATTCCTTTGTGCCTTTCTTCGGCAAAAATTACCGCCGATTTGATTGAATAGCTCTTGAAATGGAAATTTTTTGAAAAATAAACTTGCATTTTTCAAATATTTGTTAAATTGCGAAAACCAAAACGTTTTTTACAACCTAAACGATAAATGCTTATGCGTAAAATTTTATTGCTTCTTACAATGCTTTTTATGGTAGGTTTTTCCTATGCTCAAGATAGCACTGATGTAGATGCTCCGCCTGTTGATGATGATTTCAGCGGTTATGGGGATATTGGTTCGGGGGTAAAGCGTTATTGTACGCAGAAAGTGCAAAATCTCACGCCTACCAAGCTCTATGGAGGTGGCTACGAAGTACAAGGACCTTTCAGCATCAAATCTAAAAAAGGCGAACCTTACCGCAACGACCCCAACTACAACAATGTTACCGATAGCCCCGATGATGTAAAAGTGCAGGCTGTTCACGGCTTACATCTAAACGTAAATTATCCGATTATTTCCAAATCCAGCCTAATAGTGAGCCTAACTGCTCAATATCAGGAAAGTCGTTTTATTATTGAAGACCCCAAAGGGTATAGTCTGTACCAAAGCCTCAATGATAGAGGTTTGCGTACAGGGGGTATTGGCACCACTATTTTCAAGCCGCTCAACGAAAGCCGTTTTATGATTTTTCAGGCACAAGCCGATATAAACGGCGATTTCAAATCCAGTGAGCTAGGTACGGCTTTTAGTAGTGGGCTGACGTTTAGTGGGGCTTTTGTATATGGTTGGAAAAAAAGCGACCGCTTTATGTGGGGGATTGGGGTTACACGCACCTATCGTGGGGGCGAAACTTTGCATATTCCCATTTTGCTTTACAACCGCACTTTCAATGACCGCTGGGGTATAGAAGTGCTTTTCCCTGCACGTCTGCATTTCCGTAGAAATTTCTCACCCAAATCTCTTTTGCAATTGGGTTATGAAATTGTTGGAAACTCTTATCATATTAGCAATGTAAGCACGCAAGTAGGCTCAGATTTGCGTCCTTATGACGATTTGCAACTTCGCCGCTCGGAAGTAAAAATCAGGGCTATTTATGAGCAAGCTCTGAAAAACTTTATTTGGATTTCAGTGCAAGCAGGTTTTCGCTACAATTACAAGTTTAACCTTTCCGAAGCTCGCGATGTAAAAGAAGGGCTATTTAATAAGAAATTCTTGCTCAACAACGATATTGGCAATACTCCTTATGTGAGTGTAGGTATTTACTTGGTAAGTCCATAAGAAAAGACAAAAACTATTAAAACGACCACACCTTGAAATAGCTGTGGTCGTTTTGGTTTTTATAGCTACTTGCTTTTGAGTGATTTGAGTTATTTTTACTCACATATCTTACCGAGTATTAGGAACTCTTGATATACGTTTTTCCTGTCATAAAGTTCATTCCTCTCTTTATATTGCTTCATAGAAACTTAATTCTTGTCATAGCGAACAGCAGCATTCTCAATAAAATAACTCCGTGTTTCCATCTTTGGATGTTTGTTGTTCCATAAGTTCGGGCTTTATATCTGATAGGTAGCTCAATAATTTTGAGCCCTAATCGTGAAGCTCCAAAAAGTAGGTCAAAATCTCCAAAGGGGTCAAACTCTCCGAAATAAGCCCTGTTGGCAGCTAATTTCTGGTAATTACTTCTGGATAAAACTTTTGTTCCACATAAAGTATCTTTTAGGGATTGGCTTAAAGTGAAGTTGTTTAGGATTGAAAAAGATTTCCAATGAAAGTTGTATATTTAGGTGCTGAAACTAAAATATTACTTTTCATGGAAATCTTAAGCAAAGATAAT
>CAZZLW010000047.1:0-33966 GCA_964654605.1 uncultured Cytophagales bacterium | reverse complement strand
AAATTTCAATTCCACAATGGTACGATTAAAGTATTTCAGCTCTTAACTCTGCAATTTTTTTTTCCATAATTTCAATTCCACAATGGTACGATTAAAGTTGTAATGTTATTGCAGACTTGCAAGAAAATTTGCACAAATTTCAATTCCACAATGGTACGATTAAAGTGCGTTGAATCTGTTTCAAAAATATGCAAATCAAACTAAATATCCAAATTTTTTTTAAAATTTTTTTAGAAAAAAGTCGTCAATCTCCAATTATAAGATTTTCTCGGGAGATTGACGACATACTGATAATCAATTAGTTAAGGTAAGTTTTAGTTAAATTTTAGATATACCAAATTAGCAAGGTATACTTTTAGAAGGACATTGACGACTTGATGAGAAAAAACGCTTGATAATCAGATGTTATCGCCTTAATACACGCCTTGTCCGAGCATAGCTTCCGCAACTTTTACAAAACCCGCAATATTAGCCCCATCAACGTAATTGATAAAACCTGATTTGTCTTTGCCATACAACACACATTTTTCGTGGATACTTTTCATAATGCTATGCAGTTTGTTATCCACTTCGTTTCTCTGCCAATAAAGCCTCTGCGAACTCTGTGTCATTTCCAAACCTGAAGTCGCTACGCCTCCTGCGTTAGAAGCCTTTCCTGGTGCAAATAAAATTTTTGCCTGTAAAAATAGCTTCACTGCCTCCAAAGTAGTAGGCATATTTGCCCCTTCTGCTACACACTTTACGCCATTTTTTACAAGGTTTCGGGCATCGTTTTCGTCAATTTCATTTTGCGTAGCACAAGGCAAAGCAATATCCACAGGGATATTCCAAGGACGTTGTTGGGGCAAATATTTCAAGCCCAATTTTTCTGCATAGTCCGAAACTCTTCCTTTCTGCGAGTTTTTAATTTCTTTCAAAAGCAGTAATTTTTCAGTGTTAAAACCTGCTTCATCAAGCACGGTGCCGTTAGAGTCGGAACAGGTGATTACTTTACCACCAAGTTCCATTACTTTTTCAATAGCATATTGAGCCACATTTCCCGAACCCGAGACGGCTACTTTGAGCCCCTCTAAACTCATATTTTTCGTAGCTAATTGTTCTTGTACAAAATAGACCAATCCGTATCCCGTAGCTTCGGGACGAATCAGACTGCCGCCATAAGCAACACCCTTGCCCGTAAATACACAAGCACTATGATTAGAAAGTTTTTTCATCATACCCGCCATAAAACCAACTTCTTGCTCGCCCACGCCAATATCGCCTGCGGGAACATCAGTATCCGGACCCAAATGGCGATACAATTCGGTCATTAGGGCTTGGCAAAAACGCATAATTTCGCCTTTACTTTTGCCTTTGGGGTCAAAATCTGAACCGCCTTTTCCGCCACCCATAGGTAAAGTAGTCAGGGCATTTTTGAAGGTTTGCTCAAAAGCCAAAAATTTAAGAATAGAAAGATTCACCGAAGGGTGGAAACGCATACCGCCTTTGTAAGGACCAATCGCCGAATTGTGTTGCACACGAAAAGCCCGATTTACCTGCACATTACTTTTATCATCTACCCACGTAACCCGAAATTGAATTACTCTTTCGGGTTCTACCAACCGCTCTAAAATGGCATCTTCGGCATAGCGGGGGTTTTGTTCAATAAATTGCCACAAGCTACCCATTACCTCTTCAACAGCCTGCAAAAATTCAGGTTCATTCGGATTACGTAACCTTACGTATTCCAAAAAATTTTCTAAACTTTTGAATTTCATTGATTTTTTGTTTTAATATTTGACATAATTCGGTTTGAAACTTGGCAAAGTTATAGGTTTTTATGAGAAAAGTACAATTTTTTTGAAAACAAAATTTTTAGGCAAGGACTAAAATTGTTTTCTGATAACAATGATAAACGTAAGGAGAGAGGCAATGACTACAATCCAGGCACCCGTAGGTGTTTTGGGTAAAAAGTACGAAAGGATAGTACCTGAAAGCACTACTAAAATATTAAAAAATACGCTCCAAAGAAACACTTTATTCAAGTGTTTTTTTTCCAAAATTAGGGCTATCGTTGCAGGGGTAATGAGCAGAGCCGACATCATCACCACACCTACGGCTTGTAAGCCTGTAACAATCGTTAGAATACTCATAAAAGTAACCACTGCGGAAGCTATTTGCGGCTTAAGCCCTATGCTTTGGGCAAAGGATTTATCAAAAGTTGTAAAAAACAACCATTTTCTAAAAATAAAGTTGATTAAAACAACTATTAAAAGTACGCTTAAAGCAAAGAAAATATCTTGGGGTAGGATAGAAGCCATTTTTCCAAAGATAAATTGTTCCAGCCCTGCTTTGGCAGAATTCTTATTTTCTTGAATTTTGACAAGTAACCAAAGCCCACAAGCAAAGAAAAAAGAGAGCATCAGAGCAAGTAGGGTATCTTTTTTGAGCCTTGTGTATTTGGTAAGCAAATCAATGGAAAACAGAGAGAACAAAGCCGTAAGAAAAGCTCCAACAAGCAAAAGCCATAGGTTTTTTTGCTGAAAAACAAGAAAAGCTATTGCAATGCCCGGCAGTACACTATGCGAAACGACATCGCTACGCAAAGATTCCTTGCGTAGTACAAGCCAAACACCTACAATACTACTTGAAAGAGCTATCAGGCTTGCTCCTACCAGAACGTAACCCAGATTTGTCATTTTGAATATCAAGGTTATTCAATACTTGATACAGCACTAGTTGTAAAATCAAGTGATTGAAAAACAATTTGTTATGAAATTTGATTGTTTTTTACAATAACTTGTTTTTTGACCTCACCCCCAGCCCCTCTCCAAAAGGAGAGGGGAGTTATACAACTGAAAATCAAAATTTTAGGTGCAATTATCTCCCCTCCTGAAAAGGAGGGGAATAAGGGGTGGTTTAAGTTGTTAAAAATAAAAACTTGATAATCAGATTTTTAATCTTTTAACTCACGTTAATATAGGTTTGAATCCATAGACTTTGTAGATATTTTCACTACTAAAAACTGCTTCGGTTTCGCCGGCAATAACTTTTTTGCCGTCTTTTAGCATCAAAAGGTAATCAAAATATTCTTTGAAGTCTTCTATTTGATGATGCACCATCATTACAGACTTTCCATTTTTTTGAAGTTCTTTGAGCAAATCAACGATAATATTTTCAGTCGTGGCATCAACGCCTACGAGTGGCTCATCTAAAAGGAACAAATCGGCTTCTTGAGCGAAGGCTCTTGCTAAAAACACTCTTTGTTGCTGTCCGCCCGAAAGTTCTGAAATATGTTTTGAGGCGAAATCTGCCATTTTTACTTTTTCAAGGTAGAGCATTGCTTTTTCTTTATGCTTTTTCTGCACACTACCGAACCAACCTATTTCTTTGTAAAGTCCCATTAGCACTACATCAAGCACGGTAGCGGGGAAATCCCAATCAACGCTGGTGCGTTGGGGGAGATAGGCAATTTTATGACGAACTTGTTTTAATTCTTTGCTCCAAAAAAGTACCTTGCCGCTGGCGGGTATGAGTTGCATAATGGCTTTCAAGAACGTAGATTTTCCCGAGCCATTGGCTCCGAGTATTCCTATCATTGCATTTTCGGGCAATGTACAAGAAAGGTCTTTGATGACTTGGTGCTTTCCGTAGCTTACATTAAGATTTTCTACTTCTAATAACAAGCTCTTGTTTAACATAATATTTATTACAAAATTACTTCAAAGCCTCTACAATTTTCAGAATGTTGCTTTTGTACATTCCGATATAAGTTCCTTCGGGGGTTCCGATACTTCCCATAGCATCAGAATATAACCCTTCTACGATTTTTATTTTCATACCTTTGTTTTCCAAACCCTTTACTACGGCTTGTAAGCCTTTGGGTGGGAGAGAGGTTTCTACAAAGACAGCCTTAATTTTTCTATCATAAATAAAATCTACTAAGTCTTGAATGTCTTTTAATCCGTATTCGGCAGTAGTAGAGACGCCCTGCAAAGCCTTGACGGGAAAATTCCAACTTTTTTCAAAATACCGAAAAGCATCGTGAGAGCTTATGAGTACCCTTTGCCCTGTGGGAATTTTCTCTATTTCCGATTTAATAAATTTCTGTAAATTACTTAGTTGATTTGCATAACTAAATTCTTTTTTTAAGATTTTGATTTTATAGTTTGAATATCTTTTTTGAAGGTTGTTACTAACAACTTTTGTACATTGTTTCCACAAATCAATATCAAACCATATATGCGGGTCGTAGAGTTTATCAGAAATAGGTATCAAATCTTTTTTATTCAGGGAATCTCCTACGCTAATTACTATTTTATTTTTGGCTATCTTTTCTAAAACGAAGTTCATTTTACCTTCCAAGTGCAAACCATTGCAGATAACAATAGTTGCTTTGTTCAACTTTTGTAAATCATTTTGAGAAAACTTATACAAATGCGGGTCAGTACCTTCTCCCATTAAATAATCTACTTCAAAAGATTCATCAACTAAATTGACGACTATGTCGTAAAGCATTTGAGTTGTAACAAGAATATATTTTTCTTTAATAGTTTCTTTTTTACAAGAAAAGTTTGCAAAAACAACTATAATCAAAGTGTATAAAAATCTATTCATACAAAACGCCAAATATTTTTTCTGCAACCTTTTTAGAAATATTGATAGTTTGTGCATCTGAATTTACATAAATTTCCATAGAACTATCGTAGTTGTTAATATCAACACATTTTAATTTTGAACCTAATGCTATTCCTTTTCTATTGAGTAGTTGTAGTAAATCTGCCGAATCGTCTTTGATACATTTCACTTCTAATGTTTGTTGTTTTTTACAACTATCTAAACAAATCCAATTTTTCATTTTACCATTTGGAAATTCACCAATACTATTGGGAATAGGCTCGCCGTGAGGGTCAAAATCGGGAGAACCTAAATATTGATGAAGCCTTTCTATGAGTAGAGGAGAATGGATATGTTCTAATTGTTCAGCTATTTCGTGAACCTCGTCCCAAGTAAAGTTGAGCTTATCTACTAAAAAAGTTTCCCAAATTCTGTGCTTTCGTACAATATCCGTAGCAATTTGGCGTCCTTTGTCTGTAAGTTTTACTCCTTGATACTTGATATAATCAATCAGTTGTTTTTGATGGAGTTTTTTTAACATATCACTTACAGAAGCAGAATTGATTCCCAAGTGTTTGGCAATATCGCTGGTGCTTATTTCGCTGGGATAATCCGAAAACTTGGGGTAGGAGAGTGTAAAAATAGCTTTCAGATAGTTTTCTTCTGTAATGCTTAACATATTTTGTAAGTTTTGTCAAAGTTACAAGAAAAATAGGAATATTTCAAAATAAATTTAGGTAAATCTAAAAAATTATTAAGATTTGCGTAGCAAATGACAAGAATTAAAGTTTGCTAAAATATTTAGCTAAAAATTTTAGTAATTCCTAAATAAAAAGTAATTTTGCTAAAATTGCTAAAAAAAGGAATTTTGTATTATTATCAGTGTTATTTTTAATAACAATGTTCATTTTAGAAATTTAAATTTGATTAAATTTTTACTTTAAGCAAGTTTAATTAAAATTTTGATTATCAAAAATATAAAATCTAAAAAAATGAAAAATTTACAAGAAAAAATAGAGCAAATTTGGGCAGATAGAAGCCTTTTACAGAACGGCGAAAGCCATCAAACCATTGAACAAATCATTGCCTTACTCGACGAAGGCAAGCTAAGAGTAGCAGAGCCATTAGCAAACGGTGAGTGGCAAGTAAATGAATGGGTAAAAAAAGCTGTTATCCTTTACTTCCCTATTCGGCAGATGCAAACAATGGAAGTAGGTATTTTTGAGTTTCACGATAAAATTCCTCTCAAAAAAGGTTTTGCAAAAAAAGGTGTAAGAGTAGTACCCCACGCACTGGCTCGTTATGGTAGCTATCTGGCAAAAGGTGTAATTATGATGCCCTCGTATGTAAATATCGGAGCATACGTAGATGAAGGCACAATGGTAGATACTTGGGCTACGGTAGGAAGCTGTGCTCAAATCGGTAAAAATGTACATCTGAGCGGCGGTGTAGGAATAGGAGGCGTTTTAGAACCTGTACAAGCCAGTCCTGTTATCATTGAAGACGGGGCGTTTATCGGCTCACGAGCCATTATTGTAGAAGGCGTAAGAGTAGGCAAAGAAGCCGTTATCGGAGCAGGCGTTACACTTACGGCAAGTTCTAAAATTATTGATGTTACCGCCGAAACTCCTACCGAATACAGAGGCTATGTACCGCCAAGAAGCGTAGTGATACCCGGTAGTATTGCTAAAAAATTTAGCAGTGGCGAGTATTATGTACCCTGTGCCTTGATTATCGGCAAACGCAAGGAAAGCACCGACCTGAAAACCTCGCTCAATGATGCTCTGCGAGAAAATAATGTGGCAGTGTAGGTAATAAGGGACTTAATCCTGTAAGGTTTCAAATCAAAACCTTACAGGATTATTCAACTATAATCATAGAGCCAAATTTGTACAAAAAAATAGGTTCTGAAATATCGTTCTGAAACTTTAGAATTCTTTGTGTTTTTTAATAGATAGCGTATTTGCTCCAATGGTGTAGGCATATACCGATGCAGGAATAAAATGTAGCTCAACAGTATCGTAATGGCGTATGCCTTCTTGATCTATGGTAGTTACCAAACCTGCCGATAGATTATTTTTTTTGCAAAATTGCAAAAGGCTTTTGAGTTCTTGCGGCTTTTCGTAATAGCGATTGCTCCATTTGATTTCCAAAGCCCATTCGGGCTTAAAAGTAGCTTCGTGCAAACGTACCATATCTACTTCACCCTGAAATTGTCCTGCACTCCAACGAGCATAGTAAGGTACAAACCAATCTCTATGCAACCATTGTGCATAAATAGCTGTTTCTACCATATTACCAAACATTTTATCAGTAGGAGAGAGCTTGGTAAATAAGGCACTTCTAAGGCTTGGATTGGTGAGGAATATTTTGTAAAAATTAGCTCTCTGAAATCTTTTTGCCGTATCATCTATTCGGTGTATTACTTTTATCAGAAAAGCTGACTGCAAATATTCTAAATATTTTTTAAGCAAGTTTTTATCTATTCGGGTGCTTTGAGAAAGCGTTTCCAAAGAAAGTTCATTGCCCGAATAATAGGCAAGGTAAGTGAAGAAATTATTGAGTTCTTGCACATCTTCTATGCCATAAAGACTTGGTAAATCTCGTAGCAGTACCTTATCTACAATATCACTTTTCAAATACCTTTGTGGATTTTTTTGGATAGTTTCGGAGAATATAACTTCGGGATACCCGCCAAAATTGACATAATCTATAAAATGTTCGTTTAGTTCCTGTATAAAAGGCGATTTATAGATAATAGTGGGCTTATTTTGCCAAATAATGGTTTCTTTGTAGATTAAATGCTTTAAATCTTTGAGGTGAATGTATTCTTGAAAAGTGAGCGGAGGAAGCATAAAATCGGTGAATCGCCCTGCACCACTTTCTTGGCTTTTGAGTTTGAGAGCCGCCGCCGCCGAACCCGAAGCAATGAATTTGGTATGTGGGTAGCTATCTACCAAAGATTTCAGGTGCTGTTCCCAATTTTTGAGATACTGAATTTCATCAAAAAAGATAAAACAATCTTGTACAGAATTTTTCCCAGAGGCTTTCATTCCCAGTAGGAGCAGTTCCTCTAAACTTTTGTGCAGATAAAGCGGGCTATCTATGCTAAAAAAGAAAATTTGCGTAGGCTGAATGCCCGTATTTAACAGTTCTCCGATGGTGTGAAACATCATTACGGTTTTACCTACACGTCGAGGACCCATAAGCACAATAGCTCTGCGGACATCACGCTCCAACACCAACGGATAGAATAAGTCAAAATATAAGCGTTTTTGCATTCGGGCATAGTATTCGTCAATTTTTTTACTTGCCCACCATTCATTTTCATTTTGTATCTTGGTAATAATGAGCTTTTCATCTATCGGAGAAAGTTTGTTTTTAGGCATTGCCATTCAAGTTAAAATACAAAAATAAGTTTTTTTTCTTATTTTTACAAAAATCATCAAAATAATATATTTAAAATATATTATTTTGATGATTTCGTTATCATTTATCTTTTTAAGATAGACTTATTCTTTTCATTCTATTTTGCAAACTGCCTTGCTACTTTCAATTCTTTGGGGTTTGCCCAATCGTAGAAGCCTTGACCTGTTTTAGCCCCTTTATGCCCTGCTTGTACCATATTTACAAGTAGAGGACAAGGAGCATATTTGGGATTGCCAAAACCTTCGTAAAGTACATTCAAGATAGCCAAACACACATCTAAACCAATGAAATCGGCAAGTTGGAGCGGTCCCATCGGGTGAGCCATACCAAGTTTCATTACTTCGTCTATTTCTTTTACGCCTGCTACGCCTTCCCAAAGCGTATAAATTGCCTCGTTTATCATAGGCATTAGTATTCGGTTGGATACAAAACCAGGATAATCATTTACTTCTACGGGTACTTTTTCCAGTTTTTGGGAAAGTTCTACAATGGTTTGGGTTGTTTCATCGGAGGTGAGATAGCCTCTAATAATTTCTACAAGTTTCATTACAGGTACAGGATTCATAAAATGCATACCTATCACTTTTTCGGGGCGTTTGGTAGCCGAAGCAATCTTGGTAATAGAAATAGAAGAAGTATTACTTGCCAAAATAGTTTCAGGACGGGTATGGGCGTCTATATCAGTAAAGATTTTCAGTTTCAAATCTACATTTTCGGTAGCGGCTTCTACCACCAAATCAGCCTCTTTTACACCTTCGGCAAGGGAAGTAAAAGGGGAGAGGCGTGCCAATGTTTCGGCTTTTTGAGCTTCGGTGAGCGTGCCTTTTTTAATTTGCCTATCCAAATTAGAGGCGATGGTTTGCAAGCCTTTATCCAAAGCCGCTTGCGAAATATCAATGAGAGCCACTTCGTAGCCGTATTGAGCAAAAACGTGAGCAATCCCATTGCCCATAGTGCCAGAGCCAATAACTGCGATTTTTTTCATATTTTTTGTAAGGTTTATGGGTTACAATCTGCTCAAAAATAATCAAAAAAATGGTAGGGAAAAGCGAAAAATTACTTTTTTCAAAATTGTATTTTTTTGATACATTTACTTTTGTTTCAAAAGTTTGCCAAAATACTGCATTAAAAAAATTAAAATCCAACTTATTTAGTAAAATTTAGCAATTTTGACAAAATACATATTTTCAATGTTTTGCTAATAAAAACCAATGCAGTTTACATTTGTAAATAGTAAAAAAATACAATTTGGAAAATCGGTAAAAAAAGTTTACATTTGTAAATAAAATAAAACCAAGAACTATGGAATTAGAGAGCAAAAATTCCCTTCAAGAAGAAGCAAGCTCAGAAAACAAGCTAAATGATGAAAACCTAAACAAAGATTTTACTGAGCGTCTGAAAATACTGATAGATATGAAGAGCATACAGCCATCGCGATTTGCCGATGAAATTGGGGTACAGCGGTCAGGACTTTCGCATATCATTGCGGGCAGAAATAAGCCCAGCGTTGATTTCTTGCAAAAATTAGTACAAAGGTATCCCGATACGAATGTCAATTGGCTACTCACAGGAATAGGCGAGCCGATTATAGAACAAACCAGCGATAGTGAAATTTTAGAGAAAAATTCAGAAATTAGCACGGAAATTGAACAGAAAAAAGAAATACCCATTCCAAATAAAGAAAAAGAAATTGAACGGATTTTGGTTTTCTATACGGATAAAACTTTTGAAACTTTTCATTTGTTCAATCCGTACAAGACAAAATAGAGTATAGAGTATTTAGATATTAGTATTTAGACAAGATATTAGTATTTAGACATTAGAGGAAAACCTAAGATGAAACCTTCAAAACTTGAATTTTTTGAACTTAAAAAACTTATTAAACATTGATTTTCAGAAATTTATATTTGTTGTATAAGTTACATTATGTTAAGTAAAATAATTCAAAACCTTCCCCACTATGAAAAAATGCTTTTTGAATATGAAAATTCTCTTCATTTTTTTGCTGGGATTTGGCTTGAATGCTACCCATACTTTTTCGCAAAGTAGGCTGATGCGAGTATATTATGATGATGATGAAAAAAAACTGAAAGAAGAATATCAAGTGGATTTAGGGGATTCGGGTTGGGAGAAAAATGGTTACTATAAAAGCTTCTACCCTTCGGGCAGGCTCGCCGTGGAAGGAAACTTTAAGTTAAACATACGAAATGGCTGGTTTAGAGAGTTTTATGACACTTTAATTAACCAAAAACCGCCTCTCAAATCACAGGTTTTTTATGAAAATGGCAAGAAAAAAGGTTTGATGTGTGTGCTTGGTTTGAAAGGCGATACCCTGCAAAAAGCTCATTTCGAAAATGACCAAATCGTAGGAAAAGTTTTGATGTATCATAACAATGGCAAATTGCTTCGCGAAGGAAACTTTGTGGAAGGATACCCCGAAGGTATTGTAAAAGAGTATTACGAAAATGGTAAGATTTTTAAGGAATTGAGCTTTGTAAAAGGACAAATGCACGGAATAGCCAAAACATTTTACCCCTCGGGCAATTTGCAATATGAAGAAAACTATCAGAATGGCTTAAAAGAAGGTTTGCAAAAAGAGTTTTACGACCTTCCCTCCTCGCCTATTTTTACTGAATTTACAATGAAAAACAATGCCAAAGAAGGAACAGAAAAATTGTACGCTCAAGATGGAAAAATAATCGCTGAAAATACCTACAAATTGGGCAATTTGCACGGAAAAATACGGAAGTGGGACGAAAAAACTCTACAACTAACCTATGAAGCTACCTACCAAGAAGGCTACCGAGTAGGTAAAGAAATTGAAAATTATGCTAATGGAAAACCTTTCCGAATTACAAATTATACTAACTTTGAGCGAAATAAATCAGTTGTTACCTACGCCCCCACAGGAGAAGTTATCTTTGAAGGGAGCTATGTAAATAACCTACTCAATGGTCTTGTAAAAGAGAGCAAAGACGGCTTTCGTAGTGAAATAAGCTACCGAATGGGTAAAAAAGACGGAAGCTTCAGTATTTATTACCCAAACAATCAGTTGCAAAGCAAAGGAAGTTACGTAAATAATTTACTCAACGGCAATTATGAAGCGTATTACGAAAATGGCAAAATCAAAGCCAAAGGCTCTTACCGAATGGGGCAAAAGGTTGGAAAATGGTACCTATATGATGAGAATGGTAAAGAAAACATAGAAAAGTTTTGAATAGTTTAGAAAATTATGAGCGTTCAGTAAATAAACCTTTGCTAAAAATTTTATTAAAAACTTAATTTTCAATATATTGCTAAAAAAATATGTCTATTCAAGCAACGAATTTCCAGTTACCCAAACAAATCGGCTTTTATCAAGGGAAAGTACGTGATGTGTATTATTTAGAGGGAAAGCAGATGGTCGTAGTAGCTACGGATAGAATTTCAGCGTTTGATGTAATTTTGCCACGCACCATTCCCTACAAAGGGCAAGTCCTTAATCAGATAGCTTGGGAGTTTTTGCAAATAACTCGCGATATAGTTCCCAATTGGGCAGAGGCTTCGCCACACCCCCAAGTAACCATAGGTAAAAAATGCGAACCTTTTGCCGTAGAAATGGTAATAAGAGGCTATTTGGCAGGACACGCCGCCCGTGAATACAAAGCAGGAAAAAGAACTCTTTGTGGCGAAAAACTCCCTGAAAACTTAAAAGAAAATGACCTTCTGCCCTCTCCTATTATTACGCCTACCACCAAAGCCAAAGAAGGACACGACGAAGACATCAGCAAAGATGAAATCATAAAGCGTGGCTTGGTTTCTGCTGAACATTACGAGCAACTGGAACATTTTACAAAAGCTTTGTTCAAAAAAGGAACAGAAATTGCCAAACAAAAAGGTCTTATTTTAGTTGATACTAAATACGAGTTTGGTTTGTACGAAGGAAAAATTTATTTAATAGATGAAGTGCATACACCCGATTCTTCTCGTTACTTTTATGCCGATACTTATGAAGAGAACCAACGCAAAGGCTTGCCCCAAAGGCAACTTTCCAAGGAATTTGTACGTCAGTGGCTTATTGAAAATGGTTTTCAGGGCAAAGAAGGACAGCAAATTCCAACTATGACCGATGAGGTCGTAGAACACATTGCCAAGCGTTATCAAGAACTTTATGAACAAATTTTAGGAAAAAAATTCGTACCTTGCGATAATTCTCTTAAATTTATCCACGAAAGTATTGTTGAATACCTAAACAAAAGCTAAATAGTATGGTTACACAATCCGTTTTTGAAATCAGAGAAGCTGAAAAACACTTTTTGCTAAAAATTTTAGCAAACAAATTAGATGCTTCCAACGCTTTGGAAATCAAACAAGCTGTGCTTGGCTTAAAAGATAAAAACGTTAAAAATCTCATTATCAATCTGAATGATGTCAAATACATTGACTCTTCTGGTTTGAGTGCCATTTTGGTAGCTCACAAAGTTTGTACAGAAGCACAAGGCATTATGGTTCTTTGCGGTGTGAGCGAACACGTTTTGAAACTCATCAAAATTTCGCAATTAGATAAAGTGCTGGATATACTCCCTACCGAAGAAGAAGCCATAGACGCAGTTTTTATGAAAGAATTGGAAAAGGAATTTGGGGCTGAAGACGAATTTACGGAGTAATTCAAACCTTTTGCATATTTCATTGTTGTAAAGTCTGACCTTTGTCGGACTTTTTTAATTCATTCGGCACAAAATAAAAAGTTGATAAAAACAACCTTTATGCAAAATTTAAACTCTTACGAAATAAACAAAGAAATTATTTACCAAACCAAGAAAAAAAATCTTTACTTCTTGCTGGGAGCAGTTGTTATTACCAACGCTCTAATGGCAGAAATGATAGGGACGAAAATCTTTTCTTTGGAAAAAACTTTGGGTTTTGCTCCTGCTCAAATTCGTTTGTTTGCAGATTTTCTTTTAGATTTCAATTTAACTGCGGGAGTTGTTTTGTGGCCAGTGGTATTTGTTTGTTCAGATATTATCAACGAATATTTTGGTGTAAAAGGTGTAAGACAAATTAGCTTTATTACCGCAGGACTGATTTTGTATGCTTTTGTAACTATTGCCATCGCTATCTATTTGCAACCTGCTGATAATTGGTTACAATACAATTCGGTTGATAACAACAACCAAAAATTTAATATCAACTTTGCTTTTGAAAAAATATTTAGCCAAAGTAATAGAATAATTGTAGGTTCACTTACAGCATTTATTGTCGCTCAGATTCTTGATGCTTATGTATTTTATCGTTTAAGAAAAATTACAGGCAGTAAAAATATTTGGTTGAGAGCAACAACTTCTACTCTTATCTCTCAACTTTTTGATAGTTTTATCGTATTGTTTATTGCTTTTTATCCTCAATTTTCTTTTGCAGAAATTTTATCAGTTGGTATTATCAACTACATTTACAAATTTATCATTGCTATCATAATGATTCCACTTTTGTATCTTATTCATTTTACAATTGAAAGGTACTTGGGATACGAATTTTCTAAAAGAATGGTAGCAGAAGCAGGACACGAAACTACTTAAACCCTTGAAAAAACTTATCTACTATGATGGCTGTAGCTATGGCTACGTTCAAAGACTCTGCTCCTCCACCTTTGGGGCGAGGTATGGAAATTTCTTGCTTAACATAAGATAAAATATCTTCGCTGATACCTCTTGCTTCATTCCCCATTACCAGAATAGCAGGTTTTTGAAATTTTGTTTCGTAAATGCTTTTTCCTTGCAAAGTGCTTGCATAGATGAGTGTTTTGCTGAAATTTTTAATACAATGCTTCAAATAATTTTGCAAATCTGTATAGAAACACCGTACTCGTAAGAAACTTCCCTTGCTGGCATTGATAACTTTTGAGTTGTATAAATCAACCGTTTGGTTGCTACATACAACTTTTTGTATTCCATACCAATCGCAAATTCTGAGTATTGTACCCAAATTGCCCGGGTCTTGGATATTATCCAAAGCGAGAACTATGTCATCATCAGGGTATAAAGGTTTATTTTCATATTGCCTCACAATCGCCAGAGCCATCTGATTATTCTCCATCGCACTGATTTGAGCAAGTTCTGATGCAGTGAGTACCTCAAAATCTTGTAAAAGGTTAGGATTTTTTTTCAGAAACAAATCGCTCACAAAAATCTTTTCAATATGAAAATCGGAAGCTAGTAATTCTAAAATAGGTTTTTCTCCTTCTACCAAAAAGAGTTTTTCTTGCTCTCGGTACTTTTTTTGATGTAAAGACTTAACAAGTTTTTTCCATTTTTGCGAAATCATTGTTACTTTGCGTGTGATTTGGTTTGAAAAAATTAGCTATGAAAAAATATATCCTTCTATTTTCTTTGATTTGGCTATTTTCCTCCTGCTCCTCGTTTTTGCCCAAAGATTATATCCTTTACAAGCAAAGCATCAAAGGTAATAAACAGATAGCTACTGAAGAATTGGAAGCTCTTTACAGACAAAAGGCAAACAGAAAACTTTTTTGGAAATTTATGCCTTACGCTTCCATTTACGAAAGTAGTCGTAGGCGTGTAGAAACGCAAAGGCTCAAAGATAGCATTTTACTTGCCGAATATGCTGAAAAAATTGAAAAAAATCCTGATAAAACAAAAATTCTGCAAGCCGAGCTAAATGAAAAGCGAAAAAAGAATGGCTATATTGATTATAGATTAGAAACGCAACGTATCTATTACGATACACTTTTGCAAGAAGCCAGTAGGCAAAATAACGAAAAAAAGTACAATAAAATCAAGAAAAAGCGAGATAAAAAAATCGCCAAATTAGAATTGGAAAAAGAAAAAGGCACTTTTCGTATGCGAGCCATTGGCGAGCCTTTTAGCATTTACAATCCCGAAAATATTGAGAAAACCCGCAAAGAAATGCAGGAATATCTTTATATCAAAGGTTTTTTTGCAGGAAAAGTCAGCTATAAAGCAGATTCGGCGGTGGTAAAACTTGGCAAAAGTGCCGTAAAGACCATCAATGTTACCTACTTGGTTCAAGAAGGTGAGCCGCATCGTATTGATAGCATTTACTACGTAACCGATAATCCTGTCATTGATTCACTCATAAAATACTCACCAAGTAAATTGAAAGTAGGACAAATTTTGGAACGAGATAAAGCCCTTCAAGAGCGAGAACGCATTGAAAAACTACTTTTAGAAAACGGATTTTATCGTTTTGATAAACAATACATCATCGTGCAGGTAGATACCAGCATTACCAAAAAAGAAGAAATATTCACAGGCGAAACAATGGATAGCGAGATACTTGTAAAAAAGAAAAACTTAGCCCATTTGCGTTTTATTATCAATAATCCACAAAAAAGAGATACTTCATTTATTCAGCAAAATACCGTAGGAAACGCCTTGTCGCAAATTTACTTAGACGAAATCTTGGGAAAGCATATTCAGTACAAAATCAACAAAGTTTATTTCATTGTAAAAGATGAAACCGTACTGAACCCCAAAGATACCATTCAGAATGGTTATTTTTTCCCTACCACAGAACCCAATGAAGCTATCAAATTCATTCATCTTACCCCTCAAAAAGAATATTCTCCCAAAATTCTTTACACGAAGGTTCTTTTACGTCCCAATACGCCCTATCGCAAATCTATTTTTGACCAAACAGGGCATAATCTTTCCAACTTAAACCTTTTCAAATTCCGAAGCCTGCAAACTCGCGACGATAAGCGAGGTGGTCTGGATATTGCTATACTTGCTACACCCAACGACAAATTTGAGATGGTCAATGAAATTGGTGGCTCAATAGCTCAGAACGTTCCCGGTCCGTTCTTCAATACCTCTCTGAAAATCAGAAATTTGTGGAGTGGCTGTGGCATTTTGGAAAATAATTTTCTTTTTTCCATTGATGGGCAAGCGAGTTTTATCAACCTGGGTGAAGTATATCAAACTACACAAATCAGTTTCAATTCTACTTATATTACTCCTTTGCTGTTTTTACCGGGTAAAATTAAGTACAAACCCGCTATCAATGCCCTTGCTCCCACTACTCGTTTCAATGCAGGTGTGGCTTTTGTTCGCCGCCCCGAATATGGCAGAAGAAACTATCGCTTAGCTCTTACTTACAACTGGCACAAATTTCCTTTCAAAAATTTTGGCTTCTCTCCTATTGACCTCAACGTTATCAATACTTACCGAAAAGATGAGAGATTCAGTAAATTACTGGAAGATTTCAGATTGCAAGGCAACAACTTGGAATTAAGTTTCCGTAATGCTCTGATAACCAGTTCTCATTTTTATTACGAATACAATAGCATCAATCATAGAATAAACGATGTTCAGTATTACTGGCGACCCAGCATAGAACTCGGCGGAACAATGCTTAATTTATTCAATCAGGAATTTTTGGAAAGAAATAAAATTTTTGGATTGGAGTATTTCAAATTTTGGCGAGTTTCTACGGAGTTTAGGTACTATCAGCCACTATCGCGTCAGAAAAATAGTCATTCCAAAATAGCTACTCGTCTATTTTTAGGGGTGGCATCTCCTTATGGCAGTTCTGAAATTCTGCCTTATGAAAAGTTTTTCTTTTCGGGGGGCAACACAATGCGAGGCTGGATACAACGCCGCTTGGGACCTGGTTCTTTCAGCCCTCCCGATAGCCTTATCAATGTAGAAAAGCAAGGAAACATAGCCATTGAAGCCAATGCCGAATGGCGTTTCAAGCTATGGAGTTTTTTTCATTCCGTTTGGTTTGTTGATGTAGGAAATATCTGGACGCTCCAAGACGTAGGTTTTGCAGGTGGTAAATTTAGCGGTAACTTTTACAAAGAGTTGGGCGTAGCCACAGGTACGGGCTTACGTATGGATTTTACATTTCTGCTTATTCGTATAGATTTAGGGTTTAGAGTATTAGACCCTGCCCGCCCCGAGGGCAGTCGCTTCGTACTGAACGAAGTACGCCTACGCAATCTTTTCAGTGGTAGTAATTCTGCCTTGCTCAATATTGGAATTGGATATCCGTTTTAGATAAATTTCAGGCAAACAAAGCCTTCAACTCTCCTGCCTCTTCGGGATTCATTTTCCCTGCCAGTATCAGACGCAACTGCCTTCTACGTAAAGCTCCTTCGTAGAGGGCTTTTTCTTCTTCGGTTTCAGGAATAAGTTCGGGGACATTGATAGGATTGCCCACCTGATCCACTGCCACGAAGGTAAAAAAGGCACTATTGGTTTTTACTTTGGTTTGTTTTACTGGATTTTCGGCAAAAACTTCTATATGTACTTCCATAGAGGAATTAAAAGCCCTTGTAACTTTGGCTTGCAAAGTAACTACACTTCCCAGTGGAATAGGCTCTTTGAAAGAAATATTATCTACCGAAGCAGTAACCACCACCCTATTGCAATGTTTGAGTGCCGCTATCGCCGAAACCACGTCCATAAAATACATTAACCTACCTCCCATTAAGTTATTAAGCGTATTGGTATCGTTAGGAAGCACCATTTCGGTCATTGTGGTATAAGATTCACGGGCATATTTTGCTTTTCCTGACATAAACTTAACATAATATTTTTTACAAAAGAACTATTACAGCCGCAATTTATCAATTTCTTACATTTCTCAAAAATAAATGTATAAGGCTTTTGATAAATTCATAAAGTATTTTGGGCAATTCAAAAGTGCTTTTGCTCAAAATGCTATTGGCTTATCAATATATTATCCATTTTTTTGGGTATATTTTTGGTTTTACCTCTAAAATTCAAGTTGTATGAAAAAAGTAAAAATTTCTCTGGCTCTCACTGCTTTTTGTGCAGTAATGATTTCTGTAAGTGCTTTGGCTCAAAAATCACAAAAATTTACTTTTGCAAATTCCAAAATGATAGAAAAAAACGAATGGACAGGAAAGTCTGTAAAAGTAGAAGGCGAACTCATTGGGAAGATAAATGTACAAGATATGGGTTCTTTGGGTTATACCGAAACTCTTGTTTTTGTACAGGATAAAGGAAAAGAAGTTATTATTACAAATGTGAATTTAATGGGAGAAAGCAAAAAGAAGTTAGACCTCTACACACTGACCACCACCACTGTTCCCAAAGGTATCAGCAACGACTTAATATTCAAAAATTCAGGAAGCGGCGTCTATAATATCAGTTTAGACTCAGATAGCGATGCTACCTTAAAATCAGAAGTTACAAGTATTCGTAAAGAACTTTGTGGAAAATATGAAGGGCGACAATCATCTGCTTCAGTGGGACCTTTTAATAGCGAAGCTGATTTAGAGAAATTCAAAAGTAGGTTCAAATAAACTATCCTAAAAGAAAAGTTTGTGGCAAGAGGGATTTATTCCCTCTTTTTTATTAACTCATAAAAATTGCTTTTTCGTTCTCTCCTACTCTCCCCTCTTTTCTTTTAATTTTCGCCTTCGCTGTTTTTTGTGTTTATTTTACTTTGAAATACAAAGTTTTTTGATAAAAAAAGTATAAATTTTGAAAAGCTAAAAATCAGATTTTTACAAGTTTTTCTTTGAAGTAAAAGATGAAATAGTTAGCTTTGTCCGAAAATATTTTTGTGTTTTGATGAAACTTTTTTTACTAAACAGCGTACATATATTAGAGGGGTGTTTGTTTTAATGAAAAAATCCTTTGTATTTTGCAATTAAACAATGTTTTAGTCGTTTTACACAAACAAAACTATTTTTTGCTTTATGGCTAAAATCAAATATTATTACGATACCGACTCTTGCCGTTACGAAAGAGTTCAGGTTAGCAAGTGGGAGCTATTTCTCAATGTAGCAGGTATTGTTGTGCTGGCTTCTCTGTTTGGTGTTTTATTTACCTTTCTCTACGCCAAATTTCACAAGTCGGATAAAGAGCTTGAGCTGGCTCGCGAGGTAGAGGAACTCAAAAGCTACTACCAGCTTATCAATAAAAAATTAGACGAAGCCGATAAAGTGCTTAGTTCTTTGCAAGAAAGAGATGATAAAGTGTATAGAGTGATTTTCGCCGCAGACCCTATCCCCAAAGAAATACGCATAGCAGGAGCAGGCGGTACTGAAAAATACAGCGATTTACTCCAAAAGGGCTTGCAAACCGAAAAACTTATCCTCAATACTTTGCAAAAAGTAGATATGCTCAAGCGTAAAATGTACGTACAAAGCAAATCGTATGATGAAATAATGCAAATGGCAAAAAACAAAGAAGACCGCCTTTCTCGTATCCCTGCCATTCAGCCTATTTCTAATAAAGAACTTACTCGCCTTTCATCAGGTTTTGGAATGCGTTTTCACCCTATTTTTGGTGGTGCCCAATTCCACCCAGGTATAGACTTTGCCGCACCCCACGGAACCCCCATTTATGCCACTGCCGATGGCGAAGTAGTAGTAGCCAACAACAATTTTGGTGGCTATGGCAATGAAATTCAAATCAAGCACAGCGAAGATTATACCACGCTCTATGCCCACCTTTCTCGTTTCAATGTAAGGCTTGGACAAAAAGTAAAACGAGGCGAATGTATCGGTTATGTGGGTAGTACGGGCTTTTCAACTGCCCCCCATTTGCACTACGAAGTAATTTACAAAGGTGAAAAAGTAAACCCCGTATATTACTTCTACAACGACCTCTCCCCCGAACAATACGACAAGATTTTAGAACTCGCTTCTCGTCAAAATCGCTCTTTGGGGGCTGTGGATTCAAGAAACGTTAAAATTCAGGAATAAAAAATATTATGTTAAATTGTAAAAGATTTGACTTACAAACCTTTGCAATTGAAGTTTTTTACAAGCGAAGAGGTCATAAGAAAATTTTCAAATAATTAAGTTATACAGAACCTTACAATTGTAATCTTATATAGTTCATATAGCTTCATTTTGAACCCTTAAAATAAACTTGCGTTATAAATTGAATGTATTGCTACTCGCTTCTTAACCTACAAAACATTTTTATCAAAAAATTTGTGATAATAATGCAAATCGTATAGTTTTGTAGCCTTACGCATAAATAATAAACTAATCAAATGTCCAATACCTCTCAATCGCAAACGCAGGTAAGTTTTCTGACTGCCGTTTCTATCGTTATTGCTAATATGATAGGAGCAGGCGTTTTCACCAGTTTAGGATTTCAAGCTCTGGATATCAAATCTGTCTTTCCTCTACTACTTCTATGGATAGTAGGCGGGGTGATTGCTCTCTGCGGAGCATTCAACTACGGAGAGCTCGCGGCTCGTATGCCTCGCTCAGGCGGAGAGTATCATTACCTTTCACAAATTTACCACCGAGGCTTCGGTTTTCTTTCAGGTTGGGTTTCTGCCACCGTAGGCTTTGCCGCACCCATTGCTCTTGCTGCTATGGCTCTTGGCGAATACGCTAGCGATGCAATTTTTGCCTCCAAAAATGAATACCCTATTTTTCAAAAAATTATTGCAGTAGCTACTATTTTGCTCATTTCGCTCATTCACGCCACAGATGTAAAAAAAGGCAGTTTTTTTCAGCAATACTCAACAGCCGTTAAATTGCTCTTAATCAGTGTTTTCATACTGGCTGGCTTTATTATTACCCCCAATCCACAAAGTATTTCGGTGCTTCCACAAAGTGGCGATTGGAACTATGTGTGGCAACCTGCCTTTGCTGTATCGCTGGCGTATGTATCTTTTGCCTACTCGGGCTGGAACGCTTCCGCTTACCTTGCAGGCGAAATTGAAAACCCTCGTAAAAACGTTCCTAAATCGCTTTTTTTAGGTACAATGATTGTAATGCTTGCCTATGTTTTACTGAATTTTGTTTTTTTATACACCGCCCCTGTTGAGCAACTCGCAGGAAAATTAGACGTAGGGTATGAGTCTGCAATGATGATTTTTGGTAAAGCGGGTGGAAAAATAATGGCAAGTATGATAGCCCTACTACTGGTTTCTTCTATCAGTGCAATGGTTTTTGCAGGTCCTCGCGTAACGAAAGCCATAGGCGAAGATTTTGAAATATTCAAGCATATCGCTACTACCAACAGCAAAGGTGTACCCGTTTTAGCCATTTTTTTGCAATCGGGCATAGCCATAGTGCTGGTACTTACTTCAAGTTTCAATGACGTGCTTTATGCCATTGCCTTTGTGCTTGAAATTTTCACTATCTCAACGGTTTTAGGGGTATTTATTCTACGATTCAGAGAAAAAGAAAGTTTTTTAGCCTATAAGGCTTGGGGCTACCCTATCACTACGCTTATTTTTATTGCAGGTACTGCTTGGACAATGTTCTTTCTTTTTGAGCAACGCATATTCCCTTCTCTCAAAGCTGTTTTCGGTATAGGATTAAGCCCTGAAAAAAGTTATATTTCACAAGTAATGCCTGCTATTTTGGCAATAGGCTCTCTACTATCTGGTTTTGCTGTTTTTTTAATCAGTGATAAAATCAATCAAAAAAGATTACAAGAGAAAAAGGTTTAATATATCAACCGTTATGAAAAAAATAAGTTTAGCACTTGCCATAGTTGTAAGCATCAATCTTTTTACAAGTTGTAAAAACGATAAGAATACTAAGCAAAATCAAGCTACTCAAACTACTGATACGCTTGTAAAAGAGCGTAAAAAGGAAAGAGTTATTCCAACGGATAAGAAGTATAACGAAATAGCTCGTTTTATTGCGGGTCTGCCCCAAGAAGAAAGCAACCCACTGCAAGAATACGAAAAAACTGAAACTTGGAAAGGCTATTCACAAGAAAGCAATCGGAAATGGCAAAGGCTCAAAGAAGGGAAACTTGCTAAAATGCGTACTTGGGCTGATGCAGAGCTGAAAGAAGTCAATCAGAAAGGGGGTACCTTATTTTATCCTTTTAGTGGGGCAGATTTCTTGCACGCCCAAGTGTTTTTTCCTAATCTTGATGAAACCATAATGATAGGTTTAGAGCCTATTGGCAATCCGCTCAATGTAGAAAAAATTGCCAAAAAACAAACCAATTACTTTTCGGCACTCAATAAAGCAGGATATTTTTTAGCCGAATTCAGTTTTTTTCGCACCAACGATATGGCTGTGGATTTGACAGGCAGACGCTCTATTGAAGTTGATGGCACCATTCACCTGATTATGCTATATTTAGCCCAATTAGATAATACTATTACCTATTATGAAAAGGTTGTAGTTGATACCGAAGGCAATTTGATACCTACCAATGAGCAAAAGGAAAAAGTTGATAGCAGCAACAAAAAGAAAAAAGTTGTATATGGCAACCGAATTTTCTACAAAAGAAAAAATGATGATAAAATTCGTTCCGTAGTTTATTTCAGTGCCAACCTTTCCGATTATGGCTTATTAGAAGAAAACCCCGATTTCAGGAAATACTTAGAAAAACTCAAACCCACAGCTACCTACCTGAAAGCCGCTTCTTACCTGATGTATTCTGTTCAGGCACCAGGCAAAAACTATAATTTCAAAATCATTCGCGATATAATTCTGAAAAATAGCCAATACGTTTTGCAAGACGACTCTGGTATGCCTCTTTCCAACTTCTCGGACGATAGTAAATGGCAAAAAACTTTCTACGGCGTATATGCGGGTCCTATCAGCCTTTTCAGCAACCGCTACCAAACCGCGATGCGTGAAGCATACCGAAATAAAGAAAATGTAAAACCTTTACCTTTTGGCATTGGTTATCAGTTCAGAGAAGGAAGCTCTAACCTAATGCTTGCTAAAAAAGTAGGAAAAGTAACCGATAAAGACTTGGAAGTAAAAGTAATAGAAGAGAAAAAAGAAGAACCCAAAGAAAAACCGAAAAAGAAAAAGTAATTTTTTCTGCAAAAGATTTTTTCAAAACAATTCAAATGCCTGTAAGTCAAAAACTTATGGGCTTTTGTTTATAGCCCAACTCAAATACACTAAGCACTATGAAAGCAATTACAATTTTTCTTTGTGTGAGTTTTACTTTTAGCTTCAAAGTTCTTTTAGCTCAAAAAAAGAATCCTCCCAATCCTTTGGAACTTGTACTCTATACCCAATACGATAATTTCAAAAAGTACCTAGAACGGAAAGAATATGGTATTCAAATCATTTACTCACAAATAGACAGAGACGAACAAAATAAACCTATACTAAAAACATTTAAGTACAATGTTGATATAAACAACTATTTTTACCCTGCAAGCACCATCAAATTGCCTATTACCCTTTTGAGTTTAGAGAAAGTTAATAAAATCAACCAAGAAAAAGAAGATGTAGTTATCAACCATTTTACTCGTATGAGTAGTATGGCAGGTAAATTCTGTCCCGAAGGGGCTATAGGCAATTTAGCCAACGACCCCTCCCCTCCTTGCTTAGCCAAATACATTGAACAAATGCTACTGGTAAGCGATAACCCTTCCTTTGCTCGTCTGTATGATTTTTTAGGGCAAAAATATATTCATACCCAACTTGCTCAAAAAGGCTATGATAGCCTCCGAATAGTCCGAAGGCTCGGAAGTTCCTGTTACACTACCGAGCAAAACAAATGCACCAATGCCACTCTGTTTTACGACTCTCAACTTCGTCTCATTTACAAAGAACCCGAAACCTGTAACGATTCTACGCTTTATCCCCTCTTAAATGTTTCGCTGGGCAAAGCCTTTGTAGATATGAGTGGCAGATTGCAGTATAGCCCTATGGATTTTTCGCAAAACAATTTTCTGCCACTTCTATATTTGCACGAAATTACAATTTCGGCTCTTTTGCCCGAAGCCTTACCACCGCAAAAAAGATTTAACCTCACCCAAGAGCAATTAAGTTTTGTCAGAAAAATGATGGGGGCATATCCCCGTGAAGGCAAGCTCACTGCCTATCGCCCTGAACAAGGATTTTTTGATACATACAAAAAATATTTCATATACGGACAAAATCCCACAGCTCCCATCAAACCTAAAATTAGAGTGTTTAATATTGTAGGTTTGGCTTATGGTTTTGCCATTGACTCCGCCTACATTGTAGATTTTGAAAATAAAGTAGAGTTTTTTCTCACTGCTGTTATTCATACCAACCGCAACGAAATTCTCAACGACAATAATTATGAGTACGCCACCGAAGCTATGCCTTTTCTGAAACTTCTTAGCGAAACCATCTACAAGTACGAACTTGCTCGCAAAAAAAAGTACAATCCTGATTTGTCCGATTTTAATTTATATGATTAAAAATTTATTTGTTTTACAAAAAAATATTAAAAAATTTTTTCGTAAAAACTTGATTTTTAATTTTTTATTTCATATCTTTATGACAGAATTTTCAAGTATTTTTTTGTGTTTTTTCTTAAACTTTTACGCTTATGAAAGACAATTATGAGAAAAGTACAATTTTAGACCTTAATCAAGAAGGCAAACTTTTTTATACCATTAGCGAAGTAGCCGAAATGTTACAGGTACCTCCTTCTACTATTCGCTTTTGGGAAAATGAGTTTGATATGCTTCAATTTTCTAAAAATAGCAAGGGCGACAGACGTTTTACCAAAGAAGACATTGAAGACCTACAACTCATTTACCAACTCACCAAAGTAGAGGGCTATCGTTTGGACGCCGCCAAAGAAATTATGCGTAATCGCTCCAAAGAGATGAAAGAAAAATTGAGAACCATTGCGGCTCTCAAGCGTATGAAAGAATTTCTTACTTTGCTCAAAAAAGAATTACCTGCCTAAACACCACACCTTTTTCATTTTTTATTCTTCTACTTTCATTTTTTTCAAACTATCTTTATTGTTTTTCACTTCACCTTCATTGCGAGGATAAGGAAGCTCTATTTCATAGGTTTTTCCTTCTTTGATGCTAAGCGTTTTGCCTTTTATCCAGGGATTGTATTCTATAAGTGTGCGGTAAGAAACTCCATATTTTTCGGCAAAATCAGCCAAATCGGTGATGTTTTTTGTAACTTTTATTTTTCGTAAAGGTGGGAAATAATACAAACTTTCCTGTCTCATCTGATAGCCATATTTTTGAGGATTTTCGTAAATATGCTTAAAAGCTACCAAACGAATTACGTAGCGAGCGGTTTCGGGATACAGAAACAAATCGTAATAAGATTTTTGCTTTTGAAAGTTTATCACTCCCTCCAAATAACCTGCACCTGCATTGTAAGCCGCCGCCGCCAGTGCCCAACTGCCAAATTTTTGGTAATTCTCTTTCAGTATCCGAGCCGCCACATACGCCGCCTTGATAGGGTGAAAGCGTTCATCTACTTCCTCATTGATTTCCAAGCCATATTGCTTGCCTACTTCGGGCATAATTTGCCACAAACCACCCGCCCCCATAGGCGAAACCGCTTGGGGCATCAAATTACTTTCAATAATAGGCAAATACTTAAAATCTGTATGTACTCCCATTTCTGAAAGGATTTTCTCAAAACGAGGAAGCCACTGATTAGCCCTTCGGATAGTCATTGCTGTACCTGCGTGAGAGAAAATGAATACATAAAATTCTCGGTCTAAACGTTGCCGCACGCTTATATCTTCCAATGGCACAGGTTCATCGGCGAAGTACAGCCTTTCGGGCAAGCGAAAATCTATAAGTTGTGTCTGATGCCAAGAGCCATCTTGGTATTGTTCATATAATACGTTATTAAATTTTTTGTCATAAATAGTGTAACCTATCAGTCCCAAAACAAGTACCCACAACACAATACTCTGAAAGTTTTTCATAGTTTTTAATATTTTTCAAGAAAACAAAACGCTGTAAAGAAGCGTATTCCTTACAGCGTCTAAAATATAGCATTTGCTTTTTAGGCAACTGAAATACGTTTGAAAGTAACAACTTTCAAATCTTTGCTGATGCCTTGCAAATATTGAGCCACTGTTTTTGAGCTATCTTTTACAAACTCCTGATTGAGCAAAGTGCTTTCTTTGATAAATTTATTCACTTTGCCTTGTGCAATTTTTTCAAGCATATTCTCAGGTTTGCCCTCGTTGCGAGCTTGCTCCATACCGATTTCAAGCTCTTTATCCAAGATATGCTGAGGTACATCGGCTCTATCTACGGCAATAGGGTTCATTGCGGCAATCTGCATAGCCAAATCTTTACCTATTTCTTTGAAATCTACTCCATTTGTACCTTCTAAAACCACAAGCACCCCAAGTTTATTGTTGCTGTGTAAGTAAGAGGTTACTTTTTCACCTGCTACTTTGGCATAAGCCGTAACTAAAATTTTCTCGCCTACTTTTCCAATAAAATCTGTAACATACTCTTGCAAAGTTCTACCTTCTGAAGTCAGTTGCATCAATTGTTCAATAGTATCAGGTTTTTGAGCAATAGCTTCTTTCATAATTCTTTCAGCCAAAGCATTGAACTCGGCGTTTTTAGCTACGGATTCAGTTTCGCAGTTGAAAGCAAACATAATGCCTTCGTTTTGTGCCTCGTTGGTGTAAATCATTACAACCCCTTCTTTGGTTTCGTTATCGGCACGTTTAGCAGAGATTTTTTCACCTTTTTTGCGTAAAAATTCAATGGCTTTTTCAAAATCACCATTCGCTTCGGTAAGGGCTTGCTTGCAGTCCATCATACCCATACCCGTCATCTGACGAAGTTTATTCACATCTTGTGCAGTAATTGCCATATAGGTTGTAAAATTTTAAGTGATACCTGAATTTGGGTGCAAAGGTATAAAAAATTTATGGCAAAGACAATTTTTTCTACATAAAAAATCAAGTTCTTGGTTATCAGATTATTTTTGGATATTTTAAGGCTGTAAAAAAAATTTTTTAAAAAAATAAACCTATAAGTTGATTTTTATGAAAATTGTTGATATCTTTGCAGTGGTTGAAGGAAGTTTGTATGCGGTTCAGTTTGAAGGCGAAGAATTTGATGAGTTTGAAAAATTGCGTAATACTTGGAAAAACCAAGAGTTTTTGTCTAAATTTTTCAGAAGTCGAGAGCATCAGTTGAAATACTTTAATTTAAGTGCAGAACAGGCATCTTTACTGGTTATTGAGGAAAGAAAGTATTTTTTCAAAAGACTATTGAATGCGGCTCAATTGCAAGCAATTGGTAACAGCCAGATAGAACTTGATAGCATTTTTGAAGCACTTAATGATAATGAATTTAGCCTAAAAGATTATCAAAAAAGTAAGTACAAATACAAATTCCTTCGCTTATATGCTGTAAGAGTGGAAACTCTTGAAAGTAGCAGTATCTATATTATATCTGGTGGAGGGATAAAATTAGTGAAAAGAATGCAGGAAGATGAACTTTTGCAAAAAGAGTTATCTAAAATTGAGTGCCTACAAAACTTTCTAAAAGAAAACGATTTGTTTTAGTATTAAATTTATAGAACTATGAAAAGTAAGAACGAAATATTGGAAAAGCTAAACAAAATTTCCAAAAAAAATCAAAATTGGATAGCTGAAGAAGAAGAATGGCAAAAAAACTTTGATTGGATTAAAGTCTCCCATCAAATTGCTTTTAGGATATTAGAGTTACTAGACCAAAAAGGCATTTCTCAAAAAGAACTTGCCGAAAGAATGGGCGTTTCTCCGCAACAAATCAGTAAAATTGTCAAGGGTAATGAAAACTTGACTTTGGAAACCATTGTCAAATTAGAAAAATGCTTGGGAGCGAAATTGATTGAAGTTTGTACAGAAGCAAAACCAGTAATTGCATAAAAAAACCTACAAAAAACATTTTGTAGGTTTTTTCTTTTGTCGTGCTACTTGCACGCGTTAATCGTCATTATTGTGTAAAAACACAATGCTTTTTTGGATTAGCGTTCTCTGCTGGAAGCGGCAACCAATTGCAAGACATAGTAAGCAAGCATAGCCAAAGAGCCTATCGCCGCTACAACGTAAGTCATTGCCGCCCAAAAGAGAGCATCTTTTGCCATAGTATGTTCTTGGCTACTCACCACTCCTCTATTGGTCATCCAAGCCAAAGCTCGTTTGCTGGCATCAAATTCCACAGGAAGCGTTACCAAACTAAATAAAGTTATTACGCTGTACGCAATCACTATCACCCACAAGATACTGGTAATAGGAATGGTACGATACAAAGCATATCCACCAATGAAAGAAGCAATCATTACAAAATTGAGAATGGTAGCACTCACATTTTGCAGAGGCACCATAGCCGAACGAAACTGCAACATACTATATGCCGTAGCGTGCTGAACAGCGTGTCCGCATTCGTGAGCCGCCACAGCTACTGCCGCCGCTGAACTACCATAATATACCTCTTCACTTAAATTAACGGTTTTATTCATTGGGTTGTAGTGGTCTGTCAGCTGACCGGGTACGCAGGTAATCTGTACATCATAAATACCGTAATCGCGTAGCATTTGCTCGGCAGCTTCTTTGCCCGTCATTCCATTACGCAGACGTATCTGCGAATAATGTGCAAACTTGGAACGCAAGCGACTGCTCACGAGCCAACTCACCAGCATTGTTACACCTAAAATTATCCAATACATAGCTTTTTTGCGTTTTTAGTTTTGCCGAAAAGGGTTACAATGTTACAAAGAATTTTTGGCTTTGTCAAGTATTTTTGTTGTAGAAAATCCTTCTACCAAATCAATCGTCTTGACTTCGCCTCCATAAGCCATAACAAAATCCGCACCAACAATGTTTTCAAGCGTATAATCGCTTCCTTTTGTCAGAATGTCAGGAAAAATTTTTTCAATCAGACTTTTTGGCGTATCTTCTTCAAATACACAAACGGCATCTACAAACTCCAAAGCCGCCAGCACCCTTGCCCGGGCATACTCGGGGTTAATCGGACGCTCCGCTCCTTTCAAACGTTTCACCGAACTATCAGAATTCAAGCCTACTACCAACTTATCACCCAAATTCCGAGCTTTTTCCAAGTAGTCTATATGCCCCAGATGCAATATATCAAAGCAACCATTCGTAAAAACTACTTTCAGACCTGCTTGTTTCCAAGTCTTGATTTTTTCAATCAAATCATTGATATTCAGTATTTTATTTGCCGTCATCTAACGTAAAAAATAAATCAGACCTATACCATTTTCGGTGCTTTTCAGTTGTATATTTTCTAAAAACTTCTGCATCTTTGAGCCATTTTTGCTATGAGCTATCGTAAGTCCTACATCAAAGGCAAGCAGAAAAGCACCTTGCAAAATTAAAGATTTTCCCCAACCTCGCAAACGCTCAGGTAATTTTTGAGCCGTTTTTGCTTTTTCTTTCAGAAAAAAGCCCGTCATTATATATCCTACATCTAAACCTGCATTGAATAGTAAAATTTTTTGCATTTGGTGGTGGTCTGAAAGCACTGATTGCCAAGAAATTAAATCATCAGACTGATAGTTCTGATACAAGCCCAGCCCTGCAAGTCCCAGATTTACCGTATTCCACATTATATTCATTTGGTAGAAATACTTACTTTCGCCTTGTGGCTTGGCAAAAGCAAGCACTGCTCCGCTAGCAAGCATATTCCCCACCGCCCAAGAACCCAAAATCCACATTCCTACCCGATTTGTTTTTTTGTATTGAGAGCGAAACTTCTTGAAATCTTGCAAGAAAGTATCGCTTTGAGCCAAAACTACATAGTTGCCCAAAAGAAAAAGCAATAAAAGGAAGCATCTCATATTCATATAGAAATTTTTCATAAGTAAGTCTCATTTTTTAACTTCTTCGGGCTTAACAAATTTTACTTTTGCAAGATAAAATACATCCTCTTCACGTGTAAAAATCTTATCAGCTTTGGGATTATAGATACCTGAAATAAGCACATATTCACCAAACCATCTGAAAATCAAGTTATTCGTTGGGCGTATCTTGTTCTCTTTTTCAGGAACAACGGTGTAGTTTTTTTGGTAAGGCACTTCGTTATTTTCATAAATTACTTCTCTTTCTCTACAAGCACGCAAATTGATACCTTTTTCGTGAGGGTGCAATAATAAAAACTGATTTTCTTGCAAAGCAATCGTAACGTTGGGATACAAATTATTTTTGGTCGTATTTTTTATGGGCAAGGCATTATCCCAAAGTAAATTACCACGCAAATCAAAGGCTAAAACCAAAGAATGAACAAAATGAAAAACAGGTACATTGGGCGTAGGATAATATGCCCCCCAACTTCGCAAAGCCAAACGCTCATAGGGCGTGAGTAAGGCGGGGTTGGTTGCTATCATTGGATAAGGTGAAATAAGCGAATTGTTATACTGATAAGAAGTCTGGTAAAGTTCGGCTACTACAATTATTTTGTTTTGCCACAAAAAAGGCTTTTGTAAATGCACTCGCATTTTGTAGTTGTAGCTTTTACCTCTTTTTCGTTTTTTTTCTACTTTTTCTATTTCTTTGTTTCGGCGGCTTTCACTGGCAAAGTAATCAAAATAATGACGCAAGTTATCAAATGAATTGAACGTAAGATAGGGCTTTTTACCAAATTCATATTTACCAAAAATCCAACCTTGCGAATAAAAATGGCTTTGCCCATCACCATACGTTCCTATCAAAAAATTTTCATTCTGATAAATAAAAGGCTCTAATTCCGTAGGATATTGCTTTTTTTCAAAAGAAAGTTTGAGTTTATCTAATATTTTTCCATTGCTTTGCAAATATTGAATATAAAACTGCTTTTCACCTCTTTTTAGCTCTCGTACAAGCACGTGAGCAGTCCCTTCGTCTTTATTGATAGAAATATTTTTGATATCCAGTTTTTCATCAAAAAACGTAGGTATTACTTTTACGGAGTTATCAAAAAAGCTGAAATCAATAATAACGTCTTTGCCTCTATAACTGCCCACCATAAACAAATTATTGCCAAATACCACAAAAGAAGCAGGAGTAATAGAAAATGGTAAATCGCCTTGCTTGTACTCTATCTCGTTGCTGGCATTGTAAGAAATGAGAGCAAACTGCTTCTGATTGTCGGTGTAAAAAATCAGATACAAATTCGTGCTATCTGTGTAATAGCCATAATATTCCCACTTGCGTTCCAATCGGTATTCCTTTTCAGCAACTTTATTCAAATTACTATCCAAAACATTGAAATAGAAAATCTTGCGACGTTGGTACTCTTCATTATCTTCCTTTTGCCCAAATAAAATTACTTTTTTTTCTTGCGGAAAAGGTAAAACTTCAAAAGTATAATCTATTTTGCGAGGAATTTTCTGTTCGTAACGAGCCGTTTCTTGCAATTGGGCAGAAACTACCAAAGCAGAAAAAAACAAACTCGTAAGCATTAAAAAGTGTTTCATACAAACTTTCGTAATTATTTTACGTTCAAAAAGTTCGGAGTTTGATGTTCAAGCCTTTATGGATTTTGCTACTCATTTTTTGTGTCAGGTATCAATTCCCAAAAATCCTGTTTCCTGCATCTTGTTTCCTGTTTCCTTATTGCAAAAGATACCTAAACAATCACCAAATTTCTTTGAGAGCTAATTTACAAGTTATCTTACAGAAATTCAAATTTCATTTCAAAAAAGCCTGAATAAATCTTTTTCAACTCAAAAAAATCATATCCAAACTTAATAAAGTACCAAAAAAACAAGTGTTGTAGGCTGTTTATTAAATTTTTTCAAAAAAATACTCTGCTTGCATAACATTTTTACTTACATTTGCGTTATCCAAATAAAATTTGGAATTTTTAGTGTATCACCCAACAAAATCATACTCTAATGGAAACAGTGCAAAATAAAGAACTCGTAAAGGGCGGAGAGTTTCTTGTAAAAGAAACCCTTGCTCATACCGTTTTTATTCCCGAAGATTTCAATGAAGAGCAAAGAATGCTTGCTCAGACCTGTAAAGATTTTATTGAAAAGGAAATAAAGCCTCGTCTTGATGAGATAGATAATGCCAAAAGCCCCGAGCTAATGGTGAAAATGCTTGATAAAGCCGCCGAGCTGGGTCTTTTAGCCATTGGCGTACCCACCGAGTACGGCGGTTATGGTATGGATTTCAATTCTACAATGCTTGCCGCAGACTATTTGGGTAGCGGGCATAGCTTTGCCGTTGCCTTTTCGGCTCATACAGGAATAGGTACTTTGCCTATACAATATTATGGCAACGAAGAGCAAAAAGCCAAATATTTACCCAAATTGGCTTCGGGCGAGTGGAAAGCCGCTTATTGCCTCACCGAACCCGATAGTGGTTCTGATGCCAATTCAGGTAAAACCAAAGCTACACTCACCCCTGACGGCAAATATTACCTTATCAATGGGCAAAAAATGTGGATTACCAACGGCGGTTTTGCCGATATTTTCATTGTTTTTGCTAAAATTGATAACGACAAAAACCTCACGGCTTTCATTGTAGAAAAAGGTTTTGGTGGTATCACAATGAATGAACCTGAAAAGAAAATGGGTATCAAAGGTTCGGATACTCGCCAAATTTTCTTCAACGACTGCAAAGTACCTGTGGAAAATATGCTTTCTACACGCGAAAATGGCTTCAAAATTGCGGTAAATATTCTCAATATCGGACGTATCAAGCTATCGGTAGCGGCGGTAGGTGGTGCCCGTGAGGCTCTCAATTACGCCATCAATTATGCACGCGAAAGAAAGCAATTTGGTGTTTCTATCAATAATTTTGGTGCTATTCGTCAGAAATTGGCTTTGGTGGCGGCTCGTCTTTTTGCTACCGATTCTGCCAACTATCGTGTAGGGCAAAACATTGAAGATACTATTCAAGCCTACATAGCCCAAGGGCTTAGCGAAGCCGAAGCCAAACTCAAAAGTTTTGAGCAGTTCGCTATTGAATGTGCCATTATGAAGGTTCACGGCTCTGAAACCTTGGATTTTTCGGTAGATGAAGCCGTACAAATTTACGGAGGTATGGGCTACTCTGCCGAATCGCCTGTGGAAAGAGCCTATCGCGACTCACGCATCAACCGAATTTTTGAAGGCACAAACGAAATCAACCGAATGCTTGCCGTAGGCACTATTTTGCGTAGAGCAATGAAAGGCGAGCTGGCAGATGTGCTTTCACAAGCCCAAGCCGTTGCCAAAGAGTTAATGAGTATTCCTGATTTTTCTACCCCTGATTATTCTGAAATTTTCAGTGCCGAAAAAGCCTTGCTCAAAGGTATGAAAAAATCTATTTTGATGATTGCAGGAGCGGCGGCTCAAAAATTCGGCTCTAAAATTAGTGAAGAGCAAGAAGTGATGATGTACCTTGCCGATATGCTCATTGAGCTATATGTTTCCGAGTCGGTACTTTTGAGAGTAGAAAAACTTATCCAATTACGTGGCGAAAAGGCTTGCCAAACTGAAAAAGATTTGGCTTTGCTCTATCTACACGAATCTTTGGACGTATTCAGCAAGGCAGGCAGAGATGCTATCAACTCTTTTGCCGTAGGTGATGAACAAAGAGCAATGCTAATGGGCTTACGCAGATTTACCAAAATTGAGCCTATCAACAAAAAAGAAACCTGCCAACGTATCGCACAGGTACTCATTGAAAACAATCAGTATCCTTTTGCAGTTGTATAAAAAAAGGGGCTTTATGCCCCTTTTACTTTTTCTACCCAAACCTTATCCTTTACCACTACCACCGCCAGCAAATTCAGCATCTTTTTGCTTTGCAAAAGTGTATCCTTTTGGTAATAACTCAAAATTTGCTCTTTTGCTTCTTGCATTGTGTCTGCAAGCATTGCCTCTTGCTCTTTTTTCAGATATTTTAGTTCAATGGCAAACTGATGATGTGTAAAAGGATTATTAGGACGAATAAATAACTCTATATCCACATACCCCCCACCCACTACTTCTCGCTCACTCTGCACCCAAAAAATATTCGCATTTATCAGATAGGCTAAAAACACCATTTTTACGTGTTTTTCATCAAAACGAATGTAATCTCGGTTGGAAAGGCTTTGCAGTAGCTTTTCTATCAATGCAAAAAACTTCTCATAATGCCCGTAATTGCCATATCCGAAAGTGCCTGTTGCGTATCATCTTGCAAGCCTTTTAGCTCGCCATAATTCTGCAAAATCTCCGAATAATACTGCCAATACAAATCGCCTATTACTTTGTTGGGTACTTTGAAAGAAATAAAGCCACTTGGCAAGGTTTCTTTAATCGTC
>CAZZLW010000046.1:0-131849 GCA_964654605.1 uncultured Cytophagales bacterium | reverse complement strand
ATAAAAACGATAGCCGTTATAGTAATCTCGCAAATCTTGCATTATTTGCTCTTCACGGCTCTTGTCCTCTAAAACCAAGTTCAATAGTTCTCTTACCTCCCCTTCCGAAAAGCCCATCATTGCCTCAAATTCCTCTTCGTGAGTAAGGTGCTTGACGATATTAAAGCCACTCGTCAGGCTATCCATTGTAATTGGCGAAACCCCTGTAATAAAAAACCTATCTACAATGCCCTGCTGGGTGGCGTTTTTAATTGCCTCGTAAAACTTGCGTACATAACCATTCAGCGATACCGTTTCTTTGAACTCTTGAATACTACGGGCAAGAATTTCATTTGTGAAGTGGTCGTATTCGTCTATAAGCAAGTAAATAGGCTCATCTTTGGGATAACTACGAAAAAAAAGCATTAAAACTTCGCTTGCCTCATTGAGAGCTAAAATCTCCGATTGCTTGCTTTCGGAAAAAACAGCATACTTTTCAAAAAATTCAACCAATGTAGCTTTTACGTTGGTATTAAACTCCTTTCTGGCTCTTTCAGATGTGTCTGTATTTATCCCGCTGAAATTAAAAAACAATATCCGATAGCTATTTGCCTTTGCAGTAGGATTTTTGCCAATGTAATAGTTAGCAAATAATTTCTGGAAATCTGCTTTTCGGTTTATATCGTAATAGTGTTCCAAGAGCGATACAAACAAGCTCTTGCCAAAGCGACGAGGACGCAAATACACCAAAAAACGTTCCCGCCTTGTTTCCAGCAGTTCTATGTAGGAAGTTTTATCTACATACACATACTCGCTGACTACTTGGGGGAAATTACTCAGTCCGTAAGGGAAAAAAACGGCAGGCTTCATAGAAAATCCAAGATATTATGCACCAAAATACGCATTTTTCAGAAAATATACCGAAAATAGGAGGTTTTTCGTAATTATTTAAGCCTAATTTGTGTATAAAAAAGGAAAGAAGAAGCATTTAGACATCTGATACAAAAAATGAGAAATAAAGCCCCATAAAGGCTTGAACTCCAAACTCATTTATTTTTTACTTCTAAAAAAAGCCTCTATTTCAGCTTTATTCATACAATTCAAGCACATTTCGGGGCTGAGTCCTGCTTTACGAGCTACCAGCACCCCAAACTGATGATATTGATACCCCTCTACGTCGTGAGCATCAGCATTGATACTAATTCTAACACCTTTTTCTAATGCCTTATGCACCCAATACCAATCCAAATCCAAACGTATAGGGTGAGCATTGATTTCCAAAGCTACCCCATTGCTTGCACAGGCATCAATAATTTTCGGCATATCCAACGGATAGCCCTTTCTGCGAAGCAAAAGCCTACCCGTAGGATGCCCAATAATGGTAGTATATGGATTTTCTATAGCTTTAATAAGCCTTTCCGTAGCTTTCGCTTCATTCATATTCAAATTACTATGAATGGAAGCTACAACAAAATCAAAAGTTTTTAGAATTTCTGTATCATAGTCTAAATCTCCATTTCCCAGAATATCACTTTCAATGCCTTTGAAAATCTTAAAATGAGGATTTTGTTGGTTGAGCGTCTCTATTTCTTGATGTTGTTGTACAATTTTTTGTACAGAAAGCCCCCCCGCATAATACGCTGATTGCGAGTGGTCAGTAATACCCAAATACTCAAAACCAAAACTTTCAGCGGCTTTTGCCATTTCCGCAAGACTATGTTTGCCATCGCTGTATGTGGAATGTGCGTGCAAAGTGCCTTTCAAATCTTGTTTTTCAATGAGAAAAGGTGTCTGAGTGTATGAAAATTCAAAAATACCCTCACGAATTTCAGGTGGCAAATAAGGTAAGCCCACTTTGGCATAAATTTCATTTTCGCTTCGCCAAATATTCTTTTGTGCTATTTCTAAAAGTGTTTGATTTTGAAAGGCATAAACAAGATGTTTTTCGGAAGCGGAAAGCAAAAAAACAAGACCAGCAAAATTATTTTCATTAGCCAAATAAAATTCTACTTTCAGTGGCAAATCTTTTACCTTTCCACGCCATACAAATATACCCGACTTTTCGGGATTAGGCTCTAAAAAAGGACAAACATTCAGATATTGATGTAAATCTTGCCCACACTCTACTACAAAAGCAAGCGTCTGTATCACCTCCAAACACCTTCTAAACTCTCCTACTACTTGAAAGCGTTTGATAGAGGGGCTGGCTTGTAAATAGTTTTGTAAAGCCTGCTCAATAGGCAAAACTTCGGCATAGAGCAATTTTTCGGCATTCAGTTGGATAAACAAAAGCCCATTTTTGATGGTTTCCTGCATTTTCTCGCCGAACCCTTTGATTTGCGAAATTTTATCATTTTCACAAGCCTCAAACAATGCTTCGGGAGTAGTTATGCCTGCTTCTTGCCAAAGGATACGTACTCTTTTTGTCCCTAATCCTTTGATTTTAAGAATTTTCAAAAGACCTTGTGGAGTTTGAGCGAGCAAGTTTTCAAGTTCTTGAAAGGTTTGAGTTTGCGTGATTTCCCAAATCTTTTCGCCTATACTTTTTCCGAAAAGCCTGATAATGGTATCTTTCGGAAGCGATGCTAAATTTTCTGTAATTTTTTCAATTTTGAAAATAGCAGAATGATACGACCGCACTTTGAACTCATTTTCGCCGTGCAGTTCAAGCAGTGTGGCAAAAAAATTTAACTTTTCGGCAATAGTTTCGTTGGTAAGCACAGGAAGTTTGGGTTTTAGGACAAATATAGCAAAAAGCCTACAAAATATTGCAGGCTTTTTGTGAAAAGAATAATCTATCAGAAGGTTTAATAAAATTCTAATAGCGATAATGTTCAGCTTTGAAAGGACCATTCTTGCTTACACCGATGTATTCGGCTTGCTCATCTGTGAGGTCTTCAAGCTCTGCTCCCAATTTAGCAAGATGCAAACGAGCCACTTTCTCGTCAAGGTGCTTGGGAAGAACATACACTTTATTTTCGTACTTGTCAGAATTTTGCCACAATTCTATTTGAGCAAGGGTTTGGTTGGTAAAAGAATTGGACATCACAAAGGAAGGGTGTCCCATAGCACAACCTAAATTCACCAAGCGTCCTTCGGCAAGCAAGATAATATCTTTGCCGTCAATGGTGTATTTATCTACTTGTGGCTTAATGGTATCTCGGGTATGTCCATAATTTTTATTGAGCCAAGCCACATCAATTTCATTATCAAAATGTCCGATATTGCAAACGATGGTTTTATCTTTCATCATTTTGAAATGACGGTCGGTAACAATTTTACAATTTCCTGTAGCAGTAACTACTATATCGGCTTGTGGAATAGCATTATCCATTTTAAGCACCTGATAGCCGTCCATACAGGCTTGTAAGGCACAGATAGGGTCAATTTCAGTAACAATTACTCTTACGCCTTGTGAGCTAAGCGATTGAGCCGAACCTTTACCTACATCACCATATCCTGCTACTACGGCAACTTTTCCTGCAAGCATCACATCTGTGGCTCTGCGAATGGCATCAACCAAAGACTCGCGACAGCCGTATTTGTTATCAAATTTAGACTTAGTAACCGAATCATTTACATTGATAGCAGGAATAGGTAAGGTACCTTTACGCATACGCTCATAAAGGCGATGAACCCCCGTAGTAGTTTCTTCGGAAATCCCTTTAATTCCTTTTACTAAATGCGGATAGCGGTCTAATACCATATTGGTCAAATCGCCACCATCATCAAGAATCATATTCAAAGGCTCTCCGTTGGGGAAAGCAAAAAGAGTTTGCTCTATGCACCACTCATATTCTTCTTCGGTCATACCTTTCCAAGCAAAAACAGGGATACCTGCGGAGGCAATAGCGGCGGCGGCGTGGTCTTGGGTGGAAAAAATATTACAAGAAGACCAAGAAACTTCGGCACCGAGTTCTACAAGCGTTTCAATGAGAACCGCCGTTTGGATAGTCATATGCAAACAGCCTGCGATTCTAGCTCCTTTGAGAGGTTTGCTTTCGCCAAATTCTTTACGCAAAGCCATAAGTCCGGGCATTTCGGCTTCTGCGAGCTGAATTTCTTTTCTACCCCAAGCCGCAAGGCTCATATCCTTTACTTTGTAAGGCAAACGTTCTTGTGAATGTGTCATTTTTTTATATTTTTAATTTTTGCACACAAAGGTACAACAATATTTCGGGAAAAGCAAAGAAACTAAGGATTTTGAGCATAGTGGTTTTTATGGTTTGCAGTAAAAATCTTACTTTCTAAATTTAGACACCCTCCATCATTGTAATCCTGTAAAATCCTACAAATCTTGGTAAAAAAAAGAAAAGCGTTGAGAAAATCTCAACGCTTAAAAACATTTCAAGTAAAACCGATTATTTTATTAGTAATTGGTAGATTGAGGGTTGAAGTTTGTCCAACCTTGTGTCCAGTCATTAGTACCAAAAGCACCACGGAAATTTACTTTTTCAAAGAAAGCATCATTGGCTTTGCCTGTCCAAATGGCACCTGAAAGCAAAGGCGAGCCTGCATTAGGAAGGCGTTGAGGATTATTCAAAGAACCGATATTTCCAAGTCTTAAATCAGCAGTATTGGCACGAGTATTGGTAGTATTGTACCAAGTCTGAACATCGGCAGTAGTAAAATTGGGAGTTTCACCTGTAGGGTTAGCAGAGCGGGCATAGTTTCCTGAACCACCAGTCCAGCCTGCAATTACTACCCCAGCCATTTGCAATTCATTGCTTTGAACGTTTGCCCAAGTAGCGTTACCATCTAAACGCAATCCTTCGGGGAAACCAACAAAGACAGAATTGAATACGCTTGTACGCGTATTTCTACGCAAGTGCATACCTCTACCAAAAGAACCTGAACCCAAGCCTGGATTAGGAATAGCAGATGCTGTATCTGCAAGGAAGCAAGTAATATTAGCAAAAACAGGTGCAGTAAAAGGAGGGTTACCTGGTGAGCCTGGGTCAAAGTTATCTGATTCAAAACCATTAGAAGTAGATTTATCGGCAAAATTTCTATCACGAATAGAGAAACCGAACTGAATTTTGCCTGTAAAGCCCCAATCAGTATCAAACTCATCGTCCCAACCTCTGTGAGCAACCAAATACTTACTATCTACGGTACCACCAAACCACTCGTAAGAGTCGTCGCCACAATAAGAAACTTGGATATAATCAATTTTCGTACCTCTACCTACACCATATAAAGTGAGTCCATTGATTTCCTTATCAGGCTGAAAAGCAATACCTGCAAACTCAATGCGTACATACTTCAAAACGCCTGAGTTATCGTTGGGGTCGCTCCCACCGAAAGTACCACGAATACCACCTTCCATAGAAGCACCTACTTGGTTGGTAGGGGCATTTCCCGCAATCACAACACCACCCCAATCGCCATAACCGCGAGAACCCGCAGGAAGGTTGGAAGTAAATACAATAGGAGCATCGGCTCTGCCTTCAGCAAAGATTTTACCACCTTTTTCTACTATCAAAGTACCTTTGCTATCTTTATCACCAAAAATAACGGTACCAGGCTCAATCGTTAAAGTTGAACCTTCGGTTACATACACAAAACCTCTCAAAAGGTACTTTTCAGAAGCCTTCCAAGTAACTTCTCCTTTGATTTCCCCTTGTACAATAATTTTACCATCAGGAGTTTTTTGCACTTGGGGTCCTTCATCTTTCTTTTTGTTACAAGCTGCAATGGCTAAAAAAGCCACAGCCATAACAGAGTAAAACAACGTTTTCATCATTTTGTTGGGTTTAGGGTTTTAGAACTAAAATTTATAGGTAAAAATGAAAAAGTAGTTGCTTCCTGGTCTAAATGACTTGATATCACCATCTTCTCTATCAATTTTGGCATTCAAGTTAGCATCTTGTACCACTCTAAACTTTTGGTTCAAAATATCTTGCATTGTAAAACGTACTTCAAATTTTTGAGCAAAAGTTTTAGCAATATTGAAATCTATGATATGTCTTTGGTTTTCATAAAAACTTGGGGTATTGAAATTACCCACCAAGAACAAGCGAGGACCCGCCACATTGTAGAGAGCATTGACCTGCCAGCCTTTCTCCTCATCATTGTAATACAAACCAAAATTCACAAGATAAGGCGACTGACCTACCAAAGTACGATTTTCAGGCGCATCTACATCTACTACCCCTACGCTCGGTCCTAAATCCACTTGTCTTCCTACATTCACCTTGCTTATCAGATAAGAGGCATTGGCAACTACGCCTAAATTCTGAAAAAACTTGCTAGATGAGCCATAGAACTGCTTTCTTACTTCAACTTCTACCCCGTAAGCCTGAGCTTGTACGGCGTTTCCGAAAGAGTAAGCAAAGTTATTCGTTCCTGCTCCACCTGTATTGTTTTGCAAATAGTTTTCAATAGGATTGGCAAAACGCTTGTAGAAAGCCCCCAACGAAATCAACTCAGAGGCAGAGGGATAATATTCCCAACGCAAATCTGCATTATCTATGGTAGCATTTTTCAAGCGAGAATTACCCGTAATACTTGCATTGAGGTTGAAATCATAGAATATAAAAGGAGCAAGTTCTCTAAATTCAGGACGATTAACACTACGAGAATATGCCAAACGCATTAAACTTTTATCAGTGAGGTTGTAGGTCATATTCAAAGAAGGCAAAATGCTCAAAATAGGATTTCTTGCTCCTTCGGGGTTGCCCGAAAGATTGAGTGTATTAATTTCTTGAAGGTTGTATTCTAAACGTACACCGGGCGTAATACTGAATCTTTTGAAAGGAATATAAGCCCCCACATAAGGAGCGGCAAGTAAGTTGCTGGCATCATAAGAATCTACTGAGCTGGTTCCCTCTACAAAAGTAAGCCCATTGATACCATCAACATTTTCAGGACGGAAAACTTGCGAAAGAGGTTGTTCCTTAATAGCCTGAATATTCGCAGGGTCAGCAGTGGGAGAAACCAAATAACTGAAATAGCGAGCTTTGAAGTCACGATTTTTTAGCTCTGTATAAACCCCAAAACGAATTTTAGGTGTTAGTTTCTCTTCCGAATTTTCGTTGAGCTTACGCTCAAAAGCTAAACTGGCAGAATAAGCAAACTCATTGAGCTTAGAGAAATAGCGTCCATCAAACAAGTTTCCAGACCCTGGTATTGAAAGCTGAAACGGAACTGGAGAGCCATCAGGAAGAGTAGCACCGGTTTTTCGGTTAGTTACCAATCTTCGCCAATCGGGTTCGCTTTTGTTGGTATAGTTAAACCCTGCAATCCAAGTGAAATTTGTTTTTTCGCCAATATTATGCTTACCTATCAGTTGACTACCAAAGAAACTTTTTTGCTCAAAGCGTTGTGAGTAATTTTCATTATCTACGGTGTTGATAATATCTCCTCCTCTACGAATAAGAGCCTGCTTGAAACTTTGCTGATTGAACAAGGTTTTCAGTTCTATACGATTAGAGGCATTTTTCACAAAAGACCAATTGTGCAGTATTCCCAAGCGATAAAAATTAGTGTAGGTAGCATCAACAAAAGAAGCCGATTTAGGAGGTGGGAATGGCTGTACAAGTAAGAAATTATTAAATTCTGCATCATAGTATTGATGTGTATTACCATAATTGATAGCCGTAAGATTGGCAACTTGCCAGCTACCCGCCCTGAAACGGCGTCCCATATTATACGACAGACGCAAGTCAGGCAATACCCTTTTGGTTCTAAAACCTAAATCAGATGGTAAATCGTGAGCTAATTTAGCTCTTTCCGCAGGAGAAAGTGAATTACTAATAAAGCTCGGAAAGCTGGCAGGTAAGCGTCTTAGTCCGTTATCAAAACCCAAAAAATCTGTACCACTACCCTGATAATCTTGTACTTGTTCCAAGGTAGTATTAGTTCTAAATCCGTAGCCTATACTGATGTTGGTAAAGTTTTCTTCGGGAGCGGTTTTGGTGTAAATCTTTACTGCTCCACCTGCAAAATCGCCGGGCAATTCGGCGGCACCTGATTTGAAAATCAGTACCCTATCAATCATATTGCTGGGCACAAGGTCAAAGGAAAAAGCACGTGTATCTACTTCGGTAGAAGGAGCATAAATGTCGTTAATCATTACGGCATTATAGCGTTGGGGCAAACCACGAATAATCGCAAAGCGATTTTCTTGCAAAGAAACCCCTGGAATACGGCGAAGCACTTGGGCGGCATCGCGGTCTTGTGTTTTTTGTATTTGTTCCGAGCCTATACCCACAGCCACCTGCTCGGCTTCTTTGATTTCTGCAATTACGGCAATAGTTGTTCCTGTTTCTCTTTTACCTACTACTTCAATTTGTCCTATGGTTTGATTTTCAGGAACAATTGAGGTGTTGATAAGCAAAATTTTACCTGCTTCTACTTTCAAATCAGGAATTTCTTTGGTATCGTAGCCTACGTAGGTAATTACAAGCGTATAAGTGCCTTCGGGAACATTGTTTATCTGAAAATTACCATCTACATCTGTGGTGCTACCCATTGAAGTTCCTTTCAAAAATACACTTGCACCAATTACTGCCTCTTGTTCGGTTTCATCTTTGATTTGCCCCTTGATAGTGCCTGTATTTTGAGCTAAAGCAGAAAAAGAAAAAATAAAAAATAACAACAATAGTGAAAAGTACCTCATAAAATCTGATTGATTTAATTTTGGTGCAAAAGTAAAGCCCTCTTGTTATTTGTGGCTTAATGCTTTATTAAGAAATTTTTATCAATGCAAAGAAACGTAAGCTCTATTTTTAACTTGCAATTCAAAAATTTAACCTTTACTTAATCTTTCAAAAAGCACACAATTTCGCATTGCTTGCGAAATAATTTTACCCTGTTTTACGTTTTTATCCCAAAACATTAAACCATAAATCTGTATGCAGAAATTTACATTTCTACTATTGTTTTTTTGGGTAAATTATTCGCTAAAAGCCCAGAACGACTACAAAGACTTCTCTCAACTTTCTAACTCGCTCAAACAATTAGCCTCCCGAAACAGCAATGTAGCACAACTAAAAGCTATTGGGAAAAGTGTTCAGGGGAAAGAAATTTGGCTTCTTTCGCTCACAAAGGGTGGAAAAGCGGAAGAAAAACCCGCTATTTGTATTGTTGCGGGCATAGATGCCTTTCATTTGGCAGGTGTAGAAAGTAGCTTGCAAATAGCTGAAAATCTTTTACAAAATAGTTCCAAAGATAGCATACAAAAAATTTTAGAGCAAAAAACCATTTACATCATACCTTGTCTTAATCCCGATGCCTATCAGCAGGCTTTTTCCAAAATAAAATACGAAAGAAACCACAACGCAAGCAATTCGGACAATGACCGCGACGGCAAACTCAATGAAGACAGCTTTGAAGATTTGAATAACGACGGCTACATCACGCTTTTACGCATTGAAGATGCCACAGGCGAATATAAATCTCACAAAGATGATGCCCGTATTTTGGTGAAAGCCGATGCCACCAAAGGCGAAAGAGGTGCTTATATTCTTATTTCCGAGGGCATTGATAACGACAAAGACGGCAAATGGAACGAGGATGGCGAAGGAGGCATCATTCTAAACAAAAATTTTACCTTCAACTATCCGTTTTTTACAGACGGAGCAGGTGAATACGCCGCTTCTGAACCTGAAAATAGAGCTTTGATGGACTTTTTATATGAAGCCAAAAATGTGTATGCTGTGTTTCAGTTGGGAGCAGTCAATAACCTCACCGAACCTGTAAAATTTGATAAAATGAAAGCCAGCCAAAAGATTATTTCAGGTTGGCAAGAAAAAGATGTGAAAGTGAGCGAGCAAGTAAGCAAATTGTACGAGAAAGCGGGTATCAAGGGCTATCCTTCTATGCCTACACAAGGCGGAAACTTTACCGATTGGGCTTATTTTCATTATGGCAGATTGAGCTTTGGAACGCCTGTTTGGGCTTTACCCAAAGATACTGCCAAGAAAAATGCCACCGATAACGAAGAAGTAAGATTTTTGCGTTGGGCAGAAGCAAATAAAATCAGCAATGTTTTCATAGATTGGAAACCTATCAATCACCCTGATTTTCCAAACAAAAAAGCAGAAGTGGGCGGCATTGTGCCTTTTGCCAAATACAACCCACCCGTGAGTTTTCTGAAAGAAACTACTGAAAAACACAGCAAATTTTTTACTGAATTTTTATGGCAAATGCCCGCCTTGCAAATCACGAATATTCGTACTGAAAGCCTTTCAGGAGGGCTTACACGCATCACTGCCGATATTCACAACAAAGGACTGCTACCAACTCATAGCGAATTGGGTGAAAAAACCCGCCACGTAGATAAGCTCAAAATTGAGCTAATTCATAGCAAAAGCCAAACGATTGTTTCGGGCAAGCGGAAAGATGTTATTCGTAAGCCTTTGGGAGCAGGTGAAAAAATGGAAGTTTCTTGGATTGTTGCAGGTTCGGGTGAGGTACAAATACAGATACATTCTGCCACCGCTGGAAAGGATAATGCAAAAGTTAATTTACGATAAAAATTCAAATCCATTTTTAACAAAACATAGGGCTTCTATTTCAATGAAGCCCTTTTTTGTGTAAGCAAACTTATTTTCTTACCCAAATACCATTTTATTCTTGGCTGATTACAAATTTTAAGCCTCTTTTTGGAAAGAACATCAATTTTTGTTATTCTTTCAAACTTTTTTGTAGTTTTATGCGTAGATTTGTTTAGAAACTCAAACCTACTGCTATGAAAATACTTGGACAATATTTCCCTTCCTACAAAATTGGAGAAGATATACGTATATTTTTCCGTAGGCTCACCGAAGCCGATGTTATTCCTTTGGTAGAATTTTACTACAATCTTTCGCAAGAAACACGTTATATGCGTTTTCAAATGGTTACCGAAGGATTGCCCGAAAGCAAAATTTACGAATACGCCGAAATGCTTTGTAAGGTAGAAGGCAAAGGTCTTGCCATTGTAGCCTATACTTACGAAAATGGCATTGAAAGCTTTGTAGGAGTAGCCCGCTATATGTTTGAAGGCGAAACTACCGAAAAAGCCGAATTTGCTATCGTTTTACGTGATGATTTTCAAGGGAAAGGTTTAGGCAAATATCTTTTGCGTTTGCTTTTTGCAGAAGCCCAGCGTTATGGCATAGAAAAATTGTATGGCTCAATGCTCCCTGCCAATATAGCTATTATTGAACTCATCAAAAAAGTAGCTCCTACCAACCATCATTTTATTCACAAAGAGGGACTAGTAGAAGTTGAAATAAATTTTCACCAAGACTAAAAAAGTTTTTTGCGATTTACAAGATTGTATTTTTGAAAAGAAAGTCCTTAAAAAAGAAAGGCTCTACTTTTATCAAGTAAAGCCTTTTTTTCGTATAAAGTGGAAATTACAATTTCACACCTACTTCAAAAGAAATCAGATTTTGTTTGATAGAAAGGAAACTATTGCCACTTCCTACGTCTTCCTTATTTACAACATTGATAAAGGAACGTTGGTAGTTGATACCTGCAAATATTGGGTTATTACCAACTTTATACTCCACCCCAATACCAATAAACATACCAAAATCCAAAGGGCTAAATTTGGTGATATAGCTGGCACTTCTGCCTTGGTCATCTACATAATTACCTGATTTTCTTTTGCTTCCTACCAAAACTTCGGGTTGCACACCAAAATTCACAAAGCCCTTGCCATTGGGGAAAAGTTCATCAGTAAAAAGTTTCAAACCCACAGGCAGTTGAATGTATTGCAAACCATATTTTTCTTCCAAAACGCCTGGCAAGCCTGTTACTTGTGCTTTGTAATTTGCCTGTTTGGTAGTGAAAAGTAAGCCCATTGTAAAGGCATAGCGTTCTGTCCATACTACATCTGCAATAGGACCGATAGTAAAACGCAAAGAACTACCATTTGGAGAGGCTTCTATACCATTTTCAGTAGATTTCACACTATTGAAACCAATAGGCAAGCCCATTTTCAAGCCCAATTTGAATCCTGTATCATCTTGGGCAAAAAGATTGAAAGCCAAAACAACAAATAACAAAGAAAGCGATAATTTTTTCATATTTTTTTAGTTTAAGTTTGAATGTTGCAAAGTAAGCAAGAAGGTTTCAAATAAGCAAATTATTTCCCAATGTTTGCCATTTGCATTTTTATTTGATTGATTTCGTTTTCAATATTGGTGATTTGCTTATTATTATTAGCATTCATTTCGTTGAGAGCATCAATCTGACGGCGAGCTATTACGTTTTTGTTTTCAAGCTCTGTTTTTTTGAGTTGGTCAGATTCTTTGGCTATCTTTTTCTGTGTTTTTTCTATATCATTTTGAAGGCTTTTCGCTTTTTTTTCATTATCAGCTATTTGGCTACGCAAATCTTTGAGCATTTTTTCCTTCTCACGTATCATTTTCTCGTAGTATTCTTTGTAATAGTTGAAAAGGAAAGTCGTAAAAAACTCCTTAAAACGCTCCATTTCTTGCGGATTTTCGCGTGCATTCAGATAAATATCGTAGCCCATCATAAAAGCAACAGCCATTTCAGGGCGACCTGTATCGCTGGAAAATTGTACGTGCAAATCACCTCTACGAGTAGTAACTTGGGGCAAAGTAGCTTCGGGTACTACCAAGCCGTGTCTGCCATTTTTTTTAGATTTTAGGTTAAAGTTTTTTTTCACGTATGCCGAAAAGGCATCTTTCAAATCGTCCTCTGTACCTTTTTCAATGCCTGCCGCCCAAGCATCTACATTGATTTTTTCCAAAGTAATTTGCTTTTGATATGGGGCAAGCGATTGAGCCAAAACAAAATTGCCGACTAAAAGTAGCCCAAGCATTGTAACTAACTTTTTCATAAAAATAAAATTTTGAGTGAAACCAATAGCAAAGCTATAAAAATTGTGCCAATATAAAAATTTTCACCTAAAAAATTAGAATTTCAAAGCAATACAAGAAATTTCTACATTGGCATCTTTGGGCAGACGGCTCACTTCTACGGTTTCGCGGGCAGGTGGATTTTCCCCAAAATAAGAGCCATACACTTCATTGATGGCTTGAAAGTTATTGAGGTCTTTTACAAAAATGGTACTTTTTACTACGTTTCCAAAGTCCATTCCCGCCTCTTGCAAGATAGCCAAAATATTACGCATTACCTGATGTGTTTCGGCTTGGATAGTATCTTGCACCATAATACCTTCTTTCAGAGCAATTTGCCCTGAAATAAAAAGTAAATTACCTGCTAAAACCGCTTGGCTATACGGACCAATAGGGGCTGGTGCATTTTCGGAAAAAATAACTTTCTTACTCATAATAGCAAAATTTTGAGGTTAAAGATATAAAAAAAAGCCTCTTTTTCAAGAGGCTTTTAGGAAAGTTTTTAGAAATTAGTCTATATTCTTAATTTCTACACGACGGTTGGCGGCACGTTGTTGAGGGGTTTTGTTACCAGCCTTAATATCAGTGCTTCCGTCAGCAGGTCTTTCATCACCATAACCAATAGCTTGGATACGGTCTGCAGAAATTCCTTTCTTCACAACGTAAGCCTTGATAGCATCAGCACGTTGCTGTGAAAGTTTCTTATTAGCGGCTTTATTACCTACGTTATCGGTGTGTCCTTCTACAACAATTTTAGCATCTTTATACTCATTCAACAAAGCAACCAAGTTATCAAGAATAGGGAATGATTGCTTCAAGATAGTAGCTTTGCCTGTTGCGAAGTTTACACGTTTAGCAATATTCAAGAGAGCTTGCTCATCAATTTTCTTTTTAGGACAACCTTTTTCTTCAGGTACACCAGGAACATCAGGACAAGCATCGTCAGGGTCAGCGATACCATCACCATCTCTATCAGGACAGCCTTGGAATTGAGCTAAACCAGCTTGGTCAGGGCAACGGTCGTTTTTATCAGCAATGCCGTTGTTATCTCTATCAGGGCAACCTTGCAATTCAGGTTTTCCCGCTTCAGTAGGACAAGCATCGTCAGGGTCAGCAATGCCGTCGCCGTCAGTATCAGGACAGCCTTGGAATTGAGCTAAACCGGGCGTATCAGGACATTTATCTTCTTTGTCAATGATTTTATCACCATCTCTATCAGGACAGCCTTTGAATTCGGCAGTACCCGCTTCATCAGGACAAGCATCCTCTCCATCAGTAATGCCGTCGTTATCTCTATCAGGACAGCCACCCAATTCTTTTTTTCCAGCTTCAGTAGGACACTTGTCTTTTCTATCGGGAATTCCATCATTGTCAGTATCTTTGGCTTTACCAAGCTTGAAAGTCAAACCACCATTGTGCATCCAGTATGCTCTGGGACCAACGCCACCAAACTCATTTTCTTTGGGAGCAAGAGGCATACCATTGTATGCAGTTCTTAGTGTAAGAGCTACACTTTCGTTGAACCAGAAATTCAAGCCTAAACCACCACCTACTGTTCCATAGCTCATATCGGCAATTCTGTGCAAACCACCACCTACAAATACGTGAGGGTCAAACCAGAAGCCTTCTTTGTTACCAAGTGGATGCACTTGAGCATTCAAAGTCAAGAAATTGGAAAGGTCGCCTGTACCCCCTACGGTATTTTCAACGATTTTATCAATACGGCTCAAAGTGTAATTGGCTGTTAAACCAAACAAAGGCTTAATGCGATAGCCAACAGTAACCCCTACACCCTCATTCCAGTTTTTAGTTTCAAAAGGTTTTTTCTCTTGGGCGTAAGGAAGGATAAAGTCCATTGCAGAATAATGGAAGCCTATACTCCATTTATCCTGAGCTTGCAGGTTGCCCACTACCAAACAAGCGAGCAAGAAAGAAAGTAGTTTGGTCTTTTTCATAAGGTTTAACATTTGTTACTACATTTAAGGTTTTAGGTTTGCTAAACTTCTTGGTGCAAAGTTGCACAAAAGAATAAAAAATCAAAACAAAAAAATATTTTTTTTCAAAAATCTGTCGCAAATCTTTTGGATTTTTTTGTAAAAAGCAAGAAATTGCCACAAAAATTAAAAAATTTATCTTGGCTTAATATGCAAAAAAAAATCGTAAAAGTAGGCAATATCGCTTGTGGTAGCGAAAAATTATTTCTAATATCAGGTCCTTGTGTGATTGAGGACGAACTGACAATGATGAAAACTGCCGAAATGTTAAAAGAAGTTTCCGAGAGGCTTCACATTCCCGTAATATTCAAGTCTTCTTACCAAAAAGATAACCGTAGTTCTTTGGAGTATTACATTGGTCCTCGCATTGAAAAAGGACTTGAAATGCTTGCCAAAATCAAAAAAGAATTTGGTTTTCCTCTGCTTTCAGATGTGCATTATCCCGAACAAGTGCCTTTGGCGGCAGAAGTGCTTGATGTTTTGCAAATACCTGCCTATTTGTGTATGCAAACCGATTTGATTGTAGCGATCGCCAAAACTCAAAAAGTCATCAATATCAAACACGGGCAGTTCCTTGCTCCCGAAAATATGGCAAAACCTGCCCAAAAAGCTATTGATAGCGGCAATGACCAAATTATTCTCACTGAAAGAGGTTATACATTTGGCTACAATGACTTGGTAGTAGATCCTCGCAGTTTTTATCATCTCAATCAAATTGGATTTCCTGTGGTATTTGATATTACTCACTCTATTCGCAAATATGGCATACCCAGTGCCGACCCCAAAGGCGGAGCAAGAGAGTTTTTACCAACCATTGCCCGAGCTGGCGTAGCGGCAGGGGTTGATGGCGTATTTATAGAAACACACCCCGAACCCGCCAAAGCCCTTTGCGATGCCGCCAGCCAAATGTGTGTATATGATTTGGAAGAGTTTTTGAAGCCACTTATTGAAATTCACGAGCTTGAAGTAAAATATCGTGAAAAAACTTTGGCTTTGGCTTGATTTTTGAAAATTTTTGTTTAATTTAGCACTCAAATAGCAAAAAATATGAAAAAATTGAAGTTCTTGTTAGCTTTTACAGCAATAGTAGCTTTAGTAGCTACTTCTGCTTGCACTCGCCGTTACACTTGCCCTACGTATTTGAAGCAAGAAAACAAAACTGAAAAGCAAGATACTCGCGGATAATTTTCTGCCACTATTTGCAAAAAAAGGGGGAAATTTCCCCCTACATTTTTTTTATTCCTAAGTTCCATAGCGTAAAAGCCCAAATATCTGCCCATTCATCAATTTGCTTACTAATAGGTTTTCCTGCTCCGTGTCCTGCATCTACATCTATGCGTATGAGTGTAGGTTTTGAACCTTTTTGATTTTCTTGTAAAGTAGCAATAAACTTAAACGAATGAGCAGGCACTACTCTATCATCTTTATCAGCGGTATAAACAAGCGTTGCAGGATACGAAGCGGGTTTGATGTTGTGTAAAGGCGAATATTTGTAAAGATTCTGAAAATCCTCCTTGCTCTGCTCTGCCGAGCCGTATTCAGGCACCCAAGCCCAACCTATGGTAAATTTATGAAAACGAAGCATATCCATCACCCCTACACCGGGTAAAGCCACCGCAAAGAGTTCAGGACGCTGTACCATACACGCCCCCACAAGCAAACCTCCATTGCTACGCCCCGAAATAGCTAATTTTTCGGCAGAGGTATATTTTTCACGGATAAGAAACTCGGCGGCGGCAATAAAATCATCAAAAACATTTTGCTTTTTCAGTCTGGCTCCGTCCAAATGCCATTCTTCTCCATATTCGCTTCCACCTCGCAAATTAGCCACTGCATACACGCCACCTGCTTCCAGAAAAGGTATCAGACGCACATCAAAACTCGGATTGATGCTAATATTAAACCCTCCATATCCATACAAATAGGTAGGATTTTTGCCGTTGCGTTTCAAACCTTTTTTGTAAGTGATAAACAAATGTACTTTCTTGCCGTCTTTGCTTGGATAAAAAACCTCTTTGGTCTCATAATTTTCGGCTTTGAAAGGAATTTTAGGAGCAAAATACAAAGTAGAAGTATGCGTAGCAAAGTCGTACTTATAGATATTGCCTCCCTGTAAAAATGAGCTAAATGTATAATAGGTAAAAGTTGCCTCCTCTTTTCCTGTAAAACCTGCTACCGTACCCAAAGCAGGCAGTTTTATTTCATTTGTTTTCTTACCATTTTTATCAAAAAGCCAAACCCTATGGCTAGCATCTTGCATATAGGTTGCAATAAAATACCCTCCCATATAACGCACACTGGTAAGCACATTTTCGCTTTCGGGAATGAGCGTTTTCCAGTGTTCGGGGGCAGGATTTTCCAAAGGGATAGCTACTACACGATAGCGGGAGGCTTGGTAATTGGTGCGTATGATTGCGTGGTTATCCAACGTGGTGATAAGCTGGTTTTCTGCCTCCTGATGAGCTATGAGAGGCTTCAAATCGGCATAAGAAGTAAGTTTTTTGTATAAAATGGCTGTTCCTGCTGTTCCTTTCGGCAGAAACACATAAAGCAAATCATTTTTTTCACTTACCGAAGCTGAAACATTCTGCAAAGGATTTTTCCTATCCACAAAAATAAGTTCATCTTGGCTCTGGGGCGTGCCTATTTTATGATAATAGAGTTTGTGAAACTCGTTTTTGGCTTCATACTCTTTACCTGCTTTGGGGGCATCGTAACGGCTATAAAAAAAGCCATCTTTATACCAAGCAATACCCGAAAATTTTACCCAATCCAGCTTTTCAGAAAGTTTTTGTTTGGTTTGCAAATCAAGTATTTCAATGCTATTCCAATCGGAGCCTCCTTTTGCCCAAGCATACGCAAAATAACGCTTGTTTTCAGATACCGACCAAGAATTGATAGAAACGATTCCTTCTGCCGACATTGTGTTGGGGTCTAAAAGCAATTCTTCCTGATTGCCTTTTTTGAGGTAAAAGACAAACTGATTTTGCAGACCATCATTTTTTTGGATAATTTCAAAATCGCCATAGCTCACAGGCACTCCCATTTTCGGATAGTTCCAAACTTCTTGCAAACGCTTGCGGATTTGGCTACGATAAGGAATTTGAGAAAGATAATCAAAAGTTAGGGTATTTTGAGCCTTTATCCATTCCCTCACAGCCACCGAATCCGAAACTTCCAGCCAGCGGTAAGGGTCGGCTACTTTTACCCCAAAATATTCATCAATCTGATTAACTTTTGCTGTTTGCGGATAAGATATTTTTTGTGCAAACATTGGTGAAGCCGAAATCAAAAAGGTTGAAATATAATAACGCAACATAGGCAAAGTTTTTGGCAATATAACGAAAACTTTGTCTGAATGTTGCGTGGTAGGGTAAAGCTATTTTCTTGCTAAAAAATAAAATCCACAACTATCAAGCCCGCAGGTACTACCCAAGAAAGAATGCCTTTGCTCATAGCTTTGCCATAATCTAAATCAGAAAAACCTTTCCAAGCCTGTAAAATTGCGGGAATTGCCACCGCCACATAAATTGCCACACTCCCAAAGGTAGTAATTTTCCCCCAAGTGCTATTCCAACTTTGAGCAATATTGGTAATGAAATTGATGATAAAGAAAATGCTCAACCCCGCAAATAGTAAGGTATTGATAGCAAGATTTTGACGAGCTTTTTTGTGTCGTTCCATTTTAGTACAATTTTTCGGAAAATATAAACAATTTTCAAATTAAGGCAAAAAAATGATGAAAAATTATGCCAAAATTTGTAGCATTTATGAATCAAAGCAGGCAATTTTGTACAACTTCATCTAAAAAGTCTTACTTCTTATTTCCTACCCCCATTACAAAATCTGTTAAGCGATTTAGAAATGTAGAAATATTTGGCTTTTTTGTAAATATTACCTAAATTGAGCCAAAATCCACAGACAACGCAAGTAATAATTATGGAAGACGAAAAAATCATCAGTACAAGGCAGAAAGCCCTGAAAATCAACTTGGATACAAGTATTTATGGCTCATTTGCCGAAATAGGTGCAGGGCAAGAAACCGCCGCTGTTTTTTTCAAAGCAGGTGGGGCTTCGGGCACTATTGCCAAAACAATGTCGGCGTATGATATGACTTTCAGTGATGCCATTTATGGCAAAGAGGAAAGTGGTAGGTATGTATGCGAACCACGCCTAATGAAAATGCTTGCCAAAGAATTTAGCCTTCTGGAATTACGTTTGGGCGAAAAAAGAGGAGAAAGCACCAAATTTTTTGCTTTTGCCAATACCGTTACTACTATCAATTATACACGCACCGTACAAGGACACGGCTGGCTGGGGGTTCGCTTTCAGCTCAAACCGCAATCCCCCCCCAACGATGTAGTCATACACGTTAGAATGAATGATAAAGACGCCATTCTGCAACAACAAGCCTATGGTATTTTGGGGGTAAATCTTATTTATGCCTGCTTTTTTCATTACCAAGACCCCAAAGCCTTTGTGCTTTCGCTAATGGATAATCTTTCACGCGAACGCATAGAAATTGATATGATACGCTTTGATGGTCCTGATTTCAAAAATATTGATAACCGCCTTATTACGCTCAAATTGGTGCTATTTGGCTTGGCAGATGCAGCTATGTTCAATCCCAAAGCCGAAATGCTACAACCCGCCGAAGCTCTCTACAAAAAAAATGTGCTGATATTGCGAGGACGCTTTCGCCCCGTTACACACGTCAATATGGATATGTTTCGCAAAGCCAAAAGGCAGTTTCTCACAGATTTACCCCCCGATGAACACGATAAAACCGTAGTTTTAGCCGAACTTACCCTCCAAGACCTCAAAACAGGCAACAGCGATATTGATATTCAAGATTTTTTGGATAGAGTAGATATTCTTTGCACACTGGGGCAAAATGTGATGATTTCCAACTTTCAAGAACATTCCAAACTTATTTCTTATATCTCACAACTTACCAAAAAGAAAATTGCTATTGTAATCGGAAGGCTTATCCTTGAACAGCTCTGCGACCCCAGCCGTTACGCCAACCTACGAGGCGGTTTGCTGGAAGCATTTAGCAGATTGTTTATCAATGATTTGCACGTATACGTATATCCATATCTAAAAGATGGCTTACCACAAACCTTTGAAAATCTGGAAGTCAATCCTACCCTACAACCGCTTATTGAATACTTGCGTATCAATGGAAAAATTACCGATATTGTTGATTATGATGAAGAGGTGCTACATATTTATTCCGAAAAAGTTTTGGAAATGATACGCACCAATCAAGAAGGCTGGGAAGAGTTGGTACCTGATATAGTGGCTCAAAAAATTAAAGAAAACTGCCTTTTTGGTTTTCCTTGTGTGATAGTAGGGGAAAAAAGAAGGTTTGTAGAAACATAGATTTACAAATGAGGGCTTCATTTCTTGAAGCCCTCATTTTTGGGTTAGGTTATCTTTCTGTACGGCGAGGTTTTACATTGCGTAAAATATCCAAAGCTATGTTTTGCTGTGAAATTAGCTCACGGAAGGCATCATCTTGAAGTAGCTCCTGATAGTCGCCAATGCGATGAATGGTTCGGTCTTTAAGGAAAATTATTTTGGGAATACGTGCCAAAATAGAAATATCGTTGGAAACCATTATGAGTGTCCAAGGATTTTCCTCATTCATCAAAAATTCAATGATTTTATTACGCTCTACTACTGAAAAATCTTTCAAAAAGTCATTGATAATAAGCAGTTTGGGTCTTGCCGCCACGCAACGAGCTAAAATGAGTTTTCTTCTTTCTACAGAAGAAAGTTCTTTGCCTCCTGCGGTAAGTTCGGTGTGCAAACCTTCGGGAAAGGCATTGATTTTTTCGTACAAACCTACATTTTCCAAAGCCCAAACCACATCTTGATACTTCACTTGGCTACGCCCCATTGAAACATTATCAAGGATAGTACCTGAAAAAATTTCATCTTCGGAAAAATTATCTTCTGTTACGGCACGATAGCTAAAAAGGTTAATATCACGCAAAGAGCAATTGGAAACCGTAGCTACTCCATCAAATTCATCAAAATTGCCTAAAATCATTTTTACCAAACTACTTTTGCCCGCTCCATCGCCCCCTGCGATACACACACGGTCATTAGAATGAATATCCAAGTTAATATCTTTGAGCAAATATTTTGAACCATAATGCACCGAAAGGTTTTTGAAATGAAGCGAAAGCCCCCCTTCTACTTTGCTCAAATCAATCTTGATACCATATTCTTTGCTAAGGGGAATATCTGTAACATTGCCAATTTTTTCAGCCGAAGTGAGCAAGTCATAAATAATGTCCATACTCACCACCAATTTTTCTACTGATGCCACCACCAAGATAATCACTACCTCCGAAGCCACAAACTGCCCCAAAGTGATTTGCCCATCTACCACCAAAAGCGTACCTACAATCAAAAGCCCTGCGGTAATGGCAATTTTGAAGATAGTGATACTCAAAAAATGCCCGATTAGCACTTTGAAATGTTTTTTACGATAGTAGAGATAGTTATTTACGTAATTATCCATTTTTTCCAAAGGCAAATTAGAAGTACTTGCCAAGCGGAAAGATTCCAGTGTACGGGCTACTTCTTCAAGCCAATGGGCAATTTTATACTTGTATTTGGACTCCATTAAACTTGCCTCCAAGCCTTTGGGTCCTGCAAAATAGAATGTAGCAATAAGCACTCCTACGGTTACAATAGAAAAAGCCAAAAAAGAGGGGTGATAAAATGCCAAAAGTAGCAAACCTGCTAGTATCTGAATAACCGCCCCCAAAATATCTATCAAGAGTTTGGGCATACCTTTCTGGATAGTAAGAATATCAAAAAAGCGGTTCATTAGTTCAGGTGGATAGTATTCTGAAAGTTTTTCAGGTCTCATACGAGGAAGACGATAGATAAACTCAAAGGCTGTTTTGGCGAAAATTCTCTGTTGTAAAATTTCCACCACTGTCATTTGCATAATTTGCAAGCCCCCTGTAATCATAACCCCTGCAATGATAATTACCATTAGTACCACCGTAGAGCTTACCACTGCCCCTGCCGAAATGAGTGTAATAATCGCCTGAATACCCAAAGGAAGCGTAAGCGAAAGCAAACCAATCACAATAGAATACACATAGATATAGGCAATATCTTTACGCTCTGCTCGCAAAATGCGAAACATTCTTTGTAATGGCGTAGGTTTAATGCCTTTTTTGTAATAGTCATCTTCCAAATATTCCATCGGAAAGCACGTAACAACCATTATTTGCCCGTTCAAATCGGTATTAGGGTGATTTTCATAGACAAGCAGGTTTTTAGCATTCAGTCCTGTATCTTCCCAAAAGGTTTCTTGCCCTGTTTTCAAATCATATACAACACTACGCCCTTTTTTATTCTTTTTCACAAGAATAGGCTCAACGGTATGGTCATCTCCTTTATCTACAAAAAAGAGCATTGCAAACTCAGCCTGCTCTATAAACATTTCCAAATCTTGGGAGTAAATATTGTTTTTGAGGATATTCAGATTGATTTTGCGAGCCTTATCCGCCAAATCATCTATAAATTTGAGAACATCAGACTTGGCATACTCTTTCTTTTCTGAATAACTCTCTTTGAGGTCAAAAGCATTGAAAGTCAAATCAATAGATTTGGCAAACTGCTTGACAATGGTATCCATTTGGTAGGTATTCATCGGCAAAAATTAATTTTTCAGCAATATAATAAAAACTCTTGCAAAATTGCAATTGTTTATTTTCATATCAAGAACTTACCAAGTAAATATTTGGCATAACTTAGCAAATCTCAACGGAGCATTCAGATTCAGGAGATTTTATTTTCTGATTTTTCACCAAGAACATTCAAATTTTGAGAACTAATAGCTTTTGCAAAATTTTGATAGCCAAAAAGATAAATATTAAAAAAAGTAATTACATTTGTCAAACCTAAAAATTCGTCCTTAACGAGGCTATATCTTTTTCGTAGCACAACTAATGCAAGAGTCAAAAATTTTTAACCTTAAATGCTTATGTCAGAAGTCGTAAAAATTTTGAAACTTTTCCCCAACGAAAAAGTTTCTCCCAAATTTCAAGCTCTTTGTGAGTTGTATTTTAGCGATACTACTCCTATGTGTGAAGGCTTTGAACTTGCAAGCGATTTTACGGAAACCTTACAATATTTACTCCCCCCCGAAAAATTAGAGCTACATAAAGATAGCTTTATTTTATTCGCCCAAGCAACTCACAGCGGTAGCTTGTATGCTTTTTTTATTCCTGATGATAAAAGTGTGCAAGAAGAATGGCCTGTTGTAGTTTTTGGCGACGAGGGTGGAGTTTTGGTTTTAGCGAAAAATTTAGATGATTTTATGCGTTTTATAGGTTTGAATATACAGCCTTACATAGAAACCAATTACGATACCAATCAATATGAGTTCTACCTTTCTGACAATGAATCCTTTCCACTTCCAGAATATACTGAATGGTTGGAAAATCAATTCAAAATAAAAGTTCCCCAAACTATACAAATGGCTATTGATGAAATTATTAAACCCGCCCAAGATTTATACCAAAAACGTATTGATGCAATAATAGGGCGAAGTGAGTAACTCTCATTTGTAATGCACCCTAAAAAGCTACAAGATTGTACCTAATTGAAACTCAAATTTTGCAAACTATCTAACTATTAAGTGTAAAAAGAGCTTGTCAAGATTTGCACAAAACCCAAAAGAAATTGTAAGTTTGCAAAAAAATGATTAGCAAATGAAACGAGTTTTAATTACAGGTGCGGCAGGTTTTTTAGGCTCTCATCTCTGCGACCGCTTTATCAAGGAAGGTTATCAGGTAGTAGGAATGGATAACCTCATCACAGGAAGTTTGGAAAATATTGAACATCTTTTCAAACTCAAAGAATTTGAGTTTTATCATCACGATGTTTCTAAATTTGTTCATGTACCTGGGCATTTAGACTATATCTTGCATTTTGCCTCTCCTGCCAGCCCAATAGATTACCTAAAAATTCCTATTCAAACGCTCAAAGTAGGTTCCTTGGGAACACATAATTTATTAGGACTTGCCAAAAGCAAAAAAGCAAGAATTTTAGTAGCTTCTACTTCCGAAGTATATGGCGACCCTTTGGTGCATCCGCAAAATGAAGACTACTGGGGCAATGTCAATCCGATAGGACCTCGGGGCGTATATGATGAAGCCAAACGTTTCCAAGAAGCTATTACTATGGCATACCATACTTATCACGGCTTGGAAACACGCATTGTGAGAATCTTCAATACTTTCGGACCTCGTATGCGTTTAGATGACGGCAGAGCTTTGCCTGCTTTTATGAGCCAAGCCCTCAAAGGTGAGGACATCACGGTATTTGGTGATGGCTCACAAACCCGTTCTTTCTGCTATGTTGATGATTTGATTGAAGGAATTTATCGCCTGCTACTCAGCGATTACCCCTATCCTGTGAATATTGGCAACCCTGATGAAATTACACTTTTAGAGTTTGCCAAAGAAATTCAAGAACTCACGGGCAGTCAGTCTAAAATTGTTTTTAAGCCCCTTCCCAAAGACGACCCCAAACAACGCCGTCCCGATATTACTCGTGCCAAAGAAATTCTGGGCTGGGAGCCTCGTTTTTCACGCAAAGAAGGCTTAAAAATCACATTGGAATATTTTAAGGAAAAAGTACATCAAAACTAAAATAATTTTCAAGAGATTGCCTGAATATTTCTAATGAATTTTAGGTTCAGGGGTTCAAAAGTTTAAGAGTTTAAGAGTTTAAGAGTTCAAGGTTCAAGGTTCAAAACTTTCAAACTCTCAAACTTCAAACTTTCAACTTTCAAACTTCCAACTTTTTCTAATACAATGAAATACACCGAAAGAGGCGTTTCTGCCAAAAAAGAGGACGTTCATCAAGCCATTGCCAAAGTGGATAAAGGTATTTTCCCTAAGGCTTTCTGTAAAATTGTACCTGACTACCTGGGGGGGGACGAAAAGTTCTGCAATATAATGCACGCCGATGGGGCTGGCACAAAATCTTCGCTTGCCTATGTCTATTGGAAAGAAACAGGCGACCTTTCGGTATGGAAAGGCATAGCCCAAGATGCTATCGTAATGAATATTGACGACCTGCTTTGTGTAGGTGTATATGATAATTTCCTACTTTCTTCTACGATTGGTAGAAATAAAAAGCTCATTCCGGGCGAAGTAATCGCTGAAATTATCAATGGCACAGAGGAATTTTGTAGCCAAATGCAAAAGTTCGGCATAAACATTTACACCACAGGTGGTGAAACTGCAGATATTGGCGATTTGGTGAGAACTATTGTCGTTGATAGCACCGTTACCGCTCGTGCCAAACGCTCGGATATTGTTTCTAACCATACCATTCAGGCAGGTGATTACATTGTAGCACTTGCCTCTTTTGGCAAAGCCTCTTATGAAAACTTCTACAATAGCGGAATAGGAAGCAACGGACTTACTTCTGCCCGCCACGATATTTTCTCCAAAATACTTGCAGAAAAGTATCCTGAAAGCTATGATAATACTTTGGATAACAAAGTTGTTTATACAGGCAAGTATAGCTTAACCGATAGCCTTGAAATTGAAGGAGAAACACTGACAATGGGCAAATTTGTACTATCCCCTACTCGTACCTATGCCCCTATTATGAAGGTTATTTTAGAGCGGTTCCGTTCGTATATTCACGGATTGGTGCATTGTAGCGGCGGCGGACAGACCAAAGTTTTACACTTTATTGAAAACCTACATATCATCAAAGATAATCTTTTCGAAACGCCTCTCCTGTTTGAGCTTATTCAAAAATCCAGCCATACCGCTTGGCAAGAAATGTATCAGGTGTTTAATATGGGACATCGTTTGGAAATTTACCTTTCAGACTTGAAAATTGCAGAGGAAATTATTGCAATTAGCGAAAATTTTGGGGTAAAAGCTCAAATTGTTGGCAGAGTAGAAGAAAGCAATGAAAAAAAACTAACTATTCAGACTAAATACGGCACATTTGAGTATTAAAAAACCTCTGATAATATCAGAGGTATGGAAAATTTATTCAATGAGTACGCCTGCACTACAACCGCCTGTTGTTCCTTTGGTACAACTGCATTTATGCCCTTGACAAGGCTTTATCTCTGAAATTGAACAAGGGCAATCCAAACTGGAACAAGTATGCGTACATCTTTGCTCGGGCAATACCAAAAAATCTCCATTTTTTTCAAGCAAAATAGCAATGCTTACAAAGGCATTATCGCTTCTTTGGCTCAAAATTTGCAAGAAGTGATGCCGAGAGGTTTCATCAAAAGAAATTTTTATATCTTGCAATTTCAAAGTATAACTTGCATTGGGTTGGCTAATTTTGTAACTTTTCTCAAATTCTGAAAAAGTGCTTTTTACCAAATTATCCAATTCAAGATTTTTTTCAAGAACAAAACTGCCTTCTTTCAAGACTGCTATCGCATTTTTAGGCTTGAAATCTTGGGAAAACTCCTTTTCTTTCTGACAAGAAAGAAAAACTATCAGGGCAAGAAGTGCCACTACAAACTGAAAAACAAAAAATTTTCTCATAAAACTTTCATTTTAGCATTTGAAACTAAACTCCTAAATTTTAATTTAGTTGAACAAAGCTAATAAAAAAAGTTGAAATAGCAAACTTTTCGTTCATTTTTCTGTCAAGAGGTTATATGTCCAAAATTCTATTTTTGCTTGTAATATTGGAGGGGGTATTTTTACAAATTGCCTTTGCTCAGAAAAGCACCGAACTGCTTTCAAAAGCCCAAAAAGCCCTTGATGAAAATAAAATTCAAGAGGCAATACAAGTGGCTACGCAGGTCATTGAGCAAGAGCCTCAAAATGCCTACGCCTACTATTTACGTGGGCTGGCAAAATATGCTTTTTCAGATTTTTTGGCTTCTATTGCTGATTATTCGCAAGCTATTTTGCTACAACCCAACTACAAAGAGGCTTTCTACAACCGAGGTGTAAGTTATTTTTGGCTCAACCAAAATGAAAATGCCGAAAATGATTTCCTGAAAGTTTTGCAAATAGATAGTACCAATTCACGCACCTATACGGCACTGGGTTCGCTTTATAGCAGAATAGCCGAAACCGAAACCAACAGAAAGAAACAAAAAGAATTTTCCCAAAAAGCAGAAAAATTCTATCAGAAAGCCTTACAGCATAATGCAAATTATGCTCCTGCTTACTACAATTATGCCCTTTTGATAAGTGAGAGCCATCCGAAAAAATCTTTGGAACTTACCGAGAAATACATTTTGCTCAAATCTGAAGATGCACAAGGCTACTTTTTGAAAGGAATATTGCTCAAAAACCAAAAACAGCCCCAAGAAGCTCTAAATAGTTTTCTGCAAAGTGCCAAACTCAATGCCTATAATGCCGAAACTTGGTTAGAAGTAGGCAATATGTACTTTTTGCAAAAAAACATAGCAGAAGCCTGCACGGCTTGGCAGAAAGCAGAAAAACTCGGAAGCAGTGAAGCAAAAAAAATCTTGCAAAAATACTGCAAAAACCTCAAAAACTAAACTCCTCTGTAATTTCCCAATTTTCACGCAAAGGAATGGACTTGGGTAAAAAAATTACCTTTTCGGGCAAAATCCCTTTCTCATAATCGCCTTTATCCCAACGCCCGTTCTTGTTTTTATCTACAATTACCCTTACCAAATACGTTCCTGCGGGCAAATAATCCCAAATAATCACATTTTCAGAGATTTTTTCTTGGGTAAGGCTACGCAATACTTGCTTTTTTTCATCGAGCAGTTCCAAAATAAAGTTGCGTTCTTGGGTTTTGATATTGAGTTTTAGCGTTGCAAAACGATTGGCTTGTTTGAGCAAAAAATTTTCTTTGGTTGCCTTACTTCTGTCTTTTTCGCAACTTTCAAAAGCGGCACTATCCAAATGCAAACGTAGTTTTTCTTGAAATTCAATTTTCTTGCGTATGCTCAAAATATTTTTGTATTCGTTCCATTCGTAATCTTTGGCAAGAAGTGGTATTTTTTGCAGGCTATCGCCATCTTTGTAAAAATAAATTTTCGCAGTATCTATTTGTAAAATCGGTTTATTGAAAGCAACTTCTAAATGAAAATTTGGCAAAATACCCTCGCCTTGTGAAATATTTTTAATTTGAAATTTTAAGGGTTCTTTTTTGCTTTTACCGCTACGCAATTCTTTTAGAAAAAGCACTTTGGCAGTAGTATCCAAAACATTTCCAAGCGAATCGGTGGCTTGCAGATTCACTTGCAAAGTATCATAAATTTGTGCAATATTAAATAGCACTACTTCTTTCCCACCTTCACCCATTTGGTAAGCAATAGGTTTTGGGCTTTGCAAGCGAACTTTGGCAAGTGGCTTATTGAAATCCAAAGTGGTTTTATCCGTTTGCGTGTTGGAAGGTCTTGCTTTCAAGAAGCGGGGCGATTTTTTATCAGAAAAAGCAAGTTCAATATTCAGCGAATCCACATTTTTGCCTTGCAAAATAATATTCTGCTCTAAAAAGCCAACAGCTTCTTGTTCAGGATTTAAGCGATTGTTATTGTTTTTATCACTAAACACAAATAGCTTATACGTACCCGCTTTAAGATTTTGCAATCGGAAAAATCCTTCTTTATCTGTTTTACCCAGATAATAGGGCAAGTGTTTTTCTACTTTTAGGGTATCTTCGGCAGAAGCAAGCCATACCGCACACTCGGCGGCAGGCGTACCTGTGAGCAAGTAAGTAGCCTTTCCACGAATTTCCAGCGAATCCAGCTTATCGCCTGTACTGAAAACCATTTGAAAATTGGGTGGAACATTTCCTTCGTTAAGGTCTTGAATACCTTTGCGGAAATTGAGCGTGTAGGTTGTATTTGATTCAAAAGGCTCTTGAAATTCCAAAACTACTGCCTTTTTGAACTCACGCACCTTGAAAGTACCTTTGATAGAAGGCGTAATGAGGAGCTCTTGGGGTAAGTTGTTGGTTTTTATTCTTTCGTCAAACTCCAAGATGATTGTCCTGCTATTGAAATTAGTAGTTTTATTGAGCGGTATTTGTTTGATGATTTTAGGTGGAATAGTATCCTTCGCCCCACCCGTAATAGGACGCGGATTGGCACAAGCAAAAAAAAGAAAAGGCAGAAAGGCTAAAAAAAAGTATTTTTGCAGATAATCTAACAATAGGAACATTTTAAGAAAAATTCAATTCTTGTGAAATTTCTGCTTCAATTCTTTTAGAAGCAACCTCAAAATAAGTTTTGTCTATTTCTATGCCTATAAAATTTCTACGCAAGCGTTTGGCAACAACGCCTGTTGTTCCACTACCTAAAAAAGGGTCTAAAATAGTCTGACCCTCTTGTGAGCCAAGCAGTATAATTCTTTGCAAAAGGGATTCGGGCTTTTCAGTTTTGTGGATAGTTTTGTGTTTTTCGGCATTGATAATCCACAAATTTTTCATTTGCTTACCACCATTAAGTTTTTTGGCAAGTTCATAGTTAAAATAATACTTTTTGCTTTTGCTTGCAAGCCAAATAAGCTCGGTAGCGGGTGCTAAACGATTATTGGCAAGCAATGGTGTAGCATTAGGCTTAAACCATATTATATCGTTAATAATCCAAAGACCTAACTTTTTGAGTATAACTCCTACCGAAGGGTGGTTGTGTAGCGTTCCACTAATCCAAATGGTACCTGTATCCGAAAGCACCCTTATACACTCACTAATCCACTTAAAATTAAAAGCATCAATATCCTGAATAATATCCCAATCTCCTTTGTAAAGTTTGGCAACTTTCCCATTCTGGGTAGTCAGGTAGTTTTCTCCTGAAAGATTATAGGGTGGATCGGCAAAAATTAAATCTATGCTTTTTTCGGGTAAATCTTTCAGAATATTAAGACAATCATCATTAAAGAGCTGAATATTCATAAATTCGTTTTTTTGCAATTTGAACGTACTCCCAACAATTTTCAATGCCTATCCAATTTCTATTGAGCCTTTGAGCTACAATGCCTGTTGTACCTGTGCCAAAAAAAGGGTCTAATACAACATCTCCTTCATTAGAAGATGCTAAAATTATCAATTCTAACAGCTTTTCTGGTTTTTGGGTAGGGTGAGCGGCACGATTAGTACCCGCAAGTTTTATTCTTTCTTTACCCTGTACAATAGGCAATTCAATAAAATCTAAAAAATCTCTCATTTGTTTTGTTTCCCCTTCTTTGGTTCGGTGTGGGTTGAAAGATTTTACAACTTCATAATTAAAAATCCAATTTTGCCCTTTTACAAACCAACAAACAAACTCAGTAGCGTGGGTAAAGGTTCTTTTCGTAATATTGGGCATAGCATTGATTTTGTACCAAGTAAGTATATTATTTAACTTTAAGCCTACTTGTTTAGCTGTAGTGATAATTTCCCCAATATTATGATGAGTACAAGAAATATACATACTACCATTACTTGTCAATTTTTCGTAGGCGGCTTGTATCCACTGCTTACAGAAAAGCAAGTAATCTTCATAAGTATAAGTATCCCATTTTTCATTAACCTTGTAATAAGCCCCACCAGTAGTATTATTGGCAAGGTCTAAAACTTTACCCGATAAGTTATAGGGTGGGTCTGCAAATATCAGAGGTACGCTTTCGGCGGCTATACTTGTATTCATTACTTCTATACAATCGCCGTGATATATTTCATTTAACACCATAATCCGATAAAATTTGATTTTTCCACTCAATCACTACATTTTCAATTTGGCTTTGCCAATTTGAGTGTCCTTCAAGAATTTGACAAATTTCTACAATATTCTGATAAAGTTTTTCCACCTCAAAGTGTGTAATACGTTTTCCTGTATTTACAACAATCTTTTGTAAAGTTTCAAGTATAACAGCAAATTGTTGGGTATTTAGAGGAATAATTTTTTGTTTGGCACCATCGTAACCATATTTGATAGATGTCCAAAAATGATATAAAGTATCTTGATGAATTTTCGGGGCAATAAACAAGCAATAACAATTTTTATCCTTGTACTTTTTTTCAAAATCTCTCAAATGACGCATTACAGGTTGAGTTTCTCTTACCCACTGATACAAAGAAGTATCTAATGTAACTTCGCAAATGGCATTGAAGTTTTGATAAAAACACTCAATATCGGCTTGGTTACCAACGGCGTGGCTGATAGGTTCGCCTACATCATCAACAGGATAGTTAGGTTTTATTTCAATTTCATCATTGATAATTTTCAGACCATCTGCAAGCAGTTTTTCAAATTGATAAGCCTCTATTTTACGCAACTTTTTACTATCTTGCAACAGACTGATTATCTCTTGGATTTCATTGACGTTGTTGATTAGTTTCTTTTTTTGTATGATTGTGCTAAATTTGGTTAAAGTTCTCCTTAGTTTTTCTAATAAATTTTCCAATTCACTTTGTGAAAAACTTTCATAAGAAATTGACAGAATTGCTTTTTCTTCCTCATTCAATTGAATTTGGTGATTTTTTTGCATTTGAAGCAATCCCGTAAGTACCCCCTCAATAATTTTCTTTATATTTTCTGCCTGTTTGTTTGGTAAAATAGGCAAATTAATATCTCTAATATACTGCAAATAATCTTTTTCATTTTGAAAATCTAATGCCTTGCCCGAAAACTGCCTTAAAATTTGCTCTACTTCAATTTTTCGGTTAGGCTCAATATCAATTCGCCATTCTGCTCCAAAAGAAGAAGTGCTTACACAAAAAAATCTCGTAAGACGAAAATATCGCATTATATTATCGCCATATTCATAAAAATTTTTTAATTGTTTTTCACTTGGCAGGGTTTGATAAAAGTCTTTTGCAAATTCATACAAAAATTGCTTTTTGTCAGTACTTTTTCGGTATAAAGCAATTTTTTCAACATACTCGTCTATTTGTTGATAATTCACCAAAGAAGGTACAAATAAGCTAAATTCCGTTTGGGTAAGTCCTTTCTCTGAAAATTTTTGATTAACCCTATCAATCAAATGCAAAGTAGCTATAAAAGGAATTACATCAAAACCTTCTTGAAAATCTTTGCTCCAAGGATTAGGAAATTGAAGCTTCAGGAGGGACTTGAAAAACGTAAAGCCTATATCGTACTTACCCGAAATAAAGTTATTACCCAGTTCAGTAATTTCTATTTTCCCCAAAGACTCGCGAGCCACTGCAAAACCTAATTTATTAAGTGGATTTACCGATTGCCTTCCACGCATTGCAGGGTCTTGGTAGTTTTGCAAATAAAATATCTTTTCGGCTAATTCATAACTAATATTTTTCGTTGGATTGTCCCACAATGGTATAAACTCCGAAGGAATGTGAGTAGGTTTGTAAAAACGATTTTGTATCAAAAGAATTTGGTATTTAATTTGATTTTCAGCATTGAAAGGTTCTCCCTCTATCATTTTAAGGACTTTCAAAAAATCTCTTAAACGTTCAGGATTTCTGACGGTAGTTGAAATGCTCCATAATTTACGCATATTCTTAAGTTTTATTCTTTCACCAACACCCAAATTACTCTTGGCATAAACTCATCATAAGGTTCTAAAAAGTAATTGCCAAATATCCTGAAAGGACGCAAACCTACTTGCTTAAAATAACTCCTGAACTCTTCGGGACTAATAGCCATTACTCGCTCCTGAAAGCAGTAATCTTGCCCTTTATCTGTAAAACGAATAGTTTTTACAAGAAATTTTCCTTCCAACTGACGTTCAATATGAAAATTGATACCTTCTATTTCTATTTCTTCCTCGCGAACAAGTTTTTTCAAAACTCTTTCCGTATTGAAAAAATCCAAAATCAACATTCCGTCCTTATTCAAATTGCTGGCAAGGGCTTGCAGACAAGCAATATTTTCGGCTTCTGTTTCAAAATAACCAAAACTTGTAAAAAAATTCAATACATAATCATAATAACCTTCTCGGAAAGGCACACGCATATCGTGTACAAAAAACTCTAAATTGGGCAAATCTTTGTAATTTTCTTTGGCATACGCAATGCTTTCAGGTGAAAGGTCTATGCCTGTAACTTTATAGCCATTTTTGGCTAAATAAGCGGCGTGCCTACCTCTGCCACAAGGGGCATCTAAAATCGTTGAGCCATCTATCAAAGGCACAGCCCGAAACATATTTGCCAGGCAAATTCGTGCCTCTCTTTCATCTCTATCTTTGTAAAGAATATGGTAGTAAGGCGAATTGAACCATTCTTTGTACCAAGCCATACATTTTCGGTGTTTTCAGATTGTAGAATATTTATGTTCAAAGTGATTATTTACGTTCAAGAAGTTCAGTGTTTGATGTTCAAGCCTTTAAGGGCTTTATTTCTTATTTTTTCTATCCAACATCTATTTTCTAAAATCCTGTTTCCTGCCTCTTGTTTCCTTATTGAAAACTATACCTAAACAATCATCTTAGGTCTAATTTTTTCGGCATATTTCTGCACTATGCGTGGTGTAATAAATGCTTCCTTTTCAATGTGCAGCAGCACCTCATAACCCGAATGATGCAAAATAATTCTTTCACTTTCGGGGTTGCTTACGCCATTGAATACTATGCCCTTTACTCGCAGGTTGCGTCTTTTTAGCTCTTTTACCGAAAGCAAAGTATGATTGATACAGCCCAAGTACAAATTTACCACCAAAATCACTTCTAAATCAAACTTTTGGGCAATATCTATCACAAAATCTGTATCGTTGAGCGGCACTAAAATTCCTCCTGCCCCTTCTACAATCAAATGGTTAGCAGTATCGGGCAAAATAATTTTATCCATCACAATCGTCTGATTTTCAGCTTTGGCAGAATCGTGAGGGGAAGCAGGCTTCACAAATTCATACGCCGAAGGAAAAATCTTTGCTGGAAAACTAACCAAATCGGCAACTGCATCACTATCTCTTGGAAAGCCCGACTGCACAGGTTTCCAATAATCAGCTTTTAGAGCCTCAACCAAAATAGCACTCGTAATTGTTTTGCCCGAATCAGTACCTATGGCAGTAACAAAATATCGCATCATTTCAAATCTGTTTTTCAAAATTAACACTATTCCTATTTGCCAGTTCGTAATAGTTACTTTTATACTCTTCCCACTGCTCTTGGGGCGTTTTTTGAGAAAAAATTAGTTTTTTTAGTTCAATGAGGCGGTCAAGTGTTGCAAATTTGAGTTCTTCCAAAGAAGCATACCCCAAAGTAAGCAAAGCAAAACTAATATCATCGCCAGCATTAGCCTCAAAAGCCCATAAAAGAGCCTCTTGCCACAATTCCAAAGTACAAATCTTGGGGTGATGTAAAGTTGCCAGCAAATAGTATTCAAAATGCAAGGGCGAAGGCAAATAACCAAAACAGCCATCAGTAGCGGCAATCAGCACAATAGGCTCTCGGAAAATAATCTTTTGCGTAAAAAGTTGGAAATCCCCTTCGGCACTGATGCAGTTGGAAATGGGAGCGTCTTGCAAAAGATTTTCAAAAGCATCTAAATCTTGGGTGAGGTTATCTTGTGAAATTTGTTGCAAGCCCGTTTTTTTGAGAACATATACCCGCGAATCGCCTGCCCAAAAGGCTTCGGTATGGTATAAGTTTTCTGCCATAGTTTGCCCCTCTTGCACACGAAACACAACCCCCGCCAGCGTAGTTGGCAGGCGTTTGATGAGCCGAGTACGCAATTTAGAGCGTTTATCATCTAATTGAGCTATTTTTAGCTGAAAACCTACCCGAAGATTACTTTCCAAAGTTTCGGTAAAACTTTCTAAGTCGGGATTTTGCTCAACAAAAGTTTGCTCTGTAATTTGAATAGCAAGCCGAGAAGCCAAATAAGCCCCTGAAAATATTTTTTCGCCTATTTCGTAAGGCGTACTACCCGCCCCACCCAAACCATCTGCGACTGCTATAATGCCTGTACCATTTTCTTCATCAATAAGCGAAGCGGGCAGGGCATCTTCTCCTTTGCCCTCTACTTTTTCGTTCCATAAGGTCAGTAGCATCATAGCAGAAAATTCGCATTTAATTTAAGCCTAAAATATTGCAAGGGGCATAGTCCTTATCAATATCAATAAAAACGTCATTTTTTGCCTTTTGTAGCCATTCCATAAGTTTTTTATTACGTTTGGCTTCCAAGGCTTCTTGCTGAATTTTGGGATAATCCAGATTGAAATCGGCTACGTGTGCAGGGTGCTTAGCACGGAAAAGAATGATACGCAAAGCCTTTTTGCCATCGTAAGTTCTAAATGTATGTGGTTTGCTAATTTCACCTACTTGCATATCATCAAGCAAATCCGAAAGGAAGCTATCCATCTGATTGATAGGGATACGATAGGAAAGGTCTTGCGACATAATTCTGCCACCATTGGGAGCTGTATTCATTGACCCTATACCTTTGTCATCGGAGTATTGCAAGGCGGCTTTTTCAAAAGAAATGCTATCTTGCATAATGCGTGTGCGAAGGCTATCCAAAAATCTTTCGGCTTCGCGAGTATCTACCTGCTCCCAATCGGGCATCATCAGGATATGTTTGGCGTGAAATTCATCTCCTCTCCTATCTACGAGTTTTACAATATGATAGCCGAAACGACTTTCAAAAGGTTTAGAAATTTCACCTGGTTTAAGTTTGAATACTACTGCTTCAAATTCGGGCACCATATTGCCACGTTTGCTCCAATCCAAATCGCCGCCTTGGTCGCGTGAGCCGTCTTCGCTGTAAATCTTTGCCATTTCCTCAAAGCTCTGATTTTCCTCTACAATTCGCTTATACACTTGCTCCATACGTGAGCGTAACCTTTCTTTTTCAGCTTTCAGCAAAGGCGGATTTTTTACGATTTGAGCAACTTCCAACTCTGTAACATAAACAGGCAAGCTATCTTTGGGAATACGATTGAAATATTTACGTACTTCGGAAGGCGTGATTTTTACATTTTTGGTAATATGCGAACGCATTTTCTCTACGGTCATTTTTTCTTTGAGTTGCATACGCAAATCGCTCTTGAAAGCCTCTACGTTGTGCAAACCCAGTAGTTCTTTGAGTTCTTCGTCTGTTTTTCCTTGCGAAATTTGTTGCCAACGCAAATTAAAATCCTCGTCAAGCAGTTCGCCATCTACCATTACCGAATCAATTTCGGCTTTGGCAACCAAAATTTTACCAATAATCATACTACGCAAAATTTCACAACGCAACTCCTGATTGTTGGGCAAACGAGGATTTTGTTGTAAAATCTGCATTGCGGCAAGCTCTACATCAGAAAGTAGAATGATTTGGTTATCTACTTTGGCTATAATTTTATCCAAAGTTTCTTTGGTTTGAGCAAAAATACTCCAAGGCAAAAACAAAAGGATAGCCCATTGAAAAGTTTTTTTCATAGCAATTCAAAATATTTCAGACTGCAAACTTAATAAATGCAATTATTCTTTGCAAAACATAAGCCAAATTTCAGCATTTTAGAGAATTTTTAGCCCGAATACTTGGATTTTGTTTCAAGAAACTGCATTTTTATAGCAAGATTGAAATGGCTTTCACGAAATCCGTCTTATTTTAGTGTAAAAACATTTTTTTCCAAAAATCTACCCTTATGAACCTCAACTATAAAACCAAAGATTTTTTCTTTCCAATTTTTAGCGTACTGAAAGAAGCCAACAAACCCCTAAAACCTTCGGAAGTAGCCCAAAAAATTATTCAAGACCTGCCTTTGGATAGGAAATCGGAGTTTTGGGCAATGGTAAGGCTCAAGCTCAAAAACCGCATACGCAGTGCGGCAAACCATTTGGCAGAAGCGGGTATCATTTACACTACCAAGAAAAACCCTTATCAGAAAAAAGGTTGGTTTCTGACTGAATATGGCAAACAATTACAAGTAGATGAGCCCGAACTCATTCGCGAAGCCAAACGAAATATTCGTAAAAAAAGCACCCAAAACCTTGAAAGTAGTCTTAAAGTTTTTGTTCCCAAAGTAGTTTCTCGTAAAAAACGAGAGCAAACTACCACTTTCAGCAAAAATACCATTCTTTACGGACCGCCCGCCACAGGCAAAACCTCCAAAGCAATTGAAATGGCTATTGGCATTTTAGGTTTGGATAAGCTCAAAACCAATGATGCCAAAAAAGCCTTACGAGAATTGCAAGGAAAGCAGTTTGAAATGATTTCCCTACACCCCAACTATCGCTACGAGCATTTTTTGGAAGATGTAGATGCCAAAGGAAAAATAAAAGACGGCATTTTGAAAAAAATTGCTATCAAGGCACGCAACGAGTATGAGAAAAATCCTGAAAGCCCCTCTAATTTTGTGCTTATTATTGATGAAATGCACCGTAGCGAGCCTGCTGAAATTTTTGGCGAAACCATTAGTTTGCTCGGAGCAGATAAAAGACTGGGACAAGATAACGAAATTCAGGTAGCACTTGCCTATTCGGGAGAAATTTTTGCCCTTCCGCCTAATCTTTATATCATTGGCACTATCAATATTGCCGAAATTGACTACCAAACGGATAGTAGTTTTTTACAGCATTTTGAAATGATACCTGTGTATCCTCGCTACGACCACATCAACTTGGCTTATGCCGATTTTCTCAAAGAACTCAACCGCAAGATTTCCTACTACAAAGGTAGCGATTTTATGTTCGGACACGGCTATTTTATGCAAAATGCCGAAAGTTTGGATTTCTTGCGTATTCTCAATCATCAGGTTATTCCTACTTTACGTTTTTATTTTGAACCCAAAGAATTGGTGCAAGAAATTTTACAAACAGCCCTCGAAGAAGCCGAAAGCACTAAAGGTAAGTTTGAAGTATTAGAAAATGAACGCTTGCACTTGGAAGTTATTCGGGTGAGCTGGTAAGTCAGCAAAAACTTGATGTATTTGCAAAAATTTTGTAATTTTGATAAGATTTAGAGGCAGGAGATAGGAAACAGGAAGCGAGATGTGGTGTAAAACGCCAAATCTTTCAATCCACAAATTAGTTGCAGTGTAACAAATCAAACAAGTGCAAACAATGTCTGCTGTACCCAGAAAAACATATCTTTCGCCAGAGGAGTATTTAGCTCAAGAGCGTCTTGCCCCTTACAAAAGCGAATATTATCAAGGGGAAATTTTCGCTATGGCAGGAACGAGTTTTAAGCATAATGAAATTATATCTAACTTGATATACGCATTTAGAACGAAGCTAAAAGGTGGAAATTGTCGTCCTTATCCTAGCGACTTGCGAGTGCATATTCCTGAAAAAACATTTTATACCTATCCCGATATAAGTGTAATTTGTGGAGAACCTGAATTTACTGATGACGAATTTGATACCATTACCAACCCTACGCTTATCGTAGAAGTGCTTTCGCCAAGCACCGCCGATTACGATAGAGGGGCAAAATTCCGATTTTATCAGCAAATCCCAACACTCCTGCATTACGTTCTTGTTAGCTCTTGGGAATGTAATGTAGAGGTTTTTACCCGAAAAAATGATACTCTTTGGGAACTGCAAATCTATCAAGATATGAACGAAAGTTGTTATATTTCCCATTGGGATATACACTTGCCTTTGCAGGAAATTTATGAAAATATCCAGTGGAGCGTTTCGAAAAAGCCCTAAAAAAATACTTGCTTTTTTGCTTACCTTTTTGTTTTTTTGTGTATAAAAGGTAAAAAATGCTCGCTATGAAACGTGTTGCTACTGCTTTTGCTATTTTCTTGCTTTGTTATGCAGCTTATGCCCAGCCTTATGGCAATGAATGGATAAATCCTGCTCAAACTTACTTCAAAATTCCCGTAACGCAAAAAGGTATTTATCGCATTACGCAACCCCAGCTCGTATCTGCGGGTTTTCCCGCCAGTATCAATCCGCAGTTTATTCAGATTTTTCATAGAGGGCAAGAGCAAGCCATTTTTGTTGCAGGCGAAGGCGATGGCACTTTTGATGCTTCCGATTATGTAGAATTTTACGGCAAAGGCAACGACGGCACTCTTGACCAGCAACTTTATTATCCCAATACATTCAATCAGGTCAATCCTTATCACAACCTACACTCTGATACTACGGCATATTTTATTACTTGGCGAAATGGCATTGCAGGCAAACGTATGCCCATTCTTAATTTACCCGATTTGGGCTATACCCCCGAAAGCTATCTTTTAGAAGAGCGTATCAGTGTGCTTGCCGAACAGCTTTCACCGGGCAAAAACAATTTTGCTTCCACAACCTTTTGCTATTTAGCCAGCTACGACAGAGGCGAAGGCTTCACCAGTACGCCTATTTACAGCGGTAACCGCGATTTTCTCATACCTGTACAAAATGCCGTAAGTTTTGGGCAAAGCCCTTATTTGGAAATTCGCTATGTGAGCAGGCGTGTAGCACCTGTTTCCATTACCTTTCAGGTAGGCAGTTCCGTTTCCTCTTTACGAACCATTGCCAGCCCCAATATCGCCGACTACAATCAAGGATTTCTACCTGCCACTCTGAACTTTGCAGATTTACCCACCAACGGAAACTTTATTTTACGAGCCATTCATAATGGCGGCGATGGCTGGTTTTCTATTACTTCTGTTCGTTTGGTGTATTCTCAAAGTCCTAATGCCAACAATCAGAATGAAAAAGAATTTCTTTTGCCCACCAATGCAGGCGGTACTTCGCTCATCAATGTAAGCAATGTACCCAATGGCTCACTATTGTACGATATTACTGATGAAAATAATATCAGAAGAGTTGCCACCACAGGCGTAGGCACGGTTTCTGCAATCATTGACGGCACTACCAGCAACAAAAGAATTTTCTTTTGCAATAATTTCAGAAGTGTCATTGGGATTCGTCCTGTGAGTTTTTTCAATTTCAATCCTGCACAAGTAGATTATCTGATTGTTACACACCCCAATCTTATGCAAGCGGCAGGCGGGTATAGCAATGTAATTCAGGCTTATGCCGATTACCGAGCCTCTGTACAAGGTGGAAGCTATAGACCACTGATTGCAAATATTTTACAACTTTACGACCAATTCAGCTATGGCGAATACACACCGCTCGCAATTCGTAATTTTGCCCGATATTGCTATTTTAATGGCTCGCCTAAATACTTGTTTTTGATAGGTTATCCGATAACTCTACGTCCTTTTGATGCCCAATTTGGCTCTATTTATTTCACCGATTACGACATTCGTTCCAATCCTGCTCACTGGGCAATGAATTTAGTGCCTACTTGGGGCTTTCCGGGTAGCGATTTGCCCTTTACTGCGGGTTTTGATATGTATAACTACGCCCCTGCTATTCCTGTGGGAAGGCTGGTAGCTCGTACCCCCCAACAAGTTGCCAATTACCTTAATAAAGTAAAAGAACACGAAGATGGTTTCGGAAAAGGTGATACTTGGCGAAAAAACATCTTACATCTGAGCGGCGGCATTGGTGCAGGCGAACAGGCTTCTTTGCTTTTTTACTTAAATATTTACAAAGGAATTGCCGAAGCCGATTTTTTGGCAGGGATTGTAAAAACGGTTCGCAAATCAACTTCTGCCAACGTTGAGTACATCAACGTAGCTGATGAACTCAACAAAGGTACTGCCCTGATGACTTTCTTTGGACATTCGGGGCAAAATATCACCGATATTGAAATTGGGCAAGCCTCTGATGATACCCAAGGGTATCGGAACAAAGGCAAATATCCACTGCTTTTGGGAAATGGTTGTAGTTTGGGAGATGTATATTCGGGCAAGCCTACCCAAGCCGAAGATTGGCTCTTTACTGCCGAAAGAGGCTGTATTGGCTGGCTGGCAAATACTTCTTTGGGCTTTGCTTCCAATCTGAATAGCTATTCATCACGCTTCTACTCTACGGCTTTCGCCAATGCAAGTTTTTTTGGTAAATCTTTGGGGGAAATCACCCAACAAGTAGTTCGTACTTTCGGACCTGCTTTTAGTCCTTCTACCAACTTTATGGATTTGGCACACGTACAACAAATGGCTCTGCAAGGAGACCCTGCTGTACGCCTCATAGGTGGTAATGCCCCCGACCTTTTCACCCAAAATGCTTGGCTTTCTCTGGAAGGTTTCAACAATGCCCCTGTAATCGCTCGTGCCGATTCTTTGCTTCTGAAAGTAAAACTCGCCAACCTTTCTAAAACTTTCAATACACAATTTGAAATTTCTGTTAAGCAAACTTTACCCAATGGCTCAATCCTTGACCATACCCCCGAAATTCGCTACAATGACCCTCGCCGTACCGATAGCGTGTATATCACTATCCGCCGACCTGCGGGTGTGAGTTTCTTTGGCAACAACCGATTTGAGGTGCATTTGGACTGGAAAAATGAAGTCAGTGAAGTATTTGAGAATAACAACACTGCCTTTTTAGAAATTTTTATCCCCGATTATGGAGCAAGAGCCTTATTCCCACCTGAATACAGCATTGTGAGCAGTCAGCCTGTAAAGTTAATGGCACAAGCCGCTAATTTGCAGTTAGAGCCTCGCGACTTTATTTTTGAAATTGATACCACACATAAGTTTAATAGCCCTATCAAACGCTCTCGGATTGTACCCGCAGGAAGCATTGCCACTTGGGAAACTACTTTACTCACCGATATTTTACCTTCGGATAGCTTGGTATATTATTGGCGTGTCAATTTTGCAGATGCCGTAAATAATCCTAATATTTTGTGGGACGAAAGCAGTTTTATTTACATCAAAAATAGCCCCCCTGGTTGGTCGCAAAGCCATTTTTTTCAATTTTCTAAAAGCACCGATGTAGGGATTGTCAAGAACGAATTACAAAGGAAATGGGAATTTAAGCAAGTCCAAAATCGCATACGCGTACGCACTTTTGGCAAAGATAGCCCCGATGCAGGTGTAAATTTCAGCAATACCAATTGCTTCCTGAACGATTTGCCTCTTATTACCCCCAACGATAGCGACCCCTGTTTTGCCAATACACTTTTAGTGGTCGTTTTTGAACAGGAAAGTAAATTGCCTTATCAAGTATTCGGCGGAAGCAATACAGGAGTTCCTATTTGTGGCAAACGCCCTTCGGTGGTGTATTATTTTACCAATTCTGCCATTATCAATGGTGCTTTGCAAAGTGCTTTCTTGCAAATACCCACAGGAAGCTACATTTTGGTATTTAACAAAGGAAACGTAACCAATGCGGCTTGGGCGGCGGCATTGCCTACTCTGCAAGCAATGGGAGGCTCGCCTGCGGCACTGGCAACCTTGAACGAAGGCGAACCATACATATTGTTTGCTCAAAAAGGTGGTGCAAGATTGCAGGAAATCATAGCCACTTCCATAACAAGCCCAACTACGGAAACTATTTCAATGGACTATGAGTTTGGAGGCGGCTTTACCAAAGGTACCGTTACCTCTACTCGCATAGGACCCGCAACCGCTTGGGGTACGCTTTACAAAAAAATATTGCCTTCTGAACCTATCAATAGCCCCGATGTATGGCGGTTGAGTATTATTGGAGAAAATTTAGCAGGTCAGCAGGTTGTTTTGAACAGCAATGTTCCGCAAAATCAGTATGCATTTGCCCTCAATAGTATTGATGCCACACAATATCCTTATTTGCGTTTGCAACTTTATACCCAAGATAGTATCAATTTTAGCCCTACACAACTGAAACGCTGGCAAGTAATTTATGACGGCGTTCCCGAAGGCTTTTTGAATACCGAAAGAGTAGGTTTGGAAAAGTATAAAATTACGCCCAAGCAAGAAGGCGAGCCGCTCAGTATTCCCTTTGCTTTTGAAAATATTTCGGGTAAAGAATTTCCAGCGGACTCTCTACTTGTAGAATGTACCTTCACCAATCCAAGCAAAGGTAGGCAGACTATCCGTACTATGCGTATCAAAGCCCCCAAACCACAAGAATACACTACTTTTGAAGTACCTGTACAGACACTTGGTAATGATGGTGAAAATATTTTGCGGGTGTATGTAAATCCCAAGCAAGTTTTAGAGCAATATTACGACAACAACATTGTAGAGGTAAAATATGAAGTTTTACGCGACAACAAAAATCCTATTCTTGATGTAACTTTTGACGGAGCAAGAATTTTAGACGGCGATATAGTTTCCGCTAATCCGCTGATACGCATACGCCTACGCGACGATAACCCATTTTTACAAAAACAAGACACTATTGGCTTGGATATTCGCCTCAAACGCCCTTGCGAAAATTGTACTTTTGAGCGTATTCCTTTCAGTGGCAATGACTTACGTTGGCGAAGCGAAGGAAGAAATATTGATGTAGAATTTACACCCAAAAATTTAGAAGATGGCATTTATACACTTCGTGTAAATGGCGAAGATGCCCGTGGCAACCGAGCAGGCATGGAACCTTATCAAGTGAGTTTTGAGGTAATCAACGAAGCCAGCGTAACCAATGTTTTGCCTTATCCTAATCCTTTTTCAGGTTCAACACGTTTTGTTTTCACGCTTACAGGTTCAGAAGTACCGCAGGAAATGAAAATTCAAATCTTAACCGTTTCGGGCAAAGTGGTGCGTGAAATCACCCAAGACGAACTCGGACCCATTCGGGTAGGTAACAATATTTCGCAGTACGCTTGGAATGGTACAGATGAATTTGGTGATAGGCTCGCCAATGGCGTATATCTGTATCGCGTAATTATGAAGCTCAATGGGCAAGAAATTAAGCACCGAGCTACCAAAGCCGATAAGGCTTTCAAAAAAGGTTATGGAAAGTTGTATATTTTGAGATAATTTCATTTCTTTGAAGGTCAAAAATTTACAATTCCGAAAACCAATATTCCACAATTTTTCGTATATTTACGAAAATTGTGTTAGCGATTTGTTTGAATAATCAATTATGGCTCAATACCTTACCGAAGAAGAACGTTTCAGAAGGCTTTTGCAACCTGATAATGCGGATAGCGGCGAAAGTCCTTTGGAAGCCATAGATTTTGCCAAAATTCTTTACATACTTCGTAAAAATTGGTATTGGCTCATAATTTTCCCTTTTCTTTCTGTTTCGGTAGCTTATCTGTATTTACGCTATACCAAGCCTATTTTTCAAAGCACTGCCAATCTTAAAATGGAATTCAAAGACGAATCGGCAGGGCTGGATTTACGCATTGGCTTAAATCAGGAAAATCCTATTGATAACATCGCAGGTGAATTGGAGGTAATTCGCTCACCGCTTATTTACGAGGAAGTATTGAACAATATCAATCTTTCGGTAGAATACTACGCCGAAGGCAGAATTTTGGATAATGAAATGCACGGCTTTTCACCTATTGAAGTGCAAGCCTTGGTTCTCAACGAAAATCTTTACAACCAAAAGTTTTACATTGAAAGTGAAAATGCTCAAACCTACAAAATTGAAGTAAAAAACAACAAAAATACCATTGCCGAATATCAAGGAAGATTTGGCGAATGGCTCAAAAATAAAGACATAGAACTACTTATCTCGCTGAAGCAAAATCTTGCCAATTACAACGAAAGCATTTATTTTGTACTAAACAGCAAGGGGAAATCAATGAATTATTTGGCTAATAACTTGGAAGCCTTTATTCTCAACCCCCAAGCTAAAATTATCTCTATTACGTTCAAAGACTACAATGCCAATAAAGCCCGCGATGTGCTTAGAACTATCAGCGAAGTGTATCGTGTAAAAAGTGTAGAAATTAAAAATAGAGCAAATAGGCAAAAGAAAGAGTATCTGGACGCCCAAATAGAAAAAACTGAGAAAGAACTCAATGCCTATGAAGCCGAAATGGAACGATTCATTATTCAAAACAAAACCAATAATATTGAAGGAAAAATCAGCGAACTGGTTAATAAAATTCAACAACTTACCGAAGAACGCTACAAAATCAATGCGAAACTGCAAACTATCATTGAACTTGAAATATTTGTCAATCAGCGTTTTGTAGATTCTAAAAATATTCCCCTAATGCCCGATGTAGATGGGGCAATTTTACAACAAATTTCTGAACTTAACCGCTTGCGTCAGATTCGCCAACAGCAAGAGCTTTCAGAAACTTCGGCTTCGTATTCTTACCAAACTTTGGATATTAAAATTAACAATTTGCAAAAAAATATTTCAGAAAGCATAGACCGCTACAAGAAAAAAATCTTGAAAGAACTTGCTGAAATCACACAAAAACTCGCTGAAATTGAAGCCAATTTTTTGGGACTTCCTTCTAAAATTACAGAATTTAATAAGCTCAAAAAGAAATACGAAACCGTACAAAGCTATTACAACAATCTTATTCAGCAAAAAATACAGATTGGTTTGGCAGAAGCAGGAACTGTGCCAAATTTTGAAATCATTTCACCTGCCTCTATGCCCTCCATACCTATTTCACCTAAAAAAACGCTTATTTATGGTGTAGCAGGAGGTATCGGGGTATTATTGAGCTTGCTTCTTATTGTAGGAAAATATCTGCTCAAAGATACTATCGGCTCACAACAAGAGCTAGAAAAGTTGGTTTCTATGCCTGTGGTAGGAGCTATTCCCAAGTACAGAAGATTCAAAATGGAACACTCCAAACTAATTGTTCATCAAAACCCCAAATCCGTTATCAGCGAGTCGTTTAGAAATATTCGAACCAATTTGGATTTTATGTTCCCTCGTTCTGAAAAAGAAGCGGGTCAGAAGGTAGTTTCTGTAACTTCTACTATCAGCGGGGAAGGAAAAACCTTTGTAACTATCAATTTAGGGGGTATTATTGCGATGTCGGGTTTGCGAGTAGTAATTATAGATTTGGATATGCGAAAGCCCAAAGTACATTTAGGGCTAAACGGCTCTAATGAAAAGGGTATCAGCACCATTCTCATTGGCAGGCACTCTTTGGAAGAGTGTTTGCGAACTACAGAAATTGAAAATCTATCTTACATTTCAGCAGGTCCCGTTCCTCCCAATCCTTCGGAACTTATTTTGAGAAATGAGTTCAAAGAACTTATCAAAACACTCAAAGAGCTCTATGATGTAGTGCTGATAGATACCCCTCCCGTAGGTTTGGTAACAGATGCAATGCTCATTATGTCGCAGGTTGATGTTCGCTTTTTTGTGCTTCGGGCTAATTACTCTCGTAGAGGTTTTGCCAAAAATATTCAAAAAATTACTTCTTTACACCAAATTCGTTCTGTTGGTCTTATTCTTAATGCTGTTGAAGAGCAAGGTAAATATGGATACGGATACGGATACGGGTATGGATATTATGAGGAAAAGAACACACCAAAAACTACAAGTTGGTTTAACAAGCTAAAAATGCAACTTTTATCCTGGAAAAAATAATGTTAAAACTTTTCTCTCGCAAAAAAGATACTCCTAATACTGCCATCTTTGATTTTCTCAAAGTTGATTTGCACTCTCATTTACTTGCGGGTATTGATGACGGCGTGCAAACCGAAGCTCAAGCCCTTGAAATCATTGAACAATTTCGGAGTTATGGTTTTCAAAAAATCATCACTACTCCTCATATTTTGTGGGATTTTTACAAAAACACCCCCGAAATTATCCACAACAAATTAGAAAAACTGCGTCTTTTCTTACAAGAAAATCAAATCCATATTCCTATTGAAGCCGCCGCAGAATATTACGTAGATGAACATTTTTTACAATTGCTCCAAAAACACGAAAAATTGCTCTCCTTTGGCGAAAAAAACTATCTGCTTTTTGAAACAGGTTTTTTGAATATACCCGCTTTTTGGGAAGAAGCTATTTTTTTGATGAAAGCCAATGGATATCAGCCTATTCTTGCACACCCCGAAAGATACGTGTATGTACAGAATAATTTTAGCTTTTTAGAGAAGATGCTAAATTTGGGTGTTCTGTTACAGATAAATATTCTCTCGCTGGTCGGATATTATTCGTTAGAGGCACAAAAAACCGCTGAAAAAATCGTAGAAGCTCGCCTGCCGCATTTTCTGGCAAGCGACTGCCACCACATTCGCCACGCAAAAACCTTGCAAAACCTTGTGCAGAGTTCTTTTTTCAAGAAAATTCAAAATTACCCTTGGCTCAATAGCACTCTTTGAGTTTGCAAAGTTTTTTCTTATTTTTGCGAACTTGTTTAGATTTAATTTAATTAAATGCAACTTCATCAAGTACCTACTGGCGAAAAAGTAAAAATCCTTGAATTTCAGCAAAGAGGCATTTTCCTCAAACTTTTGGAAATGGGCTTACTCCCTAATACCACTATTGAGGTATTGGGTAAAGCTCCTCTTGGCGACCCTATTTATATTGCCGTACAAGAAACGCTTATTGCTTTGCGTAAAAGTGAAGCTCAAAATATTGTAGTTCAGATTATTGAATAAAATATTACTCACGTGAAACTCGCTCTTATCGGAAATCCTAATGCAGGGAAAAGCTCGCTATTCAACCAGCTCACAGGTTTGAACCAAAAAGTAGCTAATTTTACAGGCGTAACCGTAGAGAAAAAAACAGGTACTTTCTCGCTTCCTAACCAAAGTAAAGCATACATCACCGATTTGCCCGGTACGTATAGCCTCTATCCCAAGTCGGCTGATGAGCAAGTAGTGCTGGATTTTTTGCTCAATCCTCAAAACCCCGAAAAGCCTGATGCTATTTTGGTTGTGATTGATGCTTCCAATCTGCAAAGAAACTTGCTTCTTTTTTCAGAAGTACAAAGTTTAGGTTTTCCGACTATTCTAGTGCTGAATATGATTGATATAGCCCAAAAAAGTGGTTGGGAAATTGATACGCAAAAACTTGCAGAACGCCTACAAAGCCCTGTGGTTTGTACCAATTCCAGAAGTGGCGAAGGTGTTGAAAAGCTCAAAGAAAAAATCCTTGATTTAGAAAAAAGTCAATCAAATGCCCCTCATAGTATTCTGCAAACTTATGCCCCTTTGCAAGGTATTTTACAAGAAATTGTCCAAAAATATCATTTACCCAATACCTATTGGGCAAATTTATATTTTCACCATTACGAAAAACTATCTTTTCTTTCAGAAAGCGACAAGCAATTTTTCCAAAAATTAGAGCTTAAAAACAATTTCCAAGCCCTTCACCTACAAACTGATGAAACTTTGGAGCGTTTTAGAGCAATAGAAAAAATTGTTGCAGAAACCACTCAAAAACACGAAAAAGCCTACAATCCGCAGAGCATTACTCGGAAAATTGATAAAATACTGCTTCACCCACTTTGGGGATATGGTTCTTTTTTAATGGTACTACTGCTGATTTTCACAGCAATTTTTCGGTGGGCGGAAATTCCTATGGAATGGATTGAAGAGGGTACAGCCTCAGTACAAGCATTTTTCCGAGAAAATTTACCCAATCATTTTCTTACAAATCTTTGGACAGAGGGCGTTTTGGCAGGGATTGGCTCCGTAGTTACTTTTGTGCCGCAGATAGCTTTACTCTTTGGTTTTATTGCAATTTTGGAAGAAACAGGCTATATGACACGCGTAATGATAATGATGGACAAAATTATGCGAAAATTTGGCTTAAATGGCAAAAGTGTAGTCCCCCTGATTTCAGGAGCGGCTTGTGCTATTCCTGCCATTATGGCTACCCGAAATATTGATAATCCCAAAGAAAGACTGATTACTACTTTGGTTGTACCTCTGATTAGCTGTTCGGCTCGTTTGCCCATTTATACCGTAATGATTGCCCTCGTGATACCCGATAAAATGCTATGGGGCTTTTTGCATTATCAGGCTCTTGCTCTGCTGGCGATGTATCTTTTAGGCTTACTTATGGCTATGCTTGCCGCAAAGGTTTTAAGCCGCTTTTTACCTTTTTGGGGCAATGATTATTTTATTGTGGAAATGCCTACCTACAAGATGCCTCGTTGGAAGAATGTTCTTATTACTATTTACGAAAAAGTAAAAACCTTCGTATTTGATGCAGGAAAAGTGATTGTAGTGATTTCAGTAATTCTGTGGGCTTTGGCTTCTTATGGCTGGGGAGATAGCTTGGAAAAAGCGGAAAGTTCTATCAAAAAAAGCTATCCTACACTTTCGGAAGAAGAACTTGCCCCTCTGATTAGCTCTGCAAAATTAGAAGCCTCTTTTGCAGGTAATTTAGGAAAAGCTCTTGAACCTATCATTCAACCTTTGGGTTTTGACTGGAAAATAGGCATTTCACTTATTACTTCTTTTGCCGCTCGTGAGGTTTTTGTAGCCACAATGTCCGTAATTTATGGATTGGGTGAGGAAGGAAACGAGCAAAGCGTAAGGCAAAAAATGGCTTCTGAAATAAACCCTCAAACAGGAAAACCAACCTACTCGGTGGCGGTGGGCTTTTCGTTGATGGTCTTTTATGCTTTTGCAATGCAATGTATGAGTACCTTTGCCGTAGTATGGAAAGAAACACGCTCTTGGAAGTATCCTTTGGGGCAACTTGTTTTTTTCAATCTTTTAGCTTATCTTGCCTCTTGGATAACTTACACGATACTCAAATGAGCCACCAAATTGAAAGTCTTTATTTAGGAGAATTACGCACCGAAGCCACACATTTTGCTTCCCAAAACAAAATCATTACTGATGCCCCCACTGATAACAACGGCAAAGGAGAGGCTTTTTCGCCTACCGATTTGGTTTGTGCCGCTTTGGGGAGTTGTATGATGACCATTATGGGCATCGTAGCCGAAAGGGATAAAGTAAATTTGCAAGGAGTTACTTGGAAAACAACCAAAGTAATGGCATCTAACCCTCGCAGAATTGCAGAAATTCACGTACATTTTTATTTTCCAAGTAGTTTGCCTTTGGAAAGCACATACAAACAAAAACTTGAAAATGCGGCTCGTACCTGCCCCGTAGCCTTGAGTTTAGCCCCAGAAATAAAGCAGGAAGTATTTTTCCATTACGCATAAAAACTTTGTAATTGTTTAGGTATAGTTTGCAGTAAGGAAACAAGAAACAAGAGGCAGGAAACAGAATAGATGTCGGAGAGAAAAAATAAAATATAAAGCCCTTAAAGGCTTGAACATCAAACATTGAACTTCTTGAACGTAAATAATTACAAATTTTTTGATTTTTTAGAAAACCACTTGGGCAGTCGCTTCGTAAGTCTTACAAACGATTTTTTCAAAAAGAACTTAAACTAAAAATGTATGGCAACTTCTATTGCACCTAAAGCCCAAAGATTGAGTTTTACCAAATCTATCATCAGTATTGCGGCACTGGAAGCGGCAATTACGATTGGCTGGCTTGCTTACGAAAAATATCAGCCACAACTTCTGCTCAAATTCAATTTTGTAGAATTTGCAGGGCTATTGCTGGTAGCACAAGGTATTTTGGGAGCTATTTTCCACCCTATTTCAGGAAGATGGGCAGATAAGGCTTTCCGTGAAAGAGGAACAAAATTTCCTATCATTATATCAGGGGCGGCATTTGCGGCGGTAATTTTTGTAGCTGTAAGCGTTGCTCTGAATACCAATCCTGCAAGCCCTCTGAAATGGCTCTTGCCTGTGCTTGTTATTCTTTGGCTGGCGGCAATGGCTACTTTTCATAGTCCTGCTATTTCACTGGTTGAAAATTTTACCCCTGTCCATAAATTTCCACAAGTTGCGGCAATTCTTACAATGGTTTTCGGTCTGATTTATACCATTGAGCCTTTTCTCATTCAAATCCTCAACATACTCGGACTTACGCCTACTTTTATATTAGGTGGTGTGCTTGTGATTTCTACGGCGTATGCTATTAAAACCATAAGTATCGCCCCTCCCACAGAAGAAGACAAAAAAATAATGGCAAAAGAAGAATTGGGTGGAGATAGCAAAAGAGATTTATTCCTAACAGGCTTCTTCGTAGGACTTTTCAAGATGCTTATGCTCTTTTTCGTACCTGCCATTTGGGTAAAGCATAAGTTTTTTGGTGCAACTGAAAAAATCTTTTTCTCCGACCCCGACTATCTGCAATCGGCTATGCTAATGTTTTCTGCTTTGCTTGCTATCCCTATCAGTAAATTTGTAGAAAAAAAAGGCTCATATAAAAGTTTGATTTGGGGCTGTATAGCGGCTTTTATAGTAATTTTGCCCGCTTTGTTCATCAAAGGGCAAACTATTTCTATCATTATGCTTCTGCTTATGGGTTTGGTGTATAGCTTACTTTCGGTAGCTTCCTTGCCCTATATTCTCAATAGAGCCAAAACAGGACAAACAGGATACAGCATAGGTTTGTACTACGGAGGTTCTGCCTTAGCTACCGCAGTAGTTCTGCTTATTTTACTGAATATGGGAATAAGTGTGAATTAAGAGCCAAAATCTTGCTTTTTACTCCAAAATTTATTGTGTGAGAGTTTGCTTCAAGTGTATGAGGCAAACTCTCATTCTTTTGTAGCAAGTATCAGAAACTCACGAAAATACCCGGACCCACCAAGAAAAACCACGCTTTAGCACTCAAAAAATAACCCATTCCTGCAAAAAGTGGGAAAGAAAGTTTTACATCTCGCCGAGTAGGATACAAACTTCCCAAAAGCACCACACCTATATCTCGGTTGGTTGCATTGGGGTTAAAATTAAAGGCATTGTTGGCAAGTACGCCAATACCCACTTTGTAAGGGTGGAAGCGATTGATTTTATTGGGATTGTAAAAACTAAGTTGTTGGATAATTGCCAAACTAATTCCTCCGAAAGGGCTGAAGTTTTCTTGGTCGGCACGTTTGATAAGCAAGCCCCCAGGAAAGGTTACCTCTGTATCAAAACGCAGTCTTCTTTGTAAAATAATTTCAATTTTTTTACTGAACCCCTCTCCGCCATATTTGTCTTTATCGTGGCTAATAGTAATTTCTATTCTGCTCCACCCGTCCAAATCAAAAGTTTTTCTACCCAAAGTTTTATTCAGGCTGATAGGTTCTTTGTTGCACTGCTTATCGCTGTAAAAAGCAAATCTTGGCGAATTTTCGCCTGGACACACCATTATATTGGGAATACGTTTCAAATCTACTAAATCGCCACGTGCATTGAAAATTGTTATATCAATGCTTACAAATTGCCTACCAAAAAGTTTGTTTTCGTCAATTTTATCATAATCAAAGAAAACTTCAATATCCTTGATAGTGTAAGGGTAAAGAATGGTTTGGGGCAGTTCGCTCAGCACTTGCCTACCTGCACCATAGTTTATTCTTACAAAATTGAGCTGATGAGGTCTTTGGTACTCGCTTACAGGAATGGTACGCCCAATTTTTTCGTTGCGATTAAAAATTTCTATTTCTTTTTTGCTGATATTCATTGGAACTTGCAAGCGAAAAGTTTGCACATTTTCGGTACGAATAAGTGAGTCGGAAGTAAGCACGTTCAAGCCGTCAAAACGAAATCTTGCTTTATGCAAAGCAAGCCCTTCTATGCGTACATCAACAGTTTCGCCGGGGTAAAACACATTCTCTCGCCGATTGCCTTCGTGAAAAATAATGATATTGTTAATGATAGTTTTGGGGGTAACATTAAAATTGGTAATACAAACAGGCTCATCACCATTTTTGATATAAAGATAACTTTCAGAAATACGATGCTGTCCGTAAGGTCGCAGAACGCACAAGAATTTACCATTACTCATCAGGCTTTTAATAAAAATTTCTGCGACAAGCATACCTCCTACTTTCTCTTGGTTTTCTATACGATACGTTTTCCCCACATTCAGATAGCGATTGTAGTCTAATTGAACTTCTACCCCTTCTTTTTGCGTAGCCTCTTCTATGGTAATTTCTTTTACATCAGTATTCAAAAAAGCCAAACGGCTACCTTTTACGCGAAACTTATACTTGATAGTGGGAAGCTGATAATTTACTCGTCCTTTTTCGTCAATGTAAGGGATAAAGGTACTTAAATCCAAACTAAAATCAACATCTCCAATTTTTGAAGGCAAAACATACAAACGAAGTTGCTTATTTACGTATTCCGTACGATAGTCAATATCTTTACTACTCGTAGGAATAGGATTGGTTCGGATATTTTCAGGATTATTGGAAATTAGCTCAAACATACGCTCTTCGCCTACGTACAACTCATCATCTTTGGGTGCAAAGGCTACTTTGGTATTGAAATAAGGAAATAGACGCAATTCGCAAGGAATTTCTTTCAGTGGAATCTGATAAATAATGAAATTGAAGGTGAGAAATTGCGTTTGGGTGAGATTATTGAATTTTATTTTGAAACGAAAATAATCCTGACTGCGAAAAATAGAATCTACAAGTTGAAAATCTTGCGAATATGCCAGTTCTATTTTTTGGATATTTTCCATATTTTGCGGAAACAGACGCACCTCACAAGTAGGGCTTTCAGTGAAATATTCAAAAGCCAAAAACTTTTCTCCTTTGAATTGAATTTGATTTTTGGTTTGTGTAAAACGAAGCGTATCAATCAGAATAGCTACTTCTTTGAAGCAATTTTGGGAAAAAGCTATATGAGCAAACATCAGAAATACAGAGCTATACAGAATTTTTTTCATTGATACACGAGTTTAGATGAAATGAAAAGCGTAAATTGCTTGGAAAAGTTTTTGCAAAAGTAGAAAGTTTTATCCAAAGGTTCAAACAATAAAGTCTCTGCCAAGAAAATATTGCATAGTTTTTGCTAAATTTCAGAAAGGCTTTTGTATATTTGCAAAAAGTACTTGTCTAAAATTTATGTGGTGAGGCTTTTAGAGTTTTAGGTTGAGAGTTTGAAGTTCTAAACCTTCTAACTTCAAACCTTAAACCTAAGAAACCTTACTTCCCAAGCATTTAGACAATTTTAGTAATGGGTTTCAATCAAAAACGTTTGTTTTGAAATATTTATTTTACATATTTTTCATTGGGCTGATTTTTGCTTGCAATCGCAAGCCTTCTACTTGTGCGGCGTATCAGGAAGTAGGCACCGTAGCTATTCCCGAGGATGGCTATGTACCTACCAATTTTATCATTACCGAAAGGCATAGCAAAACGGGATTAGTAAAAAAAGTGGGCGGTGTAAGCAAAAAGAAACATAAAACAAGAGCCCAGCTAAGCAAAATTTTTAGAAAAGAAAAGAAATTTATCAAAGATAAAGAACTATTCCCCGATACCGATAGCAAGGCAAGACGTAAGAAAAAAGCTAAAAAGGCTAAAAAAGCCAAAAATGCTGATGAAGTTGAGCAAGAACAACCCGAAGAAGATAAACCCACTCCTACTTTACCCGAAGAAAAACAAGAACCCAAAAAAGACGGAAACTAAAAGAATAGAAACAGCAAACAAGATGCAGGAAATAGGATTTAGAACATTGATAAAAACTTTTACCTCAAACGCTTGAACTTTGAACCTTTATAGTTTTTGAACGTAAATAATTACAAAAAATAATCGCTTGAAAACCAAACTTATACATATCATTTTTTTGAGTTTAATTTTCTTGGCTTGTAGCGAAGTTTTTGCTCAACGCAAAGACAATACCGCCTCCAAAAAGCCTGTTCTTACCAACAAATATCGTCTGAAAAAGCGTGTAACTCCAAGCGAGGGCATAAAATCCAAGGGCTCGGAAAAAATTCCTAATTCACAAACCGTACAATCGGGGTATTATGCAGGGCAAAAAAGATATGTAGAATCGCCCCAAGTATTAGGGCAAAGCCAGTTCCGAGGCTCTGAACCGCTATTCCCAAGAGAGCCTAAAAAAGGCTTTGCTACGTTCAAGTCTAATTACAAGTTTTTGCCTCACAAATTGCAAACAGGCTTTGCTACGTTCAAATCTAAATCCAAATTTTTGCCTCATCAGTACAGACGTGGCTACGATAAGTTCATATCTCGTTATGCCTTTCTGCCTACCAAGAAAAAATTTGGACACGATAAGTTTATTTCAAATTACAAATTTCGCCCACACGAATACAGACGCGGATATGATGAATTTACGGGGGGAGCAATAAAATATAGCTTTCTTAATAGACGCCGAAAGGCTATTATCCATAATACTCGCAAAATGCAGAATTATAGCGGTACGGTACGTTATGTAGATTGGAAAAAAGTACGTATGAAACGCTCTCATCGTATGGCAACTTCACTGGGGGCTTTGAAAATCAGGTATTCTTTGCGTAAGTCTAAGCTATCCAATCGTGAGTTGCAAAAATACCGCTCCAAGCCCTACAATGTGCGTTATTTGCGTAAAGGCAAATTTATGTGGAAAAAAGATATGCCCCGCTATCAAAAATTCCCTGAAAAATCCCCTCGTTACAACCCTACTGAAAGACAAGGAGCAGTAGTAAGTAGCGGAAAAGGCGAAATCTTATATCCCAATCGTGGCGAAATATGGGTAAATGGCAAACCTGTGAAAAGAGTTATTTCGGGTACGCCTACGCCCAATCCTTTGCCGCTCAATGCCCCCTCACGAGCCAAAGAACTCAAACAAATGCAAAAAGAAAATAAAGCCAAAACAGCAGAGCAAGAACCTAAACAAGATTAAAAAATATAGTAATTGTTTAGGGTATAGTTTGAAATAAGGAAACAGGAAACAAGATGCAGGAATAGGATTTGAGAAAATAGATAGAAAAAGTGAGAGATAAAGCCCTGAAAGACTTGAACATCAAACTTTGAACTTCTTGAACGTAAATAATCACAAAATAAAATCTTTTGGCTCTTGTATTAGAAGCAAGAAATTATTTCAAGGGAACATTCAGAGCTTGCAGTGCTTTTTCGGCGGCGGCTTGTTCAGCTTTTTTCTTGTTTTGTCCCATTCCTTGTGAAATGCCTTTGCCATTCAGACGAACCTCCACAGTGAAAGTAGTAGTATTCCGATAATTTTTCTCTTCAACAAGTACAAACTCTACATTTTTGCCGTTTTTTTGGGCATACTCAATCAGCAGACTTTTGTAGTTGAGATTGGTTTGTATGATTTTATCTAAATCCAAATGAGCCTGTAAAAGACGTTTCAGCACAAAAATTCTACAAAAAGCAAAACCCTTATCCAAATACACCGCCCCAATAAATGCCTCCATAGCATCGCCTGCAATAGACTGATTGCCACGAATTTGAATAGAAGTTTCGTATTCTATAAGCTCGGTCAAGCCTATTTTGTGAGCCAGTTGGTTCAAACTTTCACGATTGACAATCCGAGAGCGAATTTCAGTCAGAAAGCCCTCATCTTTGTAGGGAAATTTTTTGTAAAGGTATTCTGCGATAATCAAGCCCAAAACGGCATCTCCCAAATACTCCAAGCGTTCGTTGGAAAGGCGAAAATTTTGATTAGGCGTTTGTATCGCTACCGAACTATGTATCAGAGCCAATCGGTACAAAGATAAGTTCAAAGGCTTACTTCCTGTGATGTTTTTCACAAAAGAAATAAGCCTTTGCTCTTGGGGTGAATACTTCCTAAAAAACGCTTGAAGGTGCTTGAGCCAAAGCATCGGAGCAATTACTCTTCAAATTTCTTGAAAATAATCGTAGTATTATGCCCACCAAAGCCAAAATCATTGCTCAAAGCATAAGTAATTTTACGTTCTTGGGCTTTATTGGGTGTAAAGTTGAGTCTTTTATCCAGCACCTCGTCTATTTCAAAAAGGTTGATAGTAGGTGGCACAACCTGATGCTGTATAGCTAAAACGCAAGCAAGGGCTTCTACGGCACCTGTAGCCCCCAACAAATGCCCTGTCATTGACTTGGTAGAGCTGATGTTGAGTTTGTAGGCGTGTTCGCCGAAAACTTCCTGAATGGCTTTAATTTCTTGTGGGTCGCCAATGGGTGTAGAAGTACCGTGGGTGTTGATGTAGTCAATTTTATCAGGACTGATACCTGCATCATCAAGAGCATCTTGCATACAATAAATTACGCCCAAGCCTTCGGGGTGTGGAGCTGTAATATGGTAGGCATCGGAAGAAAAGCCAGCTCCTACTACTTCGGCATAGATTTTGGCACCGCGTTTCTTGGCGTGTTCGTACTCTTCCAAAATGAGGCAAGCTCCTCCTTCACCAAGCACAAAGCCATCTCTATCTTTATCGTAAGGACGAGAGGCAGTTTCGGGGCTATCATTGCGTTCGGAAAGAGCTTTATTGGCATTGAACCCGCCGATACCTGCTTCGGTAACAGCGGCTTCCGAGCCACCTGTAAGAATAACATTTGCTTTTCCCCAACGGATATAATTAAAGGCATCAATAATAGCATTATTGGCAGAAGCACAAGCCGAAACCGTAGTGTAGTTGGGTCCTAAGAAGCCGTACTTAATAGAAATATGCCCGGGAGCAAGGTCGGCAATCATTTTAGGAATAAAGAAGGGATTGAAGCGAGGGGTACCATCGCCTTTGGCAAAATCAACCACTTCCATTTGCAAAGACCGCAATCCGCCTATCCCCGAACCCCATATCACACCTACACGGCGTTTATCAAGGCTTTGTAAGTCAAAACCTGCATCTTGGATAGCTTGTTCAGCAACGGCAATAGCATAGTGCTGAAACAAGTCCATTTTACGGGCTTCTTTGTGTTCTATGTAGAGTTTGACATCAAAATTTTTTACTTCGCAAGCAAAGCGAGTTTTGAACTTGGAGGCATCAAAACGGGTAATGGGAGCGGCACCGCTCACACCTTTGGAAAGCCCTTCCCAATATTCGGCAACTGTATTTCCAATGGGCGTTACTGCTCCCAACCCTGTAATTACCACTCTTTTTGGGTTCATTGAGTTGGATTTTTGGTTAGAAGATTATTTTACGTTTGCTTCCAGATAAGCAATTGCCTGTCCTACCGTACTGATAGTTTCGGCTTGGTCGTCAGGAATAGAAACGTTAAACTCTTTTTCAAATTCCATAATGAGTTCTACTTGGTCGAGGGAGTCAGCTCCCAAGTCGTTTGTAAAACTTGCCTCAGGGGTAACCTCAGAAGGTTCTACACCCAATTTTTCTACGATAATGCTTTTTACTTTTTCTGCAATAGTAGACATCTCTAATTCAGTTTTGGTTTAACAGAACGCAAATAAATACAATTTTTGAAAAATTTGCCAAAAAAAATTGAAAAATTTTTGGATATACACCAATTTTGAAAGGTATGCTTGCTATCCCCATATGCTATTTGGCTCTTACCCCCTGCTTTCGGCGAAGCCAATCTATGAGCAAATTGGCAGTTACCTGAATATTGACCATTCTATCGTTTCCTAACTGATACAACTTGGCTGAAGCTCCTTTTTCATCTGCATAAGCAACCCAAATCGTACCCACGGGTTTGGTGGGGGTAGCTCCTCCGGGTCCTGCAATACCGCTAGTTGCAATGCCAATATCTGCATTACATAGCTTTCGGATATTGCTTGCCATTTCCAAGACGGTCTGCTCACTCACCGCTCCAAACTCCTCAATAGTTTCTTTTTTTACACCTAAAACATTGATTTTTAATTCGTTGCTATATGCCACCAATGCCCCTTTCAGATACTCCGAACTACCAGCGTGCTGTGTGAAACAATGTGCCAAATAGCCCCCAGTACAGCTTTCGGCAATAGCAAGTGTCTTTTTGTTTTGAACCAAAAGCCTACCCACAGCCATTGCTAAATCATCTTCATCAAATCCATAAACATACTTATCAATGAGTGGCAAAACTTTCTCTACTTCCTGCTCAATTTGCCTGCGAACAGCCTCTTTATCATATCCAAAGCCTGTAATTCTAAGCCGTACCATTCCAAAAGAAGGCAAATAAGCAAGTTTTAGGTTTTCGGGAAGGTTATTCTCCCAAGTTTCAATTTCACGAGCCAAATAGCTTTCGCCAATGCCTACGGTTTTTATCATTTTATGCACAATGCTGGGCGTTTGAAAAAACTTTTGTAGGTTTTCAAGCACGTAGCTTTGCATAATAAACTGCATTTCGTGAGGTACTCCCGGCATTGAAACAAAAATTTTTCTGTTTCTTTCAAACCACATACCTGGGGCAGTTCCTTTGAGATTAGGAATATAAACAGCATTGGCAGGCAAATCGGCTTGCTGACGATTGATTTCCAACATTTCTCTGCCTCGACTTTCAAAAAAATGTGTAACAGCACGCAAAGCCTCAGGGTGGCGTATCAGTTCTACGCCAAAAAACTTACAAAGGGTTTTCTTAGTAATATCGTCTTTGGTAGGTCCCAAGCCCCCTGTTGTCAGAATTACATCAGCTCGCTTTTCAGCTTCTTGCAAGCCTTCCAAAATAGCTTCTTCGGTATCGCTTACTACGCTATGCCTAATTACCCGAATGCCAATTTTATCCAATTCGGCACTCATCCATTGGGCATTGGTGTTGGTAATTTGTCCGTATAAAATCTCATCTCCAATATTTAGAATTTCAGCTTTTATCATAGTGGGAAAATTTTACCAGGATTTACAAGATTTACAGAATTCAAAAGTTTAAAAAGTTGTTAAAGTGTTTTCCTTTTGCAATGATAGGTTGCCTGATTAATTACTCAAAAAAAAGAGGCACAATAAGATATTATGCCCCTAAAAATCCGCCAAGGAATTTTGTGAACCTTCTTATCGCAAAATGCGAATTTCGGTTCGGCGGTTGAGTTGATGTAAAAGGTCTCGGGTTTTCTTATCTTTGAATTTGTTGATAAACGCTTCATCAAGCACATCACCTTCTTTCAAGAAATCGTATTGCTCAGCAAGTTCTTTGGTAACCACTCTTGGCACATACTCTCCATAACCTTGTGGTACGATACGTTCTTTATCAAAGCCACCTTTGGTTACGATATACTCTACAGCCGATTCAGCTCTGCGTTTGGAAAGAAGGTCATTATCTTCAAAATTACCCACTGCATCTGTGTGTGAACCTAATTCAATTTTCACATTGGGGTTATCTTTCAAGAATACAATAAACTCATCAAGAATTTTAGCCGCATCGGGGCGAATATTCCATTTGTTAAAGTCGTAAAGGATATTCAGAGTGAATTTGGTCTTGTCATCATACTCTTGAAGTTTTAGCTCATAGACAAAAGTTGTATCAATCACAGGTTTGGGAGGCAAATATTTTTCAGGAATTTTCACAAGAGCAAAATCGTTACGAGCCGCAAGGAAAGGTTTTTTCTGATGAGAAACATCAGCTACCACCTTGAAAGCAAGTCTATCATCTTTTACAGGGATAGTTTCTGTTTCTGCTTTATCGTTGGTAAAGAACTCTTGAATTACTTTATCGTTATCATCTAAAATTTTCACGTGAGCATTGGCAAGAGGGATTTCTGTTTCGTCTTTTTTCACACCAATCGTTTTGAACTTCACAAAGTAATTCACAGTACGTTTGCCTGGATTTTTATCAATGAAATAGAAAATATCATCATCACCTTTGCCTTCGGCACGATTGGAACTGAAATAGCCCTCTCTGTCGTTGATAAACATTATGCCAAAGTCATCAAAAGCAGAATTGATAGGTTTGCCTAAGTTTTCTACGGTGATTTTTCCCTCTTTACGCTCTGCTACGAAAATATCCAAACCGCCAAGGCTGGGGTGTCCGTCAGAGGCAAAATAAAGCCTGCCGTCAGGGGCTACATAGGGGAAATACTCATCAGCTTCGGTATTGATTTCTTTGCCAAGATTGCGAACATTGCCCCAAGTGCCGTCTTTTTTCTTTTCGGCAACAAAAATATCGTGTCTGCCTATGCTTTTTGTACCTTTATCATCAGCTTCTCTATCCGAAACAAAATACAAGCGTTGTCCATCAGCCGAAAGGAAGGGCTGAGCGTCCCAAACATAGGCTTTTGGAACAGATTTTGCCGTAGGCTTTCCGTAATAGCTTTCGTTATCGCCACTGCTTACTCCTTCCAAAAGACGAGGTTCAGTCCAATTTCCGTCTTTATCTAGCTCCGAAATATACAATTTCATATTTTTCGGACCTTTCTTGCGATTTACGGAAGCGGCACGAGCAAAAATCATCGTTTTGCCGTCACGGCTGAATGTAGGCGTACCTTCATTTACGTTTTCTTTATGAATATTGGGGTCAAAAACTTGCATTTTTGCCTCTCCCGACTGCAAACTTTGCAAAGGCACATAATAAATACCCAAATTTTTCTGTCCGTTAATATCCGATTCGTGAGATTTATCACGAGAAGCACTCAAAACAAGTTTATCTTGATAGATGACAGGAGCAAATTCAGCAAAATTCGTATTCAGATTTTCAACAGGCTTTACTTCAAAAAAAGTTTGAATTTTCTCCAATTCCTCACGCTTTTTCAAATTTTCAACTTCTCTTTTGGCACGTGCTACATAAGCCCTATTTTTACCTTTTTTGGCGTAGTTTTCGTATTGTTTGAGTGCTTCTTCTACTTTACCATTCTCTTCAAGCACTACGGCATAATAAAATTTGGCATCGTCTTCGTGGTCTTCGTGGTGGGTTTTGGGTATTTTTTTATTATAAACTTTGGCATAATACTCCTCTGCTTCACGCAGGCGATTAGATTTGCGTAGAGACTGAGCCAAATAAAAATTCACCAAAGGGTCATCAGGTTTTTTAGCTTGTAATTTTTTAAGCGTTTCAATGGCATCTTGGTATTCTCCCTCCTCGTAGTGTTTATAGGCTTTGTTGAAGCCCCCACAAGAAACAAGAATCACAGCAGAAAAAACAAATAAAAAGCGAATAATATTTTGCATAATTGATAAGGATTTTAACACAAAAACAAATTTGACCTGCAAATTACAATTTTTTTTCGCTTTCGCCAAGAAAAATTACATTTTATTTGTTTATGAAAAATTTGAAAGGAATGTTTTAAGGCTTCAATCCACAAGATTTTATTTTTCTGTAAAGAATATCCTATTTATTTCTTGCTTTTACTCTTCTACAATGAGAAAAACATCTTCGTTGGACTTTTGTAAAAGATGTTTCTCGCGAGCAAATTTTTCAAAATTTTCTCTATCACCAAAATCTTTGATGTTTTGTTTGAGTGTATTTTGCAGTTCCAAGTAATAGGCTTTTTCTTGCAAAAGACGTTTATATTTTTTCCGCCAGCGATACTGGCTTATCAAATCGTTGGTGTCAAAGAAAAGCATCCAAATCAGAAAAACACTCATCGCTACAAAGTAAAAGTTTTTCATAAATTTGGGAATACGAAATTTTCTTGCTTTTTTTACAATTTGAGCAATTATTTTTTTCATCACCAAAAACTTTTAGAAAGCAATGGTCAAAGTTAAGTCAAATAATGCAAATTCACAAAAAGAATTTTTTGTAGAAGCCAAAGAAGGCAAATTTTTCTTGAATGAAAGTCCTTTTGCTTGGGATAGTGTGCCTATCAACGAAAATACCTTTCATTGCCTTTATGAAAACAAATCTTTTGTTGTGGAAATTGTAAAGGCAGACTACTCCGAAAAAACTTTTGTGCTTAAAATCAACGGGAAAAAATATGAATTTACGGCACAAAGCGAAATGGATTTGCTTTTGGAAAAGCTCGGTATGCAAAAAAGCAGTGGCTTGAAAGTAGGACAGCTCAAAGCTCCTATGCCCGGACTCATTGTAGATGTGCGTGTGAGCGAAGGGCAGAAAGTTGCTAAAGGTGATGTGCTTATTATTCTGGAAGCAATGAAAATGGAAAATGCCATCAAAGCCCCCGCTGAGGCTACTATCAAGGCAATTTGCATCAAAAAAGGCGATAGTGTTGAAAAAAACAAGGTTTTAATTGAGTTTGCATAACTTTTGATGTTTGATAAAGGCTTTAGGGGGTATGAGTTCAAAGTTCAAAGGTTCAAAGTTCAAAGTTTAAAGTTTAAAGTTCAAAGGTTCAAGGTTCAAGGTTCAAACCTCAAACTTCAAACCTCTAACTTCAAACTTACCAAACCCTATTTTTTAGCCAATTTCACTCTCTAAACGCTTGAAACTATGCGATTTTTAGTCATTTTTCTTCTTTTGCCTTGCTGGCTTTTTGCTCAACAAGCTACTCGCGAAAATTGGGGTAGTTACAAAAATGAAATAGAAACGCATTTTGAAAAAGCAGACTATCTGAAAGCCATTGAGCCACTACTCAAAGCAAAACAATGGTTTGAAACCCAAAAACTCACCGAAAGTCTTGAATATGCAATTGTACTGATTGATTTGGGGGAATGTTATTACCAAACTTACGATTTGAATAAATCTGCAAAATTCTATGGCGATGGCATTTTGGCTTTGAGCAATAACAAATCTGCCCCTAAAAATAGTGGAACTTTAATGGAACTTGCGTACATCACTTCCCATTTAGCTCACGTTTTGATACTAAAAGGAGATTTTGTAACTGCAAAGGGCTATTTAGACGGAACTTACCAAAAAGTAAGCCAAGTACGAGCAGAAAATTTGAAAAAAAATGTAATTATTGATACCCTCTTTGCAGTGGCTTCACTTTACAAAACTTATGGAGACTTACATTTTGCCCAAAATGACCTTGCTGGTGCCGAAAAATATTACCGAAAAGCCCTCAATGTAGCTTCCAAAGAAACACGACACGATTTGGTAAGAACGAATATATACGGCTCTATTATTTTAGCCCTTGCCGATATGTACGATTTGCAAGGCTTGCCCGAAAAGCAAATCAAAGAGCTGGAAAGTTTAATCAATTACTATGAAATCAATGTTGGCGAACCTGCTAAAAAGCTCAAAGAATACATTTTGGCACTCAAAAAAGCGGGCGAATTTTACGCTAAACAAGTAATAAGCGAAAAAGATAGCATCAGCAAAGACAATACCAAAGAAAAAGCCGCTAATTATTTGCACCAAGCCCTTACTTTTCAGAAAGAAATCAGTGAAGATAACGCTATTTACGCTGATGTACTTTTAGCCCTTTCGCGTTATTTGCTTTATACCGAACCCAGTCGTACCGAAACTGCTTTCAAACTTGCCAAAACTGCTTATTATCTTTTTCAAGAAAACTACACTCAACCTCACCTCAAACATATTGAATCTGCGAATTTAGCGGGCTTTATTGCTTTGTATCTTAAAAAATATAGTGAAGCCGAAAAACTCTTTTCCCTTGCTCTGAAAGCCACTCCCGTACTCAACGACAAATACCATATCTACTTTTTACATCTCAATTTCAATATGGGTTTGGCAGAAATGTATCAAAATAAAAACGATTTAGCCTCTGTTTCTTTTCTAAATGGTACTTGGGTAATTGAGGAGCAAATCAAACGTAATTTTGCACATCTTACCGAAAAAGAAAAAGAAGCTCTTTACAAAACTTTCAATGAAAATATTTTGCTCTATGCTTATTTCGTAAGCAGACAATACCCGCAAATGAAAATGCTTGGCGAATTGCTATTCAACCTGCTTTTGCATACCAAAGGATTTCTCTTCAACCAAAATCGCGTTTTTTTGAAGTCTATTTTGCAAAGCAAAGACGAAAACCTGAAAAAGAAGTTTCAGCAATGGCAAGCCCTCAAAGCCGAACTTGCCAAAAAACAACAATCTATCAATCTTTCAGAAAGAAACTACTACCAAAGTGGAAAATCTATTTTAGAGCAAAAAATTGAAAACATAGAAAAAGAACTCGCCACCCAAAACGCTGAATTTCAGCAAAAAGTTGTAGATAAAAACAAACAAAAACGCATTGATTGGATTGAAATTCAAAATAAGCTCAAAGCCGATGAGGCAATCGTAGAAATTGTACGCACTTATTCTTTCAGAAATGGCTTTCATCAAGACTCTGCTATTTATTTAGCTTTGGTTATTAAACCCAAAGCAAATTACGTAGAACTTATCCAAATTCCTGATGGCTACGAAATGGAAAATGGAAGTTTGCATTTTTATCGCAACAGCATTCGCTTGCGTAAAAAAGATAAGGAGTCGTATGATGTTTATTGGAAACCCATTACCGAGCAACTGAAAGGCGTGAAACGCTTGTATTTTTGTCCTGATGGCGTCTATCATCAAGTAAATCCGAGAACTCTACTCAACCCCACTACGGGTAAATACGTGGCTGATGAAATGGAAGTGCAAATGATAAGCCGTTCGGCGGATTTGCTGGAAATCAAGAGCCGAAAAGCCCAAAACAAAAATTTTTCCGACTATCAAATGTATCTTTTCGGCTACCCCGATTATAGCAATTTGCCCAATTTGAAAGCCAATAACAAACCTGCCCCAAACAATGCTCTCGACAGAAGTTTTCAGAAGCAACGCTTTTACGACCTGGGTACAGGAACTATTTTGAGTTTGCCCGGTACTAAAAAGGAAGTAGAAAGTATTGCTGTTTTTGCTCAAAAAGTAGGCATAAAAACAAAAGTATTTCAAGAATTGCAAGCCAATGAAGAAAATCTCAAAAAACTGCAAAACCCTGATATTTTGCATATCGCTACACACGGCTTTTTTCACGATGAAAGCGAAGTAGAAATAAAAAATCCTTTGTTACGTTCGGGACTGATTTTGGCAGGGGCAGAACTGGCTATCAAGAAGCTACTACCCGATACGCAAGAAAACGGCATTCTTACTGCCCAAGAGGTACTGGGTTTAGATTTGGAAAATACGGAATTAGTGGCTCTTTCGGCTTGCGAAACGGGTTTGGGCGAAATCAAAAATGGCGAAGGGGTATATGGTTTGCAAAGAGCTTTTTTGCAAGCAGGGGCAAAAAGCATCATTGTGAGCCTTTGGAAAGTTGATGACGCCGCCACACAAGAATTTATGAGCAGTTTTTATGAAAATTGGCTCGTGAAAAAGATGCCCAAAACCCAAGCCTTTACCCAAGCCCAACAAAAAATTAAAAGCAGTGAAAAATACAAAGAACCCTACTACTGGGGAGCTTTTGTTATGGTGGGAGAGTGAAATTTTTCCAAAAATCCCCCAAAAAGGGGGTTGTTCTTTTACCTCGTTTTTCATATTTTGCTTTCAAATTTGTATTGGTATGAAAAAATTTATCTTTTTTCTCGTTTTATGCTTTGGATTGGGGCTGTATGGTTATGCCCAAAGTTGGGAAGAGCTAAATAAAAAAGGCAATGAGCTATACCAAGCAGGCAAGTACGATGAGGCTCTACCTATTTTAGAAAAAGCCCGAAGGAAAGCAGAAAAAAAATTCGGAAAAAAACACGAAAATTATGCCACTGCCTGCAATAATTTAGCCTTTCTTTACTATAAGCAAGGACGCTATGCAGAAGCAGAACCTCTCTACAAAGAAGCCAAAGATATCCGTGAAAAAACACTCGGAAAAAACCACCCCGACTATGCCATTTCCTGCAATAATTTAGCCTACCTTTACAAAGACCAAGGAGGCTATGCAGAAGCAGAACCTCTCTTCAAAGAAGCCAAAGATATTTACGAAAAAGCCCTCGGCAAAAACCACCCCTATTATGCCCAATCCTGCGGTAATTTAGCCTCGCTTTACTATGAGCAAGGACGCTATGCAGAAGCAGAAACACTACTCAAAGAAGCCAAAAATATCCGTGAAAAAACACTCGGAAAAAACCACCCCCATTATGCCTCTTATTGCAATAATTTAGCCTCGCTTTACCAGGAACAAGGACGCTATGCTGAAGCTGAACTCCTCTATAAAGAAGCCTCTCAAATACTTCTATTCAATGTTCAACGTAACTTTGTAGGGCTTTCAGAAAAAGAAAAAGCCCTGTATCTTGCAACTTTCCAACATAATTTTGAAATATACTTTTCCTTTGCTCTCAAAGCCCAAAAAATAGGTCTTACGGCTTGGCTTTTAGAAAACAACCTTATCACCAAAGGCTTGCTGTTTTTTTCTACCAATCAGCTTCGTCGTAGCTTAGAAAAATCCCAAGATAAAAACCTCAAAGAAACTTACGAAAAATGGCTTGCGGCTCGCAAAGAGCTCTCCAAAGCCTATGAAATGGGGGAAATGAAACGACAGGAGAAAAAAATAAACCTGCAAAGTTTAGAAAGCAAGGCTAACGAATTAGAAAAAACACTCAGCCTCACCCTTTCCCAAAATGGCATAGGAGCCGAACTTACTCCACAACCCCGCTCTTGGCAGGAAATTAAAAACAAACTGCAAGAAAACGAAGCCCTCATAGAACTCACTCGCATACGCTATTATGATAAAAAATGGACGGATAGCGTGCTATACGTGGCTCTCATTGTAAAGAAAGATAGCCCCTACCCCGAAATGCTTGTGCTTCCCAATGGTAAGACTATGGAAAAAGAAGACATCAATTTCTATCGCAATAGCATCAGGCTTCGAAAGCAAGATAAAGAATCCTACAAGGTTTTCTTTCAGCCCCTGCAAAAAGCCCTCAAAGGCATCAAAAAAGTATATTTCAGTGGCGATGGCATCTATCATCAAATCAATTTGGCTACGCTCTACAATCCTGAAACCCAAAAATTCTTGGGCGAGGAGCTGGATATCCAAGTTATCAGCACCGCAAGAGATTTCCTTAGGTTAGGCAAAAAAGAACTGAAAAGCTATACAGAAAACTATCGCCTTTCGCTATTCGGCTATCCCGATTTTTCAGGAGAAAAAACCAAAAATTCACAAGGCACGGATAGAGCCATTGCTGATGTAGCTCTCGTAAGCCGGATTGATAAAAAACAACGCTTCTTTGATGAGCTTTCGGGAACGGTAACCTATCTGCCCGGTACCAAAAAAGAAGTGGAAACTATCCAAGACATAGCCCAAAAAGCCAAAACACGAACCGAAGTGTATTTAGAAGAAAAAGCCAGTGAAGAGAACTTGAAGGCTATCAGTTCGCCTGCTATTTTGCATATAGCCTCACACGGCTTTTTCATTGAAGCCCAAGAAGAGGATAGAAACAAGCAAGAGGAAAATAAGCGTTTTGATAATCCTCTTTTGCGTGCAGGCTTACTGCTTGCGGGTGCAGAACTTGCTTTGAAAAAGCAAGAAATCCCCAGCAAAGAAAATGGCATACTCACTGCCCAAGAGGCTATGAACTTGGATTTGCAAGGTACAGATTTGGTAGTGCTTTCCGCTTGCGAAACAGGCTTGGGCGAAATACGCAATGGTGAAGGGGTTTTTGGCTTGCAAAGAGCCTTGCAAGAAGCAGGTGCCAAAAGCGTACTGATGAGCCTTTGGAAAGTTGATGATGCCGCTACCCAAGAAATGATGACACTTTTCTATGAAAATATGCTCCTCAAAAAGCAAAACAAACGCACTGCCTTCCAAAATGCCCAAGAAACAATGAAAAAGAAATACAAAGAACCCTACTACTGGGGGGCTTTTGTGATGGTAGGAGAATAGTTGTAGAAGCTACTATTCCGATACAAAACTTTATCAAAACTCAATATTTTGTAAAGTATTGAGTTTTTGTGTATTTTTGCAAAAAAAATATGCTACCTCTACTCCCCACAGGACAGCAAGAGTTTAGTGAAATTCGCCAAACAGGACGTTTGTATGTAGATAAAACAGAATTTATCTACCGCCTAATCACCCATAGTAGTTACTTTTTCTTTCTTTCTCGCCCTCGCAGATTTGGAAAAAGTCTGCTCATTAACACTTTCAAAGAACTTTTTTCAGGAAAAAAAGAACTTTTTGAAGGTCTTTTTATCTATAACAAAATTACTTGGGAAACTCACCCTGTTATCCATATAGATTTCAGTAATTTAGATTTTCAAGGAAAAGGGCTAAATAAAGCTATTAGCGACAGATTGGACGAAATTGCTCAAATTTATTTTTGCCCTCTACAAGAGCCAACTATCGGTAGCAAATTCAAAGAACTTATCCAAAAACTCTACAAACAAACCTCTAAGAAGGTTATTATTCTAATTGATGAATATGATAAACCCATTACTGATACGCTTGAAAGTGGTGAAAATATCAAAGCTCACGAGCATAGAGAAATTTTGAGAGGTTTTTATAGTGTAGTGAAAGGCTCTTCGGCATACATACGCTTTTTTTTCTTGACAGGCATTACCCGATTTTCAAAAATTTCAATCTTTTCAGACCTCAACAACCTTGTAGATATTACCTTTGATGATAATTTTCACAACCTGCTTGGCTACACACAAAGCGAGTTAGAAAGTTATTTTCAAGCTCATTTAAATTTCCTAACAGAAAAATTCAACCTAACTTATTCCGAACTCATTGAAAGGATTAAGTTTTGGTATAATGGCTATTCTTGGAATAGCAATGATAAAGTTTATAACCCATTTTCCGTGCTTCGCTTCTTAGAAATGGGTAAGTTTATGAATTTTTGGTTTGAAAGTGGTACTCCCAAAATGCTCGTGGAGTTGCTCAAAAAAGATTGGCTTTATGATTTACGTAATCTAAAAGCCAATTTCAATATCATCAACAATTTTGATTTTGATAATCTCAATATAGAAACTATTTTGTTTCAGACAGGTTATCTTACGATAGCAAAGATTGATAAATACGATAGATACATTCTCAACTACCCTAATCAAGAAGTAGAGCAGTCTTTATTACAATACCTTTTGAGCAGTTACTCCTACACTACCAAAAGTATTCCTTTAAGCTATGAAATAGCTTCTGCAATTGAAAGTAATGATTTTGAATATTTGTGCCAAATTCTTAATCAACTTTTTGCAAGCATTCCTTATCAAATATTTCTGCAACATAGCGAAAAATTTTTTCATTCCATAGTGTTTATTGCTCTCAAACTATGCGGCTTTTACATTGAAAGCGAAGTAAGTGTTTCTACGGGTAGAATAGATGCTGTTTTAAGCTATGAAAATCGCATTTATATATTTGAGTTCAAATTAGACCAAAGCCCCGAGATTGCCTTAGAGCAAATTCAAGAAAAAAGTTATTTCAAAAAATATCTTTCTGATGCAAAAAAATCTACTGGGTGGGTATTCATTTCAGTAGCCTGAAAAAAGAAATTGAGAATTACATTGTACAAGAGTTCAAATTCTGAAAGTTTTGTAAATCATTTTAATTTTACCCTATGTTTGAGCTTATCAGCGATTTTCAGCCCACTGGCGACCAGCCCCAAGCCATTGCCAAACTTATAGAGGGTTTGCGTAATGGCGAAAAATATCAAACTTTGCTTGGGGTTACAGGTTCGGGCAAAACTTTCACCATTGCCAATGTTATTGCTCAAGTTCAAAAACCTACTTTGGTACTAAGCCACAACAAAACTCTTGCCGCTCAACTATATGGCGAATTTCAACAATTTTTCCCCAATAATGCCGTAGAATATTTTATTTCGTATTACGACTATTACCAGCCCGAGTCTTATATTCCAAGTACCGATACCTACATTGAAAAAGACCTTTCCATTAACGATGAAATTGAAAAATTGCGTCTGAGAGCTACTTCTGCCCTGCTTTCGGGCAGGCAAGATGTAATTGTGGTGGCATCAGTTTCTTGCATTTATGGTATTGCCAACCCCCAAGAATTTGGCAAAAATGTTTTACACCTCAAAGTAGGACAACGCATCACACGTAATCAGTTGCTTTATGCCCTTGCCAATATTCTTTACAGCCGCACCGAAGCTGAATTTCAGCGAGGTAATTTCCGTGTAAAAGGCGATACAGTTGATATTTTTGTAGCCTACGCCGATTTTGCTTATCGTATTTTCTTTTTTGGTGATGAAATTGAGGCTATTCAAATCATCAATCCTTCCACAGGCAAAAAAGAACAAGAAGAAAAACAAATTGCTATCTACCCTGCTAATCTTTTCGTAACAGGACAAGAAACCTTGCACCAAGCCATTGAACAAATACAAAAGGATTTAGTGGCACAAGTTGCCCTTTTTGAGCGTGAAGGTAAGTTCACCGAAGCCCAACGCCTCAAAGAACGTACCGAATTTGACTTGGAAATGATGAGAGAACTTGGCTATTGCTCAGGCATTGAAAATTATTCTCGCTACTTCGACGGCAGAAAGTCCGGTGAAAGACCTTTCTGCCTTTTAGACTATTTCCCCAAAGATTTCCTTTTGGTAGTAGATGAGAGCCACGTAACCATTCCGCAAATCAAGGCAATGTATGGCGGCGACCGCTCTCGCAAAGTTAATCTTGTAGAATATGGCTTTCGTTTGCCTTCAGCTCTGGATAATCGCCCCTTGAAATTTGAAGAATTTGAGGAACTATTGCATCAGGTAATTTACGTAAGTGCTACCCCCCAAAGCTATGAACTCAAAAACTCGGAAGGAGTTGTTGTAGAACAAATTATTCGCCCCACAGGACTTTTAGACCCTGAAATTATCGTAAAACCCAGCCTTCATCAAATTGATGATTTGCTTGATGAAATCCAAAAAACTATTGAAAAAGGTGGTAGAGTGCTGGTAACTACGCTCACCAAGCGTATGGCTGAAGAACTCTCCAAATATTTAGAAAAAGTCGGTATCAAGGGCAGATACATTCATTCCGAAGTAAAAGCATTAGATAGAGTTGAAATTTTACGAGAACTGCGTTTAGGTGTTTTTGATGTACTTGTAGGGGTTAATCTTTTGCGAGAAGGTTTAGATTTGCCCGAAGTGGCATTAGTAGCCATTATGGACGCAGATAAAGAAGGCTTTTTACGCGATGAACGCTCCTTGATACAAGTCATAGGCAGAGCCGCCCGAAATGCCGATGGTCGGGTAATTATGTATGCCGATAAAATTACACAATCAATGGAAAAGGCAATCAGCGAAACGCAAAGACGCCGTAAAATGCAAATGAGCTACAATATAGCCCACAACATCACGCCTAAAACCATTTTCAAAAGCAAAGAGGCTATTTTAGAGCAAACCAAAGTGGCAGATGCCAAAAAGAATGTCAAGAAATATTATGTAGAGGCAGAAAATATTAGCCCCTTTGCAGACCCCGTAGTGAAAGCTATGTCAAGAAATGATTTAGAAAAACTTTTGAAAGAAACCCAAAAAGCAATGGAAAAAGCCGCCAAAGAGCTGGATTTTATCAGTGCCGCCCGCCTCCGTGATGAAATTATCGCTCTGAAAGAACAACTGGGGAATGTGAAGTAGTTTTTAGCTTTCGCTTTGATTTTCCCAAAAATCTTTTATTTTCTCAAAATGGATTATTCTTTCTTTGATTTTTGCAATTTCACGGGGATAAAAACTAAGGACAGCTTCACAAAGATTGAGCATCCAAGTTTTACGAGTTTGTTTAGGGTTAATAGTAATTTGATTAGAATTGCTAATTTGAACTTGTCCCCAACCCAAAGCCCCAATTGTAAGGCAAGACCAATCAATATATTCAATAGGGGCGAAAATACACTTTTCTGCTCTAACTTTTTGTTTTTTTATTTGATAAGCAATCATAAGTAGCATAAAGTAATTCTTTCTATCTTCATAAAAGCGTGCAATACGCTCTACTGATGTTAGATTGGGCATATTGAAATTAGTATGGATATTGTGGGTTTTACAATCTATTGCATAAAAATTATTATCAATATCAAGAAAAGCAAAATCAGCCATAGATCTACGAGCAAAACTTTCATTGTATTCTTGCAATAGATTTTTAGGCAAAAAATGTATAAATTCTTTGGCAAGAAAATCCTGAATAGCATCACCTACTGCTCTCGTACTATTGAGAGTGAATTCACTCATTAAATTTTCCTGACTATTGATAGCTTTTAGAATTTGCGTTTCTATTTGGCTCGCAATTGGCAAAATTTTACTCATAAGGCAGTATCATCAAAAAGTGAAATAATATCTTTGTTGGTATTATTCCTTTTTTTACTTGTATTTTGTTGAAAAGACAAAGTATTTCTTTCCCAAAAAACTCCATCAGCATAGCCCTGAATACGTTTATCTGTTTCTGCCAACATCAGTCTTTTTTCAGCCCACAAGCAATATTCTTTGTTAATTTCTATGCCACAAAAGTTTCTACCAAGTTTTTTAGCTACCACAGAAGTTGTACCTGAACCTAAAAAGGGGTCAAATACAATCGCATTAGGCGAAGAACTTGCTAAAATGAGTTTAGCAATTAGTTTTTCGGGCTTTTGGGTAGGATGTTCGGTATTTTCTGGCATAGACCAATACGGAATAGTTATGTCGTCCCAAAAATTAGAAGGATATGTAAGTCTAAAATTTCCCTGCTCGGTTTCTTGCCAATCTTTGGGCTTGCCATTTTCTTTGTAGGGAGCAATTACTTTTCGTTTCATCTTTACTGACTCTACATCAAAGTAATAATCTTCGCTCACGGTGGCAAACCAAATATCTTCGGTGCAGTTCTTCCAATTCTTTAAGGCTCCTCTCCCTTTTTCTCTCTGCCAAGTAATGCGATTTCTGACCTTTAAATACTTTTTAAGCACGTTGTAAAGACTGTGGCTATTTTTCCAATCTCCGCAAATATAAAGAGACGCATTCGGTTTGAGTAAACGTATTATATCAGGAAACCAACTTTCAAGATAGGTTTCGTACTCCTCATCTGTCATTTTGCTGAATTTCAGTTCGCCAAAATCTTTATCCAAGTTATAGGGTGGGTCAATGATAGCTAAATCTACAAAAGCAGAAGGCAAGAATCGTAATATTTCCAAACTATTTCCCCAAATAGTCTTATTCATTATTTCTTGATAATCAACAGGTTTTTCTACTTGAATAAGTTTTTTTTCCAAGTAAGAAGCCTCCTCATTATTCAAAGTAAGCGTTTTATTTCTATCAGATTTGAATTTCATAAGTTCAAAATGTTAGCTTGCAAAAATACATTCTTTTTGGTAAAGTTTCAAAAATGGCAAACTTTTATCCTGAAACAATCAAGAAAGTATTTTATGCAAAAAAATCCTCTGCCTTCATAATTTTTCCTAAAAAATCTGTACTTTTGCATTGTTATTTCCAAACATTTTTGGCTCAATTTCGTTTAAGCATTGTATTTTCACCTAAACCAAAATTTTATGCTTATAGAACCGGGAAAGCTACTGGCTCAAATTGAAAACCCCGCAGATTTACGCAAATTGCACCCTCACCAATTACCACAAGTTGCCCAAGAATTACGAGATTACATCATTGATGTAGTTTCGGTATATGGAGGGCATTTTGGGGCGAGTTTGGGTGTTGTAGAGCTTACCGTAGCCTTGCATTACGTTTTCAACACCCCTTACGACCAACTTGTTTGGGACGTAGGTCATCAGGCGTATGGGCATAAAATCCTTACTGAAAGACGTAAAGTTTTTCATACCAATCGCGTCTATGGTGGCATTTCGGGCTTTCCCAAAAGAAAAGAAAGCATTTACGATGCTTTTGGCGTAGGACATTCCTCTACTTCTATTTCCGCCGCTCTCGGAATGGCAATAGCCTCTAAATACAAAGGCGAAACTGACCGCCAACATATTGCCGTCATTGGCGATGGTGCCCTGACAGGCGGTATAGCCTTTGAAGGAATGAATAATGCGGGTGTATCAGGTGCAAATATCCTTATCATTCTCAACGATAATTGTATGTCCATAGACCCCAATGTAGGGGCTTTGAAAGACTACCTAACGGATATTACTACCTCCTCCACTTACAACAAACTCAAAGACGAGGTTTGGAAAATTTTGGGTAAAAACGCTTTGGGCAAATTCACACGTGAAATGATTTCTAAAATAGAAAATGCCCTGAAAGCAGGTTTGCTCAAACATAGTAATCTTTTTGAGGCTTTGGGCTTGCGTTATTTCGGTCCTATAGACGGACACGACATTGACCACCTCTATCACGTACTTTCTGATTTGAAAAATATACAAGGTCCTAAAATTCTGCATTGCGTAACCGTAAAAGGAAAAGGTTATGCCCTTGCCGAGCAAGACCAAACCAAATGGCACGCTCCCGGTACTTTTGATAAAGTTACAGGTGAAATTCATAAGAAAGTTTATACTACACCCCAACCTCCTAAATATCAAGATGTATTTGGACATACGCTGGTAGAACTCGCCAAAATCAATCCCAAAGTAATGGGAATAACGCCTGCTATGCCTTCGGGTTCATCTATGAATATTATGATGAAAGAAATGCCCGAAAGAGCCTTTGATGTAGGCATTTGCGAGCAACACGCCGTAACCTTTTCAGCAGGACTTGCCACCCAAGGGCTTATTCCTTTCTGCAATATTTACTCTACATTTATGCAGAGAGCTTATGACCAAGTTATTCACGATGTTTGCATACAAGAGCTTCCTGTAATTTTCTGTATGGATAGAGCAGGCTTTGCAGGAGCTGATGGACCTACACATCACGGAGCCTACGATATTGCTTATATGCGTTGCCTGCCGAATATGATTGTCTCTGCCCCAATGAATGAACAAGAACTGCGTAACCTAATGTATACTGCTATGCTGGATATGGAAGAAAATGGCAAAAGGGCTTTTTCTATCCGCTATCCTCGTGGCGAAGGAGTTATGCCCCATTGGCGTACTCCATTAGAAAGATTGCCCATAGGTAAGGGACGCAAAATTAAAGATGGTGAAGAGCTGGCTATTTTAACGATTGGACATATCGGCAATTATGCCGTAGAGGCTTGTAAAATGCTTGAAAAAGAGGGCTTTAATCCTGCTCATTACGATATGCGTTTCGTAAAACCACTGGATAATGAGCTTTTACACGAAATTTGTCAAAAGTTTGATAAAATCCTGACCGTAGAAGATGGCTGTTTGATGGGTGGTTTTGGCAGTGCTATTTTAGAATGGATTGCCGATAATGGCTATACCAACATTCAAGTAAAACGCTTGGGTATGGCAGATAAAGTTTATGAACACGGCACTCAACTTGAATTGCACCGAGAAGCAGGCTTTGCCCCTGAACAAATTGCCCAAGAGGTGCAAAATATGATAAAAACCGCCGTGAAAGTATTGTAAGAAGCCAAAGGAGAAAGTCTCGTTTCTTACCTTTTGTTTCTTTTTTCTAAACTTTTCAAAGTATAGTTCTAATGTCCAAGAAAAAAGTTATTGTTATAGGAGCAGGGTTTGCAGGGCTTGCCGCCGCTACTACTCTGGCACATCAAGGCTTTGCCGTTACATTATTAGAAAAAAATGATAAAGCAGGCGGTAGAGCTAATATTTTACAAGCAGAGGGCTTTACCTTTGATATGGGACCTAGTTGGTATTGGATGCCTGATGTCTTTGAACGCTATTTTGCCCGCTTTGGCAAGAAAGTAAGTGATTATTACACACTCAAACGCCTTGACCCTTCGTATAGGGTATATTTTGGAGAAAACGATTATATCAATGTCCCTGCAAATCTGAACGATTTGTACGAACTTTTTGAGAGTTATGAAAAAGGAAGTAGTCAGAAATTAAAGGATTTTTTGAAACAATCCGCTTACAAGTACGAAGTAGGCATCAATAATTTAGTCTATAAGCCAAGTCGTTCTGTTTGGGAATTTGTAGATTTCCGATTACTTGTAGATATGATACGAATGAACATTTTTGAGTCTTTCCACAAGCATATTCGTAAATATTTTTCACACCCCAAATTGCTCAAATTGGTAGAATTTCCAATTTTATTTTTGGGTGCAATTCCTCAGAATACGCCTGCTTTGTATAGCCTGATGAATTACGCCGATATGGCTTTGGGTACGTGGTATCCGATGGGTGGAATGTATGAAGTAGTAAAAGCAATGGTCTCGCTGGCTGAAGAACAAGGCGTACGAATACTCTACAATCAGGAGGTGCAAAAAATTGTAGTTGAAAATGGAAAGGCTACCCGTGTTATCACCAACCAAAGCACTTTTGAAGCCGATGCCATTGTAGCAGGAGCTGATTATCATCACGTAGAGCAAGAAATTTTAGAGAAACCTTATCGCAATTATAGTGAAAGCTATTGGCAAAAACGCATTATGTCGCCTTCATCTTTGCTGTATTATGTAGGTTTGAATAAAAGGCTTCAAAACATAGAACATCACGTTTTATGCTTCGACGAAGAACTAGACTTGCACGCTCACGAAATTTACACCAAACCCCAATGGCCTTCTAAACCTCTTTTTTACCTTTCGGCTACCTCACAAACAGACTCCTCGGTTGCTCCCGAAGGTAAAGAAAATTTAGTTTTGCTTATTCCTGTGGCAGTAGGTTTGGAAGATAAAGAAGAAATACGCGAGCATTACTACCATCTGATAATGAAGCGTTTAGAAAAACTTACAGGGCAGAGCGTTTTAGATGCAGTCATTTTCAAGAAAAGCTATGCTCACAAAGATTTTTTGAATGATTACCATTCTTTCCGAGGCAATGCTTATGGACTTGCCAATACGCTGATGCAAACTGCCATTCTCAAGCCTTCGCTGAAAAGCAAAAAAGTCAGAAATTTGTATTTTACAGGGCAACTCACTGTGCCTGGTCCTGGCGTACCCCCTACTATTATTTCGGGGCAAGTGGTAGCCAACGAACTGATGAAAGAAATAAAAACATAAACCGAGAAGTTTTTTTACCTCTTGGTTTCCAAATATTTCTTGATTTCTGCTTTTCATTTATTCAAAAACTGCCTATCTTTATGGTTGATTTTTGTAACAAACGATGACCATTCAAGATTTGCTCATAGCTCCTATTTTTTTGCTTATTCTTTATGGCATTGCATACAGCCGTAAAGCCAAACTTACCAATCCACTTACTAAAAAATATTATTTCAAGGCATTACATTTACGTTTTTTTGGCTGTGTGGCTTTTGCTTGTGTGTATCAGTTTTACTATGGAGGTGGAGATACCTTTAATTTCTTTCACGATAGTGCTATTATTTGGAACTCTTTTTGGGATAGATTTGATATTGGCTTACAAATTATTTTAGATAAGCCGGGCACGCCTAACCCCTCTACGCAAAGCTATACCCCTTATTTATATTTTTACACCGACAAACACTCAATGGTAGTGGTAAAACTCTCTGCTCTTTTGGGCTTCCTCACTTACCATACATATTTGGCAAATGCTTTTATTTTTGCTTTCATTGGCTTTACAGGAGTTTGGGCAATGTATAGGGCAATGGTGGATATGTATCCCTCGCTTTACAACAAGATTGCTTTTGCTTGTTTTATGATGCCCTCTGCATTTTTTTGGGGTTCGGGCTTGATGAAAGACACCCTCATTGTAAGTGCTTTGGGTTGGGCTTTTTATGCCTTTTACTTTGCTTTTATCAAGAAACAAAAAATGCTTAAAAATACACTTATCCTGATAGTAGCACTTTGGCTAATGCAAGAAGTAAAGATTTATGTAGCTATGTGCTTTTTGCCTGCGGCGGCAACTTGGCTACTCTTGGAGTATCGGAATAAAATCCGAATAGCCCTGATACGTATTTTGATTTTGCCAATCGTACTCTTGGCTTCCGTGCCTGTGGGGTATATTGCTGTAAGCAAACTTACCGAAGGTACTCGTTTTTCCTTTGAAGAAATTGGGCAAACTACCAAAACCAATACCGAATGGAACGCTGTATCGGGCAGTGCAAGTTACTCTTTGGGAGAATATGACGGCACACTTGGCAGTGTGATTAGTAAATTTCCTGCGGCAGTTACGGTTTCGCTATTCCAGCCTTTTTTGTGGCAAGTTAGAAACCCTTTGATGCTACTGGCAAGTTTGCAAGCGACTTTTATTCTTTTACTTACCTTGCAAACCTTCTTTAAGACAGGCTTTTTCAAATTTTTTAAAATTCTTTTCAGTAAGCCTTTTTTAGTCTTTTGCTTGATTTTCACGCTAATTCTCGCTTTCGGAACAGGTGTAGGCAGTGGAAATTACGGCTCATTAGACCGCTATCGTATTCCTTTTATTCCTTTTTACATAATGCTACTTTTGGCTCTACAATATTTTGCTAAAAATCAGAAACAGAGAGTTCAGTTTGCCTAATATTTTCCCACAAAATACAAGTTTAATCTTTGAAAAGTACAAAATTTTTAGTTATTGAAGCAAAAAAGCAAAACTTTTATAGGAAAAGTAATAAAACCCACCTTTCAAAATGGTAATTTTGCAAGCGAAACCATTTTGAAATAACTATGGAGCAGTTGTATTGGTGGAGTTTGGTAACGCTCTTATGGTCGGGCTGGCAGGTAATTAGACAGGTAGTACGATTGGAAGCCCATAAATTAGCCCAATTTAAGCGTATTGTAGCTTATCAGGTTCTTTACTTTTTACGCAATGAATACAAATTAGCCTTTGTTATTCTCATTTCTGCTTTGGTACTTTTGGCTACGGGTAGTGCTGTCAGGGATAATGTTTTACAAACCTTTTTTTGGCTCAATGTTGCTTGGTGGTTTTTGCAAGTATTTGTAAAAGAACTCTTGCAGTATCGCATCTTATCTCAAAAAATCCATTTTTTTAGTCTTTTTTGGGAAGGTTCGCCTTTAAGTGTTGCAGGAATGGCAGGAGCATTACTACTCAATACCTTTTTACTACACTTTTATCAAGGTTTTTTTGGTAATGTAGTGCTTCTACTGGCTTTGCTCTCGGCGGTATTTTTAGGCTTGGGAATTGTATTTTTGGCACTTCGTTTCTGGCAATACCGATTAGGCTTACACCCTGCCCCGCTTCAAAATCCGCATATTAGCAATGAAAGATTAGATTTGTGGATAGTGGTGCTACTGGGTAGTCTAATTCTTTCACAAATGTATGGCAATCGGTGGGTATTTACAATTATACCCCTACTGATTACTTTTATTACCCTACTATCGGCTATTCTGATGAAACATCATAGCCGCTGGCAAATGGTTATTGTTTTTTTACAAATAGTGTTGATAGGACTGGTTTCATACATCTTTTTGCCCAACTTTTGGCTAAAAAATGGCGTAAGCTACTACCGAACTGATTTACTAATAACCCTCTTATTTTCCACTTTGATAGCCATTTTTTCAGATAAAGTTATTTCTTTCTATAAGTTTTTGCAGGAAAAATATACGTCCTTTTTTGTAGAAAAGCCTGTTTTTCATCTTTGGCTCACTTATTTTCTGAGAGGTAGCATTACTTTCACTATCACGGCACTGGTAGCTTGGGGAATTATTTTTGCCTTTCAGAAAGTAGAGCTCTACGGAATGAGTTTGGCTTTGCTTGTCATTCTTTCTAACATTCAAGCCCAAATCAGTTTTGATATACCTGCGAAATGGCAATAATTTGAAAATTTTGCAGATATTTTTTAGTTTTGTACAAATTCTTTGATAATGCTTTCAGAATTTGGCAAAATCCTTGTTTTTATAGTGGGTGCAATTTTGTTTTTGCTCATTAGCTTGGGAATTGCTACTCTGCTACGCCCCAAAAAACCTAATCCTGAAAAATTAAGCACTTATGAGTGTGGCGAAGCGACTATCGGCTCGGCTTGGCTCAACTTCCCTATTCGCTACTATGTAGTAGCTCTTATTTTTCTCATTTTTGATGTAGAAATTGTGTTTCTTTTCCCTTGGAGTGCAGTTTTTGGTAAAAAGGAATATTTTGAAGCTACCCAAGGCTCTTGGACTTGGCTGGCTTTGGGCGAAATGTTTGTTTTTATCCTAATTTTAGCACTCGGACTGGCATACGTTTGGGTGAAAGGATATTTGGATTGGGAGAAGCCTCGCCCTACACAGCCTCAAATCAATAATCCCCTGCCCGATAAAATCTATGAGGAGTTTAATGAAAAACAGTTTGCAAAAAAATAAAATAAATTTTGCATAAAGATAACATTTTTCGTAAATTTGCGTAACACATAATATTCGGTTTTTCGCCGAATTAAAGTTTTTCTAAAAAGTTTAATTCTATTCAACGAAAAAAACTTGTATATTATGGAACGTCAAGTAATGGAAAATGCCTTGCGTGAGGCTATTCATCAATGTACCAACGAACTCGGCTGGGCAAACCTTGCAGAAATTGGAGCCGTTTTACGTAAGAAAGGTATCAAATACGGCAAGCTCTCTACGTTTATCAGTAGTTTTCCGCATTTAGTAGAAACACGCATTGATAATTCGCTCACACCACCCGTGGTGTATGCCCGCCTCAAACAGCAATATCAAGCCTCCGCCTAAAAGGAGGCTTTTTTTGTGAAATTATCCAAACATTTCTATCATAATTTTGCTAATTTTGCGTTTCTGAGTAAATTTGTATTTTCTAAAACCTCAATGCAATGAAATCTGTATCGCTTTTACTACTTGCCCTAATTGCTTATTTGCCAAGTTTTTCACAAGTAATAGGCTCAAAGTTTGAGCAGTTGGAATACTTACTGCCCACACCCAATAACTTCCGTACCGCCGATGGCTCGCCTGGGCACGAATATTGGCAACAAAAAGCCGATTACAAAATCAATGTCAGTCTTGACGACACCAAACAATGGATTAAAGGTTCTGAAACCATTACCTACTACAACAATTCGCCTAATGAATTGCGTTACCTTTGGTTACAATTAGACCAAAATATGTTTGCCAAAGAATCCAACACCTACAAAACTGATGCTTATGACTTGGAAAACAACCCTCGAGGGCTAATGTCTTGGGTAACCAGTAGCAATTCACCTCACGGCTTTAATATTACTTCGGTAACAGATGCCACCAATAAACCTCTGGTTTATACTATCAATGCAACAATGATGAGAGTGGATTTGCCACGCCCACTCAAAAAAGGCGATAAATTTACTTTCAACATAGATTGGAATTTTTATGTTATAGATGCCGAAAAAATGGGCGGTAGAAGTGGTTTTGAATATTTCCCCGAAGATGATAATTATTTGTACGAAATTGCTCAATGGTTTCCTCGTATGTGCGTGTATAGTGATGTGTATGGTTGGCAACACAAGCAGTTTTTGGGCAGAGGCGAGTTTGCTTTGGTATTTGGCGATTATGAAGTAAATATTGATGTCCCTGCCGACCATATAGTTGCCGCTACTGGTGAATTGCAAAACCCCAAAGAAGTGCTTACACCTACCCAAATACAACGCTGGGAGCAAGCTAAAAACGCCCAAGCCCCTGTGCTAATTGTTACACCTGAAGAAGCCATAAAAAATGAAAAAAGTCGCTCAACAGCACGTAAATTATGGAAATTCAAAGCTGAAAATGTACGTGATTTTGCTTGGGCAAGCTCAAGAAAGTTTATTTGGGACGCATTCCAAGTTCCTAATGGCAATAAAAGAGTGTGGGCAATGTCTTATTACCCCAAAGAAGGAAACCCTCTATGGGGTGAAAAATCTACTTGGGTAGTAGCTCACACGCTCAACATTTACTCCAAATACACCTTTGATTACCCCTACCCTGTGGCTATTTCAGTACACGGACCTGTTTTTGGTATGGAATATCCTATGATTTGCTTTAATGGTGGCAGACCTATTCCTTTGCCTGCAAATGCTTCCAAAGAAGAGATAGAAAAAGTAAAACAAGCCAATGACCGCATTAAATATTCAATGGTATCAGTAATTATCCACGAAGTTGGTCATAATTATTTCCCTATGATTGTCAATTCTGATGAGCGTCAGTGGTCTTGGATGGATGAAGGGTTAAACTCATTTTTGCAGTTCCGTGCCGAGCAAGAATTACCTGATGCTTCTTGGACAAAAGACCTCAAAAGAGACCCCTATCCTTCTCGTCGCGGTCCTGCCGCCAATATTGTGAGCTATATGAAATCCGCCCCAGATACCCAAGTACCTATAATGACCAACTCGGAGCAAATCAAACAATTTGGTAACAATGCCTATGGCAAACCTGCTACTGCTCTCAATATCCTAAGAGAAACCGTAATGGGTCCCACACTCTTTGATTTTGCCTTCAAGCAATATGCTCAAAAATGGAAATTCAAACACCCCGAACCTGCTGACTTTTTCCGTACTATGGAAGATGCTTCGGGAGTAGATTTAGATTGGTTTTGGAGAGGCTGGTTCTATACCATTGATTTCTATGAGCCAAGCATTGAAGCTGTTACGCTCTACAAGACAAAGTTTTCAGGCAATACTTCGTCCTCTAATGCTATTTTCCCCGCCAAAGAACTCAAGACAGATGAAATGTTCAGACGTATTGACCAAATGGGCATACGCCTTACCGATAAGGAAAAGGCTTCTGTAAGTCCTGAAAAGAATTTCTACGTTTTGAAAATTAAAAACAATGGCGAACTTGTTATGCCTCTGATTGTTGAAATGACTTTCAAAGATGGTTCTAAACAAATAGAAAAATTCCCTGCCGAAATTTGGCGTATGAACCACAAAGAAATCAATAAACTCATTGTTACTGATAAAGAAGTAGTGCAGTTTCAGTTAGACCCCAAGTTGGAAACCGCAGACGTAGAAACTAACAACAATACTTTCCCACGTACCAATAATGCCAACAATAATTTTGATAAAATGAAATCGGATAAGTAGAGTTTAGTGGCAATATAGCTTACAGCTATGTTGCCACTCTCAGCTAAAAAACTTTCACTCTTTTAGGGTGAAAGTTTTTTAGTTTTCATTTACAAAAGTTTTTTTAATACTTTTTCAAAGTTTCTTGCAGTTCTTCTTTGATAATTTGCCTCAATCGTTCAGGGGCAAGCACTTTCAAGTTTTTTCCATAGCTCAAAAGTTCGCTCACTAAATCAGGATTGATGATAAGGTGCAGGCTAATCCGAAACTCACTATCATTATCTACCAAAACTTTTTGTGTATGATGCAAAGGTTTGCTTTTAAGATAATGCCCCACAAAAGGTGAGAAAGATAAAATAATTTCCTCTACTTTCTCATTTTGCAAACGCGTAATTCCGTAACAATTTTGATAAAAATCCTCTGCCTCAAAACCTAACTTTTCGGGATAAAGGACGCTAAAATCGCTAATTTTCAGCATTTGTATTCTATCTAAGGCAAAAGTAGCTATTCGTTCTTTATCAGGGTTATAGCCAATTACATACCACCTTCCCTTAAACTCTTTAAGCAAATAAGGGTGCAAAACTCTTGACTCCGCTTTTTTTTGCATAAATTTTTTATAGGCAAACTCAATTTGTTTGTAATTCTTAATAGCCCATAAAATATCCCCCAGCCATTTTCTTCCTTCGGGATAAGTAGCATTTTCGGGTTGAATAAAATCGTGCATTTTGCGGGACGAATCTTTGAGTTGCTTGCCTACTTCTACGGCATCTAATACTTTGTTGATAGCATCAGAAAAATCTTCAAAAATCTGACTATTTTTGAAACTTTGTAAAATGGATTCGGCAAAATTGAGGGCTACAAGGTCTTTTTGTGAAAGACTAATAGACATAAACCGATACTCTCTATCTATTTCGTAATGTATTTCTCCTCTTTTATTCTTCTGTTTATAGCCATAAAAATAACCTCTTTCCAAATTATGAAATTCAATGGGGGCACCAAACTGCTCACGCATAATTTTAAGATCTTTTTCAAAAGCAGAAACCGAGTAGTCGGTATCAGTTCGCTCTTGAATAGTTTCAATAATACGCTCTTTGGTAGGAAATTTATGCTGTCGGTTACGCAAAAGCTCGTCAATAATCAAATAGCGAAGAAGTTGATTTTTATTAGGCATAACAGGATTGATAAAGCACTATTTATTTCTTTGTGCGGCTTTTCTTATTGCCAGCTCTAAATTAGCCTCTTTCAACTCATATTTATCAAAAAAGTGAATATTGTCTTGATGTATATGCAACTGTCCTTCATTACCTATGTTACCTCTATGCTGACCTTTGGAATAAGCAGGATTGTCTAAAACCTCTTTGCTGCTCATAACCCAAATGACAATTTTATCTCTAAAAACTGCAAGCCAAATAAATACATCACAACATTGTATTTTTAGCTGCTGAAAATTCATTAAAAAACTCTTTTGCGTATTTCTTGCGAGAGCTTTCATATAAAGAGGTTCTTCACTATTTTTATCTACGGCTCTTGAAGCCTTGACCTCTATTCTTATTCCATCTAAACAAAAGTCATAGTCGCCTGAATAATTGGGGTCTATTTTTTTGTTAGGTTTTTTCAGCGTAGGACATATCCCCTGAATATAAGTCTGTGCAAATTTCTCTCCAAAGTCTCTGGGAGCAGATATTTCAAAAATCCATAGATTAGGGTTTGCGTCAATATATTCAGTTCTTATTTCAAGATACTGCTCGTAGGTAAGTCCTCCTCTTTCAATCAGATTGCAAATCAAATATTCATATTCATTGAAAGGAAAAATAGAATTGTCATTTTCAAGCAATTTCAGTACCTCCTCCAACTCTTTTTGTGAACCAGTAAAATTTTGAATAATTTTATTCTTTAACTCTGTAAGTTCCATTTTCTGTCTTAATAAGTTGCAAATAATCCAAGTAAGCGTTTTCAGAAAAATCGGAATATTTTTCAAAGTATTCAAAATGAATAGGAAGTTGCTCTAAATCTCCTCTAAGCACCTTGTGCGTTGCAAAAAGCTTCTTAAAAAGCCAATTCATAACTTCACTATTTAATAATTCGGTGAGTTGTTGTGTTTTCAGTGGTATATTTTGAGGGATAAACAAGTTGGCACTATTGAGAATGTAATGTTGCCCCGTATCAAAATAAAAACACAAATCAGAGCAGATGAATCTATAAATAACTTTTTCTTTGGACTGATAAAGTTCAATAGGTGCAACTTGCTGGAACTTAGAAAAATCGTTCAAAATAAAGCAGGTGGGTTCTTTCAAACCAGATTTCGTAATATCAGAACCTTTGTAGATTGGAACATATCCTTCTCGGGGTTCATTGATACAAAACTTTTTATTATTTCCTGTAACAATTCCCAACGCCCAAGTTGCCCTATTTTTCAGCGTAAAATGTTGAATAGAATATAGATGCTTGATAACCTTTGCTTCTTCTTCTGTTGTCCAGAAATTAAGTATTTGTCTTGGCATTTGGATAAAAGATTGAATGCTTCTTTGAAAAGTAGCATTTTCTGTACAACATTCAACCTTATCATTGAATTTTACCAATTTATTTTCTAATATAATCGCCTGAGCCTTCGTAAGCAAGCCCTTAAAAGCCTTTCCATAATCTGTGAATTTCAATATCTTTTTCTCTAAAACTTTTTTTCTGATAAATTCAAATGCAGTTATATTAAAAAATGCTTCTTGTGTTAGAAAGCCCATATATCCATTGGGTTTGAGCAATAATAAACTTGCCCCTAAAAATAATGAGGTTGTATCCAAACTATCGCCGCATTGATACACAGAAGCATACTTTCTTTTTTCTGACTTTTCAATTTTTTTTCCCCAAGGAGGATTAGTAAAGATAAGGTCAAAATTTCTTTTTCCTCTTTGTAATTTATATGCTTCTTCTAAAAAATTACCCACCTTGATATTATTACTCTCAAATCCAAATTCATCTTTAATGCGTTTTTTGGTAATCCAAACAGCGTTTTCGTCTGTATCAAACCCATAGACATTTTCAGGTAGCACTCCTTTTCTAATTGCCTCTATGATAAAATTACCCGAACCACAACAAGGGTCTAAAAAAGTAAAGTTAGGCTGTATAGGTATATCTTTCAGCATATCTCTTACAATCCAAGAAGGTGTGTAGTAAATTCCTTCTTTATTTCTGTAAGATTCTGTTAAGGAATTTTCATATTCCTTGCCTATATCTTCTCCAAACTTCGTTTGAATAAAGGTGAGTTTGTCTTTATGTTTATGTAGATGAGCATCTTTGAGTAGTTTATTAGCCCGTGCCTTCAGCTTTTCCTTACCTGCAACATCTGACATAAACTTTTCAAAAGACTCTTGTAAAACCAAACCTTTGTTATTTTGAATTAAGTAGCCCGTTTTTATCCAGTTCCGAATAGTTGCAGTCGAAACATTGGCTTTTTTTGCCGCTTGTTCAATAGTCAGTCCGTATGGCTCAACTTCACCAAAAATATTTATTTGCATAATTTGCACTCAAAATTAAAATTTCTGGAAAAGTTCATTTCTCATCAATACTCTGCTACTGCCTCTGCAATAATATCACAAGCCTCATTCATCTGATTTTCATTGATGATGAGCGGTGGGGCAAAACGAATTTTATCGCCGTGTGTGGGTTTAGCAAGTAAGCCTTTTTCCTTCATTGCAAGGCACAAATCCCAAGCGGTTTTACCATTTTTTTCTTTAATATCTACTGCATTAAGAAGCCCTTTACCACGTACCGCACTGATTTTTTCAGGATAGCGTTGCATCAGTTCTTGCATACGTCTGCGGAAAAGGATACCCACTTTTTCAGCATTTTCGGGGAGTTTTTCGTCTTTGATTACCTGTAAAGCAGTCATTGCTATTGCACAAGCCAGCGGATTGCCTCCAAAAGTAGAGCCGTGCTCGCCCGGTTTTATGCAAAGCATCACTTCATCATCAGCCAGCACCGCAGAAATAGGATAGGTGCCTCCTGACAGAGCTTTACCCAAAATAAGCATATCAGGACGTACATTTTCGTGATGTGAGGCAAGTAATTTACCTGTTCTCCCCATACCTGTTTGCACCTCGTCCATCATCAGCAATACATTATATTTTTTACAAAGCTCGGCACATTTCGCAAGATAGCCTTCATCAGGAACAAAAACACCCGCTTCACCTTGAATAGGCTCAACCCAAAAACCACAAACATTCGGATTTTGAAGAGCTTTTTCTAATGCTTCTGTATCGTTGTAAGGAATAATCTGATAGCCGGGCATAAAAGGACCAAAATCGCGAGTAGCTGTTTTATCCGTAGAAGCTGAAACAATTGCCAGGGTTCTACCGTGGAAATTTCGTTGTACAGCCACAATAATCGCCTGATTTTCGGGAATACCTTTTTTCTGATACCCCCATTTGCGGGCAAGTTTCAAAGCGGTTTCGTTGGCTTCTGCTCCCGAGTTCATCATTAGCACTTTGTCGTAGCCAAAATATTCTGCCATATATTTTTCGCATAAGCCCAATTTATCATTGTAAAATGCCCTTGAAGTAAGTGTAAGCGTTTGGGCTTGCTCTATAAGAGCCGATATGATACGAGGGTGGCAATGCCCCTGATTGACAGCACTATAAGCAGAAAGAAAATCAAAATATTTCTTGCCCTCAACGTCCCAAAGAAAAATACCCTCTCCTTTGGCAAGTACCACAGGAATAGGATGATAATTGTGGGCACCATAACGTTCCTCTAATGCAATAGCCTCTTGCGTTGAAATTAAAGTGGTAGTTGTCATAAAATTAAACTTTTTGGTATTACATTGCGTTGAATAAAAAAGTTTGAAGGGTATTTGCAAGTATATTTGCAAAAATATTAAAAATTATGGAGTTTTCATATTTCGGAAAGAAAAAAACAAACAATTTGCCTACTCTTGAAAAAGATGACTACTACTACAACGAGCAAGGATTTATGGTTTTTACAGAAAAATATCATCTCAAACGTGGCTATTGTTGCCAAAGTGGCTGTAAGCATTGCCCTTTTGGCTTCAAGAAGCAAAACGAAAAACCTTGATGAAAATCATTGATTTTTGGGGGCTTTTGTTGTAACTTTGCAAAAATTTAATCAAAAAAATAATGAAACAACGTTTTTGGGCTATTCTATTCTTTTTCTTGCTTATTGGTGGCAATCTTTTTGCCCAAAGCCAAGAAAATGCCGTTGAAGAGTTTTTCCGTACCGAAAGCAAGTTTTACGTTGTAGTAGCAGTGCTTGCTATCGTAATGATAGGACTTTTGGGGTATGTGATTTATTTAGATAGAAAAACAAAAAAATTGGAAAAGCAGATTTTTGGTGAAAAAAATCCTTTTCAAGAAGCCAAGAAATAACTTTTTCTGTTGAAATCTAAAATTCTACAAAAATGAAACCTACACATATTGTTGCTATTGTTGCTATCGCAATTGCCGTTGGGGTACTGATAACCTCTATGGGCAGTGTTACGGAGTATGTGGATTTTTCCGTAGCTCAGGAAATACACGCCAAAGGCAAAGATAAAGATTTACATATTGTTGGTACGCTTCCCAAAGATAAGTCGGGAAAAGTAGTAGGTATGCAGTACGAGCCTCGTCTCAATCCGAACTTGTTTGTGTTTGAAATGATTGATAACAAAGGCAATCGTGAAAAAATATACTATAATGATGCCAAACCCCAAGATTTTGAGCGTTCCGAACAGATTGTAATTGTTGGCTCTTACAACAAAGATAAAAAGTTTATCGCCAAGCAAATCCTGATGAAATGCCCTTCTAAATACGAAGGTGAGCAGAAAAAAATATAGAATTTCCTCGCAAACAAGTTTTACCCAATGAAGCCTCAACTTATTCTTTTTATTTTTTTTCTACTTTTTTCTTTTGCAAAAGCCCAAACTCACGAGTCGCAAATCAGAATGGATATTGCAGAAGGGTTACAGGCAGAACCAAAATCAAATACAGATTTACCAAAATTAAACAATATTCAATCTATAAACATTGTTCATAAAAAAATAGAAATTGCTGAAAAAAAAGAACTTATACAAATTTCCCCAAGTGTTTCACATACAAGGTTAAAAAGAAATCTTAAATTTGGAAAAGCCATACAAGCTACCGATAGCCTACCTACACATAAGCCATTTTTTCAACGTTTGGGCTGTTTCTTGAAAGAGCCTTTGCAACTTATCTCTCTGGGAGTAGAACTTTTTGAACTCACCAAACCGCCCAAAAATGCTTTTGCCGTCATTTTGTATGTTATTTACATTGTGCCTCTATTTGCCATTATTACGGCTTTCATTTTGGGCGGAGTGATTGGGCTGATTACCTTCATATTTATCAGTGGAGCTATTAGTTTTCTGATTTATTGGGGTATTTTGGCACTATTGGGAATATCCCTAACAGGAGCATTCATCTTTTGGGGGCTTCTGGTGGCATTTTTAGTCGGATTGGTTGTATATTTACTTTTGGTGCGTCTATGTTAGAAAATATTGAGGTCTGCCCTATCTGCGAAAATACTTCTTTTGAGCCTTTTCTTACTTGTAAAGATTATACCGTGAGCGGTGAAACATTCAACCTGCAAAAATGTTCTGCTTGCGGCTTTGTACTGACTTCGCCACGCCCCTTACAAACTTTGTTGGGAAATTATTACAAGTCCGAAAATTATATTTCACACTCCGACACCCAAAAGGGACTTATCAATCAAATGTACCATTGGGTAAGAAAAATTGCTTTGAAACGTAAATTACGGCTTATCGAAAGGCTTCATCACTTTCAGAAAGGAAACCTATTAGACTTTGGCTGTGGCACGGGCTATTTTCTGAAAACCCTACTGCAAGCAGGCTGGCAAGCCGATGGGGTTGAACCCGATGAAAATGCTCGTAAAATAGCTTCCGAAAATACCAATCAATCTATTTTTGCCTCTTGGCAAGAAATTAGAAACACACAATTTGATATTATTACCCTTTGGCACGTTTTGGAGCATATTCCCAATCTCAATGAAATAATTTTAGAGCTTACATCTTTGCTAAAACCCAAAGGCAAACTTGTAATAGCCCTACCCAACCGAGAAAGTTATGATGCCCAAGTTTTTGGTGCTTTTTGGGCGGCTTATGATGTGCCTCGTCATCTTTGGCATTTTTCCAAAAAAGATATACTCGCTCTTTCCCAAAAACATCATCTGCAAATTCAAGAAATTTTGCCAATGCCCTTTGATGCCTACTACATTAGCCTGATGAGTACCCTTTATCAAACAGGCAAAACACAATTTTTAAGAGCTTTTTGGCAAGGTTTTCTTTCCAATCTGAAAGCAGGCAAACAAAATACTTCTAGTTTGATTTATGTTTTGAAAACGAACTAATTGTGATTGTTTAGGTATAGTTTGTACAAAAGAAACAGGAAACAGGATTTTAGAAAATAGTTGTCAGACAGAAAAAATGAGAGATAAAGTCCTTAAAGGCTTGAACATCAAACCCTGAATATTTTGAACACAAATAATTTTGGTATAAAAGTGCAATGAAAATCAGTAGTGGCATTGATAAAAGTCAAGGTCTTATTTTTCATAAACGCCTAAATTGCTCCAAAAATGAAATTCTTTATGGTATCCTCACAAAATAAAACCTTTCAAGACGAAGTAGTAACTGCTTTTCAGCAGTTGCAGACTGATATTTGCTCTGCCATAGAAAAAGCCGATGGCAAAGGTACTTTTTCCAAAGATGAATGGCAAAGAGCCGAAGGCGGTGGCGGACTTACCCGTATCTTGCAAAATGGCAATGTTTTAGAAAAAGCAGGCGTGAATTTTTCCAAAGTATTCGGTACGTTTACCCCACAAATGGCAAGTAAATTGCAAATGCCCGAAGGAGAGTTTCTTGCCACAGGCGTTTCTATTGTAATGCACCCCGAAAGCCCTATGGTGCCTATTATTCATATGAACGTGCGTTATTTTGAAATGCAGACTGCCGATAACAGACTCATTTATTGGTTTGGTGGTGGCATTGACCTCACACCGCATTATATTGATAAAGAAGATGCTCGCTTTTTTCACCAAAAACTCAAAGAAGTTTGCGATAAATATCACCCCGAATTTTACCCAAAATTCAAACAATGGGCTGATGACTACTTCTTTATCAAACATCGTAACGAAACGCGTGGTATCGGTGGCATTTTCTTTGACAGATTGCAAGAAAATGAAGAGATTAGCAAAGAAAAACTATTTGACTTTGTGCTTGATGTTGGCAGGAGTTTTGCTCCTATTTACAGCCATTTGATTGCCAAAAACAAAAATTTGCCTTTTGGCGAAAAAGAAAAACAATGGCAACTTATTCGCAGAGGACGTTATGTAGAATTTAATTTGGTGTATGATGTGGGTACAAAATTCGGATTGGAAACCAATGGCAGAATAGAATCTATCTTGATGAGTTTGCCCAAACAAGCCGAATGGCATTATTGTTTCACCCCAGAACCAAACTCCAAAGAAGCCGAAACGCTCGCCTTGTTACAAAAAGGCATAAATTGGTTGTAAGAAAACAAGATTTAGCAAAAAGCCCTCATTTTTACTATGAGGGCTTTTCTTTGAACAATTATCTATTTCTGCCGTATTGTTCGTGGCTGGAAACCCAATCGGAAGAAGAAATCGCAGAAGCCAGCGAAATCTCCCCTGCCAGCACCACGCCTGCTACAATTTCGGCAAACTTATTCACAGAGCCGCGTCCTACACAGCCCAGCATACGCAAACATTCGTTTTGCGTAGCCAGCTTAATACCTCCTCCGTGGGTAGCGACAATCAGCGAAGGAATAGTAATATTCATATACAAATCACCTTCGGGAGTGAGTTCGGAGTACATAATACCCGCAGAAGATTCGGATACATTGGCTACATCTTGCCCTGTGGCAATAAACATTGCTGTAATTCCATTGGCAGAATGTAAGCCGTTGTTGTTGGCACCTGAAAGTATTGCCCCTACATTGGCAACGTGATAATGATATACGAGCTGTTCAGGTTCTACACGCATAATTTGCGTAAGCACCTCTCTCTTGATAGTACATTCAGCCACTACACGCTTGCCACGCGTACGCATTACATTGATTTGAGAGGCTTTTTTATCTGTGGCAAAATTAGATTCCAAGTAAAAATTTTTAATTTTTCCTTGTGGATAAGCATCTAAAATCCAACTGCAAGCGGCAAAAGTAGCACGCCCTACCATATTCTGCCCCGCCGCATCACCCGTAGAATAATTGAAACGCAAATAGGCAAATTTATTGGAAAGGTAGCTATCTATGTATTGCAATTTGGCAACGCTGGAAGTAGCTTCTGCTTCTTCGGCTATTTTCTTAAAGTTGGCTTGTACCCATTTTTCAAATTCGCGAGCCTCGCGAGCATTCTCAAATACAAACACAGGAGCCCTCTGCATAGCATCGCCTATCACGGTACAAGTAGCTCCACCACTCAAATTGATTACCTTCATTCCACGATTGTAAGAAGCTACAAGCGTTCCTTCGGCAGTAGCAAGTGGTATCAAGAACTCTCCTTTGGCGTGTTCGCCATTGATTTTGAGAGGTCCTGCAATACCCATCGGTACTTGGGCAACCCCTACAAAATGCTCGCAGTTACCTTGTGTAATATGAGGGTCAAAAGAATATTTGGTAATGTGATTTACCCCCTCAAAATCAGGATTTACATTCTTTTTTACAAATTCATTGATAAACTTATGCCTTGCTTTGATAGCATCTTCTGAATAATCGTCCAAATCATTGCGAGGAATTTTCGCTATGTTCGTATCCTCTTTCGCAATAGCATCTTCTACCTTAATTTCCAAGTTACCAAAAGGACTCGCCTTAAATTCTATCTTCACCTTGTATTTCCCTTCGGGTAAAGGAGCTTGTTTGGTAATAACGTTAATAGCTCTACGCAGGGGAAACTCAATGGGATTGCTTTCTGAAATTTGCTCGGCGGCAAGAATACGATTATCACCTAAATCTACAAATACATCTTTCAGAGGAATGTTTTTGTCGCCTATTTCTACCTTTTTCAAGGCTACAAGTTTGGCATCGCTCAAACGATTTTTCACCGAAAACACAACTCCATCGCTTGCGTTACGCAAACTGCCACGAGTGTAGAGTTGCTTTAATAGCATACTGGGAACGAAATTCATAACTTTTCAAATTTAACGTTAAAACTTACATTACTCAATCGCATTTTAAGCATTTTTTTAGAATTGCCAAAAAAAATCAGCGAAATTTTGCTAAAAAATCTTATAGGTAAGGAACAGATTGGCGGGGAAAATGGTTATGGGGTAGTAGTGAGTACAGAGTAATGAGTAATGAGTAATGAGTAGTGAGTACAAAGTAGTTTATTCTATCAATTAAGTTTTTGATTTTTTTATTTTGGTCTGCTATAAACTTTAACCTTTAACTTTTTGAACCCTGAACTTTCAACTTTTAAGTTATGGAACAAGTAATAAAACCCAAACGCTATCTGAATGTTTATACGGAGGCAAGTCCTAACCCTGCTTCTTTGAAGTTTGTTATCAATTATATGCTTACTCCCGAAAACGAAAGTTTTGATTTTCCTGACCGCACCGCCGCCGAAAAATCTCCACTTGCCACCGAACTTTTTGAAAAATTCCCCTTCGTAGAAAGAGTTTTTGTAATGAATAATTTTATCACCGTTACCAAAAAAGAAGGCTACGATTGGATGGACATAGCTCGCGAAGTCAAATTGCATATTCAAGAATATTTGGAGCAAGAAAAACCCATTTTCAGTGTAGAGCTTTTGCAAGAAAACAACAATCTGCAAGCCTCTGAAAACGACAGCGAAGTGGTAAAACAAATAAAAAAAGTATTGGAAGAATACGTAAGACCTGCCGTTGAAACTGATGGCGGTGCTATTCATTTTCATAGCTTTGATGATGCCACAGGCAAAGTAGTGCTTGCCCTCAAAGGCTCTTGCAGTGGTTGCCCTTCATCTACTATTACACTGAAAGCAGGAATAGAAAACCTCTTGAAACGTATGATTCCACAGGTACAAGAAGTGGTAGCAGAAAGTATGTAAAAATAATGAACCGACTTTTAGAAGCACTTCAAGAAAAACTCCAAAAACGCAAGCAAGAAGGGAACTTTCGGGTATTAACACCTCAAAGTTCCCTCATTGATTTCAGTTCTAACGACTATCTGGGACTGGCTCGCAACAGCGTTTTGCAAAAAAATATTGAAAACACACTCAACCAACTGCCCCAACCCCATTTGGGAGCAACAGGCTCTCGTTTGCTTTCAGGCACTCACCCTTACGTATTGGACTTGGAGGCATTTTTAGCCCAAATTTTTCAGGCAGAAGCCTGCTTGGTGTTTAATTCGGGCTATCAGCTAAATACTGCTATTTTGGCAACTATTCCTCAAAAAAACGATATTATTCTCTGTGATGAACTTTTGCACGCAAGTCTGCGAGAAGGTAAACATTTGAGCCTTGCCCAAAGCTACTACTTTCGGCACAGCGATTTAGAAGATTTGGAAAAAAAACTTCAAAAAGCCCAAGAAAAATCGTATAGCAATATTTTTGTTGTAGTAGAAAGTGTCTATTCTATGGACGGCGATATAGCCCCTTTGCCAGAAATCATTGGTTTCTGCAAGCAATATGAGGCTTATTTAATCGTAGATGAAGCCCATAGTACAGGCATTTATGGAAACTCGGGCGAAGGATACTGCATTGCCCAAAATGTGCATCAAGATATTTTTGCAAGGATTTACACCTTTGGCAAAGCTATTGGCGGGCACGGTGCTTGTGTAGCAGGCTCAAAAATACTGATAGATTACCTTATCAACTTTGCAAGAGCTTTTATCTATACCACGGCTCTGCCTTTGCATAGCTACGTACATATTCGCAAAGCCTTTGAATACATTGCCGAAAACTTGCATTTGCAAGAAGATTTACACCAAAAAATTACTTTTTTCAGAACAGCTCTGCAAAATTTATCCCACACCTCAATCCAACTCAAAGAAAGCTACACCCCTATTCAAATCCTTAAAATTGGTGGTAACGAAAGAACCAAACTTTTTGCAAAAAAACTGCAAGAGGCAGGCTTTGATGTGCGTCCTGTGCTTTCGCCTACGGTAAAAGCAGGCGAAGAGATTATCCGAATATGCTTGCACGCCTTCAATAGTGAAAAAGAAATTGCAGAACTTTGTCAAAATATACTTATTTTGGCAAAAGAAATGTAAGTTTATCGGAAATCAATGAGCCATTACCTTTCGCAAGCACAAAAAGAAGGTGCTATCCGTTTTTACAACAACGAAATTTTTTATGCCACCAGCGGCATAGGTTTCCCACTTACCCCCGAAGAGCAGGTAAGAGCCGAAATATATGCTAAAATTTTATACCATTATCGCTACCCCGCCGAAAGAATAGCCTTTGAATACCCCGTAAAAATGGGTTCCAGCTACAAAAGAGTTGATATTCTCATTTTAGATGAATCCCAAAAGCCTTTTTGCATTGTAGAATGTAAAAAAAGCAGTATTGGAGAAAGCACCTTTGAGGAAGCCATAGAACAGGCTTTTTCGTATGATAACCACCTTTACGCCCCATATATTTGGATAACTTCGGGCAGACGCGAAATTTTTTTCAAATCCGAACACAGCTCACAAGGCAGGAGGCGATACGAACTGAACGATTTGCCCAAATTTGGGTTTTCAAAGCAAATTTGGTACAAAATCTACGAAACAGGGCAAAACATTTGGGGATTTTTCAAAGATATTTATGCAGAATTTTTTGCTCCTACCCTTCGCAAACGTTGGTTTGCACGCCTCTTGTTGTTTTTAGTAGTTTTTGCTTTGTGTAATTGGCTGGCAAGTTGGGCAAATATTGCTTGGCTTACGCCTTATGCAATGGAGCAAAAATGGCTTCAAAAATCTTGGACTTTTGAACATCTTTTTTACGTGGGTGCAAGCATAGGCACACTCGTAGGTATCTGGATTTTGAGGCATAGCATTATCCCGGACAATTTGCTTTCGGCTTCCAAAGCACACGAAAAAGCCAAACAACGCAACAATTGGGTACTGATAGCTACAATTTTAGTGCTTATACCTGTATATTTTTGGCTTAAACTTTTTTTTGATTACGACACCCAATATTGCTATGGTTGCAAACCCTGTGCCTCGGAATGGCGTTGTTGGTGGTCTTTTGCTCATTTTAGGCTCTATACCCGCCCCGAGAGAATTTGGGAATATCTAACACCCTCTTGGATTATTTTAGGCGTGCAAGCAACTTCTAGCCTTGTAGTAAGCGAAATTTTGAAATGGTATGCGTCTATTCGCTAAGGCAAGGAATTTACGTTCAAAAGAAATGCAAAAATTTATCTTATCAAATTACCATTTTTATCGGCTCTGATAAGGGCTATCATACTAATTTGCTCAAAGCCAATAGTACCTAATATGAGAATATCGCCATTAGCCAATTGCTTGATACGCCTCACTTTATCATCTTTTGTACCACCAAATTGCTTTTCCCATACAACATTTCCAAAAAAATCCAACTTATAAAGCAATATATCTTTGGCATTTCCAATGGTAGCTACGTTCCCTGCGACTAAAAATTCGCCATTATCCATTTGTGTAATGGTTTTGCCTTCGTCATCTCCGCCGCCACCCAAGTTTTTTTCCCACTCAATATCCCAACCAGACCATATATCTCCAAATTCTCTTGCAATTCTAATCTTAGCCACATAAATATCTTTTCCTCCGTTTTCTCCTGCACTGATAGTACCTGTAACAAGCAAGTTTCTATCTGCGGTTGTTATTACTTGCTCACCAAAATCGTCCCCTATTCCACCAAAAAGGTTGGTCAAATCGGCAGTAGCAACCAAACTTCCCCCTGTAAATCTCATTCTTAATACCCTGATATCCAATTTTTTATCTCCTGAAAATTCCGTAGTACCACTGACAAGAATTTGATAATTGTTGCTAAATTTATCATTCAAGGCGTTTCCAATAAGATTCGGACCGGGCGTTGTTGGAGTTACCACGCCAAAAGTCCCATATTCGCTCTGATTGATAAAGTTTCCATTTAAGTCAGTGATTACCAAATAAATTTTGGCTTGTGTAGAATTTTCAGCAACCGAAAAATCGCCGAGCAAATAAATATTGCCTATATCTTCAAAAACTACTATTCCTTTGAGCTTTTCAAAACGAGTATTATTGGGATATTTCCTTGCCCATTGCACATTTCCGTCATTATCCATTTTCATTAAAGCGAAATTGGTATAAGAGGTATTTCCTACCTGAAAAGTGCTATCAATACCCACATACCAGCCTCCTGAGCTTGCTGGATAGATTGCCTTGGCGGCTCTGGCATTTAGCTTTTTTTCCCACAAAAGATTTCCCAAAGCGTCTGTTTTGGCTAAATAGCCAATGGTACGAACAAACTCACTTCCGTCATCGGCGAAATCTTTGATATTGATAGAACCTGCCACAAGCAAAGTACCGTCAGGATTTTCAACTACATCATAGGCTTCTGCCCCTCCAAAAGCCCCCAGCATTTTGTAAAATGTTCCCGAATTATCAAGATTTACTTTGGGCTTCACTTTGCAAGTAGTTAGGATAGTCAGAAGGAAGATAAAGCCCCAAGCAATTATTGTAGAGTAAATTTTTGGCAGTTTTATTTTTCTCATAATTTACACAATTTTTCACTTATCAAGATTTTCAATTTTTATATCTTCGGAAACCTTTTTCAATTTTCTTTTTTGAATTTTGGGGTTGTATAGCGGGTAATTGTAGCCTACTGAAAGCATTACAGCACTTAAAGTATAATCGTTATCTAAAAAACCATACCGAGCGATTTCTTCTTGTAAAATATAACGATTGACAGATTTTACCATATTGTTCAAACCTGCTTGATAACGCAATTCGGCGAAAAGATGTCCTAAACCTATTTTGTATTCTACGCCTATTCCAGCCAAAACAGAAAATGTCAAAGTATTGCGTAGCTCTTTCATTGAAATAGCTTTTCCCTCTACGGAACGCTCTACATCTCCATCTTGGTTGATATCGCTGCGTTGAGCATTGAAAGAAGCGGATATTAAAAAATGAGGCGTTGCACCTGCCATAACATAGGGCTTGATACCAAGTAAATTGAAATTATACTTGTTTTTGAAGTTATATTTGAGAATAAGAGGCAAATCAAAGCGAATTTGTGTTTCGGTGGCGAGCAATCTTGCAAAGCCAAAATATTGTGCTTCAAAGCGATAGCGATGAGATAGCAAATTGGGTTGTAATACTACTTCAATAAAATTGGTAATAGGACGAGAGATAATTCCTCCAAACTGAAAGCCAAACAAATTGGTATAAAGCATATCCTGACTTACAGGATTATCCGTGCTAAAAAGTTGGCTTACGCTAATTTGAGAGAAATTTCCGCCTAAATTGCCTCCAACAATAAGGTAAGGACGGATACGAAATTTTCTGTATAATTCAATAAACTCGGCGGGGTCATTAGGACGCAAGCGATATTCAGGATTGGCACGCAAGAGTAGGTGCATAAACTCTTCGGCTTCTTTATCCTGATTACGATATAAATGAATGATAGCGAGCAACCTGTATGCCCTTACACGTTCTTCCTGATTGAAATCGCCTTTTTCCAAGCAATCTTTCAAAAGCAAAATAGAGTTGCTCAAAGAGCCATCTTCAAAAGCATTTTCACTTTCTTGTAGTTTTATGGAGCAATCGCTTTGCCCCTCACCTTTTTCCTCGTTTTGAGCCCAACAAGAACATAAAAAAATAAAGTAGCTTAAACAAATACCAATCAGAAAACGCATAGGAGTAAGTTTATTTTGGGGGAATATCTACATTCAAAAAGTTTGAAAGTTTGCGGTTTGAAAAAGTATGAAGGTTTGAGAATTGAAGGTTAAAGTTTTTCCTTTCTCTAAAATCCTATTTTTTGCTTCTTTTTCACTATATTTTACCGCCACCAATTAAGTCTAAAAAATTAAAATTGTTTATGTTCAAAAAGTTCAGCGTTTTTGAGGTTCAAGTCTTTAAGAGCTTTGTCTCTCATTTTTTCTGTCGGGCATCTATTTTCTAAAATCTTGTTTCCTGTTTCCTTACTCCTGCAAACTCATACCTAAACAATTACAAAAAATTATTTTTGGGATTATTCGCGTTTAGGTAAATCGCCGCAAGTTTTTTCATAAGGTACATCATCATCATCAGCTACATAGCGTTTCCATTCTTCATCACTCATATTCTTTCTGATTTTGCCACATAAATAATCGCTCATTTTGCTGATTTCTGTGTACCAGAATCTTACTACTTTATCACGCGTACCTGCAATAAGTTTAGAGCCATCGGCATTGAAGCTCAGCGTAGTAACCCAAGTATTGTAATCATTGAATACCATTGGCTCGCTATTGAGGTTATTCATATTCCAAACCCTAACGGTTTTATCCATACTCGCAGAAGCCATTTGAGCATCATCATTGCTAAAAACAATATCTGTTATTTGCCTACTATGTCCGAAAAGATTGATAGGTTTGGCGTTTTCCTTTTGTAAATTATACAATCGTAATTTTCCTTGCTCATTACCCACTGCAAGCCATTTACCATTATGGCTGACCCGCAAAGCGGCTATGGGCTGGCTGTCTGTCAGAAAGAGTTTTTCTTCATTGTTTTGTATATTCCAAAATATCACCTGTCCTTTGTTATCTCCTGTAATGATATGCTTGCCGTCGGCAGTAATCGCCAAACAAGTAACTTGCTCTTTGGGTGAGCCAATTGTTTTTACTTCTTTCCCATTGTAAAAATAAAGTTTTTTATTGGAAGCCAGAATAGCCATCCCTTCGTTAGAGCGAGAAGGATATGCCAAAAACCAAACTGATATTTCGGGCGGCAAAACTATATTATTCTGTAAGCGTTTATTTTCACCTTTCACATCAAAGATTTGAATTTTATTAGCATTGCCTGCTACTGCCAGAAATTGCCCATCGTAGCTGATAGCCATAGTTTTATTGACGTAAGCATTTTTAACAATGAGTTCGCCCTGCTTTTTGGTATTTTCCAAATCAAAACGAAGCACCTCGCCAGCACTACCAGCCGAATATACATATTTACCTGTTTGAGCGGGAACAATGGCTCTCACGAAATCCGTATGTCCTTTTAGCTTGTTAAAGTCTTCTCCTTCGTAGGTACGGATAGCGTAATAAAGCCCTTGGTAAATATCAGGGTGAAATTTGCTTCCGCCGTTTTCGCTATGAAACTTATAGGCTTGTTGGGCATTGAGTGCTTGTAGTTCGGGGTCTTCGGAAAGTTGCTTAGATTTGAGAGCCATAGCTTGGGCAATAGAAAGCAAACGTTGATTTTTAGCCCTATTTTTTTGCACATTGGCTTCTTTGGTAGCGGCTTCGGCTTCTTTGCGGCGTTCTTCGGCGATTTTGGCATTTTCTTTGGCTCGTTCTTCGCTGGCTTTGGCTTCATCTTTGGCTTTGATAGCTTCCCGCCTTTGGTTTTCGGCAATTTCTTTTTGTTTTTCAGCTTCTTCTCTTTGCTGGTCAGCTTCAATTTTAGCAATTTCGGCACGATACCTCTGCACTTCGGCTTCTTCTTTGGCTTTTTCAGCTTCTTCTTTTTGCCTAATGGCTTCTTTGGCATTTTCTTTGGCTAATTTTTCTTGCTTGATAGCCAGCAATTTTTGCTCTTCGGCACGAGCTCGCTGTTGGTCTGCTTCTACTCTTTTCGCCAAAGCATAAATCAGAAAAGCGATAGCGACCAGTGTAAAAAGCCCTAAGATAATGGCTGTCATACGCGTACGCTTCAAGGTTCTTTTTTGTAACATTTCCTTGATGCGTTGTTCGGTTTCATACTCTTTTTGGCTATAATCCAAAAAAACCATAGCCCTTTCAAATGCAGGGTTATGCCTTTGAGCCCATAGCAGAGTAGGTTTATGTTTTTCACGCCAATTGAGAGCCAGTTGCAAGTCGGGCGGTCGCCATAAACCCGCCTTTCCTACTTGGTACATTGCAGAGGCTTCTGAAAGTCTGAGATACATTTGTACAGCTTCGGCTTCGTCATCAACCCAATTTTTGAGCCTAGTCCAAATTCTCATCAAACTTTCGTGAGAAATATCAATAATGGAGTTACTATTCAACGGGATACCATAAGCAGGGGTAATCAGTGAGCGTCCGGGTTCTCTGAATTTATCAATAACGGTGATAATATCTTCTTGTCTTGCTCCAATGATAGCCGTAATTTCGCCCAACGAAGTAGGTCGGCGTATGCCTTGATTTTGGTCTCCTCCTTTTTCTGTAATGGTTTTGAAAAGTTTTTCACAAACTCTTTTTTGAGCTTCGGTGAGCTCATCAAAAGCCTCGTTGGCGTGTAAGGAAAGAGCTTCTTTCATTGTGCCAATGGCTTCGTAATGATGTACATCAAGGGCTTCGTTTGCCTCTTTATGCCTGAGCCAATAGTCCCAAGTACGCATCAAAGAATGTTGCAAAATGGGCAATTGGTCGGGGTTATCTCCCAAATCGTTAAGAAGTCTTTGTACTAATCTTGGTGTAATTTCAGCTCCCCCCACTGCTACGGGTCCTATGATTGCCATACGCTTCTGCTCGCGTGTCATTTGAGGTATCATATAGTAGCTATTGTTGATGGCTTTGGTCAAATCGGGAAAAAAAGCACATTCCCCAATAAAATCAGAACGCATCGTAATAGCTACGTAGATAGGCAGACCTTCGTATCTGATAGCTTCCATCAGCAAGTTTACAAAATTGAGGGCTTCATTGATAGCCTCTACATCATCTTGTTTGCGAAAGCGGAAAAGTTCTTCAAATTGGTCTATGAGAATTAGCGTGTTTTGCTCTGAAAATTCGGGGGTATTGAGTATGGCTTCAATAAGCCCCAAAGAGCTACTACGCAATAAAGTGGCAATAATTTTTTTACGAATAATTTTATCTTCCTCACTCAAATTTTGTGTGTGCATCTTCTTAAATATCGCCTCCGATAGGTTTTCAATAGGAGAAGCACCCGGACGAGCTACCATTACATTCCAGTTGGAAGTTTTATTGGCTACAAAGCCACCATACAAAATAGGAATTACACCACAATAAATAAACGAAGATTTACCACTACCCGAAGGACCTACTACCGCCACAAAACGATTTTCATAAAGTTTCATCAAAACTTCATCACTTTGCCCTTCTCGCCCAAAGAAAAGATGGCTCTCTTCAATCGTAAAAGGTCTAAGCCCAGGGAAAGGGTTAAATGCAGTTTCGGTAGTGGTGTAATTCTCTAAAATACTTGCTTGCATAATAGCCTCTTGTTTAGCTTATCGCTGAATAATAAACTTTTTATACCCAACTTTTCCTTGCTCGCTGTAAAATTTGAGCAAGTACATTCCTTCGGAAAGGGTTTGCGTAGATAGCTCATTTTTACCCATTTTTGCTTTGCCCACCAATAGGCTTTTACCCAAAGCATCAAACAATTCGTAATTGAGTTCATTGAGCGTACTAGGAAGTTCTATGAATACCACGTTTTGTGCGGGGTTAGGATAAAGAGCAATCGCATCAGAGAAATCGTTGTACAAAGCAGTAATACCACTGGGTATGGTAGTAGGCTCTACATAAGTGCTTTGATAGATTTCTTTGGTTTCTTCGTCTTGCACAAAAACGACCACCGCAATTTTGTTGATGTCGTAGAAATTAGTGGGGTTATACGATTGGTTAATGGTAGCTTGCGTAACATTTCTTATCCAATTCGTATTGATACGCGTACCTGCCGCATCAGGCAAAAGCCTTTTTACCACATTATAGTAAGTATTTCCGGGTAAGCCAATGGCATTGCCTTGTATTTCTTTTTCTATAATAGCTATTTGTACCAAAACAGGTCTGTTGAAATTTTCTACAGCCCTGATAATTGCCCCTACATTAAGCAGTTCAGCAGGGTTATTGCCAAATACCACTTGTATTTCAAAAGGTGAAGGCACCAAAGAGCGTTTGTCGTATTCAATCAATGTAGGGTCTATGACAGAATAAAGATTAGGGAACACCGCCCCATCGCGAGTTGTACGAGGTGTTTGAGAAATTCCATAATGAAACGCTCTGGCACTGGGGTCTACGGTATTATCTTTATTCAGAGGGTCATTGGCATTAGGGAAACTGGTATGGAAGCGAATATTAACGCTTTCAGGGCGAAGTGTAGCGATATTGTTGATGAAAGCATCTTCGGCACTTGCATCAGGAGCCCCTGCGTTGGTAAAATGTTCCAATAAAATTCTGCGGTTTCTGCTTTTGATTTGGAAATTATCAATAGCAAAACCATCATACTTGTCGGTATTATCTATGGGGAAATTTAGGCTTCCAAGTACAAAACGGAAACGCACTTTTCCCCCTATTCCTGCTTCTTGTTTTACTTGGTCAAGAATAAAGCGTGCAGTTTTCCAAGCTGTTTGCGTATTCCCCGACCAGCCTCTCACGGTACCATTGATGAGCCCAGGCGTTCCTGTACCGGGCAAACCCGTAATTCCTGCCGAATTGAACCATTCCAAGCCCTGGTTGATGTTTCCAAGCAGTTTCCAAGTAGCCCCATCGTTTGTGGTATAAAGTATGGAAATGCCATCTTGGTCGGGGCGAGTATCTACCCAATAATCAAAGTTGATAACAGGTCTATCTAAACTGCTAATATCAAAACAGGGGGTTTCTAAAAATGACTGCTCACTGCTGTTGTATTGTTCAATATTGCTCACTCCTTTGAAAGTACGCCAATAAGCTCCATCAGTAGGTACAATTTTACCTCCTGTTGCCGTCATTGTACCCCATTGCCAAGAAGGTGTCGTAGGGTTGGTTTGCCCAACAATCCAAGAGCCATTGTTCGCATTAAAATTCTCGGTATATGGGCTTGTATTGGTTACGGTGTATTGTGGGAAAATGGTAATTTGTTTGCTAATAGTTACAGGGCAACTCAAATCGGGGTTGTTGCTGGTCTGAACGGTAAGAGAAACATTATACACGCCCGGGCTAGCGTAAGTATGGGCAGGATTTTGCAAGGTAGAAGTATTGCTATCGCCAAAATCCCATAGCCAGCTTACAATAGGGTCGCCGCCGGGTAAAATAGTAGTTTGGTCTGTAAATTGCGTGGGCGAGCCGAAGCACTGACCCAAGAAGTTAAAATTAACATTCGGTTTGTTTTTAATTTCTATACTAAAATTAAGTGTTTGCTTACAACCCTGAGCATTGGTTACCACAAGAGTTACATTTTTTGTACCCGTAGAACTATAAACAAATGAGAAAGTATTGGAAGTCGTTGTAGTCAGCGGAATTTCAGTACCCGACCATTCGTAAGTGCTAATGGGCAGTGGAGAGGTAACTACAAATTGCGTTGTTTCGCCCAAGCATCGGTTTGTAATTTGGATATTGGCAAGCGTAAGTGTAGGGCTAGGATTTACGGTAAGAGTTTTTTGAGTTGAAATATCATTACAGCTATTGGCATCTGTATAAGAATACTGAATTTCATACACATAGACATCGGTTGTAAAAGTAGGAATGTTGAATTGCGGAGAAGCAAAATCTATGATATTCAGCCCGAAAGCCATATCAAAAGGAGCTTGCGGTGTAGGAGCTATACGGGTTATCCTGAATCTCCCATTCATAGGCATAGCAGGAGGCAAACCATTTACCGAAGGAGTAAGCGTAATAGTATTTTGGTCTCTACAAATAGATGCTGTGGTAGAGCTTGTTTGGTAAGCAACTGGGAACTCAAAATTTGGTATCGGTAAATCGTGAATAATCACCTGTTTAGAAGTAACATTTTCGCAAGAAATAGGTCCAGGGTAACCTTGACTAAAACGATATTCTATCTCGTAAAGTCCGGGCAAAGAGCCTGTCTGTGAAGGCAGTGGTTGCGTAGGTCGGAAGGTTCTATCTGCATATAAATTTTCAAAAGCAGTAGGCGAAGGCGATACACGTCTAATCCTAAACACCCCGCCCGGGTTAGGAGTACCATTCACAACCCCCTGTAAAGTTACGTTGGAGGCATTTCGGCAAAATTCGTCCCCATCATTCACCCCTGTAAAGGCAACTACGGGGAGAGCTTTTATATTGAAAATTTGTGTAGCACTTTGGGCGGTACAGCCTCTGCTTGTCTGATAGGTGTATCTCACTCGGTAGCCATCATTAGGCGGCAAAGCAGGGGCATCCAAGTTTAGCGTATTTACTCCATTAGGGAAAATGCGTACTACATTATTAGAAGCATCTAATATCTCAAAAAAACCATTGGTAGGATTGAATATTTCATCAGTGATGTTGAATGAAGGAATGAGGTTAAGTGTGGCACTTCCTTCGCAGTAATTAGGTTGTAAGCCTGTAAAAGCAGGTATGGGCATTGGGTCTAAGAAAAATTGCTTTACAGGGCTTTCTCCTGTACAACCTTGCGAGTCGGTGTATCTAAATTTAATATAAAACGTTTGAGAGCTATTGATAGGGTTAGGTACAGGAGTACCCGAAATAATTGCCCCTTGCAATGCGGCAGGATTAAATATTTTTGTGGTAGGGTTAATCACTGCACTCGGAGCTACTCCAAAATCAAGAGGATTGAGTGTGCGGCTGATTAAATAAGTACCTTCATTAGCAGGGATATTTTCCACAGTACTATTAGGCAATGTATTGGTTGCGGCAAGAGAAATAGAAGCAGGTGTAGCACAAAAACGCTGGTTGGGAGCTATTCCTGTAAAAGCTAAATTAGGGTTAGATTTACGTCTTGTAGAAGTAGAACGAGTAATATTATACACCCCACCCAAAGTAGTCCCAAATGCCCCACAATCACCACCTGTACAAATATATTCTACTCTTGCCCCAATACCAACACTTATATTTAGCGGAAGCAGAGAAGTATTGATAGAGTATCCACCCATTGGCTCTACCATTGGCGTAGGAGGCGGCGTAGGAGAAATAGCAGTTGAGGCTGTTCCCACAAAAGTATATTTCAAAGGAGTTGATCGTGTAAAAGTAGCAGTTACAGGAATGTAAAAATAGCCTATCTGAAAATAAGTAACCAAAGTCATTGTAGAAGTAAAAACAGACAAGTTAGGAGAAAGTGTAAGCGGGGCAGGTGGCTGAACTCCATCTGTCTCACAATAAAGATTGGTTAAATTCGTAATTGGATTGGAGGCATTATAAACTTGAATAGTAATACTAGCACTGGAAGTACAACCATTGGAAGCAGTATAGGAATAAGTTATCAAATGGCTACCAACACCCGCCACATTTGGGTAAAAACTTGTACCTAACACGCCTGCTCCTGAATAAGTGCCTACTCCACTTGGCGTGAGATTGCCATCTAAAGTACCGCCAAAATTTACGCCATCTCGCAAAGGTTGCGGATTGGTTTCGCTATTAGGAAACTCCAAAGTCATTCCTGTTGTCTGATAGCCTACATTAGGTAAAGCATTTACCGTAAGATTGATAACATTTGAAGTCGTAGAACAGCCATTTTTAAGAGCTATTACGCTATACGCCCCCGCGTCGGTAAGAGCAGGTGAGGCTATGGTGTATGTATTGCTTGGTCCTGATTGAAGCAAAGTAACTCCTCTGTAAAAAGCGAAACTTGTTCCATCGCTTACAGCCGTAAAAGTAATGCTTTGCCCTTCGCAGATAATATTATCGCTATCATTGCTTATCAAACTTACATAAGGGTTGGTTCTGACGGTATAAGCTGAGCCTACAAGCGTAGTGCTACAAGCCCCAGATGTGCCTGTTACGCTTACCACATCGTTATTGGCTAAGGTAGTGGTTGTATAAATTCCTGTAAAGTTGGTCGCAACAGGGTTGCCATTTACATAAAAAGTATAAGAACTAGCTCCTGTGGCAGTGAATGTTACACTTTGCCCTTCGCAGATGATTTTATCGGGATCGTTGCCGTTATCAAAAGTAAGAGCAGGTGGCATAGTGCTTGAAAAAGTAGCTAAATTGGTAACTCCCATCGTAATACCCGCAATGGGTGTTCCTGCATTCATTTGAAGCGAGCCGCTACCCGCCGAAGTAATTGCCCTTACTCTAATGCCCGAAATGGTTAGAATGTCGGGGTTAGTTCCTGCATTGTTTGCATCATAAAACACGACAATTTGCGTAGGAGATACGGTGATGCTTACATTGGTTAAATCTCCTGTTCCATTTACGCTTGCTGTACCAATACCCGGTTCCAATTGAAAATCTCCTACTACCTGCAAACGCAAAAAATGCCCCGTACCTGTTTGGGTAAAATCATCTAAATTGGCTTCTGTAATAACAATATTACCCAAAGTCTGATAAGCACCTCCTACACACAAGTTAGGCAAAGAAGGGCTGGAAAGCGTAACATCAAAAATCCATCTCTGAGCCGCCCAGAATACAAAGACAGCCAAGACAGCTACTAACCGCAAAAAAAAGTCATGTTTTTTCATACTTATTAGGTGTTTTAAGCGAAAACTTATTTTTTCTTAATACACTTACTTGCCCAAAGGTAAATGATGACTATGCAGTATTATGAAAAAAATCTTTTCCCCTTGCTCATTGAATACTTCGCAAGGTTTCAAGCAGTCCCGTCCATAGATTATCTTTTAGGATAATAGATTTAATCTGGTTTCTCTGCATAAATTCATCAGGCTGGAATTCGTATTTACTTATCACAAACTTGTGTTGCAGGGGCTTTTCACGTCCAAATCCAGGGGCTTTCAGAAGGTCTAAAATTTTAGTTGCTACCCATTGCCTACTAATTTTACCATAATAAATGTAAGCGGCTTTACAAACAATAAGGTTTTGAATATGCGTTTTTCTGCTATCTACGAGAGTATCGCTAAAAGATGGTTCTAACACTTCAATACCCTGATTTTTCAAAAAATCAGCTATTTTTTGAGCATCTTCCTTATCAATTAAATCGTAAATCAAATAAATGGCTTCACTTTTTACCAAATCGGTAGTGTGCTTCAATACATTCAGTGGATCTTCTTGCTCGCTTTCAATCAAAATTTTTTTGAGCATTTTTTTCAAATCTTCTAAAGGTACTTGCAAAATTTCGGTAGCTTCTGCCGCTTCTGTTCCTTGTGTAAGATTATCTACAAAAACTCTTTGTTTTTCGCTATCAAATTTCAAATGAAGGGGCATCCAAAGAACTCGCATAAAATTTTTCCGAGAGTCGTAGATAGAGTTTTTTGTAGCCAAAAGCATTGCATTATACTCAGCGGAAAGATTATTTTGCAATTCAGCCAAAGATACTCCTTCTTCCCGCAAAGGTTCTCCGTATTTAGAGCCAATCAAATGAATAGCTAACTCACTTCTCTCCAAATCTGCTTTCAAGAGATTTTCAAGCTCTAATAGATTTTGAGGTAAGTTTTCTTGGGGCAAAACCAAACAACCCCATTTCTGCAACTCTCTTTTAAGCAAATTTCTTTCTATTTGTAAATCTTCGGTAGTATGAGCCAAAAACACAACTTTGGAAGCCTGGAGAGTTGTTTTTTGGATAAAATCTTTTCGCTGCTGCAATTTTTGTAAGCCTATGTATATCTCTTGTGCTAAATCTAAAATTTGCACCCAAAAGATTTTTTCTGTTTCCTTTCCAAAGAAATCTTGAATAGGTACAAACTCTCCTTCTTGTTCTTTGTAGAAATGGTGAGCAGATAAATTTTGCAAAGCCGAATGTTGAAGGTGTATTGGGGTAGGTAGTTTGAATATTTTTAATAAATGCCTTTCTTTTTTTAATGAAGCACTTTGCAAGAAATTATCAAGGTCTTCTATACAATTTTTATCATTATTAAAGTTGGGCGAAACTACACATAGCATTATAGCTACTTGCGAAAGCGTATGAGACGTAGGACTTTCTCCATTGGCATAACGTAAAATGCGTATAGTTCCCGAAAGTTGTAGCAAACTTTGCTCCAAAACCTTCAAAAATCTTTCTACCCAACCATCGGTATTATCTTTGGGCGAATAGTTTAGGTAAATATCGTAGGCATAGTTACTCATAAATAGTTTATTAACGTAGAAAAAATGGCTATTACGTTCTAAAATACAACGATTCAAAAGTTTTACTTATCCTAAATATCCAATATTCTAAATCTTGTTTCCTTGTAGCTAAAGCCCTTAATATTAAAAAACTGTAAATCAAAATTTTAATCTTGTAACTCACATTATCTTATTTTTTCCTGATAGCAGTAGGCATTAGCTCTCGTGCCACAGCATCAATGAACGCTCTTGCAAACTCGTGGTTTTTTTGTATCATTGTATAAAATAGGTCTTTATCAATTTCGTATAGAGTAGTTCCCGCCACTACTCTACACTCTCCTTCAAAATGCTCGTTTTCACCTAAAAATAAGTGTCCAAAAAATTCGCGAGTATTGTAAGCATTGATAAGTACCCCATTTTGATAGTGTTCTATTCTACCTTCTGCTACCACTGCAATCGGAAGGGCATTCAGCAATACTCCATTTTCTATCCATAATGTATCTGTTTTGAAGTGCTTTTCTTGGATAAGCTCTACCATTTCAGAAACAATATCCGAAGGAACATTTTGCATAAAATCAATATCTTTCAAGAACATAGTTTTTTGCAATCGCAAGGGCATCAGGTAGTTTTTTTCCTTACTAAAAACCTTTTCCAAGACCATATCAATATTGCTTGCATTTTCAGAAGGCAATCTATGTTTTACTTTTTCATAAATTTTGGGGTTGTGCTGGCAGATAGCCCAAGCGGCAGTTTCGTGCAGTAGCGGGTCAGGGTGGAAAAGATTAGCAACCAGTTCCTCAAAGTCATTCAAATCTTCTTCAAAACCCAATGCGTACATCGCACAAGAGCGTGTCCAGCGGTTGGTATAGGAGTAATCCCTGCTGATAAGGTGTCTTAGTACCTCCACAGAGCCAAAACGCTCCCTTGGAAAAAATTCTTGTAGGCGTTCTATTTTTTCCTCGTCAGATAAATCTTCAAAAAGTGGAAAAAGTTTGGGTTTCAGTTCGTCTGCCAAAAAAACATTCATTAGCTCAATAGCAAAGACGTGAGCGTCAGCCGAATCACTTTCAAGATTTTGCTTGACAAGCTGTACCGACTGTGGCTCATAGATAAGCGAAAGAAGGGTAAAAATTCCTTCAAAATTATACTGAATTTCATCTTGCAAAGATTTTCGCAAGTAATGCGTATGCTTATTTTTCTTTATTTCTAGCAGAGCCGCAATATCCCAAGCCGCATCACTAATTTCAATTTCAATAATATGATTGATAAAAGCCGTTTTTTCCGTAGGTACCCGAATTTGGTTATAGCTGAATGCAAAAAGTATTTGCTCTACAATCTCGGCATCAGGAAAATTGATTTTAGCCCAAAGCATTTCTAAAGCCCTATCCGAGCCTATTCTGCCGTATATTTCTACAATTCTACGCATAATTTCCAAGTCCTGTCCCGACTTATGAAAAGCGGCTTCCATAGTAGGAATAGCTTTATCTCCTGCGGTAATAAGTGCGGCGGCGGCGGCATTGGCATATATAGGCGAAGCAAGCAGGTCTATTAAAATACTCCAAGTTTCGGGCTTTTGTATTTTACGGCAAGCCAGCACCGCATACATACGCACTCGCATATCCGAATCGCGTAAGAGTTCTAAAAGCAAATACTCTGTTTCAGAGCTAACTAACTCGGGCAATTTCTTGGCAACCCACAAACGCTCTTGCACCTGCTTGGATTTTGCTTTTTGATGCAGTTCTTTAATATTAAAAGATGTTTTCTCTTTGGATACAAGCCCATCGGGGGTGATTGTCAAATCCTCTATTTTGCTCAAAGCAAACTTTTTTACAATAGTATCTCTTTCCGATTTAGCAAATTGTACCAAAGCCTCTTCAAACAACGTGGGTTCTAATCTTTCCAAAAGTTTTAGAGCAAAAAGTTGCCTTTCGGGTTGGGGAGCTTCCAATTCTTTTTGCAACATTTTATCCAAAGATTGCTCGCTAAGAGCCGTTTCCGAAATTTTGCTTTTAGAGCTTACCAGTGTCTGGCGAAGTGTATCTTTGTAGCCTACGTACATTTTGTTGGTGTCGTAAGCCCACAAGGCGGCAATAGGCAAGAGCAAAATAGAAAATAGCAATAGATTAGAAAAGTGGAAATACTGAATAACAAACAATAGTACCCCCGCAATAAGTCCTGCTCCTACTTTCACAATCCCGTCCATTCGGCTAATCACATCTAAACGCACCCGAGAATCAATCGGGAAATAATACATCTTGAAAGCCGCATCGTCCATTGATTCTTTCAAAGAAGCAGAAAACAGCTTGCTCAAAGAAATCGCCAAGAAAAATAGCACAAAACTACCTGTACCATCGGCAGTGGTTTCAAATCCTGAAAAAATGCCAATAAAAATTGCGATAGCAGTCAGCCCTAAAAGCAATAAAGGATTGATAAGAAGTGCTACTCGTGTGCCGTAAAGCTCTATGATTTTATCTACTGCAAAAATTTGTATCGCAAGGGCAAAGAAAATAACAACTCCTTCAAAAACAGCAATAAAATTTTGCAAATCGCGTTCGGCAGGGTACTGCTTACCCACCACATTCAGAAAGGAATAATCTACAAACTGATGAGCAATCGTGGCTATCACTACAAAGCCCGCCATAAGCACAATATAACGATGGCGGAACATTTTTCTGATACCAAAACGCCCTGTTTGCCCTTCAATGCGTTTGAGTTTTCCAAAACTAATTGTAGGAGAGGCTAATATGAGAGAAAAATAAGCAATGATGATTAAAATACCTGCTATAAACGTTATATCAATCAAATCTTCGGTAGCAGGAACAAGAGCCGAAAACAGAGGAATAGCAAAGAATGTAACCAAAGCCGCAAGCCCTTTCCCAATATCTACCCCTCCTACTATTCTTTTTTGCTGTTTGAGCGTAAAAATACGTGCCAAAGTTCCCCAAAACACAAGTGCAAGCAGGGCATCAATAGGACCCATAAGCACCAATGAAGCAAAAATAATTTTTCGTTTCAAATCAGTTTCTTCCACTACACCAAAACTCAAACGTATAAGGGCTATAATAGCAAGCAAAATAAACAAAGTAGCAATAGAAAGCGAAGGATAAGCTATCCGATTTTGCAAAAAAGAAAATGTATAAGTGATTATTATACCGATAATACCCGTAGCAATAATTACAATAGGCAAATAAGTATCTTCGTCCCAATTCTGCAAGAAAAGTGTCATTGAGGCTACATCGTAAGTAGCAATAAAAACTCCTATCAAAAAGCCTAAAAGTAAAAGCAAAATTACTTGCGTAAATTCGCTTTTTTCAATATTAAGCAATTTGAGTAAAAGTTTTTTCATTAGTTTTGTGGTGTAATTTTGGCTAAATTTAACAAAAAAATCACACAAAATCCAAGAAATTTTTGCAAAATTATGTGTCGGAACAATAAAAACCTTGCTCCTATTCTTATTGGGCTTAACTCCGCTGTATTTTTAATTTTTATCTATAATTACCAACTCATCTCTTCTGCCCCTTTCGACTACGATGCTGTAAAAAACTATCAAACCATTCAAGAACTTGCACGTGGCAATTTTCACAACTTTTTCCACCACGCCTCACCTGTGTTATACGTATTTTTTTTGCCTTTTTACCTCATTTACCCCAATTTTTGGTTTCTGCTTTCTATCAATGCCTTATTAGGCGTTTTTGCCTCCCTACTTTGGGTTAGATTATTGCTGAAAGACGCTATAAAAAAGCCTTACAATGCCATTACATATCTTTTATTAGGCACTGCCTTTTTTGCAGTATCGTACAGCCGAACTTTAAGCATTGAAACACTTGGATTATTTTTTTCAGCTTTGCTTTGGGGGCAAATACAAAGTTTTTTAGACCAAAGAAAAACTTTTTGGGCTTCTGCTTGGCTGATAGGCGTAGTAGCAAGTTTATTGCTCCTTACCAACTACAAAGCCATTGTGCCACTTACTTTTATGGCACTGCTTATTACCTTCAATAGAAAAGGTTACGCAATCTCTTTTAGTTGGGAATTTTTCAAGAAAATATTGATAGGCTTTTGTGGCATAATTGCCTTATTTATGCTTGTGGGAATAATCGCGGGTTTGCCTTGGTATAAGTATCCTGCTACTATTATAGGTATAGTGGCGAACGCCCAAGAAACTACTGCTCACCCTTTCAATGGTCGTTTTTACTTTCAATATTTAGCAGAATTTGAAAATATAGCACTGATGCTTTTGGGTATTTGGCAAATGAGAAATATTTTAAGGTTTCCGTCTAATTACACTATTCTTTGGCGTCTGATAGCTTGGACTGCCCTGCTTACTTATTTGGTAATGCTTCTATTGCCCAAAGCTCCTCGCGGTCTTATTTTTGTCTTTCCACTTTTGTATTTGCTTGGCATAAAGCAACTTCAATTTTTTTTCCTTGAAAAATGGAAAAAGCCAAGTTTCTATCTGATAGCGGCAATCGTTCTGATTTTTTGGCAAATAAAAATTATTTGGGAAAAAGTTTATCCTTACAGCCAAACAAGTTACCCACAAGTAGCCTCCATACTCAAAAAAGAGCAGGCAGAAGTAGTTTTTACAACTTTGGGAATAGGAATTTATCCGTTTTTGGATAGTAACATCAAATTAGAAATCTTGCGGGAAGCCTCTGATACCCTAAAATTTCAAAGTTATACGGGGAAAAAGTTTCTGCTTTACGATAGTTACGGCGAAATCTCTCTGCATTATTCTTTGATAAGCCTAAAAAAATGCAAATATGACTACTATTTTGAGGAAAAAAGCCTTTGTAATCCGTTTTTGAGTTTAGAACTTGTTGAGTACAATCGTACCAGTTTCCGAAAGGCTTTTGAAATAAGTGAAGGTTTGCAAAAACGAAAGTGGCAACTGGCTCTGAAAAAATTACCCTAAAACCCTTTTCTTGATAATTTCTGCTACACTTTTTACCACTAAAAATGGATTTCGAGCTTCCTTTTGGCTATTGGGGTGTGTATCGGTGCAATAGATTTTTTCAAAAAGACCGCTTTCTTGCAATCTTTGCAAAGCATTGTTATTAAATAAACCGTGAGTAGTAATCGCATAAATTTTACTTGCTCCTGCTTCTTTGTAAGACCTTGCCGCATTGATAAGCGAACCACCAGTGCGTATCATATCATCATAGATAACCACTACTTTACCTGTAACATCAGCACTAATCCCTGTAACTACGGTTTCCTCGCCACTCACTCGCCTTTTGAATACAAAAGCCGCATTTACTCCCATATCATTGGCAAGCGATTCTACCCACTTGGCTCGTCCTGCATCTGTACAAGCTAAAATAAAGTCTTTCCCTGCTATTTCTGCACAAGCCTGCATAATTACCTCTTTGCAATACAAATGAACTGACTGCACATCTCCTTCAAAGTAATGCGGTAAGCCTTCGGTATGCAAATCCATTAGCACAAAGGTTATTCTGCTCCCTGTTTTGGGAATAGAGGAAAGCAGTTTTGCCCGAGTTTTAGCCGTAACCACCTCTCCTTTTTTTACGGCTCTTTCCATAGTAGAATAGCCAAAGTAGGGTATCACGATGGTCAAGTTTTTTGCTCCATATTTTCCTATTGCCGAAGCCAAGTCATAAAGTTCCAAAGTATCGGTATCTGTGGGCGTTCCACCTAAAAGAATAACATTTTCTCCCTCCACTTCGGTAAGTATGCGTTGATAACGCTCTCCGTCAGGGAAAATCTTAACTTCTACCTCTGCTCTACGAAAACCCCCAAGTGCCAAAAGTCTTTCTTGCAAATACTGATAAGACTGAATTGAAAATAATAACGGCTCATTCATCATTATTGCGTTTTTTTATTTTTACTTGCTTCTGCGGGCTTTTCGTTGATGATTTCTTTGGCTTCTTTGATAATATCTTCGCCAAAAGCAACCACCGAAGAGATATTTTTCACCGCATACGGGGCAAGTGGCTCTACCACGGGATACAGCAAACTGCCCTGCAACAATTCTTTGTTGGAAGTGGTTTCGTTAGCTATTTTATGGAAAATCATTAGAAACAGACTTACGACAAAAGCGAATTTCAACCCTCCTAAACCTGCTCCAAGCAAATTATCAAAACTACCCAAAAGTGTGGTATCTATGCTTTTTTTCAGATAACGTGCAAAACGATTGGCAAGAAAGAAAAACAAAGCAAAAGTAGCCACAAAAGCCACATAAGGCATAATACTTTCCGACATATCGCCCATTAGGGGTTTTAAGATTTTGAGAGCAACCACCCAAAACTTAAAACCCAAAATAATTGCCGCAACAAAAGAAAGAAGCGATAGCACATTCATCAGCAAGCCCGACTGATAGCCCCGATGAGCCCCCCACAAAATAGGAACGAGAATGAAAAGGTCAAGGCTGTTCATAACAATTTTAGCTCAATAACTTCTTGACAAGTTCGGCAAGGGTTTTGTTATCTACTTTTCCTGCAAGGGTTTTGGTAGCTTGTCCCATTACTTTACCCATATCTTTGGCAGAAGTAGCCCCCACACTAGCAATAATTTCGCGAATTTGAGCTTCTGCCTCCTCAGACGAAAGTTGCTGTGGCAAATATTTTTCCATAATTGCAATTACTGCTTGCTGCTCGGCGGCTTGTTCGGTTCTACCCTGCGAGGCAAACATTTCGTAAGATTCCTTCCGTTGTTTCAATGCCTTATTGATAATAGCAATTTCATCGGCTTCCGAAAGGTTGCCCGTACCGCCTTCTTTGGTTTCTTCCAAAAGAATCATTGATTTTAGCTCACGCAAAGCAGTCAGAGCCGCCTGATTTTTGGCTTTCATTGCCTCTTTGATATCTTCGTTGATGCGTTCTTTGAGTGTCATAGATGTAAAAGTTTTTTGAAGTTGTTTAGTAAAAGTTTAAGGGTTTGATGTTCAGGAGTTTGAAGTTCAAAGGTTTGAGGTTTTTTATGCATCTAATTGGTAATTATTTACGTTCAAAAAAGTTTAGCGTTTGATGTTCAAGTTTTTAAGGGCTTTCTCTCTCATTTTTCTGTCTAATTTCTAAAATCCTGTTTCCTGTATCTTGTTTCCTGTTTCCTTACTGCAAAATATACCTAAACAATTACTCTAATTGTAAGATTTCACAATTTCTGCAAATTCTCTTGCTTTCAGCGAAGCCCCTCCTACCAGTCCGCCATCTACATCAGTACAAGCAAAGAGCGGTTTAGCATTCTGAGCATTCACACTTCCTCCGTATAGAATACTTGTATTTTGAGCAGTTTCGCTTCCAAATTTCTTTTTCAAATAAGCCCGAATAAGAGCGTGCATTTCTTGTGCTTGTTCGGCAGTAGCATTTCTGCCTGTTCCTATTGCCCATACAGGCTCGTAGGCAATGACTATATTTTTCATTTGCTCGGCAGAAAGTTCTGATAAACTGCCCTCTAACTGATTCTGTACATACACAATATGCTCGTTTTTATTGCGAATTTCCAAAGATTCACCACAGCAAAAAATCACTTTCAAACCCACCTGCAAGGCTCTTTGGATTTTTTCGGCTATCATACGATAAGTTTCAAGATAATACAAACGCCTTTCGCTATGCCCAAGAATTACCCATTTTGCCCCTACCGAAGCAAGCATTTGAGCCGAAATTTCCCCTGTATAAGCCCCTTTTTCGTACTCTGAGCAATTTTGAGCGGCAACCGCAAAAGGCTGATTTTTAAGAAAATTACTCAAGTGATGAATATACACAAAAGGCACTGCAAAAATTACTTCGGCAGTATTTCGCTTTTCATCTTTCAAAATATTAGTTACTTCGGAAATCAAAGCATTTGCTTCTTGAAAGTTTAGGTTCATTTTCCAATTAGCGGCTACAATTTTTTGAGGCATTGTTTTTTCATTTTAAGGTGAAAATTGAGAAATTTGCTCAAATTTAACGCAAAAAAATCTGAAAATGCAAAATCTACAAGCAACTTTTGAGCCTTATGTGCTTTATTTCCGTTTTGAGGCGGGTACTTCAAGGGGTATTTTGCGAGAAAAGAAAAATTATTTCATCAGAATTTGGGACAAATCCAATCCGCACATACAAGGCGTAGGCGAAGTAAATGTACTCAAAGGTTTAAGTTTGGACGATAGAGCAGATTTAGAGCAAAAAATAACCGAAATTCTACAAAAATATCAAAATCAGACACTTCAAAGCACAGATTTAGAGGCTTTTCCTGCTATCCGTTTTGCTTTGGAAACTGCTGAAAAAGATTTAGCAAATGGCGGGAAAAAACGCATTTTCCCAAGTGCTTTCACCGAAGGCAAAACTTTTATCCCCATCAATGGCTTAATTTGGATGGGAAGCAAAGAATGGATGCTTTCTCAAATTCGCCAAAAAGTTGAAAAAGGCTTTACTTGCCTAAAAATGAAAATCGGAGCTTTGGATTTTGAAACGGAACTGAGCATTTTACATTCTATCCGCAAAGAATTTCCTTCACCCCAAGAAATGATTTTACGCGTAGATGCCAATGGAGCTTTTTCTGCCCAAGAGGCTCTGAAAAAATTAGAAAAACTTTCTCATTATCAAATTCACTCCATTGAGCAACCCATTGCCCCAAATCAAATTGAACAGCTTGCCCAAATTTGCGAAAAATCGCCCGTGCCTATCGCTTTGGACGAAGAACTTATCGGCAAAAATCATCAGAAAAGGCAACTTTTGCAAAGCATAAAACCTCACTTTATAGTGCTGAAACCTGCCCTTTTAGGTGGTTTTGCTGAAAGCGAGGCTTGGATACAAGAAGCCCAAAATAGGAAAATTGGCTGGTGGGTAACTTCGGCTTTGGAAAGCAACATCGGCTTGAATGCCATTGCTCAATGGACGGCTACACTACCATTCAAGGGGCATCAAGGATTGGGAACAGGACAGATTTATGAGAACAACCTGCCCACCGAGCTGTATTTAGAAGGGGAAAAATTATTTTTTGGAAAATAACGACAAGAAAATAAACACCATCGTTTTTTCAGATTGGCGAAAATTTCGTAATTTAGCCTGCTTAAAAATAAAACCTCTTGAAAAATGTTAGACGACAACAAAACTCTTGAAAGCCCCTCAAATATTTTCCCTGTCAATATTGAAGACGAAATGCGAACTGCCTACATAGATTACTCTATGTCGGTGATTGTTTCGCGTGCCTTGCCCGATGTACGCGATGGCTTAAAACCTGTTCATAGACGCGTACTTTACGGAATGATGGAATTGGGCGTTTTACATAACAAACCTTACAAAAAATCGGCTCGTATTGTAGGAGAAATTCTTGGTAAATATCACCCTCACGGCGATTCTTCGGTATATGAAACAATGGTACGTATGGCTCAGGAATGGTCTTTACGTTACCCGCTTGTGGATGGGCAAGGCAATTTTGGCTCTATTGATGGCGATAGCCCCGCCGCAATGCGTTATTGCCTTACAGGCGATACACTCATCAAAACCAATTATGGTCTTATAGCACTCAAAGATTTAGTAAAGAACTCTCTGCCCGATAGCGAGCAAGAAATTGACCTGCAAGTACTTTCTATGCACCAAAAAGTACATAAGGCTACTAAATTTTTCAATTCAGGCTACCACCCTATTTGGGAACTTACTACGCAAGAAGGCTATCAGCTAAAAGGTTCATCTAATCACCCTGTTCTTACTTTAAGCAAAGATGAAGCAGGCAAACCTATCTTTGTTTGGAAAGAACTTTCCAAAGTAAAAGCAGGCGATAAAATTGTGATTGAGCGAAGCCAAACCAATCTGTATGCTTCAAAAGCATCTTCAAAAGATATTTACCAAAGCATTGTTGCCGCTTGTCTAATTGCCGAAGGTTCTATTTCTCCGAAAAGAGTTACTTTCAATAGTACCGATAAAAAGTATTTTGACGACTTTATCAATGCTTATCAGAACCTTATTGGCTCCAAATTTTATGTGTATCAGCGAAGGCTACCTTCGGGAAAAGAAATTTATGAATTTGATGTTCAAAATACCTCTGAATTTGCCCAAAACGAATTATTTACACAGCTTGTAGGTCTAAAATCAGCCGAAAAGCATATCCCTACTTGCATTTTACAAGCCCCCAAAGAAGCCCAAAAAGTATTCTTGCAATATCTTTTTGAAGGCGATGCTTCGGTGTCTTTGCTTGAAAAAAATACTATCTCTCTGCAATACTGTACGCAAAGCCTTACTTTGGCAAGAGAGTTGCAAATTCTACTTCTGGAATTTGGCATTATCAGTCGTATAAGTTTTACCCAAAAACGCAAAGAGTACAAGCTCGTCATTAGTGGTTTTCACAACATTCGGCTTTTTTACGAAAATATCAATTTTGCAAGCCAAAAAGCCACAAAACTTGATAAAATTGTAGAGCAAGAACGCCAAAGACAACAAGAAAAGCCTATCAAATATGCTTTGAGCAAGGATTTTATCCCCTACATTGCCAATTATATTCGGCAATATGCTCCGCATAAGTTTTTAGAAAAAAATAACTTTGACCGCTACGAAAGAATTGAAAAATACTACGAGCAAATTCTCAATACACTCAACAATGTGTATTTACAAAGTTTGTTTCAGGAACTTGTTGCCAAGCGTTATTATTATGCTACCGTAAAAACTTGCCATTTGCTTCCCGAAACGGATATGGTGTATTCGGTAAAAATTGAAAGCGATTGTCATTCTTTTGTAGCGAACGGTTTTGTCAATCATAATACCGAAGCTCGCTTGCAACGCATAGCCGAAGAACTCATCGGCGAAATCAACAAAGATACCGTTAATTTTCAGCCTAATTTTGATGATTCGCTAACCGAACCCACTGTACTTCCTGCCAAAATTCCTAATTTGCTTATCAATGGTACTTCGGGCATTGCCGTAGGTATGGCAACCAATATGGCTCCACACAATCTTTCAGAAGTGATTGAAGGTATTTTGGCATACATTGATAACCCCGAAATCAGTATCGGTGAGTTAATGAAATACATTCTTGCCCCCGATTTCCCTACGGGTGGTATCATTTACGGCTACGAAGGGGTGCGAAATGCTTACAAAACAGGTAGAGGTAGAATTATTATCCGTGCCAAAGCCAATTTTGAGCAAAGCAAGTCAGGTAAAGATTTGATTGTCGTTACAGAAATTCCGTATATGGTCAATAAAGCCGCGATGATTGAAAAAACGGCTCAACTCATCAATGAAAAGAAAATTGAAGGAATTTCCGACATACGCGACGAATCCGACCGAGACGGCTTACGAATTGTCTATGAACTCAAAAAAGATGCTATTCCTGCCATTGTACTCAATAATTTATTCAAATATACACAACTGCAAACGGCTTTCAGTGTCAATAATGTAGCCCTTGTAAAAGGAAGACCTGCTACCCTGAACCTGAAAGAGCTTATCAAATACTACGTAGAACATCGCCACGAAGTAGTAGTACGCCGTACAAAATTTGACTTGAACGAGGCTCAAAAAAGGGCTCATATTTTAGCAGGTTTGCTCATAGCCCTGGACAATTTAGATGCTGTCATTGCCCTTATTCGCAATGCCCAAGACCCCGATGAAGCCAAAACTGGTTTAATGAATAATTTTTCTCTCACCGAAATTCAGGCGAAAGCCATTTTGGATATGCGTTTGCAAAGACTTACAGGACTGGAAAGAGAAAAAATCGTTGCCGAAAACCAAGAAATTACCGCTCTCATCGCTGATTTGGAAAATATTTTGGCTGATGAAAAACGCCGAATGGAAATTATCAAGCAAGAACTCACCGAAATCAAAGAACGTTACGGCGATAAACGTAAAACTGAAATTGTTTATTCGGCAGAAGAGTTTCAGGACGAAGATATGATAGCTGATGAGCAAGTAGTCATTACTATTTCACACAAAGGCTATATCAAACGCACTCCTCTTTCCGAGTATCGTGTGCAAGGGCGTGGTGGCGTAGGTTCTCGTGGTGTAACTACCAAAGAAGACGATTTTACCGAGCATCTATTCGTAGCAACCAACCACAACTATCTGCTAATTTTTACAGAAAGTGGAAAAGTATTTTGGATAAAAGTTTATGAAATTCCCGAAGGAAGCAAAACCGCCCAAGGACGTGCTATTCAGAATCTTATTCAAATTGAAAATGGCGATAAAGTGCGTGCCGTTATCAATGTAGAAACTTTGGAGGACGAAGACTACATCAATAACCATTATTTGGTGATGTGTACCGAAAAAGGCACTATCAAGAAAACCACTTTGGAAGCCTATTCTCGTCCAAGAGCTACGGGTATCAATGCTATCAATATCAATGAAGGCGACAAACTCATTGAAGTCCGAATGACAACAGGCAACGACCATATTATTATTGCTACTCAATCGGGCAGGGCAATTCATTTTCACGAGGAAAATGTACGCCCTATGGGACGTAATGCCACTGGCGTAAGAGGTATTTGGCTTGATGAAAACAACCCCGATGATGTTGTAATTGGAATGGTTTGCGTACAGAGCCAAAATCAGCATCTTTTAGTAGTTTCGGAAAGGGGCTTTGGCAAGCGGTCGGAAGTAGAAGAGTATCGCATCACGGCTCGTGGAGGCAAAGGCGTAAAAGCAATGAACCTTACCGAAAAAACAGGCAAACTGGTTGCTATCAAAGAAGTTTCGGATAATGACGACCTAATGATTATCAACAAATCAGGCATTACTATACGCATACGCGTAAGCGATTTACGTTTGCAAGGACGTGCCACACAAGGGGTAAAACTTATCACACTCAACAAAGATGATGAAATTTCCTCAGTAGCAAAAATTGAAAAAATGGAAGAAGAAGAAAACGAAAATACCCCGACGATTTCTGATAATAACCCTGAATTATCCGCTGAAGCATAAAATTTTAAGAGCCATCTCTAAATGAGATGGCTCTTAAAACTCAAATTTCATCAGGATTTATACCCAACTGACGCAATTTTTCTGCAAGTTTTTCCTTTTCTTGTAAAGTTTTCGCAAGATTTTCTTGGGTTTTATGCAAATTTTCTTGCGTTTGTTGCAAATTCTCTTGAGCTTGTTGCAAATTCTCTTGAGCTTTGATAAGGTTTTCTTCTTTTTCTATTAAAACTTTTTGCGTTTCCTGTAATTTCAACTCTGCCTCTGTCAGAACTTGCAAGATTTCGGTATAAGTGGCAAATCTTTCGCCTGTGGGGCGATACAGATGCATTGTCCCTTCCTCAAAATCTAACACAAAACGAACTCCCAGCAAAGGGCTTTGCCATTCCTTGCTTACTTCTATTTCTACGAAATGCTCCCCTTCTCTAAGCCAAACCAGTAACTCATTGGTATCGGGGTCATAAAAGTAATATTCCTGAACACCATAATTTTGATAAAACACTAACTTTTGAGACATTTCGGCAGGCGTATTACCCGGCGAATTGATTTCAAAAACTACTTGTGGAGCAATATTATCCTCTTCCCACTGCTTATACGAGCCTCTATCTCCTTTCGGTCTGCCGAAAACTACCATTACATCAGGGGCTTTGCGTATGCGTGGATTGCCTTCCACAGGATACCAAAGCAAATCGCCTGCTACGAAAACATTAGGCTCTTGGGCATACATCGCCTCCAAACCTTCTTTGATAAGCACTATCCAATTAAATTGCTTGGTATTATCTGCCATAGGTTTGCCGTCAGAATCGGGATAAACGATTGTATCTTTTTTATCCAAGTAAGTAGAAACCTTCGTTTTTCTCTCCAAAGTTTCCATTGCAAGCAAGTTTTTTTCCAAATCTACAAAAATATTTGCAAAAACAAAAGCCCTGATGCAATTCAGGGCTTTTAGCAATCAATTATTTCTCATCCATCGCTCACGCAAACGCATCTGCTCCAAAGTAGCCTGCGGATTGATAGAAAAGGTTTTTTCTTTTTCGTCGAAAGTAATACCAATTTTGTCGTAGTATTCTTTCAAGGGCAAAGGTTCGGCATTTTTTACATAACGATTAAAAAAGTCTGCTATTTCGGGATAAGTTCGTTTTACAAAAATATCAAACCATTCTTTTTCAGGGAAACTCTTGTTGGGTCCGTATTCTTTGGCAAACTCATTGATAACCTCACGCAAGCCACGCTTACCTTGCGAAAGTTCTAAAAGACGAATATCCAGCAGTCCTGCAACCAAAGCACCACGATTGTAAATATTGCCATATTGTTTCTGCCCTTCGGGAGTATAAGAAGTAAGACTCATTTTGCTCAAACTATAAGTTTTGTCATAGAAACGCTCATCAACTATTACTTTGCGGCGTAAATCTTTGAAATACTCGTCTAAGGTTTTGATGCTATAACAAATTTGCATTTTATGCGAAGCCCACTCGGTAGTTCCTTCGTAAAGCCATAAATGCTCGGAAGGGGTAGGCGTAACGAAATTAAATTTTTCAATAATTTCGCTATGAATATTCAGCGGGGTTACGATATGAAAAAACTCGTGAGCGGCAATATCCGTCATTTTTTTGCCAAAATCCTCTGTCCAGTCTTGCTCTTTGATAATGTATTCGGAGCTATACGAATGTTCCCAAGCTCCTGCATTTGCATCTTCAAAGAAAAACAAAAACGTATAACGAGGCACAGGCAAGCCATTGAGGAAAGAATCAGCGGCAACAAGCATATTAGTCATTGAAGAAAGCAGTTTTTCGGAAGTAATTTTGCCTGTTTTGGAGTAAGTGTAAAGTTCTACTTGTGTATTGCGAATTTTCGTAGAAGCCTTGGAAAGATTGCCAAAAAGAATAGGTGAATCTACGATATGGTCGTAGTTATTGGCTAAAAAATAGCCATCTTTCATTTCCAAAGCTGTACCATACTGCCACTCATTAGGGTATAAAAATTTGATTTTCAGCGGTACGGATTGCATACCTTGCGGATAGCCAAAAATCGTTTGCCCATTGATGAGGGCGTGGTCTTTTTCAAGCGAACTGCCACACATTTCGTAAATTTTATTTTCGCTTACAGGGGTATCAAAAGTTTCGGCAATATGGTAGCGAATAGTTGCTACTTTTTCAGGATTTGCGATTTCCCACTGATTTGTGCTAATTTGTTTGGTAGTAATTTTCTTTCCTTTGCTATCCAGAGCCTCAAATTTTCTTACGAAACGCCCCATATCCATTACCTGATAAGTACCCGGAGCCGTAGCGGCAAATTGATAAATTTTGTTTTCCTTGCCAAGACCTTTTACTTTCAGTTCTACTTTGAAAAGGTCATCAACTCTATCGTTCAAATTGACGATGTATTCTAAAACTTTTTGGGCGAATACATTGCTACAAAGCACCCACAAGAAAAGCAGAGAAATTACTTTTTTCATTTTTTTCAGAAATTTTTAGTTTGCACTCAAATTTAGAAGGAAATTCTTGTAACAACACAATATTTTGGTAAAAATTTCGTAATTAGTCGTAGAAAAACAGACACAAAAACAAAAAATATTTGTCTGTTTTGAAAAAAGACTTATATTTGCCCCAAAACTCTAATGACAATGAGAAAAACAATTACCCTAACGTTTATACTTTTTATTTTTGCATTTTTTGCAAAAGCCCAAATCGGAGATTACAAGTCGCATACGGTGTATATCTACAACTTCACCAAATATATTCAATGGCCTGCAACCTATCAGAGCGGTGATTTTGTGATAGCCGTTTATGGTCTTTCTCCTCTTACAGCTCAGCTACGTGCCGCTACTGCCAATAAATCCGTTGGTACGCAAAAAATTGTAGTAAAGCAGTACCTAAGTCTTAATGCTATTGAAAACCCACACATCTTATTTATTTCACTCCAACAAAGCAAAAATTTAGAAGCTATCAAGAAAAAATTGGAAGGCAAATCCACGCTGATTGTTACCGAGAAACCAGGTTTAGGACCGCAAAGCCATATCAATTTTATTTTGCGAGAAGGTAAGTGGAAAATTGAATTAAATAGTGCCGCCGTAGAAGCGGCAGGTTTGAAAGTATCTGCCCAACTTTCCAGAATTGCTATCCCTGTAAGATAAAGCTCATACTAGAAAAGATTGTAGTGGTTTAGGTTGTTGTATGGAAACAGGAAACAAGATGTAGGAAATAGGTTTTTTGAAAATTGATAACTGCAAAAGAATGAGTTAATTTAGTTTTACTATCAGGACAAAGCCTTCAAAATTTTGAAGGCTTTGTCGTTGGTTTGATAAGAATCATCTTTACGCAGTAGCTTCTGCCTCTACTTCTTTTTGGGCAAGGTATCTTTCGGCATCCAGAGCCGCCATACAGCCTGTACCTGCCGCCGTAACTGCTTGCCGATAAATGTGGTCTTGGGCATCGCCACAAGCAAATACACCCGCTACATTGGTACGTGTAGAGCCTTTTTCGGTAATCAAATAGCCATTTTCGTCCATATCCAAAATTCCTTTGAATATATCTGTATTGGGCTTATGACCAATGGCTACGAAAAAACCTTGTACAGGAATATCTCTCAATTCGCCTGTTTGAGTATTTTTAATTCGTATGCCTTCTACTTGTTCAGAGCCTAAAATTTCTTCGGTAACCGAGTTCCAAATAATTTCAATGTTAGGGGCAGACATTACACGTTTTTGCATAATTTTAGAGGCTCGCATTTCATCGCGTCTGACAATCATATACACTTTGTTGCATAGTTTGGAAAGATAGCTCGCCTCTTCGCAAGCCGTATCTCCTGCTCCCACCACTGCCACATCTTTGCCTCGGAAGAAAAAGCCATCGCAAACTGCACAAGCCGAAACTCCTTTCCCGTTTAAGCGTTGCTCAGCTTCTAAGCCAAGCCACTTGGCAGAAGCTCCCGTAGCAACAATCACCGCTTCGGCTTCAATCATAAAACTATCGTCTACCACTACTTTATGCATTCCTCCTGCCTCAAATTCTGCTTTTGTAATCATTCCATTGCGAACTTGCGTACCAAAACGCTCTGCTTGGCGTTGGAAATCCATCATCATTTGCGGACCCATAATGCCATCAGGATAGCCTGGGTAATTTTCTACATCACTGGTAATGGTAAGCTGACCGCCGGGTTGGCTACCTGTATAAAGTACAGGATTTAAGCCTGCACGAGCCGCATAAATAGCCGCAGTATAGCCTGCGGGTCCTGAACCAATAATTAAGACTTTTACTCTTTCTTTGACTTGCATTGCTGTTTTTTGTTTAGTACCTAAATACAATGAATTTTTGAGTCAAAAAGTTCAATTCTAATCTTCTCTACCGAGCTTGTTTTCGTCAGGATCTGCCATACGTACAATTTTAGGGATAAATTTTGCCAAAATATCTACCAAATCTTGTTGGGCAAGCATTACGGCGTTGATGTCCTTATACACCATAGGTGCTTCGTCCAAATCGCCTCCTACCAGCATTACTCCTTTTTCTGCCAAAAACTTTTTAATTTCGGACATTGTAAAAGTTTGATGAGCTTTGCTACGACTCATCAGCCTACCTGCCCCGTGAGAAGCAGAATACAAGGCTTGCTCAAAACCCTTGCCTCGCACTACAAAGCCCGCCGTAGCCATAGAACCGGGAATAATACCCAAAATGCCTTTTTGAGCAGGGGTAGCCCCTTTTCTATGCACAATCACCGTTCTACCATCGGGCAAGGTTTCTTTCCAAGCAAAATTATGATGATTTTCTATCAGCAGTACAGGTTTTTCGCCGATAGCTCTTGCCAAACGTCTGTGTATCTGATGATGATTGGCAGAGGCATACTCACCTGCCAAGTTCATTGCTATCCAGTATTCTTGTCCTTCTTCACTATCCAAGTCCAGCCAAGCAAGGTGTTGTGCCTGCTTGGGAAGTTTTGTTTTTTGCATAGCAATTTTAGAATAATGATTTGCTACACTTGCCCCAAATCCACGAGAGCCAGAATGAGAAAGCAATGCCAAATATTTACCTTTGGGCAAAAAATTCAAATCGGCAGAGTTTTCTTCCATAATTTCCAAAATACCCCACTCCACAAAGTGGTTGCCTGTACCCGAAGTGCCTATTTGGCTCATTGCTTTGGATAAAAGGTTTCTGATAAATGGCGTAGCTTTCCAATTAGGATTTTCCCAAACATCATCAGGCAAAGGATTTTTATTTTTTTCACCAATACCAAAAAAAGTATTAGCTACCAGATACTTTTTGAACTCTTCTTTTTTTTGCTCTAAATACATTGCGTCAATATCAAAAACGCTCAAACACATACGGCAAGCAATATCCACCCCCACAGCATAAGGAATAACAGCCTTTTCGGTGGTAGCCAAAACGCCTCCAATAGGTAAGCCATAGCCGTGATGGGCATCGGGCATTAGTGCCCCTGCCACTGCCACAGGCAATTTCATTGCCGTATTCATTTGCTCCAAAGCGGCAGATTCAATATGCTCTGCACCAAAAATCTGATACGGCAAAGCCTCTGAACGCAAATCAAAGGCTAATTCTTCTTGTTTGCGGTCGGTGGTGGTGGGTGGTTGCAACTTTTGCACCATTGCGGCAAGTTCTGCAAAGGTTTCGCTTGCCAAAAAATTCTCAGGATTTTGAGCTAAATCTTGGTAGAGGCTCAAAATTTCACTTTTTTCATATTTTCCTTGCTTGATGAGGTGTTTGGCAAGTTTTCCTGCTTCAATCAAAACAGCTTTTTCGTAAAAAAAGTGCTTTAACTCATTGTTATTGATTTTCGTTCCCATAGTGAAAAATCATTGATGTTTGTGGTTTAGAAAATAAAAAAGTCCGAAACTCATTTCGGACTTTGGAATAGTGGAGTAAAAAAATTACGATTTCTGTTTTTGCCACCATTGCACAAAGCCCTGCCTTTTGCCTGAATCAAGCAAGAAAAGCATAACATCAGCCTTATTTTGAGGCTGTGCGTTTAGATTGGAGGAATATTTTGCGTATAGTAGCATAAAATTTTTTCTTTGAGTTGCAAAGGTAAATTAAATTTCGTACATTGCCAAACTTTCCGAAATTTTTTTTCGCAAAAATCAAATTCAAAAACAATGCAAAAGAAGTTTTTACTCTCGTTATTTCTTTTGGGTTTGGGTTTATGGTCTTTCGCCCAGGACTACCGCCTAATGTTGCAGTCGGGTAGTATGCCCAATGCCATCAGCGTGGAGCAATACGCTTTACGCAAAGCAAATCTTTCGGGTAGCCGAATGGGAAATGGTAACTATGTTATTTTACAATTTCATCAAATTCCCACCCAAAGCCAAAAAGAACAAATTCGCAGAGCAGGTATTCAACTATTTGATTACCTTCCTCATTTTGCTTTTTGGGCATACTTGCCTGATGAAGTAGCCAGTGATAGATTGCAAAATTTGGGCATTAGAAATATTTATCCTTATGCCCCTTCGGATAAAATAGCAAAACTCATCACTGAAAAAGGTATCCCTGAATGGGCAATCAAAGAACGAGGAACCGTAGATTTGCTCGTACAATTTTATCCTAATATTTCCTTGCAAGAAGCCCATATAAGGTTAGTTTCTTTGGGTTGGGTGAAAGTAGTACAAGAAAAGTTTTTGGCAGATGTAAGTATTTTGCGAGTACCTATCCAAAAGTTGCAAGATTTGGCTCAAATTCCTTTTGTGTATTTTATAGAGCCAATTTTCCCACCTGCCCAGCTTGAAAACCGAGAAGCTACGAGCAATCACCGCATCAATTTCGTAAATTCTGAATATGTAGGTGGTAGAAAGTATGACGGCACAGGCATTGTGGTTTCAATGGGAGATGACGGCACTGCCGATACGCACATTGATAAAAAAGGCAGAATTACCAACAACACTACTTCCAATAGCGGTAGCCACGGCGACCACGTTTCGGGAATTATTATGGGTGCAGGAAATCTTAATCCTCTGATGAAAGGACAAGCACCCGGGGCTCATCTGGAAGTATATTCTTGGCACGATGATATAGACCAAATGCCCACGCCTTACAATACCAAGAATGTTCGCATTACTTCACACTCTTTGGGAGAAACTTTGAATGCAGGCTATAATACAGGAGCCAGACAAGTAGATCAGCAAATACGCCAAATGCCCGACCTAATGCACGTATTTTCGGCAGGTAATAGTGGCTCGGCATTTTATACCATTACAGGCGGTAGAAAAGCAGGTAAAAACGTCATTGCCGTAGCCAATCTTTCTAAAACAGATGTTATCAGCAGTAGTAGTAGCCGAGGTCCCGCCGCTGATGGCAGACTAAAACCCGAGGTTGCGGCAGTAGGTACGAGTGTAAATTCTACCCTAGAAAACAATACTTATGGCTCTAATTCAGGTACCTCAATGGCTTGTCCTGCTGTATCGGGTACGCTGGCGGCTTTGTACCACGCTTACCGAGCCTTGAATAGCAACGCTATGCCCACTTCCGATATTATCAAAGGAATTGTAATGAATACAGCTGATGATTTGGGCAATGCTGGTCCCGATTTTACCTTTGGCTATGGTCGTATCAATGCCCGAAGAGCAGTGCTTACTTTGGAACAAAACCGCTATTATGTAAATAGTATCAGCCAAGGGCAAACCCAAACCCAAAACATTACCGTTCCTGCGGGTACTAAACAGCTCAAAGTAATGCTTTATTGGAACGATTATGAAGGTGCGGCAGGGGCAAGTGTTCCTTTGGTCAATAATTTGAACCTCACCGTTACCCCCCCTTCTGCCTCGCCTGTAAATCCTTGGGTTTTGAACCCCAGTGCTACTTCCGACCCCGCAGTACGTGGTGTAGATAACATCAACAACTCCGAGCAAGTAACCATTGATGACCCTACGGCTGGCACTTATACCATTTCGGTAAATGGTTTTGCCGTACCCCAAGGTCCTCAGCAATATGTAGTGTGCTACGAGTTTGTGCAAGATGATGTTGTGCTTACTTTCCCTATCGGGGGAGAAAGTTTTACGCCAGGAACCATTGAAAAAATTCGTTGGGACGCTTGGGGCAGTTCAGGCACTTTCAATTTGGAGTATTCCACAAATGGCGGAACTACTTGGACAAGCATCACCACAGGACTTTCAGGCTCTTCACGCTCTTTCGACTGGAACGTTCCTAATGTACAAAGTGGGCAAGTACGTGTACGTGTGAGCAAAGGAGTTTTGCAATCGCAAAGCATTGCTAATTTTTCCATTATGCCCTTTCCGAGTGGCTTTACTGCTTCTGCGGGTTGTTCGGGGGTTAATCTTTCTTGGACAGCCGTTTCAGGAGCTACCAGCTACGAAGTTTTCCGTTTAGGAACAAAATATATGGAATCCCTAGGGACAACTACTGCCACCACCTTCACCGATAACGTAGCCACAGGCGATACTTATTGGTATGCCGTTAGAGCCTTAGGGGCAAGCGGTGCAGTAAGCCGTAGGTGTAATGCCGTTTCTTTCAATTTCACTTCTACCGTATGTGCTACTGATGCGGCGGTTACCAATATTAGCCCTTCGGGCAATTCTTGTGTAATGAGCGAAAATACAGAAGTAAGAGTTACGGTTCGCAATGTTGGCACTTCCAGCCTTAGCAATCTTACCGTAAATTACGAAATTCGCAAGTCTGATAATAGCGTAGTGCTTACAGGCTCAAGGAATATTGCCTCGCTAGCGGCTAATGCTTCGCAAGATGTTACTTTCAATGCCGATTTAGGAATTATTGACGAAACCTATCAGATTTCGGCTACCGTAAGCGTAACAGGCGACCAAAACGCTTCCAACAACCAAAGAAATGTAAATGCTAAAAATACAAGTATTCAACTTGCACTTACTTACGATAACGGCGTTTTGAGAGCCACCCCCGGGCACCGAAACTATCGCTGGTTCAAAGACGGAGTATTTTTGGCAAATACCTCTACCAATCACGAATGGACACCCAATACTTTGGGAACTTACCAAGTAGAAGCCCAATCTTCTACGAATACCTGCAAAAGAATGTCGAATGAAGTAGTGGTAACGGTGCTTTCTTTGCAAGATGTTTCCAGCGAGCTACTGATTGCCCCTAATCCCACAGAAAATGCAATCAGCATTACTTTGCCCAAAAACTTGCAAAATAATGCCCAATTCACGCTCATAGATGTAAAAGGCAGAAAACTGATGGAAGGCTCTTTGCAAGAAAATCAGAATGTTGATGTAAGCAAATTGCCCAAAGGTTTGTACATTTTAGAAATCAAAAATGCTACCCACCGAGCTATTCGGAAAGTAGCCAAGCAGTAAAATACTGCTTTCTATCAAAATCCCCTTTCTTGCAAAACGAAAGGGGATTTTTTAGTCTACTTGATAGCCCAATCTTTTGAGCCATTTTTCTTGCTTACGCCAATCTTTTTCTACTTTCACAAACTGCTCCAAATGCACTTTTTTGCCAAAAAACTGCTCCATTTCTTTGCGAGCCTCTGTACCTACTTTTTTCAAATCTTTACCTCCTTTCCCTATCAAAATGCCCTTTTGGCTATCCCTTTCTACAATAATTTCCGCCTGAATATGCAAAAGTTCCTCGCTTTCTTTGAAGGCAACAATTTGTACATCTGTACTATACGGCACTTCTTTTTGGTAATGTAAAAAAATCTTTTCTCGTAAAATTTCTGCCGCAAAAAAACGCTCTGTTTTATCTGTAAGAGCTTCTTCATCAAAATAAGCAGGATGTTGGGGCAGTTTTTCTATAATTTTTTGCAAAAGCACATCTATTTGAAACCGATTGCTTGCCGAAATAGGCAATATCGGCACATTGGGGAAAATTTGTTGCCATTCTAAAACTTTATTTTCCAAAGTTTTTTGGTTAATCAAGTCAATTTTATTGAGGATAATCATTAGGCGGTCTTGGTGCTTTGATAAAAGCGAAATCAATTTTTCGTCCTTTTCGTTATCGCTTGCATCAATCACCCACAAAAGCAAATCGGCATCTTCCAAACATTCCTCCACAAATCTCATCATTACTTTGTGCAGAGCATATTTGGCTTCAATAATGCCTGGCGTATCAGAAAAGACAATCTGATAACTATCCGTAGTAAGAATACCCTTGATTCGGTGGCGAGTAGTTTGAGCCTTGGGCGTAACAATCGCAAGTTTTTCACCTACAAGAACATTCATTAACGTAGATTTGCCCGCATTGGGCTTACCAACAATATTTACAAAGCCTGATTTCATCATTTTGCGTTTAGAGTTTGGGGACGCTACAATATTTGCAGAAATTTAATCTGTATTTCACGAAACTTTGCTCCCCAAAATTTAGTTTTGCAAAAAAAGGCTTTTTTCTATGAAGTTGTTTAGGATTGAAAAAGATTTCCAATGAAAGTTGTATATTTAGGTGCTGAAACTAAAATATTACTTTTCATGGAAATCTTAAGCAAAGATAATATAAAAAGGTATATAATACCACATTTACAAGTAGGAAGTTT
>CAZZLW010000045.1:0-55564 GCA_964654605.1 uncultured Cytophagales bacterium | reverse complement strand
AAAAGGTGAAGTTGGTTGATTACTTTTTTTATGGGGGTAAGTCAAAACTGCCGTATGGCATGTAGATACTTGTTAGCATAGGTGGTATATAAGAGACAGTGTGTGCATACCGTATATATTGATTATACATAGATTCCACATAGTGCTAGGACACTATACACATAGTTCATTCATAGATTCGACAAAGTTCCCGCATAGATTGCACATAGTTTACGTATAGATTACACATAGTTCCCGTATAGATTACACATAGTTTGCACATAGCTTGCGAAACTTTGCGGACTGCTTGCGGGCATTTGCGGACAGCTTGCGGATATTTGCCAACAACTGCAAACAACTTGCGAATAGTTTGCGAACAGCTTGCGAATATTTGCGAATAGTAGCCGTAAAAAAGCGAGGTTTAAGGTGGTAGTTTGCAAACCAAAGGGGTATGAAGCAAAAACAAAACTTATAGTTTAGTTTTCGGAAACCTAAAAAAAGGGAGGCGACAAAAGTTAAAACACACAAAAATAGAACCCTTGCCGTTTAGATATGTTTGAACCTAATTTTCAAAAAAGCCCTAATACTTGCAGTATTAAGGCTTTTGGGTGGAGATGGAGGGATTCGAACCCTCGTCCAGAGAAGGTTCTCGGCTGTCTTCTACACGCTTAGTGTTGTTTGTTTTTCGGAAGCAGGTAGGTACAACACCCACCTATGCCTACTTCTTAGCTACCTGGGTTCTCGTGTGTGTATCGTAGCTTACACACACCAGCTCTGCGGTTTCGACACCCCTATACGCCACAAAGCAGAGCAGATTGCGGCAGAGGTGCAAGCTACTTATCTATCCAGATTAAGCAGCAAGAGCGAAGTTAGATTCGCCAGTTATTGTTCGGAAGAAGTTTTGACGAGAACACTTCCATTTCTCGACGTGCTTACACAACCCAGCAACTCAGCCTGTCAAGACCGGTCATCCCCAAATAGGATTTCCAAAAGCATAACTATTTTACAAAGAAAAAAGTTCATTGAGCTTAAAATTTTTTCAAAATTTTTGCATTTGCATTTTCTTGCTTACCTTTGAGCAAACAAAAATCTGCACAATGGAGTATTTGCGAGCTATTTTAGGAATAGCGGTTTTTGTGGGAGTAGCCTGGCTTCTTTCCAAAAATCGCAAAGCAATAGATAAAAAATTGGTGCTGAAAGGCATTATTTTACAGCTTATCATTGGGGTACTGGTACTAAAAGTATCTTGGTTTGCTGATATTTTCAAAAAAATCGGCGTTGGTTTTACTATTTTTATTAGCTACACTCGCGAGGGTACGCAATTTTTATTTGGTAAATTAGGGTTTCTTACCGAGCCGATAGGCTTTGTTTTTGCTTTTCAGGTGCTTCCTATTATTGTATTTTTTTCGGCAGTTACGGCAGGGCTATATTACTTGGGAATTTTACAAAAAATAGTGTATGCCATTGCTTGGCTTATGTCCAAAACAATGCGTTTATCAGGAGCAGAAAGCCTTTCGGCGGCGGGGAATATTTTTTTAGGGCAAACAGAGGCTCCTCTGCTTGTCAAGCCCTTCGTTGCTAATATGACCAAATCCGAACTCAACTGCTTAATGACAGGCGGAATGGCTACACTAGCAGGTAGCGTTATGGCTTCGTATATTAGTATGTTGGGAGGTGGAAATCCTGAAACGGAGGCTCAATTCGCCTCTTATTTTCTTACGGCTTCTATAATGAATGCCCCCGCCGCCCTTGTGATGTCCAAAATTCTTTATCCCGAAACCGAAGAAATTGACACTCGCTTGCAAGTTTCCAAAGAAAGTTTAGGTGTCAATATCATTGATGCCATAGCCACGGGGGCGGCTGATGGCTTGAAACTTGCTTTGAATGTGGGTGGTATGCTCATTGCTTTTATTGCGATTGTGGCTCTGCTCAATGGACTTTTAGGCTGGATTGGAGAGATTACTGAACTAAATCTTTGGATAAAAGCGAGTACCAATGGCGTTTTTGAAAAACTATCCTTGCAGTATCTTTTTGGATTGATAGGGCAACCCGTGGCTTGGCTAATGGGGACAGATTGGGATAAGTCTTTGGTAGTAGGTAGCCTTATTGGGCAAAAAACAGCTATCAACGAGTACATTGCTTACAATCAGCTCGTCAAGTTCAAGCAATTGGAGGGGCTTTTAGATGCAAAATCTATCGTAATTGCTACTTTTGCTCTGTGTGGCTTTGCAAATTTTTCATCTATTGCCATACAAATTGGGGGTATTGGAGGAATGGCACCCAATCGTCAGTCAGACCTTTCCCGATTGGGATTGCGGGCTTTGTTGGGGGGCAGTTTGGCAACGTTTATGAGTGCTACCATTGCAGGAGCATTGATTGGGTAGGTTCAAAAGTAGCTTAATCAGAATAAGTTTTCAAAATTTTTTTCCTAATCTATATCTATGAAAGGTATTATTTTAGCAGGGGGTTCGGGGACGCGTTTGCACCCACTTACGCTGGCAATCAGTAAGCAACTTATGCCCGTGTATGATAAGCCAATGGTTTATTACCCGCTTTCGGTGCTGATGATGGCAAATATTCGTGAGATACTGATTATTTCTACACCTCACGACTTGCCTCTTTTTCAGCGACTTCTGGGCGATGGCTCACAAATAGGTTGCAGTTTTTCTTATGCCGTTCAGGAAGTACCCAATGGCTTGGCTCAGGCTTTTGTAATAGGTGAAAAATTTATCGGAAACGAAAAAGTGGCTCTTATTTTAGGCGATAATATTTTCTATGGAGCCGGACTTTCCAAAACCCTGCAAAATTGCAACAATCCCGAAGGAGGTATCGTATTTGCCTATCACGTACAAGACCCCGAAAGATATGGCGTAGTGGAGTTTGATGAAAATAAAAAGGTTATTTCTATTGAAGAAAAACCTAAACAACCTAAGTCTAATTTTGCTGTACCCGGGCTATATTTTTACGATAATTCTGTGATTGAGATTGCCAAAAACCTTCAACCTTCTGCAAGAGGAGAGTACGAAATTACTGATGTCAATAAGGAGTATTTGCGTAGAGGGAAGCTCAAAGTAGAAATTCTCAATCGTGGTACAGCTTGGCTGGATACAGGTACATTTACGTCTTTGATGCAAGCAGGGCAATTTGTACAGGTAATAGAAGAACGTCAGGGTTTGAAAATCGGTTGTATTGAAGAAATTGCTTACCGAATGGGTTTTATTGATGAAAATCAGTTGCGTAAAGTTGCTGAACCACTTACCAAAAGTGGTTATGGGCAGTATTTGCTAAATATTTTGCAACAGAAATTGGTGTAGCTTAATCCCTTCCAAAAAGTCTATTGCGGTGCATATCCAATTTGAGCAAAATAAAAAGCATTAGGGTAAAGCTCCACAAAGAAGAGCCTCCGTAGCTCATAAAAGGCAGAGGTACGCCGATGGTAGGAAAAAGACCAACGGTCATAGAAAGATTAAAGGTAAAGTGTGCAAAAAAAATAGAGGCTACACAATAGCCGTAAATCCGAGCAAAACGACTTTTTTGCCTTTCGGCAATGATAACAATACGGAAAAGCAGTATCATAAAAAGCAGTATCACCAGAAAACTGCCTACCCAACCAAATTCTTCGCCAACGGTGCAAAAAATAAAGTCGCTATGCTGTTCGGGAACAAAATCATATTTGGTTTGCGTACCTTCCAAATAACCTTTTCCCGAAAACCCTCCCGAGCCAATTGCAATCTTAGATTGTTGCAAATTGTAATAAGCCCCCCCTTTTTTATCTACTGCTTCTTCATCAAGTAGTACCATTATACGCTCTTGATGATACTTTTTGAGTTTGGTGAAAATTTTAGGAACAGAAATTACAAAAGCCATTGCCAAAACCAAACCCACTATCATCACTATCCAATCCCAACGTTCCATTTTACGCCTCGTAAGGAGCAATATACCCACTACGAAAGAAAATACAAAAAATAATCCGAAAGCCAAATACACAGGCTTGATGAGCAGGGATAACACAAAAAGCACAGCTACTAAAACCTGTAAGCCAATCACCCAGAAAGGCATACCCTCACGATACAAAGCAAGCTCTAATAGTACAAATACCATTAGCGAGCCATAATCGCCTTGTTTGAGAATAAGCAAAGCAGGAACAATGAATATAATACCAATGCCTAACCAAATTTTTCTATCGGTCAGTTTTGAGCCCGGTGCCCCCAAAAACCTTGCTAAGGCTAATGAAACGCCTAATTTAGCAAATTCGGTGGGTTGCATACTGATAGGACCTATCTGAATCCAATTTTGTTGCCCTTTGACAACCTTTCCGAAAAGAACTACCGCAATAAGCAAAAGAACAGAAAGGGCATAAAAAATATAGGCAAAATCTTCAAACAAACGGTAGTCCAGCAAGAAAACCAAAATAATCAGTCCGACTGCCGCCATTGCAAAAACAAACTGCTTGCCTGCAAAGGTGCTAAAATCCCAAAAAGGCTTGGGGTTTTCTACATTGTAGGAAGCTGAATAAATACTCATTATGCCCCAAATTACAAGGATTGCATACACCAACACCGATAGGGTATCCAAACTATTCAGAGGGCTTCGGCTATTGCGGGTTGAGCTGATTATCATCATAAATATCTTCCTCTTGTTCTTTTTTGCGTAAAATAGCCTTAATGCTATCTTGTTTGCGTTTTTCGGCTTTACGAATACTATCCAAACGCAAAAGTTCTCTACGGTTGAAAACCTTATCCAAAACCATTTTTTCAGTAGCTTCAATTTTTCCTACTTGCCAAGGTTGAATTTTGACGCGAGTAGTGTCTTTGAGGTATTTTTGCATCATCAGAGAGGCAATTGTTGCCGCCCAAATTCCACCAAAACCTGCATTTTCTACATAAACAGCAATAGCAATTTTGGGCTTATCGCAAGGGGCAAAAGCAATAAAAGTAGAATGGTCTTCGCCGTGAGGGTTCTGCACGGTACCCGTTTTGGCACAAATATCGCCAGCATACAAATTCACAACTTGTGCCATTGGTCCAACGGTACCTGCCTTAAATGCCCCATTCATTCCCTTGATAATAGGCTCAAAATATTTTTCATCAATGCCTACACTATGTTTTTCTTGATATTGAGGCAAGGGCTTGCCCGATTTTCCAATACTCTTGACAAGATGAGGCGTGTAATAATAGCCTCTATTGGCAATAATACAAGCCAAATTTGCCATCTGTAGCAAGGTAACTCCCATTTCGCCTTGCCCGATACTCAAAGAGTAAATATTTGAAAAGTTCCAGTTGTTTTTATAGACTTTGTTGAAGCGTTCTACTTGTGGGATACTACCCGAGCCTTCGTCGGCAATATCAACGCCCAATTTTCTACCAAAACCAAATTTTAAGACTTGTTCTCGCCATTGCTTGTAACCTTCTTGTAAGGCTTCAAAACTTTCGCCTCGCTGATGAACAATTCGGCGAAAAGCCTGATAATAAAAGGGATTGCAAGAATACTGAATGGAGGTTTGTGGGGTTGTCCAATAGGGGTGAGGGTGGCACTTTACCAAAGACCAGTTGCAAGGCAAACGAAGTGTATCATTCAAAACACCATTTTGCAAGCCAATAAGAGCCTGTACGGTCTTGAATGTAGAACCGGGCGGGTATGCTGATTGTGTAGCTCTGTTGAACAAAAGTAAATCGGGATTGCGGCTAATAGAAGCATAATTTTTCTTAAATTCTGCTCCTACCAGCAAGTTGGGATTGTAAGAGGGCGAAGTAATAAGCGTTAGTATCTCGCCAGTCTGAGGCTCAATGGCTACGATAGCCCCTGTTTTGTTTTGCATCAGCATTTCGCCATATTTTTGCAATTCAATATCTACGCTACTGATTAAATTTTCACCTGCAATGGCGGGCTTATCCAATTTGCCATCTTGGTAGCTTCCTACTACTTGGTTAAAGCGGTTTTTGAGTTGGTATTTTATCCCTTTCTCGCCTCTCAGATAATATTCATAGCTTGCTTCTATACCACTTTTACCGATATAATCGCCCGGTCGGTAATATTGCGTACTATCTTTTTTTAGTTCTTCGGGGCTGATTTCGGCAATATATCCCAAAGCATTTGCCATTGCATTGCTTGTATAAACCCTGACTGTACGCCGAGAAACATAAAACCCGGGGAAATCGCTAAGTTTTTCTTGCACTTTGGCAAAATCTACTTTGGAAAGTTGAGAAAAAAACACTCCCTCGGAGGCTACTGCCCGAATAGCTCTGATTTTTTCAATAAATTCTTGCTTACTGATGCCAAAAAGTTTGCAAAATGCCATTGTATCAGGCAGGCGAGCCTCACGAGGTATAACCATTAAATCATAGACAGGTTCGTTATAGACAATGAGTTTGCCGTTGCGGTCAAAAATAAGCCCTCTATCAGGATAAACCGTTTGTTTCTGAATAGCATTGGCTTCGGCAGATTCTTGGTATTTATCTTCTATCACTTGCATTAGAAACAGCCTGATAAGCAACGTAAGCCCTACGAAGCCAAAAATAGCATAAAAAATAAATCTTTTTTCTGAACCTCTTTCTCCTTCCATTATCGTTTGCTTGAAAAGAATAAATATTGCACCAAAATCACAGAAATTAGTGTAAAAATAGTGCTAAAAAAGGTTTTTTGCAAGGTTAGCCACAAGAGTTTGCTTGTCCAAGCCTCCAACGAAAACACAATAAAATGGTGAAACAAAATTAGCAGATTTGCATACAATACGAAATTTACAAAATCTATTTCTCGGATAGAAATTTCTCGGATTTCTTCTACGTCTATGCGTGTGCGTGCCGCAAGCAGACCTATCAGGTAAGGTCTTATGAAAGCCAAAAATACACAAGCCGAAGCGTGTATGCCCGGAGAGTATTCAAACCAATCTATGAGCAAGCCCATTGAAAAGGCTACCAGCAAAGACTGACTTTTGGTAATAGACGGATTGAGCGTAAGCAAATAGCCCACATACACATAATTGAAAGCCACGCCACCCAAATACATTTTGCGTGCTACAAAAACGTGAAACAAAAAATAACCCACAAAGGCTACAATGGAATTGATGAGATTTTTATTCATTGAAAGTTAAAATACTATTAATCTGACTCTGCAATTCTGTATTTCTGTAATATTTCCTGCCATTTTTTCAAATGAAACTTTTTTACATCTGTTGAATTTTGAGCATCATAAAATAAGTTTTCTGTAAAAGTTCTGATGAACTCGTCATAGTGGTCTACAAAACGCAAGTAGTATTTCAAAGAGCTAATAATTCCGTTTACAATAATATCCACTCCTGTTTTTTGATAAATATCAGCAATATACTTCACAATTTCTTGTTCTGATTGCTTGTCTTGAAAAGTAGATTCAAAAGTTGTGAGTAAATAATAGCGATTTATAGGAGTTTTACCAATCTTCTTTAGCAAGTCAAGCACCATATATTTATCAATGGGTATGTTATGCTTAACTTCTACAATTTCAAAAGGTGTATTTTGAGAGGAATAAATTTCAATATCTCCTAGTGTATGCTTGTCTGACGATGTATGCACTTGTAAGGGTAGTAATTTCTTGTCTTTGAATCTTTCTAATTTTGGCATTAAGATTTCATAGATGGAATAAACAGCAATTACTGGCAAACGAGAACTTTGCTTCTCCTTAAATAAATCTTTTAGTATATTGACAATCAAATAGATATTGATATTTCTTTCTTTTTTCAGTTCATTATGAGGTATTAGTGTAAAACTCTGCAATTCGTTGTTTGATAGTGATATAAGTTTAGTGAAAATGTAACATAAGTACGTCCAAGGGTTGGCTTGGTGGATTTCTATTTGCTCAAAAATATTTAGAAATGCCTCTTTCAGTTCTTTATTTCTAATTTTTAAGTTTTTGCCATCTTTTTTTGTCCAAGCAATTTTCTCTCTGATAGCTAAGGTGAGAAATGCTGTTTCTTTGTTTGCATAACGTGGAAATTTTTCTTTCAAGAATGGTGTTGTTATTTTCGTATCAAGCATTCTTGCAGAATAGCCGTTTTCAAAATCTGCTCTATGTAAGCGAATATCTTGATTAGGTTCAAGAATTTTTTTAAGCAGACTTGTAATGAGGGCTGAAACTAACGACTTACTATTTTCAATATTATTTATTAAGCAGTCTATGTCTTGTTGAGTTTGTGAGGGAACTTCATTGCAATTTCCTTCTTGAGCTAGTCGGTAAGCCTTTTCTAAAATCTCTTTGGCGTTGTTCATAGAAATAGTTCTTGGCTAAAATCTAATGTTTGTAATCTTCGCTTTGCTAAATTTACATAATCGGGATTTATTTCGATACCAATATAATGTCTATTTAATTTTTTAGCCGCTAAACACGTAGTACCGCTACCACAGAAAGGGTCTAAAACAATAGAGCCTTCCTTACTTAAAAGTTTGATAAGTTCTTGGACAATATACAAAGGATAAATAGCGGGGTGAGCATTATCTTTATCTGTTTCAACAGGGCACTCAATGATATCTTTCTTTAATCTATTGCCTAATAGCTTAATAATTGTAAAGCCATTATTACGGATTTGATTATTTCTGCCCCCTTCCATTCCTCCATAGGCTTCTTTATGGATACCCCTAATTTTCATTCTAAAACTTTCAATCTCTCCATTATGTACGGCTAAAATAGCATCTTGTAAAGCCTTCAATGCCTTTTCTTTTTGTTCTCTACTCAATTCAGATTTTTCTATTAGTTCATAGTACTGTTTGCCTAACTTTTCTGTAGGTTTATTTTTACCTATTTTACTAGCTTTGTCCAAATGAGACAAATAACTATCCAAATCAAAATAATATTCTTTACTTTTTGCAAATATAAAAAATGGCTCCGCTGCTTGTACAAGTTTTCTTTTATCCTGACGAGGAGTTGGATTGAGTTTTGACCAAGTAACTTGATTCACTAAAAATACCTTCTTACTTTCAATAGCGGCGATGGCGAACCTGTAAGGTAGCAATGATAAACCTCCGTCAATATATTTATCACCTAAATTAAAAACTATACTTCCAGATGGTTTCAATACTCTTACACATTCGAAAAAAACAGCCAAAATTTTTTCTAAATATTTATGTTGAGTTTCCTCATTACCTATTCCTATACTTGCATTTCCATAATTTCTCTGTTGAAAATACGGCGGAGAGGTGATTACCAAATCAATAGTTTCTTTTTCCCAACTTCTTAAAATTTCTAGGCTATCTCCCAACAGAATTTTATTAGTTTGCATACAAATTTGCTTTACTTTGGCAAAAATATGTAAAAAATATATTTCAGCAAAGATTTTTGAGCAGTTCTATGGCTTGTTGTATGGTGTTTATGTTTTCGGCGATGAGCAATTGTTTGTGGTTTATTTCTTTCAGACGGAAAGATTTAGGATTTTTTTGCAAATATTCAATCACTTTACCAAACCTATCCGATTGGTAATATTCTTGTTTTTCTGCCGAAGGAAATTGCCCTTTCAGCGTGCTTGATTTCAACGAAAGTTTTTCAAATCCAATTTTTTCAGCAAGCCATCGCAAACGCACACTTTGCATCAAGTCTTCTACTTCCACAGGAATTTTGCCAAAGCGGTCTTGTAATTTTTCAGCAAACTTTTGCAACTCATTTTCATCTTTTACATTATCCAGTTCGTTGTAAAGAGAAAGTCTTTCGGTAATACTTTGCACATAATCATCAGGGATACGCAACGAAAGGTCTGTTTCAATAACGCAATCGGTAAGCAATTCTTTGGTGGAAATTTCTTTGAAAAAAAGCTCTTTGAATTCACTTTCTTTAAGTTCTTGGATAGCTTCGTCAAGAATTTTATGATAAGCCTCAAAGCCTAAATCATTGATAAAACCGCTTTGTTCTGCTCCCAAAAGATTACCCGCTCCTCTAATATCTAAATCTCGCATAGCCACTTTGAAACCATCACCTAATTCTGAAAACTCCTCTAATGTTTTGAGGCGTTTTTGGGCATCTTTGGTAAGCGAAAGCATTGAAGGAATAACAAGGTAGCAAAAGGCTTTTTTATTGGAACGTCCTACACGTCCTCGCATTTGGTGCAAATCTGAAAGTCCAAAAGTGTGAGCATTGTTGATAATAATAGTATTAGCATTAGGAATATCCAAACCCGACTCAATGATATTTGTGGAAAGCAAAATATCATAATCGCCTTCAATGAAACGAAGCATCGTTTTTTCTAAAAGACTACCTTCCATTTGTCCGTGAGCAATGCCTATTCGAGCATCAGGAACAAGTTTCAGAATCAGATTGCCGACACTTTCAATATCTTGCACCCGATTATGTACAAAAAATACTTGTCCGCCTCTACGTAATTCACTATGAATGGCATCACGAATTAAATCTTCCTTAAATACAACTATCTGCGTACTTACAGGCTGACGATTAGGCGGGGGGGTATTGATAACCGACAAATCTCTTGCTCCCATTAGCGAAAAATGCAAAGTTCGGGGAATAGGCGTAGCCGTAAGTGTGAGTGTATCAATGTTGAATCGCTTTTCACGCAGTTTTTCTTTATCTTTTACCCCAAATTTCTGCTCTTCATCAATGATAAATAGCCCCAAATCTTTGAATTTTACGTCATCATTGAGAATACGGTGCGTACCAATGAGAATATCTACTTTGCCGCTGGCAACTTCTTGCAAAATTTCTTTGATTTCTTTTTGGCTACGAAAACGATTGATATACTCCACACGACAAGGAAAGCGAAGCAAACGCTCCGAAAAAGTGCGAAAATGTTGCATTGCCAAAATCGTAGTAGGCACTAAAACAGCAACCTGCTTGCCATTGCATACAGCTTTGAAGGCGGCACGAATAGCAATTTCTGTTTTACCAAAGCCAACATCTCCACAAACAAGCCTATCCATTGGGTTGGGGGCTTCCATATCATTTTTCACTTCGGCAGTAGCTCGGGCTTGGTCGGGGGTATCTTCATAAATAAAAGAGCTTTCAAGCTCTGCCTGCAAAAAGTCATCTTTGCCGAAGGCAAAACCCTGCGAAACTTTTCGCTTCGCATACAAACTGATAAGTTCCTTGGCAATATCTTTGACTTTCTTTTTAACTTTGGCTTTCTTATTTTCCCATTCAGGACTGCCGAGTTTGCTTAAAGTAGGTTCTTTGCCCTCCGAAGCCGTATAACGTGAAATTTTATGCAAAGAATGAACATTCACGTAAAGTACATCATTATCACGATACACTATTCGAACAGCCTCCTGAATATTGCCATTTACTTCTTGCTTCACAAGCCCCGCAAAACGCCCTACACCATAATTGATATGCACTACATAGTCGCCGGGTTTGAGTGTTTGTAGCTCTCTTAAAGTCAGTGATTTAGATTTTGTAAAGTGTGTTTTGAGCTTATAGCGGTAGTAGCGTTCAAATATCTGGTGGTCAGTGAAGCAGACTATACGATTGTTTTCATCTACAAAACCTTCTCGCAGAGCGATGGGTAAATTCTGAAATTTTAGATTAGGTTTGATTTCCTCAAAGATGCTTCTCAAACGCTCTGTTTGCTTGATGCTATCCGAAGCAATAATATTTGTAAAGCCTTTGAATTGGTATTTTTCAAGGGTATCGGCAAGTAGCTGAAAATCTTTGTTGAAAGAAGGTTGGATTTGGGTTTTGTATTCAAGCGACTGGGCACTGGGAAAATAAAAACTCCTACCAAACTCTACACAGGCAAAATTTTGCAGTTTTTCCAAAAAACTGCTTCTGGTTTCAAAAAGCACTTCGGGGCTGGCAATCACTTGGGTTTGGTGCGTACTATTCAGGATAAATTCAAAATTGGCTTGCACTTTTTGAAAGCATTTTTCAATTACTTCCAAACAAAGCACTACATTTTTGAGCCAAATAGTGGTGTTTTCAGCAGATATAAACTCCAAAAAACTTTCACGGGTGGTGTGTAATAATTTGGTTTGGGTATTGGGTACAATTACCAATTGCTCACAATTTTGCTCGGAAAGCTGCGTTTCGGGATTAAAAAAGCGTATGCTTTCAATGGTTTCGCCGAAAAGCTCTATACGATAAGGCAGTTCGCTTGCAAAGGAGAACACATCTACAATGCCTCCACGAATAGCAAATTGCCCTGCTTCATACACAAAATCAGTTTTTTCAAAGTCGTATTCAATCAGAATTTCGCTTAAAAAGTCCAAGTCTATCGTATCGCCTACTTTGGCAGAAAAGGTGTGTTCTAAAAGTGTTTTACGATTGACCACTTTTTCGGAAAGAGCTTCAGGGTACGTAACTACCAAAATTCCTTTCTCGGAGATACTATTTTTGGGGCGTAAGGGAGAATTTTCTTTACTTTGTTGTGAAAAGGCATTCAGCACCTCGGAGCGTTCTAATACATTGGCATTTTCTATTTCCTCATAATGATAAGGTTTTTTGTAAGAAGTGGGAAAAAAAAGCACATCTTGTTGAGCATTCAAAAGGTTTTGTAGGTCGTTGAGAAAATAAGAGGCTTCCTCTCTATCTTGCAAAATAAATATATGATTGCGTTCAGGCTCGTTTAGTGCACACATTGCCGCCCAAATAGAATCAATGCTCCCCTGCAAACCTCTGATTTGCAGACGCTTGTGATTTTTTAGGTAGTGAAGAAAGGTCTGAAAAAGAGGCTCGTTCTGATAGAGTTGTAGGAAATCAGAAGTTTTCATCAGGAAAATTTTTACAAATATAACGACAAAACAAACGAAAAAACAATTCGGTTTTATTGCTCTATTGTAAGAAATTTTCTAATTTTGCACCAAAATTTTTAAGCCCCCTTTCCTTATGAGCAAGACCAAAACAACTAAAAACAACAACGGCAAAACTACCGAAGTAGTAGAGAAAACCCGCTATACAGAGGAGGAACTCAAAGAGTTTGAGGAACTGATACTCAAAAAATTGGAACAAGCCAAGCAAGAACTTGCCGAGCTTAAAGAATCGCTCACACGTAAAAACGACCCTGGCACCGATGCCACTGCGGGCAATTCTAAACTTATGGAAGATGGTTCGGATACTTTGGAAAAAGAAAATCTTACACAACTGGCGGCTCGTCAGCAGAAATTTATTCAGCAGTTGGAAATGGCACTTATCCGTATCAAGAATGGCACTTATGGTATCTGCATTGATACAGGCAAGCTCATTCCTCGCGAAAGACTTCTGATAGTGCCGCATACACAACATTCTATTGAAGCCAAAATGGCAAAAAAATAATATTTGCACCTATTTGATTACATAAAGTCTGACCTAATGTAATGGATTTTCTGCAAAACCATATTGAGGCACTTATTTTTGTATCTGCTGAGCCAATTTCTGCCAAAGAGATACAAAACTGCCTTGTAGAAATGTTTGAAGCAGATATTCCCGAAGAGAACATTCTTGAAGCCATAGAAAAACTCCAACAAAAGTACGAGCAGGATATTTATGCCTTTCAGATTTACCAAATGGGCGGTGGTTATCAGTTTCTTACAAAGCCTGCGTATCAGTCGAGTATTAGTATTTTACTCAAACAAAAATCTAAAAAGCGTCTTTCAAATGCCGCTTTAGAAACGCTTGCCATTGTAGCATACAAACAGCCTATTACCAAAACAGAAATTGAGCAAATTAGGGGGGTGAATAGCGATTATGCAATTCAAAAACTTTTGGAAAAAGAACTTTTGGTAATAAAGGGGAAATCTGATGCAGTTGGCAGACCTCTGCTTTATGGTACAAGCGAAAAATTTATGGATTATTTTGGCATCAATAGTCTTAAAGATTTGCCCCAGCCCAAAGATATAAGCCCCGATGAAAATATCATTGGTGACATAGCAGAGTAAAATTTTTACAAATATTCAAACTATTAAACTTTTCAAACCTAAAACCTTTGAACTTTAATGCCTCGCAAGAAAAAAACAGATACCGAAAAGGAAACATCTAAGCCCCGTGTTCATAAAGACTTGGAAGGCTTTGATATTCGCATCAATGCCTTTGGCGAGATAGTTTCCACATTAGATATAGAGAAAATCAACGAGTTTTTAGATAAATACGTTGATGACAAAAAACTCCGCCACTTGAAGTCAAAATCAAAAAAAAGTGAAAAATAAGAAGTTTGGGGTTTATCATTTGCTCATCTTTACACTAATTTTAGCATCTTTTTTAGCTATTGACGAATTTTTGCTACGCCATAAAATTTTACACGAATACAAATGGTACTTGCTTTTATTTTTTGCTCTGCAATCTGTACTCACCACTTATATTGTTTCGCAGGGTTTGCAGAAAGATGCTAAAACTTTTCAAGGTTTTTTCTTTGCCTCTATACTACTGCGAATGTTTTTGAGCATTGCTGTTGTGTTTTATGTTGTTTATCAAGGGGTTATTTATCCGCTTTGGTTTATTGTTACCTTTTTTGTTTTATATTTTTGCTTTGTAGGTTTTGAGATTTATGGTTTATTGATTAAATTACGCTTAAAAAATACCACCGAAGATGGAAATAATCAACATTCATACGAAAACACTTGAAAGGCTCTGCCAGAAGTATAGTGTCAAGCGAATGTATGTTTTTGGTTCAGTTACAACACCTTTATTTACACAAGAGAGTGATTTGGATTTTTTGATAGATTTTGATGATAAATTAGACTTTGCTACTTATGCAAACAATTTCTTCCTGTTACAAGAAGAGTTATCCAATCTTTTTCATAGAAAAATTGATTTAATCACAGAGAAATCGCTTCGAAACCCCTACCTCATTGAGAGCATCAATGCTTCAAAAAAGATGATTTATGGAAGCGAATGAGATTTTGATAAAAAAATATCTGTTGGATATTGAAAACTCTATTCTTTCTGTCCAAGAATTTACACAAAACCTAACTTGGAACGACTATCAAGCTAATAAGTTGGTAAGAAGAGCCGTAGAACGTGAAATTGCAATTATAGGCGAAGCTGTGAATAAACTTTCTAAAATTGTTCCTAATCTACCTTTTTCATCAGCCAAACAAATTATTGCTACAAGAAATTATGTTGTGCATAGTTACGATAATGTTGATGATGTGATTATTTGGGGGATAGTTCAAAATCATTTAGCTACTCTGTTAGAAGAGGTTAGAAGTTTTTTTCAATAATATTTTTGCTTTGTAGGTTTTGAGATTTATGGTTTATTGTATAACTTGCGAGCCAAAACGAAATAACGCCACTGATACTCTTTTACACCTAAAATTATGCACCTAAAAATGCTTTTGTTATGAATTTAGATTTTGTTTTAGCCAAAAGTAAGCATTTGGTGTGGCGTGTGAGATTGATGAGTTTCCTAAGAGGCGAGGAAACTCTAACTGCTGACCAAGTTGTTTCTCACGAACATTGCGATTTGGGCAAATGGATTTATGGCGAAGCTCTTGAAAAATACAAAAGCGAACCCAAAATTTTTGAACTTGAACAGGTGCATAAAGAACTTCACAAACACATTAAAAATGTGGTAGAACTAAAAAACGCAGGAAAAGAGGGAGAGGCGAATGCTGAATATGATAAAATGACTGAAGTTTCAAAAACGATTATCAACTTGCTTGATGAATTGGAAAAAGTATTAAAAGTGTAACATTTATGCGTAAATTAGCTAATTTTCTCGTTGTTTTCTTTTTGTTATTTCCTTTTTTGACCTTTGCCCAACACGAGGAGAAGGAATTTAATGCAGGAGATTTGATTTTGCACCATATTGCAGACTCTCACGAATGGCATTTTGCTACAATTGGTGAAACACACGTTACAATTCCTCTGCCTGTTATTCTTTACACCGACAAAGGCTTGGATATTTTTATGTCTTCGGAATTTCACCACGCCGAAAAAAGGGAGATAACCAATGAGAAAGGTGAAAAAGAGCATCAACTTGTCTTGAAACGCCCTAATGGTAATACCTATATTATGAGCCACGACCATATTTCTTTGGAGGGCGGCGGAACACTCTACGATTTTTCTATTACAAAAAATGTGGCTTCATTACTTTTGAGTGCGGTTTTATTGGTGGTAGTGTTTTTTAGTGTTGCCAAAAGCTATAAAAAGAATGCAGGTAAAGCTCCCAAAGGTTTGCAATCTTTCTTAGAGCCTATCGTAGTGTTTATTCGTGATGATATTGCTAAGCCCAATATTGGGGAAAAATATGAACGCTTTATGCCTTATTTGCTTACGGTGTTCTTTTTTATATGGTTCAACAATTTGCTGGGGCTAATGCCCGGAGGAGCAAACGTTACGGGAAATATCGCTGTAACAATGACTTTGGCTTTGCTTACGCTTATTATTACGCTGTTTAGCTCAAATAAATATTATTGGCAACATATTCTCAATACGCCCGGTGTGCCTTGGTGGCTTAAATTTCTTGTCCCTATAATGCCCATTGTAGAAATAATAGGAATTTTCACAAAGCCTTTTTCGTTAATGGTGCGTTTGTTTGCCAACATTACCGCAGGGCATATCATTATTTTGAGTTTGCTTTCACTCATATTTTTGTTCAAAAGCTATGCGGTAGCTCCTGTGAGTGTTGCTTTTGCCGTAGTAATGAATATGCTTGAGCTTTTTGTAGCTATTTTGCAGGCTTATGTATTTACTTTGCTTTCGGCGATGTATTTTGGCGGAGCAGTAGAGGAGCATCATCACGAACATCACGACGAGAAACACGAAGTTCATCACGCATAAATGAGCAATTTCAAAAGTAAATACGAGGAGAATCTCAAATCAGGAACTTTACTTATTCAAAAAGAGTTTTACAATGCCAGTGTACATTGTTTCTACTATGCCTGCATACAATTGATGCTTCATATATTGTATGACAAAGAAGGGTTTTCACAAAAAGATATTGAATTGGAACAAAAAAAATCTCAAACAGGTTTTCATAGTTGGATAATCAAAAAATTCACTAACTTTTTGCAAGGAAAAGAGAAAAGAGAATTTAATAACTACATACAACAATTAAAAAGCAAACGAGTAGAAGCCGACTATTTAGAAAATCTCATTTCTTTGGAAGAAATAGAACTGACAAAGAATTATGCTAATTATGTAAAGGAACTTTTAACAAAAACTTTTGAATTATGAAAACTAGTGTAAAAGAATATCTCTACAATGTTTTTTCTAAGTTAGTTGAGGAAATTCCTTACTTGCAAGTAAAATATGAGCGAGATAAACTCTCTTCTACCCACTTTATAGAGGTATTGCCATACAATTTTTATGAAAAAGATCCTCAATACATAGAGGCGGAACTAAAAATTTTTGATGATTTTAATCGTATTTACCCAGATCAAGATATTGCATTTGTGAGCGAAAAAAGCTTGTATCGTGTAAAAAAACCTTCTTGGGTTTGTGAAGGGGTTTTATTTGATGTAGAAAACCGAATAAAATTAGATGAGAACTATTTTGATACTGAAGTTCAGCTAACTTCTTTGATAAATAACTATCAAAATTTACAAAAATTTTACTCGGAAAGTATAAAAGCTAAAAATGATAATTTGCAAGATACTTTGGAGAGAAACTTAATTCAAGCGGCTTAATGGAATCAGGTTTTCAAGTACGTAGTATTTTTTTATTAGAAAGCTATTTTGAGCGTTTACCTTTTATTGAGGCTAACGAAAAAACGAACGAAATAGCTTTAAAGAGGGACTATTACATTGGAGAAAGTATTTTAACCGCGATTGTTGAACTTACTTTTAGACAAAGAAATAAAAAAACAAAAAAAATTGAGTTAAGGTCTAAAATTAAAATGGCAGGTGAATTCATTTTTGAAAAAAATACAAGTATTACAATTGAGGACTTTGCCAAAGTCAATGCTCCTGCTATAATTTTCCCGTTTATCAGAGAGCATCTTGCAAATCTTTCTTTACGAGCAGGAATTCCACCCATACTATTACCACCTGTAAATTTTGTAAGACTTTCAGACGAAAGTAAAAATAAATAGTTCTAATTTTTAACCCTAAATTCTAATTTCTATGTTACAACTTTTAGTTCTTTTGGCAGAAATCGCTGGTATCGGTGCTGGTTTAGCGGCTGGCTTGGCTGTATTGGGTGCAGGTTTGGGTATCGGACGCATCGGTGGGCAAGCTATGGACGCTATTGCTCGTCAGCCCGAAGCAAGCGGTAAAATCCAAGGTGCTATGATTGTAGCCGCCGCTTTGATTGAAGGTGCGGCTCTTTTTGGGGTAGTAGTAGGTCTTTTGATGGCTTTGAAAGTTGCCTAATTACTACATCAAGCACAAAATTCGGCTTTACTTCTGCCACAAGCGGTGGGCTTGGGCAGAAGTTGCCTCAAAAAAATCTACTGCTTAATATCCTAAAATATAATCTAACAACTGATACTAAAAATCCAAAAATATGCTACTCAACCTCATTACTCCTGAACTTGGTTTGATTGTTTGGCAACTGATTGTTTTTTTGGTACTTCTTTTTGTACTAGGAAAATTTGCTTGGAAGCCTATAATGAATGCCTTGAAAGAGCGTGAAAAGTCCATTGAAGAAGCGTTGGCTTCTGCGGAAAAGGCGAAAGCAGAAATGGCTAAAATTTCTGCCGACAACGAAAAACTGCTCCAACAAGCTCGTGCCGAAAAAGACGAAATCTTGAAAAAAGCACAGCAAACTGCTCGTGAGTTGGTAGATGAAGCTAAGGAAAATGCTAAAAAAGAAGCGGATAAAATTATCAACGAGGCTCGTAATCTCATTGAAAGCGAAAGAAAAGCCTTTATGGCTGATATGAAAAAAGAAGTTGCAAAACTTTCTTTGCAAGTAGCTGAACGCATTTTGCGTAAAGAGCTTTCCAGTGATGAAGGTCAAAAAACGCTTGCTGAAAAACTAATCAACGAAATTTCTGCCAACTAATCAGAGAGTTGTATGATAAGTAGTATGACTGAAAGACGCGTAGCAGTTCGCTATGCAAAAGCAATTTTGGAACTTGCCGAAGAAAAAGGAGTATTGGAGCAGGTTTATAAAGATATGGGATTCTTTGTAAAAACGCTCGACGAAAACCCTGTCCTGAGAGCTGTTACCCGAAATCCTATTATTTATAGCTATCGCAAGCTAACTATTCTAAAAAAACTCTTTGCTGATAAACTTCATAAAGTTACTTTTGATTTTTTTGAAATTATCACACGCAAGAATAGAGAGGAAGTTTTATATCAAGCCGCCAAAGAGTTTGAAAATCTCTACGAAGAACGCAAAGGTATTTTAAGAGTTACGCTTACTTCGGCAGTACCTCTTACAGAGGCTATTCGCCAAAAGGCTATTCAAATTGTAGAAAAAGAAACAGGTAAAAAGGTAAAATTAGAAGAAAAAATCAATCCTGCTCTGATAGGTGGCTTTACAATAACCTTTGCTAACGATAAACAGATAGATGCCTCGGTTAGAACGAAGCTAAAATTATTAGAAAAAGAGTTCTTGTACTAAACGCAAACTCGCTTTTTGAGCGAGTTTTTTTGTTGAAAATCCTTTGAAATCTCTTGGCTATTGCGAAAACCATTTGGCGATTTGTTTCGTTTGTATAAGAAAAAGTATGAAACGAAACATCATCATTTTCGGAACATTATTTTCGCTACTGATAGCGTTTCAGTCTTGCGGACAAAAACAATCAAACCAAACTGCTAAAAAAATGGATAAGAACTTTGCAATCAAAAAAAACGAGGAAGAGTGGCAACATTGCCTTAATCCCGAGCAGTACAAGGTTTTGCGTATGAAAGGCACTGAAAGAGCCTTTACAGGCAAATTTTACAAGCACAACGAAAAAGGTATCTATGTTTGTGCGGGCTGTGGTAATGAACTATTTAAGTCGGAAACGAAATTTGACTCGGGCACAGGCTGGCCAAGCTACTATGATGTAATTCCTAATGCCGTAGTTTTGGAAAAAGACTACTCACACGGAATGATACGTACCGAAGTGCTTTGTGCCAAATGTGGTGGGCATTTAGGACACGTTTTTGATGATGGTCCCAAACCTACGGGCTTGCGTTATTGCATCAACTCGGTTTCATTGGACTTCAAGAAGCAATAACCTGATAGGGGCAAATCCGACTGCCCCTATTCGTATCGGTTTCTGTAAATTTCACTTACATAATTCAATGCCCCAAATTGTAAAATCAGGGCAATTCCTTCTGTTTTATTACTTCCGCATTGCGAGCCTTCGGAAACATAATACACAAAGCGTTTGGCATTGCGTTTTTGTAGGTCTTGTCTATCGGGCTTGCCTAATATCTCTGTTACCTTTTCTTGCGAAAGTCCCAAAAGTTTATCTTTTTGTTTTTCCAAAGAGGCAAGCATCTGCCAGCGAATATTCTGACAGCCCTTGCTATCGTTTTGCCAAAGAGTTTTGTCAAAGTTATCTAATTTTACTTCGGTTTTTTGGCAGGCGGTTAGCAGGAAAATTCCTACCATCCACAGAAAAAATATACGCATAGCTTATCGTATTTTGGGCAAAGATACAAAAAGTAGTATTTTTAGAGCAATTTCAAAAGAAAACACACTAATTTCTGATTTTGTTATTCCGACACAATTGAAAATCTGTATAGTTTTCTGTAACTTTGGCGAAAAAACTTTTGATGAAAAAAACTGCTTTACCCGAAACCGAAAAAATTATTTTAGGCATAGACCCTGGCACTCGCATTATGGGGTATGGCGTGCTTAAAATTTTGGGTAAAAAAATAGAAGTTTTGCAATATGGTGTAATTCAGTTGGAAAAGTATGATAGTCAGGCTCTAAAACTCAAAAAAATTTACGAAAGAGTAACACAACTGGTAGAAGAGTTTTTGCCTGATGAAGTTGCTTTGGAAGCACCTTTTTACGGAAAAAATGTACAATCTATGCTCAAATTGGGCAGAGCCCAAGGCGTAGCAATGACAGCGGCATTGATGAGAGAAATTCCCATCACCGAATACGCTCCTTTGAAGGTTAAACAATCCGTAACGGGCAAGGGGCGTGCCAGCAAACAAGAACTAGCCCTTATGCTGGAAAAAATTTTGAACATTCAGTTTGCTGATGATACCCTCTTAGATGCCTCTGACGCATTAGGGGTGGCTTTGTGTCATCATTACCAAAATGGAGTAAAAACCACCAAACACAAAGGTTGGTCTGATTTTGTTAAAGAAAATGCTCATCTCATAAAAAAATGAATCTACAAAAACTTATTGCACAAATTCCACTGATTGCCATTTATGGCAATGAAAATCTTGAAATCAATACTATTCAATTTGATTCTCGCCAAATCGGAGAAGGTGATGTATTTGTGGCAACCCAAGGCACGCAAGTAGATGGACATAATTTTATAGAAAAAGCTATAGCGGCGGGGGCAAAAGCTATTGTTTGCGAAAAATTGCCCGAAAATTTACTTGCCCACATCACGTACATACATACCCCCCATAGTGCCGAGACTTTGGGCATTATGGCGAGTAATTTTTACGATAATCCTTCCCAAAAACTACGCTTGGTAGGTGTTACAGGAACAAATGGCAAAACAACCAATGTAACACTTTTATACCGACTTTTTAGAGGTTTGGGCTACCGAGTAGGTATGCTTTCAACGGTAGAAAATCTCATTAACGATAGGGTTTTGCCTGCTACCCACACTACTCCCGATGCCCTACAACTCAATGCTTTGCTTGCTCAAATGGTGCAAGAGGGTGTGCAGTTTGCCTTTATGGAGTCCAGCTCTCACGCCATTGTACAAAGACGCATAGCAGGATTGCACTATACAGGGGCAGTTTTTACCAATATTTCCCACGACCACTTAGATTTTCATAAAACTTTTGAAAACTACATCAAAGCCAAAAAGAAACTTTTTGATGACTTGCCTGCCTCGGCTTTTGCATTGAGCAATTTTGACGATAAAAGGGGAAGCATAATGCTTCAAAATACCCAAGCACGCAAATACAGCTTTGCTCTCAAATATCCTGCTGATTTCAAGGCGAAAATTTTGGATAATACTCTGCAAGGCTTGCTAATGGATTTTGAGGGTACGCAGGTATGGTGCAGACTCATAGGTGAATTTAATGCTTACAACCTTTTGAGCGTTTATGCTACGGCTATTCTTTTAGGCGAAGAGAAAGAGCGAATTTTACCTGTACTTTCCGAGCTTTACGCCGCCAAAGGCAGATTTGAACAAATTACAGATAAAAAGGGTAGAGTGGGCATTGTAGATTATGCTCATACCCCCGATGCCTTGGAAAATGTACTCAAAACCATTCAAGACTTACGGAAACCGCATCAAAAAATAATTACGATTGTAGGAGCAGGTGGCAATCGTGATGCAACCAAACGCCCCGCTATGGCTCAAATTGCTTGCAAATACTCTGATTTTGTAATACTTACCTCCGATAATCCACGTTTTGAAGAGCCAATGGCAATACTTGACGATATGCAGAAAGGGGTTTCTATTACCCAACGAAAAAAAGTTTTGGTAATAGAAAATCGCAAAGAAGCTATTGCAAAGGCTTGTGAGATGGCTGAAAATGAAGATATTATTTTGCTGGCGGGCAAAGGGCACGAAACTTATCAGGAAATCAAAGGGGTGAAATACGATTTTGATGATAAAAAAATATTAGCAGAAATCATGAATAATTAAAAGTGGATTGATATTTGCTTATTCTCATCTCAAAATCAAATGCTTGCCTATGAGCGAACTTGATGAACTCAAAACACTTTTGGAAGAGTACAATTTCAATAGATTAGAACCGATTGATTTTGCTACCTTTCAGGAATTGGTATGGTTTTATCCTATTTTAGCGGTGCTTTCTGCCGATAACAAAATTGATGGGGCGGAAAGAAATTTTTATTTAGAACAACTTGAAAAAAAGGCTCACCAAGAAGAAAATCTGCAAATTGGAACGCTCAAAAGAGAAGCAAGATACATTACCGAAAATTTAGCATTACTGGAAGACCTTTTTCTAAATGCTCTGAAAATTTTGGTAAAATCCAAAGGTTGGCAAAATGCCCTAATGGATAATATGCTCAATGCCGCCAAAGTAAGTTACGAACCTTGGCAGACAAAAACTTTGTATGGCGAAGCAGAAAATCATTTGAAATTTTCCAAAAAAGTTTTAGATTTGGTTTTGGAAGATGTATTAGACAAGAAAGAAAGAGTTTCGGAAGATGAACTTGCTGTCATTATCAATATTTTGCAAAAAACAGATGCCCTCAACGAGCGTAACCGAATGATTTTGGAAGTTTTTGAAAATTCACCTTAAAATACCAAATACTATGCTAAAACAACTCTCTTGGCGAATGGGACTACTATTTTTTCTTTTCGCCTTCGTTAGTGCCAAGGGGCAGTCGCTGTATGAAATTGTCTTTGAGGCTTCTGATATTACTTACAAAGCCTTTTTGGTCTATTTCAACGAGCAAGATGCTTATATGCGTGTAGGATACACCTACAAGGGCAAATACAATGTGGTTGATGTCAAATATCAATCTGTAACAGGACAAGAAGATGGCTACAATTATTTTGTAATGATAGGAAGCAATCCTCGCTTCATTACCACCCAAGACAAAGGGCAATCTTACAATCCCGACCATTTTATTTGGGTATGGAATGAGCAAAATCCTAACCAACTTCCTTATGTAACTGATGACCCCAACTTTGATGCTACCCACCTTATTCAGTGCAAATCTTACAAGGATATCAATCCCAAAGATATGACGGATAGTTATTTGCGTCAGTTCTTCCGTACCGATGAACCCGAATACCAAGCCTTGCGTAAGATGCGAGATGCGGCTTCAGGAGTGGTGAGCTACAATAACAACAATAATACAGGAAGCAACAATACTACGGGTAATAACAATACCACTGCGGGTAAATCTAAAATGCACTTATTGTTGGTTATCAATACAGACATTGGGGATATTGGGCAAAGCTGTGCCGTGGATCAGAGAGCAATGGAGGTAGAGTTCAGAGAGATTGCTAAAGCCGTAGGTATGCCATTTGAAAAATACATTATCAATGGAGAAAAATTTACCCGTGATAATGTAGAAAGAACCATCAAAAGTATGCAAGTTGGGGCAAATGATGTAGTCATTTTTTATTACAGCGGTCACGGCTTTCGCTGGTCTAACCAAACTGATAGATACCCCCAGTTAGATATGCGTTATTCAGAATATACGCCTCTTACTGAAAAAACCTCTTTACCTCTTTCTGCCGCCGCCCAAGCCATTACCGACAAAGGTGGCAGGCTCAATCTTATTCTGAGCGATTGTTGTAATTCCGATATTGGTAGAAACCAAATGACTTCTACAACTTTTATGGCAAGTCGTAGCTTTCAGGGGGCAGAAGTAGAAAAACTAAAAAAACTTTTTGTGAGTTCTCGTGGAACAATAATGATTACAGGTAGCTCGCCCGGTGAATATTCTTGGTGTAACATCAATGGTGGTTTTTTTACGTTGAGCTTTATTCAGGCACTCAAAGAAGAAATTGGCTATATGCGTACAGGAGAGCCTTCTTGGGAGCATATTGCCGAAAACGCTGTGAAAAGTACGCAATACAAAGCTAAAAATTGTAATGGCTGTAAGCCTCAAAATCCTGTTTCTATGGTTCGTGTTTCTCAAAGATAAAATGGTATGAAAGCATTTTGGTTTATTTTTTTAATAAGTTTGAGTATGCTTCCCGAAAAAGAAAAACATCCGATTTTTCACAAACACAAAAATATTATTGAGGAAGCTACCGAAGTGGCTTTGTACGAAGTGAAGGCTACGCCTATCCCTACCAAAGAACACGAAAAAGATAAAGTCTATTTGGGCGATTATGAAATGCTTAAAAAAATAGAAGTTTCCGCTGAAAGTGCCGAAAACTTGAAAAAAGCGGTATTAGATACTAACAATTATATCAGCGAAAAGAAAACTTGCCCAATGCAAGCCAAGTATGCCTTGAAATTTTCTAAAAAGAAGCACCATATTACCCTGATTATATCAGAGAATACCTGCGAAAAGATGATTATTTTTTCATCAGAAAAAGACATCAATAAGCACTATCACGATTTCAAAACACCCAATTCGCTTTATCCTTTGATAGAAAAATAGCCAATGTTTTATGAAAAGACTTCTTTGGTTACTTGTTTTTATATCTTTCAGCCTTTTCAGCTGGGCTCAGCAGGTGCTTTCGGCTGAAAAGGTTTTACAAGAAGCTATGAAAGAGGCTCAAAAGAGAAATAAAAAGATTCTACTGATTTTTGAAGCCTCTTGGTGTGGATGGTGCAAAAAGATGCAAAAGGCTCTGGAAGATGAGAGTTGTAAAGATTTTTTTCAAAAAAACTTTGTAATGAGCCGCTTGGTGATAAATGAGTTTGGCGAAAAGAAAAGTTTAGAAAATTCGGGTGCCGAGGCGTATCTGGAAAAATGGGGTGGGAAAAATCACGGCATACCCTATTGGGTGATTTTGGATAGCAGGGGCAATCTGCTTGAAGACTCTAAAATGAGTAATGGTGAGAATATTGGCTGTCCTGCCCAGCCCGAAGAGGTAGAAGCCTTTATAGAAAAACTGAAGCGAACTACTAAAATCAGCGAAAAAGAGCTTGTCAAAATTAAGGAAAGGTTTTTAGCCAATCGCTAATAGGTAGCTCTTTATTTTACCCACTTTTCAACTTCTTGGGGTGAAAGTTTGAACAGGCAAATCCTGCCGAATCGTCCTGCTACAAAGGTTTTCCCCACAATAGCTATGCCGCCGTCAGTGGTGAGGGTAAGGCTACCTATTTGGAAAGTATTGGCAGAACCAAAGTATTGTGTGCGTATCAGGTTGCCAGTGGCTTCATCATATACAAAAAGAACAATTTGCCCATTTTTGGTATCTGTAAGGTATAAAAGCACGTTTCTTTGGGCAATAGTTGCCCTACGAATCACAACACGAGCAAACTTTGATATTTCGGGCAATACGTTTCCTCTGAAACTTGTATTGGTATAAATACCATTGAGAGCTACTTCTGCTCTTGGTATAAAGACCGTTTCGCCATCGGCATTGTAACGAGCCATAGCGAAAGTATTACCACTAATTTGTACCATAGCACTGATAGCGGCATCGTAGCTATTGCCATTGATAATGCCTTTGGGTTCGCTACCAGCAGAAGCCAAATCATCACTCATTACAGCAATATTGGAAAGGCGAAAAGCTGTAAAAAACAAATCATTTCCTCCTCTACTGCTCATAAGCATTGGTAAAGGGGTACGTACCCTACGCAAATGCCTATCTATACGTTCTTCAATAAAAGTATTGTCTTGGTTGTAGTATTGTTTGCTTCGCAAAATATTGCCATTGGGTGAGCCAGTAGAAACTATCGTATTTTGAGAATTTTGGGGATAAGATACAAAACCATAGTTGCCGTCAGGTAAAGCATTGGCTACCAAGCCACGTATAAGGTTATATTTGGCAAGTTCTTGGGGATTTTGCGTAGCAGAAAGCCTTACAGGCTTCAAGCTATCGTTTTGGGCAGAGCAAAAAAATTCAAAGTTGCCGTCAGTTGAAGGCAAAAGTTCAGAAATAGGCGTAACATAGTTTTCCCTTGCCAGATATTCCCATTCAAATTTGCCATCGGGCTGAACTTTCATCAAATATACAGCAGGAAAAGGAGAGAAACCATTACTTGCGTATTCGCCTAAAATTAGATAGCCACCATCGGTAGTTTGCTTAATATCTAAGGGGGTAAAATTTTGGTCAAAATTGTTGTTTTCGTAGATTTTCACAAAAACCTCTTCGGGCTTAATTTCTTTATTTTTGGAAATATCACAAGCCCAAAGGCTCAAGATACCGAGTATTATGCTGAAAAACTTTTTCATACGTTTCAATGTTTTGTTTGTTAGGGTCTTACTCTCCTGAAAGAAGAAACTTGCAAAAACTTCATAGGAAAAACACAATAAAACTCCATTTGTATATTTTGCAAAGTCATATCATCAAGGGCATCTAAAACGCCAATCATACGTTGGTCTGAATAGCGATTGAGGCGATTGGTGATATTATTCAGACCTTGTTTGTAGTTGAGTTCCAAGCCCAAACGTACATTACCAAGTTCTGTGCTGATGCCGCCCCCCAAGTACCAAATCCATTGAGAGGTAATAAATAGATTTTTAGCACCAATCACAGGCGATTCGTTTTGTATAGGATTATTTGCTCCTGAGGCTCTATCAAAGCTCTCTATTTCAATGTATTTATCTGCCTTGATGAGCATACCATAGCCAATACCGCCTTGAACGTAAGGCTTAAAGGCTTGGCGGAGTACATCAAAGCGTACCAGCAAAGGCAATTCCAAATAATTGAGCCGAATACGATGGTTGTAACGCAAATCCAGAAAGTTATTATCTTGCCCTTGCCACTGGTAAGCCACCTCATAGCCAACATTCATATTGTTGTAGGTAGGTTGGAAGCTGGCAGAGAAGTTTGTCAGGAAGTTGAAATCTACCCTTGCACCTGCTTGCAGACCTAATCTGCGAAAGCCGTCATACTCTTTATTCACGCTATTGCCATTGGTAAATTCTAAAACATCGTAGCGTTTCAGGGGGAGAGCTTTCCCCAAATTTACGCCTGCGTGAATACCAATCCACCACTGCGAGTCATCAAAACTACCAAGATAGTCTTTTTTAGGGGGTTTGTAAGTTCGCCTTTGGGCGATAGTTTCTGCCGAAATGGTGCAAAAGAAAAATCCCAAAATAATGTGCAAAAGTGTTCGCATACGAATAGCCCTTTATTTGTATTACGTAAGAAAATACAATTTGTTTCGATTCAAAAAAAATATTTTGCAATCTGACAAAAAGACTGAAAAATTGTCAGTTTTTCTGACATATTATTTTAGCCATTACAAAGAATATTGCAGTAGTAATAAGCTCAAAATCTTTGAAAATGACAAGTTTTAAGCATTTTTGCTCGTCTGAGCTTTGCGTCTATTTGTCCTTAAAAATTACATTGGCATATAAAATGCTATGCTATGGTTGCAACCTTTCAGAAAAGCATTTCCTTAAACCTAAAATTCATAATCAGTATGGGAAAAAATAAATTGAAAATTACTCCGCTTGCCGACAGAGTTCTGGTAGAACCTGCCGAGGCTGAAACCAAAACTGCTTCTGGTATCATTATCCCTGACAATGCCAAAGAAAAACCCCAAAGAGGCGTGGTAGTTGCCGTAGGTAAAGGCAAAAAAGATGAGCCTATGACCGTAAAAGAAGGCGACACCGTGCTTTATGGCAAATATGCAGGTACCGAAATCACTGTTGATGGCAAAGAGTACCTCATTATGCGTGAATCTGATATTTTCGCAATTCTCTAATTTTTTACACTTTAATCTTTTCTCATTTTTTAACCCCAAAAAACGCAAACAACTATGGCTAAAAGAATAGTTTTTGATTCTGATGCAAGAGAAAAACTAAAAAAAGGTATTGATGCCCTTGCAAACGCAGTAAAAGTAACACTTGGTCCTAAGGGCAGAAATGTTATTTTAGATAAAAAATATGGTTCTCCTGCTATTACCAAAGATGGTGTAACCGTTGCCAAAGATATTGAACTCAAAGATGCTATTGAAAATATGGGAGCTCAACTTTTGAAAGAAGTAGCTTCCAAAACTGCTGATATGGCAGGAGACGGTACCACTACTGCTACTGTACTTGCTCAGGCTATCTTTACAGCAGGTCTGAAAAACGTTACTGCTGGTGCAAACCCTATGGATTTGAAGCGTGGTATTGATAAAGCGGTAGCGGCAGTAGTAGAAAACCTCAAAAAACAATCCAAAGAAGTAAAAGGTGAAAAAGAAATCGCCCAAGTAGCTACTATTTCTGCCAATAACGACGAAGAAATCGGTAACCTCATTGCCGAAGCAATGAAAAAAGTTGGCAAAGACGGAGTGATTACCATTGAAGAAGCCAAAGGAACTGCTAATGAACTCAAAACCGTAGAGGGAATGCAGTTTGATAGAGGCTATCTTTCTCCTTACTTTGTAACCAATACCGAAAAAATGCAGGCAGAATTGGATAAGCCTTATTTGCTTATCACTGAAAAGAAAATTTCTTCTATGAAAGAAATTTTGCCTGTATTGGAGCAAGTAGCTCAATCTGGCAGACCTTTGCTCATCATTGCCGAAGATGTAGAAGGCGATGCTTTGGCTACCCTTGTAGTGAATCGCTTGCGTGGTACGCTCAAAGTATGTGCTGTAAAAGCTCCAGGCTTCGGTGATAGAAGAAAAGCAATGCTTCAAGATATTGCTATCCTTACTGGTGGCGAAGTGATTTCAGAAGAAAGAGGCTTTACACTAGAAAGTGCAGGCTTGTATCTTGGAGAAGCCGCTCGTGTGATTGTAGATAAAGATAACACGACTATTGTAGATGGCAAAGGCAAAAAAGATGCTGTAAAAGCTCGTATCAATGAAATAAAAGCTCAAATTGAAACCACTACTTCCGACTACGACAGAGAAAAACTTCAAGAGCGTTTGGCAAAACTTTCTGGCGGTGTAGCTATCCTTTATGTAGGTGCCGCTACCGAAGTAGCAATGAAAGAGAAAAAAGATAGAATGGACGATGCCCTTCACGCTACTCGTGCCGCTATTGCCGAAGGTATTGTTCCCGGTGGTGGTGTAGCTTTGGTAAGAGCTTTGGAAGCCCTTGATGCCGTAAAAGTAGATAACGAAGACCAAAGAACAGGAGTAAATATTATCCGTCAGGCTTTGGAAGCTCCTCTCAGAACTATCGTAGCCAATGCAGGTCTTGAAAGTTCTGTAATTTTGAACAAAGTAAAAGAGGGTAAAAAAGACTTTGGCTTCAATGCTCGTACCAACGAATTTGAGCATATGTTTGAAGCGGGTATCATAGACCCTACCAAAGTTACCCGTCTGGCTCTTGAAAATGCCGCTTCTATTGCTGGCTTGCTCCTTACTACTGAGTGTGTAGTAGCTGATGAACCAGAAGAGAACAAAGCTCCTGCAATGCCCGGCGGTATGGGCGGAATGGACGGAATGATGTAAGCCGTACTTCAATCCAGTTATATCCAACAAAAGACTTTCCTGAACAAGGAAAGTCTTTTTGTTTTTTCGTTAAGTAATCTCTGTATTTCGTTAAAAATTTTTTACATTCCGTTAAATACTCGTCTTTCCTACAAGCCTTTCCAACTTATTTTGGGGTATGTTTGTCATTAAATTCAAAAACAATGAAAAATCTCCAAATTTTCGGATTAAGTTTTTTTGTAGCTGTTTTTGCTACACTCGGTTGTAAGAAAAAGGACACCACAGAACCTCTTACTTTCACAAGTATAAGTGTTTTGGAAGGCAATGTAAATGATGAAATTACGCTTTCGGGTAGTGGAATGAGTACCAATGCAATAGTAAAGTTTGGCGAAGTGGAAGCCACAGAAAAATCGGGGGGTGGTAAAAATCTTAAAGTAAAAGTCCCTAATGGCTCAACAAGAGGCAAAATTAGCATTTCGCAAGGGGGAATAACTTTGGAATCGGAGCAGAACTTTACAACCAAAAATTATATTCAAGTACTCACTAACGCTGCGGGCAATTCCTACAATTACGATATTCCCTTATATTACGATAATGATAATAAAAAGATTTGGTTCAAAAAAGATATTGGACAAAATGGGGGCACACAAGTAAGTAGCACCCCTGCAACTTACAGAGATGCTGCCTATGTAACTTGGCAACAAGCACTTAATATTTGCCCGCAAGGTTGGCGATTACCAAGCAAATCAGATTTTCAACAGTTAGCCCCTAGTGGTTCTTCGACTGCAAATCTTATTGGTTTGGGAATACTAACAAGCCCCGATTATTTTAATATGCAATATAATGGCTATTTAGTTTTTTCAGTTCCTCAACTTTGGCACGAAGGCAATATTGGCTATCTATGGACTTCCACAGAAGATGCTGACTTTCCAAGTCAAGCAGTTGTACTAACTTTGACTAAATCCAACACCGGAACACCATTTTACTTTGCATTTTCTAATAAAGCGACTGGCGTATGCGTGCGTTGTGTGAAAAATATTCCTTAAAATAAAACTCAAAATGAGAAAAGTAAAAGTAGGCTTCTGTTTGGTATTCTTTCTGCTTAATTTCTCTGTATTTGCTCAATACAATGTGGAAGAGCTAACGGGTACTTGGGTAATTGATGTAGCGGCTTCAGAAAAAATCGCAAGCAAAGAGGATATAGAGCATTATTTCAGAGGTGAATTTGCTGAAATTTTCAAAACCATTGAATATGAGTTCTTCAGAGAAGATAATCGTCAGTATTTCATTAGGCGTAGAAAACCAGTGGGCAAACCTGTGGTATCAAGCGATAAGGTTTACTGCAATATTTATAGTATGGATTTATTCCACGTTGGAGAGAAATGGTATAAAATTTTAGAGTTCAGCAAAGATAAGCTCGTTTTAGAGTATAGAGATGATACGGGCTTACATCACTTTTTTGTAAATAAAATTGTGCTTAAAAGAAAAAAATAGCGAAATATCATTTAGCCTAAATTTTGAGATTGTCTAATATTTTGAATGTAAATCTATTGGTAGGTCCAAAGGTTCAGAAAATTGAATGCTTCAAGGGTTTGCAAGTTCAAACTAAAATTTCAAACTTGCCAATCTTCAACTTTTCAAACCTGCTTTCATAAATGTTGGGCAAGTTCTCTGTAAAAGTCTTTAATAGTTTTCAGAAAATAGAAAAAAATTATGCAAAAAAGACCCCAACTTTTTATATTGCCTATATTAGCTTTGGCTTTTGCGGCAATTTCTGGCGGGCTTCGCCCTGCTGTATTGGGTACCCTCAAAGACCCAAGAGATGGTAAAACCTATAAAACCACAATGATAGGTAAAAAAGAATGGATGGCTCAAAACCTGAATTACCAAATGGAAGGTTCTTTTGCTATCAATAACAATGAAACTTTTTCCGAAAAAATGGGAAGGCTCTACACTTGGAAGGCGGTAGAAAGTAAAAACCTTTGTCCCAAAGGCTGGCACGTACCCACAAGTAAAGAATGGCAAGAGGCTTTGAAAACGCTAAAACTAAAACCCTACAAAAAAGACGTTGAGGATACCCCAGCCACAGAGTTTTACAAAGAGGCGGTTCCGCTTTTTGAAAAAATTGAATTTACAGACAAAAGTTCATTTGCAGGGATTTACCACGATATTACCAGCGAACCAGAGTTCAAATACACAAACAATTTGGGAATGTTTTGGACAAGCACCCCTGCTCCTAAAGCTTTGGGCAGAAATACGGCTGTTGTTATCACCTTCTACAATGAAGAGTATGAAGGGGAAAAAGGTGTAGTTATCTATGGAACGAATTTTAGAGATAATTTAGCAATGAGTTGCCGCTGTGTAAAAGATTGACTTTCCAAAGCAGTTTTTGCTAAGCATTAAATAACCCTTCAAATCAATATTTTTGTATGAAAAAAATAGTTCTTTCAGTTTGGGTGTTTTTATTTGCCTTTGTAGCATTTTCGCAAGAGGCAACCAATGCCTACGGCGTAAAAATCAACTTACCTAAGGGTTGGAAGGTGGTTGATAACAGCCAACAATCGTGGAGTTTTATTTCGGCTCGCCACCCCCAAAAAAATGCTTCTATTCAGATTGAAAGTTTTACAGGCAATAATGACGAAATATCTCTCAAAATCAGTAGCTTTTTCAAAGCACAAGCCAAATTAGCTTATGTTTCACCTGAAAAACTTGGTGATGACTACATCGACGAAAATATGAAAGTGGTGAAAAAACCAGAAAAGGGTTTGAACTTTTTTGTTTTGGAAATGAATGGCGATGCTACAAACGAAAATGGTGAAAAGGGTTGGACACTCGTATATGTAACTAAAATGGGCAACAAAATTATCCTATTTGGAGCAGTAGAGCGTTACAAAGGCAAACCCGAATTTCAGAATGTGATACGAAACGCCTTTGAAAGCATTAGCAAATAATTTTCATCAAAATTGAATACACACAAAGGAACTTGTTTCTATCTTTTGTATTTTTGCGATGGCTTACAAGCCATCGCAATTTTTTTGAAATCATCAAGTTGGCAAATGAAAATAGCTCTTGTTGGCACAGGAAATGTAGCTTGGCATCTTGCCAATGCTTTCAGGCAAACTGCTCATCAAATTGTAGAAGTATATGGCAGAGATAGCCAAAAAGCCAATGAATTAGCAGGCTATCTAAACGCTTTTCATCAAGAAAGCCTTGATTTCCAAGAAAGTCAAGCGGAAATTATTTTGCTTGCAGTTTCGGATAATGCTTTGCCAGAAATTATTAGGCAGATACAGCTAACCAGCTACCAAATTGTTGCTCATACTTCGGGAAGTACCCCTATGGCAGTTTTTGAAAATTTACAAAATCAAGCGAACTTTGGTGTGTTTTATCCTTTACAAACCTTTTCTAAAACGAGAAAAGTTGCAATGCGAGAAGTACCTTTTTGCATTGAGGGCAATTCTACCCAAACCATTACTTGCTTGAAGGCATTAGCAGAAGCAATTAGCCCAAAAGTGTATTTGATTGGTTCAGATGAGAGGCTTAAATTGCATTTGGCGGCAGTTTTTGCAAATAATTTTGTCAATCATCTGCTTGGTATTTCACAAGAAATTCTAAGAAATGAAAACTTGCCATTTGAATTGCTCAAGCCGCTTATTCAAGAAACCTTTTCAAAAGCAATAGAAGCAGAAAATATCTTTGCTATTCAGACGGGACCTGCCCGCCGCAACGACCAAATCATCATTCAAAAGCACCTGCAACTGCTTGAAAGCGATAAGCTGAAACAGAAAATTTACGAAATTATTTCGGAAAGTATCAGAAGCAAGCACAAGCCTTAACCCTCTCTACTATTTTCTACTTTATCGTAGGCTTGGATAATTGCTTTTACGAGGCGGTGGCGAACTACATCGCGGGCATCAAGCTCTACCACGGCAATTCCTTCAATATTTTGAAGTATCCGAAGGGCATCGGTAAGTCCTGAACGCTGTTTGCTGGGCAAATCAATTTGCGATTGGTCGCCTGTTACAATTACTTTGGAGTTTGCTCCCATACGAGTCAGAAACATTTTCATTTGCATAGGGGTAGTGTTCTGAGCCTCATCAAGCAAGATAAAAGCATCGCTAAGGGTTCGCCCACGCATATACGCAAGAGGAGCAATTTCAATGATACGATTTTCAAGATAAAATTTGAGCTTTTCAGCTTGAATCATATCGTCGAGAGCATCGTAAATAGGACGCAAGTAGGGATCTACTTTTTCTTTCAAATCGCCGGGCAAAAAGCCTAAATTTTCGCCTGCTTCTACGGCAGGGCGAGTGATGATAATTTTTTTGACTTGCTTATTTTTAAGAGCTTGCACCGCCAAAGCTACTGCAATATACGTTTTACCTGTACCTGCGGGTCCTAATGCAAAAACTAAATCGTTTTCCATAGAAGCCTTTACCATGAGGGCTTGGTTTTGGGTACGTGGCTTGATACCGAAACCTTTTGTTCCGTACAAAATAACTTCTTCACGGATTTTTTCAAGGCTACTGCTTTCTTTCTGCTCCTTATCGTTCTGAACGATAAGTTCTTCAATATTTTGAGGTGTAATTTTACCAAACTTATGGTAGTGTGTCAGAAGGGCATTGATAATGGCATTGATTTTTAGAATTTCAGGGGTTTGCCCTTGTATGCGAATTTCATTGCCACGTGAAAGAATTTTGCTTGTTGGAAAAGCCGCCGCTATTTGTTTGATATGGCTATTTTCCGCTCCCAAGAAATCTACCAAGGGTATATTTTCCAGTGTGATAATTTTTTCTATCAAAGATTACCGATTTTTAGGTGAAACCATTAAGACACGATAAATCAAACTTGTCTAAAACTTACAAACACAGGTTTGAACTTTGAACTTCAAACCTTAGACCTTTCAATAAATCCTTAAACTTGGTGCTAAAATAAAGAAATTTTTGCTTATTTGCTTACAAATTTTGCATAAAAATTACGACAATGCACGTAGCTATTCACGGAAAAGTTTTTCAGAAAGAAATACGCAAGTATATCCAAGATTTATTTGTATGTTTAAGAAAGCACAATATTGAGGCTTGTGTTTCTGCAAGTTTTTACAAAGTTTTGAAAAAGTCTTTGATAAAGCACGTTCCTGAAAATATTTATGAAAAGCCCAGTGAGCTAAAAAATTGTCAATTTTTTTTGAGTTTGGGTGGCGATGGAACTCTTTTGGAGGCGGTTACTCACGTGGGAGCTTTGGAAATTCCAATTGTGGGCATCAATACGGGCAGATTAGGCTTTTTGGCTACTCACGCTCCTTTGCAAATCAAAAGCCTCTTGAAAAACCTTACAGAAGGGTTTTATAGCATTGAAGAAAGGACACTTCTGCATTTAGAAAGCAATAAAGATATTTTTGAAGGCTATCCTTTTGCCCTCAACGATTTCACTATCACCAAACGCGATACTGCCTCAATGATTACGGTGCATACCTACATAGACGGCGAATATCTAAACTCCTACTGGGCAGACGGCTTGATTATAGCCACGCCTACGGGTTCTACGGGGTATTCTTTGAGCTGTGGCGGACCTTTGATTTTGCCACGTTCAAGCAATTTTGTGATTACACCTGTAAGCCCCCACAACCTTACGGTACGTCCTATGGTTATTTCTGACGAAAGTGTTATTTCTTTTGAAATAGAGGGTAGAAGTAAAAATTTTTTGGTTTCCTTAGATTCTCGCTCCCGTGTGATAGATGCTTCAGTTCAGCTTGCTATTAGCAAAGAGAAATTCAAAGCAAAGCTCGTAAAAGCCAATGACACCAATTTTTTGGATACTTTACGAAGCAAGCTTAATTGGGGTTGGGACGCAAGGAATTAAAATCTATTGCAAAGTCTGATTATACAACACTTGCAAAAGTGTTTGCCCTACGGCTTTGAGGGTAGTTTTATCAATAATTTGAATGTTATCTGCCTGCGTATGATGATGTGCAGGGAAAGAACTTTCATAATTGATAATATCAATCATTGGAATTTTGGCATCACGATTTACGTAGAAGTGGTCGTCCATAATACCGCCTTGCATAGGTGTTTTTTGATTGATAAAAAAGTTACCATAACCTAAGCGTTGGGCTGTTTGCCATACTTCTTGTACAATTCCTTCGGCATACTGCACAGAAAAAGGCTCATGATAAAATTTAGCACCTTTTGCCCCCACCATATCCAACAAAATGCCAAAATAAGCTGAATAATTGGGAGTATGCTTATTTTTTGACCAATATTGCGAACCCAGACACCACGTAGAATTGCTGTGGTCTTCTTCTTTATAGCCTTCGGGGGTGCCGTCGTCTTCCAAATCAAAAAAGATTACATCAATGCCAATTTGGGGCTTTTCGGGAGCATTTTGGATAGTTCGTAGAATTTCCAAAATAACAGCTACACCACTGGCACCATCATCGGCGGCATCAATAGGTTTTTTATGAAGAGTTGTATCTTTTTCTTTATCCGAAAAGCGTCTACTATCCCAATGAGCCGCCAGCAGTATGCGTTTGCTTGCTTGTGGGTTGATACTGCCAATGATATTTTTGCCGTTCCAAGTTTTTTTATCAAAAGAAGTTGCCTGAAACTCTTGTATTTGAGTAGTAGCACCTAATTTTTGTAAAGTTTTTACCAAATAATCGGCACATTGGCGGTGAGCTTCCGAATTGGGTACTCGCGGACCGAAAGCTAATTGCTTTTCAATATAAGCAAAAGCACTATCCGCATTAAATTCGGGGGCTTTTACCAAGGGTTTGGTGTTTTGGGGAGGGTTGTTTGTATTGTTTTCGTTAGGAGTTTCGGTGTTGGTGTTGTTGGCAGTACAAGACCACAAAGCCATCAGCAAAAGGAAAGCAGAAAAAGTTTTTTTTAGCATATGGATAGCGTTTCAAAAGAAAATAAAAACCTTACAGACTTTACATCAGCCCATAAGGTTTGCAAGAAAAAATATTTTTTTAATCTCTCAAATCTACTTCATTGACATTGGGGTACTTGCGTTTATCAAAGTTGAAATAGTTGTCATCAACTTGCACATCATACGCAATGGTATTGATAATGTATTTGGAGCGATTCTGATTTTTTTCAAAAATTTCCCAACTCTTGATGCTTCGGGTTTTTTTATTGATAACTAAGCGAATTTTGAAAACTTTTTTACTTCTATCGGTAGGTTGAAGGTCTATTTCCTCATACACTTTACCATTCTCGGTAAATTCGCGAATGAAAACGTATTTGTAATCTTTCTTGTAAAGTTTGATAACTTTTTCAGGCGTTACGAAAGAGTCATCATCGGGGGTATAATCGGAAAAGCTTACTTCGTTAGCATCTTTCAGGTAAGTCCAAACGGTTTTGCCATTGTTGTAAATTTCTTGGTTGGCAAGTTTGAGCTTGAACTTATTTTTTTTCATTACAAAAGTACCTTTGGCTTCGTCTTTGGTTTTATTGACTTCATTACGAAATTCATAGGTAAAATCGGCTTGCAGGGCTTTGGCAGATGAAAATTTATTTTCCACCTCTGCAAGTATCTGACGAGCCCTATCTTCGGGAGGAGTTACTTGCTTGGGCTGTGCGATAGCCTCACAAATTCCTAAAAAAGCAATTATTGCGAAGGTCTTTTTCATTGTTTTTTACGTTAAAAAATCTTTACAAATTTACTACCCTAATAGACACAATTCAAGTGAAAAAGTTTAATGAAACTTACTTTATTTCCAAACAATGCCTACTTTGCGTAATTGTGCTTTGATGAAGTTCTTGATTTTTTCTTTGGTATTGGTGGCAATTTTTTTAGTAAGAGCGTCATCGGGGCGAGGTTTGAATACCGTATCGTGATATTTTACGGCATCGGCTCGTTCTTTGGTATAAAAATAGGTATAAATGGATTTTCTTGTCATTCCCGCAGGAACATTGATTTTATTGTACCCGTGATAAGAAATTTCGTTGGTTTCAAAAATAACAGCTCTGTTGAATAGTGGAGCTACTTTTTTCTCGCAGGCAGTCATATGGGCGTTCCACATTTCCAAATCGCCACCATATTCGGGCTTCCAGTCCTTATTCATATAAATAAGCATATTGAGCCTGCGATGTACATTTTGAGAAGGGTGGATATTGAAATCAATATGAATATCCAAAAAACTACCATTTTTACCTTCGTGTAAGCCACAGCCCAGATGGTCGTTGGTAATGAAAACATCTGCAATGCCTGTAACTTTAGAAACCCACTCGGCAACTTCTTGGCTCATCAGTACCTTGCGAATTTCATTGAAAGCAGGGTGAAAATCATCAAAATTTGCCCCTTCCGATTTATTTTCGTTGATGCCATCGTAATGTTTGGCTAATTTTTCGGTAGGAGGGAAATTATCGTGAAGTATATTAGCAAATTCTTCTTTCAGAAAATTATCCATTACCAGATGCTTGTAAGGCTTGGCATTTTGGAAGGATTTTTGCAGCTCAGCAATTTTTTCTGCCGAAAAATATTCGTTATTCAAATAGTCTAAAGCCGAAACAAGAGTAGTTTGCATAGAAAAACAAAATTTTTACAAATATAAACGTTTTTTGCAGAAAAAACATAGAAAAAAATTGTGAAAAATTAGAAATGCTTTATATTTGCTTTTGGAGCTATTAGTTTTATACTGCAAAATAGCTTGTGGGAAGTTTTCCTTCTAAATCCTTGAAAATCATTTTCATCTTGGTATCGTTTTGCGTTTGCTTATGAAAAAACACAAATTTACAAAGGAGTATGAGCTAAAGGCATCGGTGAAAATGCTTTATCCTTATTTTTCTACTGCCATTGGTTTGCAAGAATGGTTTGCTGATGAGGTACAAAGCATAGATACACATACGTATCGCTTTCATTGGGATAATGAAGACCATATCGGTACGATTGCCTCACAAAGAATGGGAAAATCTATTAAATTTGAATTTGATAAACATAAAAACTCTGAAAACCCGTCTTATATTGAATTTCGCTTAGACCATAACGACCTCACCAATTCCACTTTTATTCGCATTACCGATTATTCTGATGAAACAGACGAAGAAGAACTAAACGAACTTTGGGACGGACTGATTCATAAACTTAAAGAAATTGTTGGCGGTTAGTTTCAGACTTTTCTTGTAAATTTGCAGAAAAACTCGCTTTAATGCCGCTTCTACGCATCAAGAAAATAGATTGGCTTATCTTGAAGGCATTTGTTCCTTCGTTTTTGCTTACGTATTTCGTAGTGGTTTTTCTGCTACTTATACAAATGATAATGAGCTACCTTGATGAGTTTGTAGGCAAAGATATAGGGGCTTTCACTTTCTCCAAAATGTTGTATTATTTTGCTTTAAGCCTAACACCAATGGCTTTGCCGCTGGCGGTTTTGCTTTCGGCTCTTATGGCTTATGGCAATTTGGGCGAGCATTTTGAACTAACCGCTATCAAGAGTGCGGGGGTTTCGCTTACGCGTACTTTACGCCCTATTGGTGTTTTTGCCCTTTTGGTTTCAGCGGTTTCTTTTTGGTTTAGCAATAAAGTAGTACCTTATGCCAATATCAAGGCATACAGCACGCTCTACAATGTAAAACAAACCAAAGCTACTCTTGATTTGAAAGAGGGGATTTTTTATGACGGCATACCCAATTATAGCATCAAGGTAAGCAAAAAGTACCCTGATGGCAAGAGCCTAAAAAATGTAATTATCTACTCTCATCAAGATTTCAGGGGCAACAAAGATGTAGTAATTGCCGACTCGGGCAGAATGTATACAATTTTAGATGGAGCGTATCTGGTAATGGAACTTTTCAATGGTAATGCTTACAGCGAACACAACGACGGCACAGGGCAAAGCAATGTCAAATTTATCCGAAATCAGTACAAAAAGACAAAACTGGTTTTGAGCCTTGCCGCTTTTAGGAAAAGCAATATTTCCGACTCGCTTTTTCGCTACCACCGCTTAATGAAAAACGTTGTTGAACTTCGTAGAGAGATAGATTCTTTCAAGAGGGAAATCGTAAAAGCCAAAGAAAAAAGTAAATCCGAAGTGCCTACGTATTATGTTCATCATCAAAAGCCTCTTCCACAAGATAGCTTTTCCAAACTTACTTTCAACTATAAACTTCATTTTTCACCCAAACAAGTAGATTCTTTTTGGCAAAAACGCTTTGATAGCACCACTACAACACTTATTTTGCAGAGGGCATTGAACCAAGCTCGTAGTGTGAAAGGCTTTTTAGAATTTCGTAGAGGCAATTTGTTTCATAAAACCAATGAAATTCGTGAGCATTATACAGAGTTGCACAAAAAATTTACCTTTGCACTTGCCTGTTTTATGATGTTTCTGATAGGGGCTCCTTTGGGTTCTATTATCAAGAAGGGCGGTTTGGGCATACCTATTTTGGTATCGGTATTTTTCTTTATTTTGTACTATGTGGTAAATATGCTTTTTGAAAAATGGGTGAAAGAGGGTGTTATGGAGGCTTGGGCAATGTGGATACCCAATCTTATTTTTTTGGTTTTTGGGATATTCTTTTTCAATCAGGCTCGTAAAGATTCTCGTCTTTTTGAGTTTGAAATGTATCGGATTTGGTTTGAAAGATTTAGTGAAAAATTCAAAAAAAATAAAACGCCTACAACGCAATGAAAGCATTAGTTCTTACTGAAAACGAAGTTGAAATTCAGGACGTAGCCGTACCCGAGCCTCAAGAAGGGGAAGTTTTGGTGAAAGTTTTGTATGCGGCACTCAATCGCCGCGACCAGTGGATACGAGTGGGTTTGTATCCGGGCATTCAGCAAGGGGCAATTTTAGGCTCTGACGCTTGCGGTATTGTGGAAAAAGTTGGTTCCGCCAAAGATACTGCTTGGATAGGTAAAAAAGTTATCATCAATCCAAATGTAAATTGGGGGGAAGATGCTCGCCACCCACAACTTTCTTACACCATTTTAGGAATGCCTACCAATGGCACTTTTGCCGAGTACGTATGTGTGCCTGTGCATAGATTACACGAAAAGCCTGCTCATCTCTCGGATAATGAAGCGGCGGCTTTGCCGCTGGCGGCTCTTACAGCGTATAGAGCTTGCTTTTACAAAGGTGAAATTTCAGCAGGTAAAAATGTGCTTGTAACAGGTGCAGGAGGAGGAGTAGCTCAATTTGCCGCTCAATTTGCTTCTGCGGTGGGGGCAAATGTTTGGGTAACTTCCAGTAGCGAGGCTCAAATTCAACTTTTGCAAAAAAAGGCAAATATCAAAGGCGGTGTGCTTTATACCAAAGTAGATTGGCACAAAGATTTATTCAAACTTACCGAAAAGGAAGGTTTTGATGTAATTATTGATAGTGCAGGCGGAAACGATTTTAATTTACTGATTAAACTTTGTAAAATGTCGGGGATAATTGTTACTTATGGAGCAACTCTCGGCACGGCTAAAATTGATATACCAAGCCTTTTTTTCCGTCAGGCTACTATCAAAGGCTCTACAATGGGCAATGACCAAGAATTTGCAGATATGGTGCAATTTGTAAGCAAACATCAAATTTTTCCTATGGTAGATTCGGTACGCCCTTTCGGGGCTATTGTAGAGGCTCTTAACGATATGGCTATGGGAAAAATAAAAGGGAAAATTGTGATAGAAATGTAACCTTGTACCAATGGAAGTTTCTCAAAACCTTGCAGAAAGCTATAAAAATCAGTACAAGTCTGAAAGAGCAGAATGGCGGAATTTATCAGCTAAATACAAAGTCCAAAATATTCTTTGGCTTACGCAAGATATGCAATTTGAGCGAGTTTTGGAGGTAGGAGCAGGCGATGGCAGTATTCTGGCTTGGCTCAATCAGGCTCATTTTGCCCCCAACTTGTATGCTTTGGAGATTTCGGAGAGCGGTTTGGAGAAAATTAAAGAGAAAAATCTTGCCAATTTGCAAGAAGCACGACTTTTTGATGGCTACCATATCCCTTATCCCGATAATTTTTTTGATTTAGTGATTTGCTCTCACGTGCTTGAACACGTAGAATTTGAGCGGGCTTTGCTCAGAGAAATCAAAAGGGTTTCGCGTCATCAGGTTTTTGAAGTTCCGATTGATTTTTCTTTTTTTGTAGATAAGAAAATCAAGCATTTTCTTTCTTACGGGCATATCAATATTTACACACCTGCACTTTTTCGCTTTCTTTTGCTTTCTGAAAATTTTACTATCTTGAAAGACCGCTATACACTACTTGCGGGCGATATTTTACAAATGAGCTACCCCACACAGCCTTTGAAGCGTTGGGTTATCAGAGCCAAGCAGTTTTTACTGAAAATCTTTCCTACTTTGCTAAAAATCAAGCCCAATGCGTATAGCGTGCTTACTGCTAAAACTGATAAGGAATTGAAAATTTTGTAGCAAAGTTTATTCTTTGAGCAAGGTATTCATTAGCTCATTGAATTCTTGTCGCCAAGTTTTGTAGTATTCGCCCGTACCAGGACCCGAAAAACCTGTATGAATTTTGCGAACTTTGCCTTTTTTATCTATGAAAATGGTAGTAGGGTACGAAAAAATGCCATTGAGCATAGGGAGTGTTTTTTCGGCTACACCTTTTTCATTGGTGCCTGCAATCAGAAAATCATACTCTACATTAAAGCGTTTTACGACTTTTTCCACCATTTTTTTTGCGTATTCAAAATCGGGTTTTCTTTCGTAAGCCAAGCCAATAATTGCAACAGGCTTTTTCTTGTTTTTTCTGTACCATTCGGCAAGGAAAGCGGTTTCGTCCATACAATTAGGACACCAAGAGCCAAAAATCTGCAAAATCACCACTTTGTTTCGGTATTTTTCGTCTGCAAGTGAAACTTTTTTACCCGAAAGGTCAGGAAAGCTAAATTCAATCTTATCATAGCCTTCTTTGAGATAAGTAATTTTGGAAGCATCAGGCAAAGTAGCATTTTCGTTTCGGCGGGCTGTCCAAGTGGCTTGTTTATTCATTGCCGACCAAAACTCGCCTTTGAGTTCATTATTTTCAAAATTTGCTTTGAAAAGAAAGGCAAAAGCCCCATCAAAAGTGGAAAGGTACAAAGCATTGTCTTTTACATTCCCTTCCAAAAAGCGGTAGTCGCCTGTGGTAGTGAGAAAAGTGCCTGTTATCTTGCCTGTTTTGGTATCGTGCTTGAAAAGAGCTATGGCAGGGTAGGTTCTACCTTCCGAATTGGTAAAATTCACTTCCCATTTGCCCGAAAAATCTATTTGTGAAGGTTTGTTTTCAGCAAAAAAACGATATTTTTCGCCAAAATAGGCTTTCAGAGCTTGCGAGGTTTGGTTGTAGTGGCGTTTGTACGCACCGCTCATTTGCTTGCCTTCCAGTCGCAGAGCCAAACAAGCATCAAAAGTATTCATTGGCACAAAAATAGAATCTTTCCCTTCGGAAACTACCACTTCATCAAAATCAATGCTTTCTTCGCTGTTGTGTATGCGAAGCAGAAATTTTTGATTTTTTTGTAAAATTTCAGCATTGAAGGGTATGCCTCCACCCGCATTTTCCAAAACAAAACGCCAAGCACCTGTGGGTAAATTCTGAGAAAAAAGCGTGATAGGTAAAAGAAAAATCCAAAACACTCGTTTCATAAGTGAATTTTTTTTGCAATTTACGGAAATTTACTGCATAACGCCGAAAAAAGCATTTTGTTTTTTCTGAAAGCCTTTCTAAATTGCAAAACTTTCTTTTCTGAAAATATTTTAGAAAACTCAACAACAATTATCAAACCACCAACTTGGCTATGGCAAGAATTTTAACAGGTATTCAGAGTTCGGGCAGACCGCATTTGGGAAATCTTTTGGGGGCAATTTTGCCTGCTATTGAAATGTCCAAAAATTCAGCAAACGAATCTTTTTTCTTTATTGCCGATTTTCATTCGCTTACGACTATCAAAAATGCACAAGAGCGTATTCAGAACACGCAAGCCATAGCGGCGGCTTGGCTGGCTTTTGGCTTTGATACAGAAAAAAATTATTTTTATCGCCAATCGCGTATCCCCGAAGTTTGCGAACTGACTTGGTATTTGAATTGTTTTACACCCTATCCGATGCTCGCCAATGCTCATTCTTTCAAAGATAAATCCGAAAACCTTGCAGATGTCAATGCAGGTCTTTTTGATTATCCTGTGCTTATGGCGGCGGATATTTTGCTCTACGATGCCGAGTTTGTACCCGTAGGTAAAGACCAACAGCAACATTTGGAAATCACTCGCGATATTGCCCAAAAAGTAAATTTCCATTACCAAGAAGAGATTTTTGTTATTCCCGAAGCTCAAATCAATGAATCTGTAATGACTATACCGGGAACAGACGGCAGAAAAATGAGTAAATCGTACAATAACTACATTGATATTTTTCTGCCCAGCAAAGAACTTAAAAAGCAAATTGCTAAAATTGTAACTGATGCCACTCCGCTGGAAGAACCCAAAAATCCCGACACCTGCAATGTTTTCAAGATTTATAGCCTACTCGCCTCGCCCAGCGAAATAGAGCAAATGCGTCAGAATTACTTGAAGGGTGGCTATGGCTACGGACACGCCAAACAAGCCTTGCAAGAACTTATTGAAACAAAGTTTCAGGCTGAAAGAGAACGTTTCAATGAATTTATCCAAAACCCTGAACTATTGGAAAAAACTTTGCAAAAAGGTGAAGCCAAAGCCCGTGAGGTGGCTCATCAAACGCTTCAAAGAGTAAGAAAAGTAATGGGCTTTTGCTAATTCTGCACAACAGACCGTAAGTCTAATGAAAGAGATAAAACAACGTCTTGCTATTTTGGCATCGGGTAGTGGTACAAATGCTGAAAATATTATGAGCTATTTTCAAAATCACCCTACCATAGAAGTAGCTTGTGTGCTTTCCAACAAAGCCGATGCCTATGTTTTGGAAAGAGCCAAAAAATACCAAGTTCCTTCTTATACATTTGGAAAGGCAGATTTTTACGAAAACGGCAAGATTTTGGAAATTTTACAAAAGGAGCGTATTCATTGGATAATACTTGCAGGATTTTTATGGCTTGTGCCAGAAAACATTTTAGAGGCTTTTCCAAACAAAATTATCAACATTCACCCTGCTTTGCTTCCCAAATACGGCGGAAAAGGAATGTATGGAAACCGAGTACATCAAGCAGTTTGGGAAAATAAAGAAACGGAAACAGGGATAACTATTCATTTTGCCAATGCCCACTACGATGAGGGGAAAGTTATTTTTCAGGCAAAAACATCTGTTTTACCCGAAGATACCCCCGAAAGCATAGCTCAAAAAGTACATAGTTTAGAATATGAGCATTTTCCAAAGGTGATTGAGCAAACTATTTTGGCAAGCCAAAGCGTATGATTTTCCTTTTTCTCATAGAAACCGAAGGCTGGTATCGTTTGGAGCATTTTTTGCCTCAAACCTTTCGCGAGTACGTATGGGAAAATCCATTTTGGCTCTTTGCAATGCCTTTTGCCCTGCTACTTTTTTTACTGCGTTGGTTTTTGGCATTGCCTACTCGGCAAAAGTTGGCAGTAACTTTGCCTGCAAATACGCAAAATTTACAAAAAGGGACTTTTTTTCGTTTTATCCCTGATGCGGTTTTGCTGATAGTGCTTTGGCTCGTGATGCTTGCCTTGGCTCGCCCACAAAAAGTAAATGAAAAAATACAACGCTATTCCGAAGGTATTGATGTGATGATAGCTCTTGATGTTTCGGAATCAATGCTTTATGAGGATTATAGCCCCAATCGTTTGCAAGCGGCTTTGCAAGTAGCCAAAAATTTTATTAAAAGTCGTTTGTATGAGGATAGAATTGGTATAGTGGTTTTTTCGGGAGAGGCTTTTACGCTTGTGCCACTCACCACCGATTACGAACTTTTGGAAAAGTTGCTCACGCAGGAAGTTCAGGGCAAAATGACAGAAGCCGAAGGAACAGCTCTCGGCGATGCTTTGGCGGTATGTATAAACCGACTTTCCCAAAGCAAAGCCAAATCCAAAGTAGTGATACTCGTTAGCGATGGCGATAACAATACAGGTAAAATTTCACCTATTGAGGCTTCACAAATTGCTCAAAAAGAGCAAATTAAGGTTTATAGCATTATCACGGCAAGTTATGCGGCACAAGTGCCTTTTGGGAAAGATGCTTTCGGCAAGCCGCAAATGTACGAAAATGCCATAGATGAGCAAATTATGCGAAAAATTGCTCAAAATACGCAAGGCGAATTTTTTAGAGCCGAAAATGCTCAAAGTTTGGAAAAAACGCTCAACGAAATTTCTGCCAAAGAAAAATCGGAAGTTTTAGAAATACGCTATTCGCAAGCCAAAGATTTTTACCGCATCTACTTGCTTTGGGCAATGATTTTCTGGCTTCTTTGGCTTGCTCTGAAACTTACTTTTATGAACAATGCACTAAAAGACTAACCCAGCGTACCACCTCCATCTACAATAAGGGTTTGCCCTGTAACAAAATTAGCCTCATCAGAAACCAAAAAAGCACAGGCATTGGCAATATCTTCGGGTTTGCCTATTCTACCCACAGGTATTTTTTTGATAAATTCCTGGCGATACTCTTCTTTTACGGTGGCAAACATATCGGTATCAATCACCCCCGGAGCCACGGCATTTACATTGATTTGATATTTACCGAGTTCTCTTGCCCAAGTTTTGGTAAGCCCAATGATAGCCGCCTTTGCCGCTACGTAATTACTTTGTCCGAAATTGCCTGTAAAGCCTACAATAGACGAAATACTGACAATTTTGCCATATTTTTGTTCAATCATTACAGGGCTTACTACCCTTGTGCAGTTAAATACCCCCGTCAGATTTACGTCAATAACAGCTTGCCATTCTTCGGCAGTCATTTTGCGAAGGCTATTATCGCGTATAATGCCTGCATTATTGATGAGAATATCAATTCTGCCAAACTCTTTCAAAGTAGCCTCGCAAGCCTTTTCTACGCTTTGCAAATTACTCACATTTACCCCTGTAAAAGCCTTTACGACTTTTTCGGGTGTTCCATTCAGTTCTTGGGCGGTTTTTTCGGCAAGCGGATTGATGTCCCAGATTACACCTTTGGCTCCTTCTTGCAAGAGTTTAGCAAGTATTGCCTTACCAATACCTTTTGCCCCTCCCGTAACCACTGCAACTTTGTCTTTCAAACGCATACAAACAGATTTTTTTGTTTCACAAAAAAAGGTACTTGCAAAGTACCCCCCCCATTGAGGGCAAATTTAATTCAAAAATACTATAAAGGCAAGTATATTGTTGAAGGTTTTGCGAAACATATTCTTGTAGTTTTTTCACTTTTTTCTTGACTTGTATTTTTTTTTTTACTTGCTGACGCAATCTTACAATTAGCCCCGGCAGTGTAAGATTTGCCGTAACGTTACGCTTAATCTAAAACAATGGTTTCACCTTAAAAAATTAGAAAAATTTATGAAACACAAAATTTTTTCTTTGCTTGTTGCGTTGATGCTTGTGGTAGGCATTGATGCGTTTGCGAATTCAGGAGTAAATCCAACCTATTCTCGGGAAAAATTAGCACAAATAGTAACAGAATATGCTGTCTCAAATTCAAATTACAACATCAGTGATGTGAATTCTATAAAAATAATAAGCGAAAAGTTAGAAAAGCGAAAGAGCGACAATTCATCAAACTGTGTTGTAATAATAATTGAAGCGGTAATAGAGGCTCAGGTTATTATAGTGATAGGTGATATGGAGATAACGTTTCCAGTGCTGATTCCTATAACAGTTATCATAGAAATAGGTTGCTAGAATAAAAAAAGAGCTATAGACTCATTTGAGTTTATAGCTTCCTATCCTTGTAAGGTAAAACTAAAAACTAAAAAAATATGAAAAGAAACTTTATTCTCTTTTTTTTATCTTTTCTTCCCTTTTCTATTTTTTCACAAAACCAGGTTAAGAAAGGGAAGGTAGTTTATTTACAAGTTATGAATATGAATGTATCAAGCCAAAGGACAATCACGCTATTTTGGGATAATGATTGTTCAATAGCAGATGTGAAGGGAATAAAATCGGAAGAGCCCAAACAAATGCCACAAGAAACAAGACAAGAGAAAGAAACAGGCAGAGAAATAGATGCACAAGGCAATGAGGTAATTAAGAAAAATATTCGTGTTCAGCAGACTGTTAAGAAAGATGATTTATTCAAAGATAAGTATAGTTTTTTCAAAGATTTCAAGAAAAAAGAACTTTACTCACCTAATTTCATTCTTGGTTTTAGCGATATTGAAACGGCAGTGAATGGTGGCAGTTTGGGTGTTGAAGTACAACCTATGGTTGTAAAAGAAAAACTACCCGACTTTGGTTGGCAAATAACCCAAGAGAAAAAGAAAATAGAAGGCTACGAATGTTTCAAAGCAATTTCTAAACCATTCAGAGGTAGGACTTACATTGCTTGGTTTTGCCCTGAAATACCCATACCTGATGGTCCTTGGAAGCTGTGCGGTTTGCCCGGACTTATCCTTGAAGCACAGGACGAAAAAGGTGAGGTAAAATTTATTGCCCAAAAAGTTGAACTGCAAACTCAAAACTTCAAAGTAGAAAATAAACTTCTGACAACAGGCTATCCCGTACTCACTTGGGAGGAGTTCAAGAACAAACATAAGGAAGAAAATACCAAAAGGAAAAACTACTATAAATCCAAAGGTATCAACCTTGGAGATATAAAAATGAAACTTGAACTGGAAGAATTTGAGGATTAAACCGCCAAAGCATCAAATGCTTTTTTGGAAAAATGGGTAGTCGTTTGCTATAACGACTACTTTCTTTTAGCTTTTCAAATCTCAATATTTTTAGTGTTATGAGGCTCGGGCAAATTTTATTTTTTGCTTTCGCAATCGTGCATCATCTCTATTCGCAAGAAATCAAAATAAAAGGAGACGTAAAAGATAGCTTGCAAAATAGCGTTGCAGGGGCACAAGTAATTCTTTATGCAGGCAATAAAAAGGCAATCCTCAAATTTACAAGCACAAACGAAAATGGCGTTTTTGAAATTACCTCCCCTACCCATCCCGAAGGCTATACGCTTTCGGTACGTATGGTAGGCTATAAGCCTTTTGAGCAATTTATTGAGCCTAATGAACAAGAAAAATACTTTCAGATTACGCTTAAAGATGATAATAGCATTCAAGAAATTACTATTACAACAAAAATTCCTGTCATTCAGCAAAAGGGTGACACTACTATCTACAAAGCCGATCAATTTCGGAGTGGCACTGAAAAAACCTTAGAAGATGTACTCAAAAAACTGCCTGGCATATCGGTAACCGAAGAGGGAGATGTTTTTTTCAAAGGAAAACAAATCCAAAAATTGCTCATTGAAGGCGATAATGTTTTTGATAAAGACTACAAAGTCGGTACAAAGAATATCTCTGCCGATATGGTCAGCGAAATAGAAGGCATTGAAAACTACTCTGATAACCCAACTCTGAAAGGCTTATCCGAAAAAAAAGAAACCGTCTTGAACATCAAACTCAACAATAAGAAAAGCCGTCCTTTCGGTGAGACTACACTCGGAGCAGGTGTAAAGGAGAAGTGGCATCTGCATAATAATATGTTTCAACTGCAAAGTAAACAGAAATGGGTTTGGCTTGTGCAGGGAAACAACATCGGGAACTCGCCTTTTACGCTTTCGCAAAGTGTAACTTCAATGAGTAATGTCAATTTGGCTAATCTTTCTAAATCGGAAAAAAACTTTTTCATACCTTCTTTCACGGGCATTCCGCAACGTTTCAATTGGTTACAAAATTTAGAGCAACGCTCTAACTTGAACAATACCTTGTTTAGCAATTTTACTTACTACGGTAAATGGAAAGATAAACTCACCTATCGGCTGATTTACCAGTTCTACACAGACCGCAACCAACTTTTCAGAAATTCTTCTACCACGTTTGGTTTGAGTGAGGATAGTTTTGTTTTACAAGAAAATCAAGGAGCTACTCTCAAGCCGCAACAACATCATACTACTCTGTACTTATTGCATACGCCTAATGGTTACTCTCGTTGGGAAAATACTTTGCAAGTAACTTTTCTGAAAAGGGACTATGAAAATGCTTTGACGTACAATGTTACTACTTCGCCACGTTCAGATCCCTTGCAAGAACTTTCTTCGGAAACTAATCGCCTCATAGAAAATGAACTAAAATATAGCTGTCGTATCAGTGAGAAAAAGGCTTTTTTGATGAATTTCCATTGGGCTAATCAAAAAATTGAGGGCTTGCAGTCGTTTTATAGCAAGCGTTTTAATACATTTTTGCAGGTGGATACAAACACCAATCTTGTACGCCAAAGCAACCGCTTGCCAGGCAATTCTTTGCAATTTGCAGGGGAATACATTGAAAAAATTGTTCCCAAAGTAACTTTGAAACTCACGGCAGAGAGTAATTTTCAGCAAATTGAGGGCTTTACTAAAATTTTATATCAACTTTGGGGTGATGAACAGGAACTTGCTGACCCTGCTTACCGCAATCAAATCAATTTGCATACGGCTGAAAATGCCTTTGGAACAACGCTATCCTATTTTCCTACGTCTTTTAATACAATTGCCACAAGTTGGTTCTGGAAACATAAGTGGATAGGTTTAGAGGAAAAGAAAAGTATGGTTTCGTTTATTGAGCCTAACGTAAGTTTTTCTTGGAAAGTTAAAAAAATTCTTTCCCAAATTTCATATAATTTCACTTGGCAAAACCCAACTTTGCAAAACCTGCTCAATGGTTACTGGCTTGTAGGTTACAGGAATTTTCGTAGTGGGGGCGAGGAGGTGCGTTTTGTTCCTACGCATCGTGTAACCTTTATTTTCAACTTTGATGATTTACAACACTTGCAAAGTATGGTTTTGTATGGCTCTTACAATAGGCAAAGCAATTATTACGGCATAGCTTCTCGGGTAGAACAAGATTTTACCATAATGCAAAACCAAATTTTCCCTAAAAATGAAATGGCGACATTGAGCCTTACATTAGATAAGTACGTACATTCTTGGCTTTCGGGTTTTCGTTGGCTCAATGCTTTTACGTATCAGAATTATAATAACCAAGTTAATAACTTTGTTTTGGGGAATAATATTTTTAGGTCGGTATTTAGTAAGTTGCAGTACAGGAGTTTATTTGAAGGATATTTTAATTTAGAAGCATTTGCACAAGTTTCTTACAATATTTTGGAAAATAAGCTACTTACCGAAGTAACTTCTACTGAAAATTGGAACATTACGTACCGTATTTCGGGGGTATTTCAGGGATTGCAGAAAAAACTACATTGGACTTGCTCTGCTGAAAGATTAGATTTTCGCTCTCAACAAGCACAGCAATCACTTTACTTTTTTGATACTGAACTGACTTACCAACTGAAAAAATTGCAATTAGGCTTGGAAATCTACAATCTTTTGGATAACGATACGCTCTTTCAACTCAATACCTTTAATATTTCTGTACAAAGCTCTTCACAACTGTTTCAAGGACGTTGGATAATGGGCAGGGTGAAGTTTAAGTGGTGAAAGAGAGTTTCAGGATTTTCATTTCACTATACCTTTCTTCTTCTGAACAAATAAATTTTACTTTCGCTACCTGATAGCAGACGCTTTATGTTTTTGCGATGTGTGATAATTAGCAAAAACGCTAATATACTGCTAAAAATCACCAAAGTAGGATTATTCTGCCTGAAAACAGGTATAGTTATCAAGAAAGTGGGAAAAGAAAAGCCTGCAATGATAGAGCCTAATGAAACGTAATGCGTAGCTATCAGCACCAGCAAAAATACAAGTATTGAAAGCAATGCTACCTGTGGGTGCAAAGCAATGACCATTCCAAGAATAGTAGCCACCCCTTTGCCACCTTTGAAATTTACATAAATCGGGAAAATATGCCCAATAACAGCCAAAATGCCAAAAGCAATTTGATAATAAATCAAATCGTAGGCAATGATATGGTCTAAATCTAAAAGCAATGTAGCAAGGTGCGTTGCTACAAAACCTTTCAAAATATCAATGGTCAGTACAAAAATGCCAGCTTTTTTACCCAAAATCCTAAAAGTATTAGTAGCTCCTGCGTTTTTGCTTCCATACTCACGAACATCAATGCCATAGAAACGCTTACCTACCCAAACTGCCGTAGGAATAGAGCCTACCAGATAAGCCAAAATACCTGCGATAATAATTGCGAGTGTATCCATTCTTGCTTTGTTGTTTAATATTAAACCAATTTGAACAAAAAGTGAATGGCAAGTTAAATCAATTTTTCCTGAAATCAAAATAATGGGTGAAAATAAACTTGTGTTTTTCGTACAAAAGCCTTTTCTTTTCCCCAGATTACTTCCAGCCAAACATCTTTTTCGCCAATAACATTCAGTTTTTGCCCTTTGGATAGCACTACAACTTTTTCGGAAGCCGCCGAAGGACTTTTCATCAAATATGTATGATTGTAAGCTACTATCGCCTCATTAATATTCGGAATAAAATTGACAAAAAAAATGCTAAAAGCCAAACCCAAAAGCAAAATAATACCATTTCGTTGAAAAGCTCCCCAAGTCGTATATTTTCTGCGTAAAAAGCTAATAGACCACAATAAAAAAAGCAGGCAAAGCCCTAAAATAATCCACCTATGATAGGCGTAATAAAGCAGTAAAATCCATTTGCTATCACTCACCTCGTAGCCTTCCAATTCGTATGCCGTAGCAATATTGTAGATTTTTTGGGCGGTAGAAAGTTTGGGTTCGTTTTGTAAAAGCAAATTAAGATAGTGCAAATAGGCTACATAGTTTTTCTGTTGGGAGGCAATGAAAGCCTGCTTTAGAACATTTTGCTCCGAAAATACTCCTTCCCCTAAAATTTGGGCATACACGGCTTCTGCCTCGCTGTATTTGCCCACGGCAAAAAGCGAATCGGCAAGAAAATTTTTTTGCTTAAAATCCTGACAATAAATGCTTTCAGTAAGTAGCCCATTGATGCAAACTAAAAAAAAGAAAATTTTTTTCAACATTTGTTTGGAGTATTTGTTAAAGTTGTGTTATCTTTGCACTGCAATTTAGGAAACACCCTCTTAAAAAGCAAAAGATTCCGTAGCTCAGCAGGTAGAGCACATCCCTTTTAAGGATGGGGTCCTGGGTTCGAGCCCCAGCGGGATCACTTGTGCGAAATAAGCATAGATAAGGCGGATTTTCATTACTGAAAATCCGCCTTTTTTGCAGATTTAACCGCTTATCAGGCAAGCCTAATTCGGTTGCCCCGCCCCTAAAATTCGGTTGCCTACTCAAAAGGCTTTTCGTATCTTGCCAAATTGCCCTACCCTTATGATAGAAACTCAAAAAAATGAAAATCCTTTTTTGGCTTCGCAAAGCGAAACAAAATAAGGTCGGTACCTGCCCAGTGTACTGCCGCATAACCATAGAGGGACTACGTTCCCCAGATTTCTCCACAAGTGTAAGAGTATTCCCCCAAGACTGGGATGCTAAAAATCAAAAAATTAAAGGGAATACTACCGAAACCCAGTTGGCAAATGCAACCCTCAACGAAATACGCAATCGTTTGCATTTGCTTTATTTGGATCTATCCAGCAAACAAAAACCTTTCACGGCTCGCACTATCTATGAACTTTATCATCATAAAATTGTAGATGTGAGCCTAAGAAATTGCATAGAAGGTTATTTTCAGGACGTTGTAAGAGTGATATTGGAGCGATATGGTTACAAATTGCCTGTGTTGAGTAATCAGCGGTATAATGGTTATTTGAAGGAGCTTTCGGATCTGTGTGGTATACGGAAACGTTTAACGACACACGTAGCACGTAAGACGTTTTGCGTAATGGCGTTGAATGATTGGGGTTTGCCGGTGGAGACGGTGCAAGTACTGGCAGGACATAAGAAACTACATACAACGATGCAATATTATACGAGGGTATTGGAGCGAAAAATTAGTAATGATATGGCGAAAATAGAGTAAATTTTGGGGGCTGTGGCGAGCCGTAAGGCGAGCCGTAGCCCCCTGCCTTTTTGCCCGCCCCCCTGCCGATAAGGCAAGCGGGGAGCGGGCAAAAAGGCAGGGGGGGCGGGGGTTATGGGCAATTAGTTGCCTCAATGTATATTTTTTTTGTTTTTGCTTTTAGCTTTCTGAATTCGGGGGGGTATAAGGCTGGTTTGCAATTGTCTTTCCATAGCCCTATTTTGTTTTGTTGTGCATATATTTGCATTTGTTTCAACATTGTTTCGTTATTAAATTCTTTGTAGTGCCAGGCTGTTCCGTTTCTTATTAGTATGCTGTCTATTCTTTTGCCGTTTATTGTTGGTTTGCAAAGTATTCTTCCGTATGCGTCTTTTTCTTGTGTTGTTATGTTTATGGGTTTAAGTTTTATGAGGCTATCAAGTTTGTTTTTGCTTTGTTTTCCGTGTGGTTGGTTTAATTCTGGGGCGTCTATTGACATTATTCTGTAGGTTAAGTTACCCGCCTTGAATGTGTCGCCGTCTATTATGTAACTTGGTATTATTGTGCTTTGTGCGGTTATTGTTTTGATTAATGTGCTTAATAATAGACTAATCAGTATTTTTTTCATATTTTAATGTATTTTAATATTTTCTAATTTGCCGTTCATTGAACTAAAAGCTTTTACGCCGTCTTGTATTGTTATTTTGAATCCAAGTTTTAAGTAGTCTAATACTTGCGAGATTCGTTCTTGGTTGCTTGACAGAAAAGGGTTAATGCAGGCTTCTTGAACTGCGTTACCTATGATGTTAACGGTTTTTTCGTGCCATTTGTCAAATGTTTGTATAATGTAATTTATTTGGCTTTCGTTTATGTTTAGTTCTTGGAATCGTTGTTTAGCTTTTTGGTTATATTCGTTTATGGAGTTATCAAATATTTTCATTATTTCGGTTTGTAGTTCAAAGGTTGTTATTTTTTCGTAGTTATTTATGTTATCTACAAATATTTTAAAATTATCTTTGAAGGTGGAAAATTTTATTAGTAAAAATTCTTTTAGTATCTTTTCTTTGTTTTGGTTTTCAAGTACGATGTTTGGGATGGTTATGTTTATGCACTTATTCATATAGTTAAAAAATGGGTGTTTAGTTGGTTCAAGTGCTTTTGATATTCTTTCGCCCCTTCTTTGTAAATACCATTTTATTAGGTATTTTATTGCTTCTGTCAATTCTTTGCGAAAAAAAATGATTGGTATTGCTATAATGCTAAATATTATTGGAGCTTTTTTGTAAAGTATGTTGAAAGCTTCTTTAATGAGGTCTAACTCGTTCATAGGGAAAAAGGGTTAAAAAAAGGGGGGTAAGTATTCCCCCTCTTTTGTTTTTTTTTGAGATTTTGCTCTACGTTGTAGCAAGTGCAGATTTTACGAAAAAATATCGGTTTGCAAGGGGATAATAGTTTGTTTCGATTCTTTCGGAAAATTCAATCCAAGCAACTGCGGTAAATCTTTGCGCTGTTGACGTAATGGAGTCCATTGTGAGGTTTAAATCGATTGAGGTTGGCGAATTTACATCAGCCCAAGCAGTTGGGGCGGTTTGGTTTCCTGCTGTGTATTCTGTTGCTAGGTCGCATACGCCGCCAACGACTCCGACTCTGTAAGCGACATTCCCTGTGATTGGAGGCGGTGTAAAGTCTGCTGATGTAGGGGCAAAGTTTAGTGATATACCCCCGGACTCTTATACACATCTCCGAGCCCACGAGTCCGTACTAGGACTCGTATGCCGTCTTCTGCTTGAAAAAAAAA
>CAZZLW010000044.1:0-21398 GCA_964654605.1 uncultured Cytophagales bacterium | reverse complement strand
TAATAGTTTGATAATCAAAATCTTACTTGTAAAAAATGCAAAAAAATTTGTAAGAAAATTAAGCAAAATAACAAAAAACTTGTGATATACGCACACAGACGTAGCAAGCGATGATGTCGCTTAGAGCGACATCATCGCTATAAACCCGATAATACATCTTAAAAATTCATCTTTTTGGAAGGAAATTTCTATTGTTACACTTTGATTTTTCTCTAAACAGACTTTTTAAGGGACGACTAACTATTCTGCATTATTTGCTATGCAGAATAGTTTTTTAGTTTTTAGCCTCTAAAAATCAAAATGGAGAGTCAGGTTCTTTTTTCAAAGCATTGAAAACGAGCTTATCTATCCAATTTTTGGGTAACCATTTATTAAGCCAGACCGTCAGTTTGCCCTGTGAAGTTAGTATTAGTTCTTTTTTCCGCTTCCTGACCGCCTTCAAGATATGCTTGGCAACTTCCTCCGCCGACATCATTTTTTCTTCCTCTCTTGGCGATTCGCCTTGCTGTGAGCCATCTTTGGCAAGTGCTGTTTTACGAATGTTGGAAGCCGTAAAACCCGGGGCGGCAATAAGTACGTGAACATTTTTGGGTAAAAGTTCGGTTCGCAGTGCTTCCAAAAAGCCATTCATTGCAAATTTAGAAGCCGAGTAACCCGTACGTGCAGGCAAGCCCCTGTACCCCGCAATAGACGAAATCCCAACTATTGAACCTTGCGACTGAATAATATAAGGCAAAGCAAACTTGGTCATATACACCATTCCCCAAAAATTTGTTTCCATTACTTTACGAATCACCGAAAGTTCGCAATGCTCAAATAATGCTCGCATAGAAATACCCGCATTGTTGATTAGCACATCTATTTTTCCAAAATGATGCACCGCATCCGAAATTACGTTTGCACAATCGTTTTCACTGGCTACATCTGCTATTATAGGCAAGCAACTTATTCCTGCCTGATTGAGCTGTAAAGCAACTTCTTGCAGATTTTGTTCGTTTCTACCTGTAATTACTACTTTCGCTCCTGCTTTTCCAAAAATTTCTGCACAAGCACGCCCTATCCCCGAAGAGCCTCCTGTAATTACAACAACTTTATTCTGCATTCGTTTTTGTAGTTTTAGTTTGTTTGTAATGTAATTATTTACGTTCAAAAATGTTAAAGTGTTTGAGATAAGAGTTTTACTCCGTCTAAATATCCAATATCCTAAATCCTGTTTCTTGTTTCTATACTACATTAGACCTAAGCAATTAGGTTCATTTTAATTATCTTTCAAAATCAAATCTGCGGCTTTTTCGGCTATCATAATAGTAGGGGCATTGGTATTACCACTGATGATTTCAGGCATAACAGAAGCATCGGCAATGCGTAGCTTTTCAATACCTTTCACTTGCAGTTTGCTATTTACTACGCAACTTTCATCATTTTCTAATCCCATTTTGCAAGTTCCTACGGGGTGATAGACACATTCCAAAGTTTTTCGGATATGTTCAGCAATTTGTTCATCATCATCAATATTTTTAGGAAAATAAAGCTCTTTTCGGCACTTATCAAAAGCAGTAGCCTGCATCACCTCATAAGCCTTGCGAACTCCTTTGATAAGTTGTTGTAAATCTGCTTTTTCTGCCAAATAGTTTGGCTGAATGATAGGAGCATCAAAGGGATTGGCGGAACGCAAACTTACAAAACCTCTGCTCTGCGGTTTGAGCAAAGTTGCCAAAATAGAATAACCACTATGGCGAGGATACTCGTCAAGATTATACAAATCCACCCCATAATTGCCCAAGTGAGCAGGTACAAAGTGAAATTGCATATCAGGTCGGTCGCTTTCAGCATTGAGCCGTAAAAAAGCATTGGCTTCCAGAGGCGAAGCCGTTGCAAAACCTTTTCTGAAAGCAAAATAATTGAATAAACCTTTTAACTGATTGAGCATTTTGAGGTCATTATTGGCAGTATTTACTTTTGCCGAACTACTCACAATAGCAAAACAATGGTCTTGCAAATTTTTACCAACCGCAGGCAAATCTTTAACTACTTCTATTCCGTTTCTTTGCAAAAGCTCTTTTTCGCCAATCCCCGAAAGCATCAGAATTTGAGGCGAGCCAAAAGAACCCGCCGAAAGGATAATTTCTTTGTTGGCTATAAAAATTTGCTTTTGAGCAGTTCCAAAAGCCACTTCAACCCCTTGTGCTATATCATTTTTGATAATAATTTTGCTTGCAATGCCTTTTGTAATAACTTTCAGATTAGAGCGAGCAAGAGCAGGCTTCAAAAAAGCCTGTGCCGTACTATGACGACGATAATTTTTGATGGTAAATTGAAAAAAATTCGTTCCTTCCTGATTTTTACCGTTAAAATCAGGATTAAACGGGATACCACATTCTATGCAAGCCTCTATAAAAGCCTCTGAAACGCTATAATGCGAATACGCAAAACGCACATTGAGCAAGCCCCCTCTGCCGTGAAAGCCTCTATCTACTTTATCGTAGTCTTCATTATTTTCTGACTTGATAAAATAAGGCAATACCTCTGCAAAACTCCAACCTTTACAACCCATTTTTGCCCAATCATCATAATCTTTGGCATTGCCTCGTATGTACGCCATAGCATTGGTAGAGCTACTTCCTCCCAAAACCTTACCACGTGGCTGGAATAGCCTCCTGCCCGCAACAAAATTTTGAGGTTCTGTATAAAATGCCCAATCTACACTGCTCCGATTGAGTTTCGTATAAGCGGCGGGAACGTGTATTTCTAACTTGCTATCCTTTCCACCCGCTTCAATCAGCAAAACTTTGTTTTGAGGATTTTCAGAAAGACGATAAGCAAGCACACAACCCGCCGAACCCGCTCCAACAATGATGTAATCGTACATTTCAGTATTTTTGCGTATGATTTGCAACGAAATTACAAGTTGCCTACCATTTTAGTAGGATTTACCCACGCATCAAACTGCTCATTCGTAACCAAGCCCAATTCCAAAGCCGCCTGACGCAAAGTTTTGTTTTCTTTGTGTGCCTTTTTGGCAATTTTAGCGGCGTTTTCGTAGCCAATATGCGGATTGAGAGCTGTTACGAGCATCAAAGAGTTTTCCAAATGCTTCTGAATTACCTCATAATTGGGCTCAATACCTACGGCACACTTATTATTAAACGAAACGCAAGCATCGCCAAGCAAACGAGCCGATTGCAGTACATTATAGGCAATTAGAGGTTTGAAAACATTGAGTTCAAAGTGTCCGTTAGAGCCACCCATACTTACGGCTACATCATTACCAATCACCTGACAGCAAACCATTGTAAGAGCTTCGGGTTGCGTAGGATTGACCTTGCCCGGCATAATAGAAGAGCCAGGTTCATTATCAGGAATTAAAATTTCCCCAATACCACAACGAGGACCCGAAGAGAGCATACGAATATCATTGGCTACTTTCATTAGTGCTACTGCACTGCGTTTCAAAGCCCCCGATAGCTCTACCATTGCATCGTGAGCGGCAAGGGCTTCAAATTTATTGGGAGCTGTTACGAAAGGATAACCTGTAAGTTCGGCAATTTTTTGAGCAACCAGTACATCATAACCTTTGGGAGCATTGAGTCCTGTACCTACGGCTGTTCCGCCAAGAGCAAGCTCTCGTACCATTTCCAAAGCATTCTTAATGGCTCTTATGCTATTGCGAATTTGTTGCACATAGCCCGAAAACTCTTGCCCCAAAGTTAGCGGTGTGGCGTCCATAAAATGCGTTCTACCCGTTTTTACAATATCTTTGAAGGCTTTGGATTTTTCTTCCAAAGTATTTGCCAAAAGTTCCATTCCGGGTATGGTAACTTCTACCACCATTTTATAGGCGGCAATGTGCATAGCCGTAGGATAAGTATCATTAGAGGATTGAGATTTATTGACATCATCGTTGGGGTGCAAAACCTTTTTTTCATCAGTTAGCTTGCCTCCTGCCTGTACGTGTGCGTAATAGGCAATCACTTCATTGACATTCATATTAGATTGCGTACCCGAGCCTGTTTGCCAAATCACAAGAGGGAACTGGTCGTCTAATTTTCCTGCTAAAATAGCATCGCAAGAGTTGGCAATCATTTGGGCTTTTTCGGCAGAAAGCACGCCTAATTCCTTGTTGGCAAGAGCGGCGGCTTTTTTCAGATAAGCAAAAGCATAAATAATTTCTTTGGGCATAGAACCTTCTGCACCAATACGGAAATTATTACGACTTCTTTCGGTTTGGGCACCCCAATACACGTGAGCAGGCACTTGTACTTCGCCCATTGTATCACGTTCTATTCTGTATTCCATAATGATTTTTCAGTTTATTTTTGTGTTGCAATTTAAGAAAAGGTTTTTAGGTGCAAAAGTTCAAGGCTCAAAAGTTAAATTTCAAGCCTGCTTTTTCAAGAAGTTTTTTTACAAACCTATTTGACAAAAATTTTGTTTGGCTAATAAAACTCAAAAAAGTCTTTATCTTTTGAAAGCTCACAAACCCAAAATCCTCAACGACCCTGTTCACGGATTTATTCAAATCCCTGATGGCATCATTTTAGAATTGATTGAACACCCCTATTTTCAACGCCTACGAAGAATAAGGCAATTAGGTTTGACAGATTTTGTGTATCCTGGTGCTTTACACACGCGTTTTCATCACGCTATCGGAGCAATGCACCTTATGGGAGTGGCTCTGGATACCCTTGAAAGCAAAAAGCACCATATCACCCAAGAGGAGCGTCAGGCGGCACAAATCGCCGCCCTGCTTCACGACATAGGGCATAGCCCACTTTCCCACGCCTTGGAAACGACCATTCTGCAAAATGTTCATCACGAAAAAATGTCGCTTCTGCTAATGCAAAAGCTCAATGAACATTTCAAAGGCGAGTTAGAGCTGGCTATTCAGATTTTTACAAATCAGTATCATCGTCCTTTTTTTTATCAACTGGTTAGCAGTCAGCTTGATGTAGATAGGCTGGATTATCTGCAAAGAGATTGCTTTTTCACAGGGGTTTCCGAAGGAGCCATCGGGGGCGATAGAATCTTGAAAATGCTGGATATTCATAACGAGCAACTCGTAGTAGAAGAAAAAGGAATTTATAGCATTGAAAACTTCCTCACAGCACGGCGACTGATGTACTGGCAAGTATATTTACACAAAACCACTATCAGCACCGAGCAAATGATTATTCAAATTATTCGCAGAGCAAAGTTTTTGGCTCAGAATGGAGAGAATGTTTTTGCCAGCCCTGCCCTACAATGCTTTATGAAAAATGAAGTTCAATTTAGCGACTTTGAAAAAAATCCTTCACTTTTGGAAAGCTATGCTCAATTAGACGATTATGATATTTGGGGAGCCGTGAAAGTTTGGCAACATCATAACGATAAAGTGCTTGCCACACTTTGTAAAATGATACTTGCTCGCAAACTTTTCAAAATTCTACTTACTGCCGAAAAAATACCCACCGAACTGGTGAAAGAACGCCGTAAAGATTTACAAATCGCTTGGAATTTGAGTAAAGAAGAAGTAGATTATTTTGTTATTCACGGCACTACGCTCAATATGGCTTATCAGGAAAAGAACAATCCTATTTTGGTGCTGACGAAAAAAAAAGAGGTCTTGGATATTTCCCAAGCCTCCGATTTGCCTAATATCAAAGCATTGACTAAAATTGTAAGAAAAAACTATTTAGCCACTGCCCAAACAGCTATTTTTTAGTCATTTCTTCTGCCAAACGTACTGCTTCGTAAGCATTGATAATACCACCTGTTACGCAGAGGTCAGAAAGTTTTACTTTTTCGCCTTTTGCACCCGGTTTGTTGATGTCTTGGGTATAGCGAATAGCTGATTTCATTAGTATTTCTTTCACTTGTACTGCGGTGAGTTCGGGATAATAAGACATTAGCAATGCCGCTACCCCCGCAGTAGTAGGTGCCGCCATACTGGTACCGCTGGCTTTTTTGTATACATTTTTGTCGGGTACCGTAGAGTAAATATCCACCCCTGGTGCAAAAACATCTACTTTGGTTTTGCCATAGTTAGAAAAATTAGCTACAAATTTGTTATCTTCATTGTGCCAACTGGAAGCTCCGATTTCAAGCCAATTTTTGGCTTCGCCACTGCTTGCATAGTATTTATTAGGGAAATTAGGCTCTACTTCTAAGTTTTTGGCATCATTTCCTGCGGCGTGAATAAGTAAAACCCCTTTACTTTCCGCATACTTTACGGCTTCATCTACAAATTTTTTATCAGGCGAGTAGCCTTTGCCAAAACTCATATTGATAATTTGAGCTCCATTATCTACGGCATAAAAAATGGCATTGGCAATATCTTTATCTCTTTCATCACCATCAGGAACGGCACGAATAGGCATAATAAGCACATTGCTGGCTACTCCTTTGATACCCAAGTTATTATCACGATTAGCGGCGATAATACCAGCCACGTGAGTTCCGTGAAAAGCATCAGGACCTTTTACATCATTATTGCCGTAGCCTTTTTCACGCAATTTTTTAGGGTTATCTCCTACAATTTTACGAGGATTAAACTCGGGATTTAAGCCAAAATCCAAAGCATTTTTTAAGCCTTTTTCATAATATTCTTCCAACTCTTCGGGGGTTGCTCCTATCATAAAGGCAAACAAAGTTTTGCTTTTGGCTTCTTTGACTTTCAGGTCTGTATCGGGAAGTTCAAGGATATTTTCTTTGGTCATTGGTTTGCCTGCCAGAGCCTTTTTTACGATTTGTATAGCTTCGTAAAAAGGTTTCAGTTGCTCCATTTCTGTTTTTTTCTCTTCTCTCTTTGCTTCCAACTCTTTTTTTACTTTTTCAAAATATTCGTATTCAGGGTCTTTGGGATTGGGCTTTTTGAATTTTTTAGAAAGACGGGCAAACTCGCGGGCTACTTCGTAAGAATCTTGGTGGATATTTTTGCCATTTTTGCCACCAATAAAATTCCAACCATTTACGTCATCAACAAAGCCATTGCCGTCATCATCTTTACTATTGCCTGCAATTTCTTTGGTGTTTGTCCAAATTTTGCCTTTAAGGTCTTCGTGTTCAATATCAACTCCCGAATCAATAACAGCAACAATAACGGTGCGTCCTTTTTTATTTTTGAGTAGTTCTTCGTAAGTTCTTTCGGTACTTACGCCTCGTACATTATCTTTTTTAGGGTCTAGGTTGAACCAATTTTCAGGAGCTTTTTCTTGAGCTTTTGTTGCGATGCCTAAGAAAGAAAACATCACAGCAGGTATAAAAACTTTTTTCATTTCGCTATATTTTTTTGATAGTTGTAAGTAAAACGGAATACAAAGACAAATTATTTTCTGCCACCAAAAAACATACTCAAATACAAAGCGGCAAAAGTAGAATAGTTTTTTACAGGGTCGGAAGTAAAATTGGCATTCAAAAGAGGCATTTCTTGGAAAAATACATCTACAACAAAGCCTGTTTCTATACCTGTAAGGCTAGTTTTGAAGGCACTGGTTTCAAAGGTAAGTCCAATTTTGGCATTGATGCCGGGTACTACTTTCATTTGCCCAAAACCTGCAAAGAAAGCACCTCTGCCTTCTATGCGTTCTTCGGTAAAAGGTACGCCATATTTGCTTTGAAAGAGGGCATCATCTCCAAAATTGTATTGGTAAAAAGGCAAATCGGTTGTTCTGTTATTAACTCCACCTACTCCGCCCGATGTATTGTAACGTATCAGGTAGGGTTTGAGCATACCCAAGCTCAAGCCACCTGCAAGCACTGCATTTACTTGTACGCCTTCTTGGGGGGCTTTGCGGAAAAGTACCAAGTCTTTGCCAAACTGCAAACGTAAATTGTAAAGATAATTTTGCTTACCTCTGACAAAAGCCTGCCCACCGCTTATATTAGAAACCGAAAAACGATACTCTTGCGGATGGCGAATACCTACGAACTCTACGGTATAAGTAGTATTTACACGGGCATTGTCCGTAACTTTTCCATATTTGAAACTAATGCCTCCGGGAAAATTGGCATTGGTATTGATATTTATGCCAAAAGTAAATTCCTTTGTCAGTTCATCTTCCAAGATACTTTGAGCTTGCAAATGAACCGAAAGTAAGAATAAGAAAAAGATTTTAGCAATTTTTGACATAAGCCTAACGAGAAAAAACCTACAAGGCTGAAAAACTTGTAGGTCTGTATGCTATCCAATTATTTTTTTACTTGTCTTGTCCAAGTTGCAGTTCTACCAATACCTGTGCCGGGTATTTTCCCTTTGAGGTTTATGGTATTTTCGTCTGCCATAGTAACATCACAAGTATATGTATTTCCTGATTTGGGGTCATAGATACGGGCATCATCGCCGCCCCATTTTTTAGAACCTTTGTATTCAAGGTTAATGAGATTTACCAGACCTTTTACAGGTTTGCTTCGCATTGCTTCGTTAGGGTTTTTCTTATCTAATCTTGGCTGACCTGTTTCGGGGTCGTTGGGTTCTTTGAGCCAAACAATTCTGCCGTTATACTTGCCCTCTTTGGTTTTGTAGATTTGAATACGAGCCGAACCCTCATCATTCATCCATATACCTACGATAGCATCTCCATCGGCTTGGGCAAAAACATTGATAGCTAAAAATGCAAGAACAGCCAGTAAGCTAACTTTTTTCATACGCTTTTAAGAGTTTAGGTGAAAATTGATTTTAACAAACAAAAACGTGGCAACAATTATACCAAAATTTTTAGAATTTGTTGCAAAATAGTGAAAGTTTTTTTAAGCCTCAAATCATATCTTGCGTAGCGTATTCCATTTGCATGCGTACCAAATTGGCATAAATACCATTTTCGTTTTGCAGAAGTTCTTGATGAGAGCCTATTTCGGCGATTTTTCCTTCGTGTAACACATAAATAACATCAGCATTGCGAATAGTGGCAAGTCTGTGGGCGATAATAATAGTAGTTCGGTTTTTCATCAGCTCATTGAGAGCATCTTGAACAATTTTTTCCGATTCGGCATCCAAAGAGCTGGTAGCTTCGTCCAAAATCAAAATACTTGGGTTTTTCAGAATAGCTCTTGCAATAGCGATACGCTGGCGTTGCCCTCCCGAAAGTTTTACCCCCCTTTCGCCTACAAGGGTACTCAACTTTTCAGGGAATTTTTCAATAAAATCCCAAGCATTGGCTTTTTTGGCGGCTTCAATGATTTCTTCATCACTGGCATTGGGTTTGCCGTAAGCAATATTTTCTCGGATAGTTCCACCAAAAAGAATGAGTTCTTGGGGTACAAGAGCCATATTAGCTCTAAGGCTGTGCGTATCCCATTGCTCCAAAGGTTTTTCATCTACCCAAATAGCATTGGGAGGTACATCATATAGTTTCATAATCAGTTGGACAATCGTAGATTTACCCGCCCCACTATGCCCTACAAGTGCTACTTTCTGCCCCTGATGAATTTTCAGCGAAACCCCTTTCAAAACTTCTAAATCGGCTCGGGTGGGATAGCTAAAATGCAGATTTTCAATCTGAATTTCTCCTTTTACTTTTTCTAAATTTTCCAAATTTGCAAAATGCGTAATTTCAGATTTTTCGCCCAAAATTTCCAAAATTCTTTCCGATGCCCCAATCGTTTTTTGAAGTTGTGCGTACAAATCGCCCATACCTGCCACCGAAGCCCCAATAAATATGGTGTAAAGAATAAACTCAATGAGTTCCCCTGTTTTGAGTGAGCCTTCGGCAATCAGATTTGCCCCATACCATAGCACCAGCACAATTCCCCCAAAAAGAGCAAATATCAGAAATGAAACAAAAGCCCCTCGGAATATCGAAGTTTTTAGAGCAATTTTTACCAAATTATCTAATTTGTTTCGGTAACGTTTCTGCTCCCACCATTCGTTGGTAAAAATTTTTACCACTTGTATTGCCTGAAAAGTTTCTTCTACAATCGTATTGGCTTGTGCGAGTTCGTCTTGGGCTTTTTTAGAAAGTTTGCGAATAAATCTGCCAAAAAGTATAGCCGCCACAATCATTACAGGGAAAGTAGCAAGCATTACCAAAGCAAGTTCTGTATAACGAATAAGCAAAATACTTACCCCTATGGTAAGCACGGCTACTTGCCTGAAAATTTCAGCCAAACCAAATGAAAGCATACTTTCAAGCTGACTTATATCGGTATTGATACGGCTGACAAGGTCGCCTACACGATTTTTTTCAAAGAAATTTATCGGAAGTGTAATAATTTTGTTGTAGAGGCTGGCTCGTAAATCAGCCATTGTTCTTTCGCTTACATTGGCAAAAAGATATACCCGAAAAAAAGAAGCCAATGCCTGCAAAAGCAATATCACCAAAAAAACAAAAGCTACCTGATTGACGCTTGTAAGTATCCAAGAAGTATCTCCCGATGCTACATCTGCAATTTTACCCGAAAGCGTTGGGAAAGTAAGCGTAGTAAGTGTAGAAACTACTAAAAAGAACATTCCTACCCAAAAATACCCCCGATAAGGACGTGTATAAGCTAATAGTTTTCTGATTTTGGCAAAGCCTTCTTTGGTAAGTTTGCGTTTTTTATCAGGATTTTCGCCATTTTCTACGAAACGACTGCGTGGTGGCATAAGAAATTTTTTGCAAAACTACTAAAAATATAGCAGGATAAAAATGATTTTAATCAAGAGCTAGCGAAATTTGCTTTTGGATTTTACAAAGGTTGATAGCAAAGATTTCAAAAATCAACTACTACAGGGCTAGTATCCTTATGTCTAATCACAAAACTTCTAACACGCTTTCCATCTGCGTACCTCTTGACCCTTTGATAAGTAAAAACCAATCTTGCAAGTTTTTGTCTTTGAGCCAATTATGCAAAGAAAATTTATCTGTAAAAAAGTAGGCTTGGGGCAAAAACTCCAAAGCAGGTTGCATTTCATTTCCGTATAAAACAACCAAATCAAAATTCTTTTCCGCAAGCAACTTGCCCAAATTTTGATGTTCGGTGAGGCTGTAAGAACCAAGTTCGTTCATTTGCCCTAAAATAACGCCTTTGGGTTGTGAGCTTTGAATATGGGCAAAGTTTTCAATGGCTTTTTTCATTGAACTCGGATTGGCATTGTAGGCATCTAAAAGAATAATATTGGTATTTTGTTGTAAAATTTGAGAGCGATTGTTACGAGGTTTATAGCTCAAAATTGCCTCGTCCATTTTATCAGCAGGAACGCCAAAATATTTGCCTATACATAAAGCCGTGGCAATGTTTGCAAAATTATACTTGCCTACCAGTTGCGTTTGAATGAAACTGCCTTGCTCATTTTCGTAAGCCACAAAAAAGTCTGAATTGACTAATTTACAATGCAGATAATCTTGCTCGTTGGGATATGTGAAGGTTCGCTTTTTAGGAAATTTGCTTTTTTGAGCAAGTGTTAGCAGTTCTTTTTCATTGGTATTGAGAAAAATTGCACCTTTGTTTTTTTGCAAATATCTGTAAAGCTCACCATTGGCTTGCATTACTCCTTCCAAACTACCAAAACCCTCCAAGTGGTCTAAACCGATATTAGTGATAACACCACAAGTAGGCTGTGCTATTTGACAAAGAAAAGCCGTTTCGCCTATATGATTTGCCCCAAGTTCAATCACAGCTATTTCAGTATTTTGGGGAATGGAAAGAATAGTAAGTGGCACCCCAATATGATTGTTCAGATTACCTTGCGTAGCAAAAGTTTGATATTTTTGCGACAAAACAAGAGCTGTAAGTTCTTTGGTAGTAGTTTTGCCGTTAGAGCCTGCAATCGCTACAAAAGGAATTTGCAAATGCTGGCGGTGCATTTGGGCTAATTGTTGTAATGTTTGCAAAGCATTTTTAACTAAAATACACTTTTCGCTTGTCTGATATTTTTCTTCATCAATAATGACATATTCGGCTCCTTTGTCCAGGGCTTCTTGGGCGAAGGCATTTCCATTGAAATTTACTCCTTTCAAGGCAAAAAAAAGGCTTCCTTTTTCTATTTTACGAGTATCGGTAGAAACTTTGCGATAGGCAAGATAAATTTCATAAAGCTGACTTATCTGCATAAAACTGCACTTTACAAAAACAAAAATAAACAAAACCTCGCAAAGAAACACAAAAAATTTATACTTTTGCCCGATAAACGCTAAAATGTATGAATACAACCAACACCCCACAAACCTACGAGGAAATTGACCTCTTGGAGCTAATTATCAAGATTTACAAATTTTTCAAAAAACGAATTTTGCTCATTTTGGCGGTAATGGTTGCTTGTATCGGATTAGGGGCACTCAGTAGCTATTTGGTTTTCCAGCCTCGTTACCAATCTACTATGATTTTTCAGTCGCGTTCAATGACTGCCTCGGAGGTAGTAGGGGTAACCAATACGCTCAATAACTTGGTAAGAGAAGAAAATTACACTGAAATTGAGAAGCTGACAGGTTTGCCCAAAGAGATTGCTAAAAAAATTGAGAAATTAGAAGCCGCTCCTAATCGTGAAATTCAAAAAAATATTGATAAAGATATACGCAGGGACTCTACACTTGCCCTTACCATAGAAACTACCGATAACGAAAATTTGGATAAAATTCAGCAGGGCTTTGTCAAGTATCTGGAAAACCTTCCTTATGTACAAAAAAGAACCCAGTTATTCAAGGAAGGTAGAGAGCGTATGCTTGTACAAATACAAAAAGAAATTAAGCACGTAGATAGTGTAAAACGTATCATAGAAGCTAGTCTTTTAGCCAAAAACCCTATTATTCTCAATGGTGGTAATGAATTTTCGGCAGAACTACTAAAACTTTATAATGCGGAAAATCAGGTAAGAGAAGAATTAGCCTTCCCCCAAGATATAAAAGTTATCAAAGATTTCACTCGTTACCAAAAACCTCGCAAATTTTCTATTCGTGAAACTTTGGGAATTTCGGCACTGATAGGTTTTATTTTAGGCGTTTTGTGGAGTTTAGTGATTGAACTCAATAAAATTATTCGCCAAAGAGAACAAAATACCAACTAAAATTTTCTTTGTGAAATACTACTTGGTAATCGGTGAGCGTTCAGGCGATTTACACGCCTCTAATCTGATGAAAGCTATCAAAAATCTGGATAGCCAAGCCGATTTTCGTTTTTTAGGCGGCGAGCAGATGCAAGCCGTAGGTGGAAACTTGTTTTTGCATTACAAAGAAATTGCCGTGATGGGCTTTTTGGAAGTGCTTTCCAAATTGCCTAAAATTTTCAAGTTTCTTTCACTTTGCCAAAAAGATATTCTTGCCTATCAGCCTGATGTAGTAATTTTAGTAGATTTTGCGGGTTTCAATATGCGAATTGCTCGCTTTTGCAAAAAGCATCATATTCGCACCTTTTACTACATTTCTCCTAAAATTTGGGCTTGGAATACCAGCCGTGCCTACAAAATCAAGAAATACGTGGATAGAATGTTTGTGATTCTGCCCTTTGAGAAAGATTTTTACAAAAAATTCAACTACGAAGTAGATTACGTTGGCAACCCTCTTTTAGATGCTATCCATAGCTTCAAAGGCGAAGATGATTTTTTCAAGAAAAACAACCTTTCTCCCCAAAAACCTATTGTAGCGGTTTTGCCCGGTAGCCGAAAAAGCGAACTTCACTACATTTTGCCTACAATGCTTTCTTGCAAGCCTTATTTTTCAGAGTTTCAGTGGGTAGTAGCAGGTGTTGATAATGTGCCTACCGAAATGTATGATATTTGCAAGCAATACGAAACTCCTGTTTTGTACAACCAAACCTACGATTTACTGGCTCACGCTCATACAGCAGTAGTTACTTCGGGTACAGCCACTCTGGAAACAGCTCTTTTTGGTGTGCCACAAGTAGTTTGCTACAAAGGCAATGCTCTTTCGTACCAGATCGCCAAACGCTTGGTGCAGGTGCGTTATATTTCTCTTGTCAATCTCATAATGAACCAGCCCGTAGTAACCGAACTTATCCAAAACAACTTGACTACTGAAAACTTACGAAAAGAATTAGAAAAGATTGTTTCGGGAGAAGCACGTGAAAAAATGCTCCAAAACTACCTCACACTCAAACATATAATGGGTAATGTAGGTGCTTCACAAACAGCGGCTCAGAAAATGATTGGATATTTGAGCTAATAATCCCTGACAAAAGTCAGTTTTTCTACTCCAAAAACTCATACCCTCCCCCACTTTTCCATACTAATTTTGGAAACAGAAATAGTATGGACTTATGACCGTCAAGGAGTTTATCAGTCGGAAAGTAGAGCCTAAAACGCTTACCAAACTCATTGTCTTGTTTTTTTATTCAAACAGAGATGAGCAAAAAATTGCTTTGCAAACAGAAAATCTGCTTTCTTCTTACACGCAAGCAGGCAAAATGCACTTTTTCAGCATTGATGCGAACCTTCACCCCGAACTTACCAAAAGTTTCAACGTCAAGCGTTTTCCTAAGCTAATTCTCATTTTTGAAGACAAAGAAATTGGCAGATTTGCCCAAGAAAGCATCAGTGAAGCACTTATAGAGGAAATAATCCAAGATTTGAAGGTTAAAAATATTTTGCAATAATTATGTCGGCTACTCATACCCATATTGCTACTACTTGCTACCATTGCGGCGATACTTGCAAGCCCAATGAAACCATATTCTACGATGATAAGCCTTTTTGCTGTAATGGTTGCCAGCAAGTATATGCTCTTTTGCAAGAAAATGGCTTGTGCGAATATTATACAATGGAAGATTTGCAACGTATTTCGCAGAAAGCCGAAGTAAGAACCGAAAAGTATGCTTATCTGAATTTACCTGAAATCAAAGCCAAATTGCTGGATTTTTCCGATGGCAATACTGCCAAAATCACTTTCTATGTACCTTCTATTCATTGTAGTTCTTGTATTTGGCTTTTGGAAAATTTGCATAAGCTCAACCGAGGTATTCAGTATAGTCGTGTAGATTTTCTAAAAAAACAAGTAGCCGTAAGCTATCTGGAAAAAGCAACAGATTTGCAGGCTATTGTAAGCCTAATGGCTCAAATCGGCTATGAGCCACATATCACACTAAGCGACACCGAAAAAGCTGAAAGCGAACAAAAACGACTCAGCCGCGAGCAGAAGCAAATTATTGCCAAAATTGCCGTAGCAGGCTTTGCCTTTGGTAATATTATGCTGATTAGCTTTCCCGAATACTTCGGTTTTGATAGCCATTCGGAAGGCTCTTTTCGTAAATTTTTCCAATACATCAACTTTCTGATTGTTCTACCTGCTTTTTTCTATTCGGGCTGGGGCTATATCCATTCTGCTTACCAAAGCCTTCGCAAAGGCATTGTAAATATTGATTTTCCTTTGGCTCTTGGGTTGATAGTTCTGCTTACCCGCAGTGCTTATGAAATTTTTGCTGATATAGGTGCAGGCTACGTAGATACCCTTGCAGGGCTTATTTTCTTTTTGCTTCTGGGAAAATGGTTTCAACAACGCACCTACGATATACTCCGCTACGATAGAGATTTCAAAGCCTATTTCCCCGTAGCAGTGAGCGTACAAACTGCCGAAGGCACTGAAAAGCAAGTACCTGTTGCACAGCTAAAAGTAGGCGATAGAATAATTATTCGTAACCAAGAACTTATCCCCGCCGATAGCATTTTGCTCAAAGGTGAGGCTAACATTGATTATAGCTTCGTAACAGGCGAGGCTATGCCTGTGGAAAAAGTTTTGGGCGAAATTATTTATGCAGGGGGCAAACAAGTTGGCTCTACCATTGAGTTGGAAGTAGTTAAATCTGTTTCGCAAAGCTATCTTACAGAGCTTTGGAACAAAGACGAATTTCAAAAGAAAAAAGCCAACCAAGAAGCTACTATCCGCTTGCAAAACTTTTTGAGTAAATATTTCACATTTGCTCTTTTGGCAGTTGCTTTTGGGGGTATTGTATATTGGTTATGGCAAAATGATTTGGCAAGAGCTATCAATGCCTTTACAGCAGTGCTAATTATTGGCTGTCCTTGTGCTTTGGCACTTTCATCGCCTTTTGCTTTGGGTACAGCAATGCGTATAATGGGTAAAGCCAAATTGTATCTTAAAAATGTAGCCGTTATTGAGCAAATGGCTCAGGTTGATACCCTTGTTTTTGACAAAACAGGCACTATTACCGAAACCGATAAGGCTCAAATTGAATGGAAAGCCATAGAGCAAGAATTATCGGAAACAGAAAAAATAGCTATCAAGCTACTTGCTCGCAATTCTACACACCCACTTTCGCAACAAATTTACCAATATCTGACTTTGGAACTTCCCAAAGAAATGGAAGTCCAAGATTTTGAAGAATTTACAGGAAAAGGTATCAGTGGTAAAGTTGGAAATCTATGGGTGCAATTAGGTTCGGCAAAATGGCTTGCAGTAGATGTGCCCGTGCAAGACTACCATAGCAAAGTGTTTGTGAAAATCAATGGCAATTTGAAAGGCTATTTTGTATTTCGCAATAGCTATCGCAAAGCAATAGCTACACTTACACAAAACCTATGGAACAGAGGCTACGACTTGCACTTGCTTTCAGGCGATAATGCAGGCGAAGCCCCATATCTTGTAAAATATTTCTTGAAAAACGAAAAAATGCACTTCAATCAATCACCTCACGATAAATGGGAATTTGTAAAAAATTTACAAAAAAGCGGTAAAAAAGTAATGATGCTCGGCGATGGCTTAAATGACGCAGGAGCATTGCAAAAAGCAGATGTAGGTGTAGCTGTAACCGAAAACATTGCCTATTTCACTCCTGCCTCCGATGCCATTCTGGACGCCTCGGCAATGGATAAAGTTGAGGGGTTCTTGAAATTGGCTCGCAAAAGTATGAATGTTATTAAGCAAAGTTTTGCAATATCTCTGATTTACAACATTATAGGACTTTCATTTGCAGTACAAGGCACGCTTTCGCCACTCATTGCGGCGGTGCTGATGCCTTTAAGTTCTGTTACGGTAGTGGCTTTTACCACTTTGAGTGTAAAAGCCAAAGCCAAAAGCATTTTATATCGGGATTAAACTGATTTTCAAAAAGTTTTTGTAGTAGGAAGAGGGAATAACTTTTGAGCAATCAAACCTCAAACAATTAAACTTTGAACATTTTGCATTTTTTGAATTATAAATTTTTTCAAGGATAATTTCATAAACAACCGAATTGTATGTCAGTGATTTATTTTCTTTTGAGTGTCAGTGTAATAATGGGAACACTATTTCTGCTGGTGTTCCTGTGGAATTTGCGAAGCGGACAATATGAAGATGACTATACGCCTTCAATACGAATACTTTTTGAAGATAAAAAACCTTCTAACCCCGACAATTTTTCATCAAAAACCTAAAATCTAACAAGTTATGGAAGTAAAAACTTCATCTATTCACACCCATAGTGGCGTACTGGAAAAGTTTGAGTACGACAACACGATTGTTCGTAATTTCGGTATTGCTACGGTAGTTTTTGGGATAATTGGAATGCTTGTAGGTCTGCTGGTTGCCTTTCAGCTCGTTTTCCCCGAACTGAATTTTGGCATACCTTACACTACTTTTGGGCGTATTCGTCCTTTGCATACCAACGCTGTTATTTTCGCCTTTGTAGGTAATGCGATTTTTATGGGCGTGTATCATTCTATGCAACGCCTGCTCAAAACACGTATGTATAGCGATTTGCTCAGCCAAATACACTTTTGGGGCTGGCAACTCATTATTCTTTCTGCCGCTATTACCTTACCTCTGGGTTATACTACTACCAAAGAATACGCAGAATTGGAGTGGCCTATTGATATTGCCATTACACTCGTTTGGGTAGTATTTGGTATCAATATGTTCGGAACACTCATCAAACGCCGTGAAAAGCATATTTATGCCGCTATCTGGTTTTATATTGCTACTTGGGTAACCGTGGCAATGCTCCACATTGTCAATTCCTTTGAGTTGCCTGTCAGTTTCCTAAAAAGCTATTCACTTTTTGCAGGGGTACAAGATGCTCTTGTACAATGGTGGTACGGGCACAATGCAGTGGCTTTTTTCCTTACTACCCCATATTTAGGCTTGATGTACTACTATCTGCCTAAAATGGCAAATCGTCCTATTTATTCCTACAAACTATCTATTTTGCATTTCTGGACACTGATTTTCATCTATATTTGGGCGGGTCCTCACCATTTGCTTTACTCATCTACTCCCGACTGGGTGCAATCTTTGGGGGTAGTCTTTTCTGTAATGCTTATTGCTCCTTCTTGGGGTGGTGGTATCAATGGCTTGCTTACCCTTCGTGGAGCTTGGGATAAAGTACGCGACGATGCCTCGCTGAAAATGATGGTTGTTGCTATTACGGCTTACCTAATGGCAACCTTTGAAGGTCCTATGCTTTCGCTCAAAAACGTAAATGCCATTGCCCACTTTACCGATTGGATAGTTGCTCACGTACACGTAGGTGCTTTGGGTTGGAATGGTATGATGAGCTTTGCCATTTTGTACTACATTATTCCTCGTGTATATCAAACTGAAATTTATTCTAAAAAACTAATGAATACACACTTCTGGATAGGTACGCTGGGAATAGTGCTGTATGCTATACCTATGTATGTTTCAGGATTTACACAAGGTTTGATGTGGAAAGAATTTGCCGAAGATGGTACTTTGCGTTATGGAAACTTCTTGGATACCGTTACCAAAATTATACCTATGTACGCAATGCGTGGCATTGGGGGTACACTTTATTTCACGGGGGTAATTGTAATGGTGTATAACCTTTGGAAAACTGCCAAGCAAGGAAAGTTCGTTGCCAATGAAGCCGCCGAAGCAGTTTCCTTCCGTACCCAACCTGTGGGTGAGCTAAAAGGATGGCATAAAATTTTTGAAACCAAACCCTTATTGATGCTTGTTGGCTCTTTGATTGTCGTTTCTATTGGTGGTTTGGTACAAATGATTCCCACTTTTGTTATCAAAGAAAATATCCCTACCATTGCCAGCGTAAAACCCTATACCCCATTAGAGCTGGAAGGTAGAGATTTATACATTCGCGAGGGTTGCAATGCTTGCCATACCCAATTGGTTCGTCCTTTCCGCTCCGAAACCGAACGCTACGGCGAATACTCCAAATCGGGAGAGTATGTGTACGACCACCCTTTCTTGTGGGGTTCTAAACGTACAGGACCCGATTTGATGAGACTTGGTAAGAAGTATCCCGATTCTTGGCACTATCATCATATGCGAGAGCCTGTTTCTATGTCGCCCGGCTCCATTATGCCCCCTTATCCTTGGCTTTTAGAAAATACAATGGACTACGCCGATATTGAAAAGAAAATGCAAGTTCTAAAAACTATGGGCGTTCCTTATAGCGACGAAGACATCAAAAATGCCCGCAAGAAAATTGATGAGCAAGCTACACAAATCGTAGAAAATCTGAAAAAAGAAAAGGTAAAAGTAGAAAAAAATACAGAAATCGTAGCTTTGATAGCCTATTTGCAACGCTTGGGCACTGATATTAAAGTACAAGAGCAAACCGCTCAAAAATAAAACTTGGGGGCTTTTGTCCCCCTTACCTAAATTTTCTATAAAAAACCAAATTCAAAAATCTATGAGGCAGTTTCTCAATGGTGTGCAAGGCGTGGATATTTACCTGATTATCTCGCTACTGATATTTTTCACCTTTTTTATAGGAATGCTCGTGTGGCTGATTACAGCCAAAAAAGACAAAATGCAACAAATCAAAAATATTCCCTTAAACGATGGTTCTATCCCTAACCAAAACTTATCAAAACAATGAAATCCGTGTTTCGCAAAATTGGTCTTTTAGCTTTGTTTGCTTTGGCAAGTATGCCACTCAAAGCCCAAGAAGTAGTAGCCATTCAGAAAAGCAGTGAGGAAGAGATGATTTTCTGGATTTTGGCTTTCCTGATTGGACTCACCGCTACCATAATCGTCCTTCTTATCATTACGATTTTCCAACTGCTCAATCTTTTGCAAAAAGAAACCAATCGGGTTACAGGCGAGCATTTGAGCCTTTGGGAACGCTTTTTGGGTTTCAAACCCAAATCGCAAGAACATAAACTCTTGCTTGATGAAGATTTTGACGGCATCAAAGAATTAGATAACCCCATTCCTGCTTGGTTCAACTGGTTTTTTGGGGTAACCATTGCCTTTGCAGTATTGTATTTGCCTATTTACCACGTATGGAAAGTTTGGGATTTACAAGATGCCGAATACGAAAAAGAGGTCAAAATAGCAGAAATCAAGAAAGAAGAGTACCTCAAAAAAGTAGCCAATAGCATTGACGAAAAAAATGTAAAACTTATCACTGATGCGTCTCAAATTCAGAAAGGGGCAGAAGTGTATAAATCTAATTGTGCCGCCTGCCACGGACAAAAAGGCGAAGGACTGGTAGGTCCAAACCTTACAGATGAATATTGGCTCTATGGTGGCAAAATCAATGATATTTTCAAAACTATCAAGTATGGTACGCAGAAAGGTATGCCCGGTTGGCAAAAACAGCTAAATCCACTTCAAATTCAGCTTGTAAGTAGCTACATTCATTCCCTCAAAGGCACTAACCCTCCTAATGCCAAAGAACCACAAGGTACCAAAGAAAGCGGCGAAGGAGGAGAAAATAACGAAGGTAAAGCCGTTTCGCAAGCCAACTAAACAACCATTCGAAACCATAAAAAAGGTAGCCTGCTGGGGCTACCTTTATTTTTAGTTCCCTTGAACAATCAACTTTTCTGTATAAATTTCCCTTTCTGTGTGTATTTGCAAGATATACAAGCCTCTTGGTAAATGGTTTAGACTTATAGTCTTTCTTTCCCTTGCATCTTCTATGCTAATTGGTATTTTATTCCCTTTCAAATCTTGCAGAGAAATCTTTTGAATCTCCTCATCAAGCTCTACAAACACCTTATCGCTTGTAGGATTAGGGTAAATAGCAATTTTAGATTTACCTGCAAATTGTACGGTTGCTATACGAGAAAATTTGTAAAAACCATCTTTATCCAAAACTTTCAAACGATAATAAACCATATTAAAAGGCACATCTATATCTAAATAACTGAAATAAGTTTGATTATTCCACTTTTGCTGATGTATCTCTTGCCAGCTTTGTAAATTATCTGAACGCTCTAAAATGAATTTATCCACATTGATAGCTGTTTGTACAAGCCACTCTATTTGTGCAGTTTGTTTGGATACAGCCTTTGCACGGAAATATATAAACTCCACAGGTAAAGGTGAAAAAGAACTGAAAAATACATTTGTACCAAGATTTTCTCCGTCTGCGGCTCTATCGCAAGGAATACTATTGTTGTTGCAACCTCCTTGTCCTTGTGTAGTAGCCACAGAAACATTGGCAGGTGCAGGCGAGGTAAAGAAAACTACACCTTGACCACCTCCACCGCCACCACCGTGTGTAGATGAACTTACAGAGCCTCCACTACCCCCATTGGCAGTTACCGAAATAGGACAAGTGGGCGAAAC
>CAZZLW010000043.1:0-21484 GCA_964654605.1 uncultured Cytophagales bacterium | reverse complement strand
TGATCACCTCTTCCCATTCCGAACAGAGCAGTTAAGCCCCGAAGCGTTGATGGTACTGGCGTAACAGCTGGGAGAGTAGATGCCGCCCCGCTATCATTCAAACACAACCCTTCACTGAAAAGTGAGGGGTTTTTTGTTTTCACCTTTTCCTACATTTTTTTCTTTGTGCTAACACTTTGTGTAGGGTAACCTCAATGGCTTTATCTCTTATTTTTCTGTCTGACATCTATTTTCTAAAATCCTGTTTTCATACTACCCAATTAACCTAAACAATAGCTTAGGTTTTTATATTCTCGCCAAAAAGTTTTAGATATACTTCTTTTCTTGAAAGTTCTCTTACTTCGCCTACTTGCATATCCGTAAGCGTAAGACCTTGAATTTGATAGCGAATGAGCCGAAGGGTGGGAAATCCTACTGCGGCAGTCATTTTACGAACCTGATGCTTTTTGCCTTCTACAATGCTCAGACTTATCCAAGATGTAGGAATATTTTTACGAAATCGTATCGGCGGGTTGCGTTCAGGAACTTGCGGAGTGTTTTCAAAAATAAAAGCCTTGGCAGGCAAAGTTTTGTAATGTTTGCCTTCAATACGAATATCCACGCCCTTTTCTAATTTTGCTATGGCTTCTTTGCTTATCGCTCCTTCTACTTGTACCCAATAGGTCTTGCTGTGTTTGAACTGGGGATTGAGCAGGCGGTGGTTAATTATTTTATCATTGGTAAGCAGTAAAAGTCCTTCACTATCAATATCCAGACGTCCTACGGCATATACATCTTTGGGAAAAGGATATAGGGAGGCAAGGGTGGGTCTGCCTAAATCGTCTGTAAATTGGTTGAGAACGCCATAAGGCTTGTAAGTAATGAAATAACGAAGCATTTACGCTGATAGAATATCCAAAATTTCTTGCATTTCTTCCATTCTCTCTATTTCGCCGAGTTGCTCATACGATACAATCAGATTTCGGCAAACTCTTTTAATAATTTCTAAATGAGAAGTAGGAGAATAAAAACTTTCTTGGGGCATCAGTCCGAGTTGGGCAATGTAGTTATCAATATCCGACTTTGTAAAAATAAGCCCACGATTGAAAGCATTGATATAAAAAGGTCTCTCGTTACTTTGGTAAATCAGGATAAACAAATTAGGCATATTTACGCCGTAAATAGGCAAATTTAGCTTTTGAGCAACCAAAATATACAAAATACACAAGGAAATAGGATTGCCCTTACGAGTTTCAAGTACCCGATTGAGCATACTATTGGCAGGGGAGTGGAAATTTTGCGTATTAGCACTGAATTTCATTTCATCAAAAAGCACATAATTGATGATTTTGACTTGGTCGTAGGGGTGCAGGTTTTCGCGAAAATGCACCCAAATATTGTAGTAAATTTGTTCAATCTGTTCTTTAAGGCTTTCGTAAGAGGATTCAGGGTACTGATAAGAAGCAATAAGCCAAGCTCCTTTGAGCAAATCATCAGTTTCTTTGTTTTTCCATTCTTTGAAACGATTTTTGAGCGATTCAAAACGTAAAGAATGAATAATTTGCTCTAATCTTTCGTGCAAAAGAGGTTGCAAGCTTCTGCTTTGCCATTCATTTTCCAAAAAAGGCAAAATATCTGCTCCTGCGGCAAGAATTTGGGCTTCAACGTGTTTTACGATTTCGCCGTCTTCGTCATCAAGTAGCGTAATGAGAGCCTTTATCTCGTTTTCAGAAAGCATTTTCGGATAGTTTTTTGGCAAATTAACACAAAAAATTTAATTTTGCATAAAATTTTCTTGCCCGCATAGTTTAATGGATAGAATGTCAGATTCCGGTTCTGAAGGTGGGAGTTCGATTCTCTCTGCGGGTACTTCTGTACGTCCCATCTTTATTTCTTGAACAAAAATCTTTTTTTTTGTGTTTTAGCTTTGTAAAAAATTTTTCACCTAATTTTTTGGCTATGTTAAAAATAGAAAACCTTCACGCAAAAATAGATGATAAACCTATTCTCAAAGGTTTGAATTTGGAAATTAAAGCAGGAGAGATTCACGCCATAATGGGACCCAATGGCTCGGGCAAAAGTACGCTTGCCTCTGTTTTGGCGGGCAAAGAGGCTTACGAAGTTACCGAAGGAAGCATTACTTTTTTAGATAAAAATCTTTTGGAACTTGCCCCCGAAGAGCGTGCAGGCGAAGGTATTTTTTTAGCTTTTCAGCACCCTATTGAAATACCGGGCGTTACCACGACCAATTTTCTCAAAACGGCTCTCAACGAAATTCGCAAATATCGTGGATTAGAACCCTTAGATGCTGTGCAGTTCCTGAAACTGCTCAAAGAAAAAGCAAAAATTTTGCAAATTGATGAAAGTTTGATGAAGCGTTCTTTGAATGAAGGTTTTTCGGGTGGAGAGAAAAAGCGTAATGAAATATTCCAAATGGCGATGTTAGAGCCACGTTTGGCTATTTTGGACGAAACGGATTCAGGTCTGGATATTGATGCTTTGCGTATTGTAGCAGAAGGAGTAAATAAACTTCGCAATCCGCATAATGCTTTCTTGATAATTACGCATTTTCAACGTATTTTAGACTACATTCAGCCTGATTTTGTACACGTACTTTGCGAGGGCAAAATCATCAAGTCAGGAACCAAAGAACTCGCCAAAGAACTTGAAACCAAAGGCTACGATTGGGTAAAAGCAGAAGCAGTAGCAGGTGTGTAAAACAGGTATTCAAAAATTCAAACTTTTAAACTTTGAACCTGAATATGGTCGCGATTGAAAAAAAGTTTCAAGATATATTTATTACAGATAGCAAGCCATCCGAAATTCGTCAGAAGGCTTTACATTTGCTTGAAAATTTGCAAATTCCCACTCCCAAAAATGAAGAGTGGAAATATACTAATCTTAAAAATTTGCAAAATGAGGCTTGGGTGCTTGCTCAAAATCCGATAGATTTTGATGTTGAGCAGTATTTGGTAGCGGATTTGCAAGATACCTATCGGCTTGTGTTTGTAAATGGTTTTTGGCAGGAAAAATACTCCTTATTACCTTCAAATGTTGAGTTGTATCCACTCTTACAAGCTGAAACAGAAGGAAAATTGCAAAATATTTTTGCAAAAAAATTAGACCTTGAAAAGGACTACTTCAATGCTTTGAATACGGCTTTTGCGAAAAATGGTTATTTTTTGCATATTCCTGCAAAAGTAGTTTTAGATAAACCCTTACTTATATACCATTTGAGCAATGGCGATAAGGTGAGCTATCTACAAAGAAATTTCATCATAGCTGAAAGCCATAGTGAGGCTAAAATTATCAATCTTTACCTTTCAGAAGGGGAAAGTGCCGTTTTTGCCAGTGAAATTACAGAGGTTTTTGTTGCTGAAAATGCTCATTTGAGCTACTGCAAAGTGCAGAATGAAAAAAATAAAGTTTATCGGATTGATACCACGCAAGTAGAACAATTGGGCAATAGTCATTTTGGAAGTTATACGATTTCGCTTGCAGGGCATATGGTAAGAAACAATTTGAATGTACAGATTGAAGGCGAGCAATGTGAAACTTTGATGTATGGAATTTCTTTCCTGAAAGGAAAATCACACATAGACCACCATACACTTGCCGACCATCGCAAGCCCAATTCTTACAGTAACGAACTATACAAAGGAATATTTGATGAAAGCTCTACGGGCGTTTTTAATGGAAAAATTTATGTACGTCCCGAAGCCCAAAAAACCAATGCCTACCAACAAAATCGGAATGTGCTTTTAAGTGAGCAGGCAAGTATTTATACCAAGCCACAACTGGAAATATGGGCTGATGATGTCAAATGCTCTCACGGTGCTACTACGGGAAAGCTCGACGAGGCGGCACTATTTTATTTGCGTTCCAGAGGTATTAGTGAAGCTACTGCCCGCAATTTACTGCTCAAAGCCTTTGCCGAAGAAGTAATAGAAAAACTCCCTTTTGAGCCTTTGCAAGAATATGTTAGCAGTTTGCTATAAAAACCTACAAGCATACAAATAGACGAGGTAAGTGATAAGGTCGCTCATAGCGATCTTATTGCTTTTGTTCCATTTTGCAAGAAATTCTTAAAGCTAATCCTCCTGTGAAAATAATGTTTTCAAGAAATGACTCATCTAATAAACAAGCCAATCAGCATAAATACTTGATGAATAACTTGCTCTATTAAATTTGCCAAAAACTACCTCAATCCTATTGAAGTAAGCTAAAAAAATATTTTTTTATTTTTTGGAATATTAAGCCAATTTTAATAAATTGCACACGCTTAAAAACAATCTAAATAAAATTTTCTACAAAAAGATTGTTTTTCAGCAAAATATAATTGCAAAAATGCTTTCCAAAGCAAAAATTTTGAAGCAAATTTGCAATTATGCAAGCAATTTTATTTCTTGCAAAGCCTAAAAAGCTATTTAATTTTTGTTTAATGTTAAACTAAACCTAAAACCCAACTTAACTCTATGAGGAAGTATCTACTGCTGGGTTTGGCTCTTATGTTTCTGATAGTCTTTCAGACTTTCGCCCAAGAGCAAACCATTTCCGGTAAAGTTACTGACAGAAAGGGGAACGCCATTCCCGGGGCATCTGTCTTTGTAAAAGGTAATCCCAGTATTGGTGTTGCTACTGATGCTGATGGAAATTACACATTGAAAGTTCCTACGGGGTCTGTTCTTGTTATCAAAGCTCTTGACTATGTAGAACAAGAAATTACCGTAGGCAATCGTTCTTACATTGCTACTACTCTGGAAGATGAAAAAATTGAAGACATTGTAGTAGTAGGTTATCGTACCGAAACACGTAGGGAAATAACAGGAGCTATTAGCCAAGTAAAAGGTGATGTTATTCAGAACCTTCCTATGCAAAGCTTTGACCGTGCCATTCAAGGACGTATGGCAGGTGTGCTTGTGCAAGGTGCTTCGGGTACTCCTGGTAGTGCGGTGCGTGTAAGAATTAGAGGTATCGGTTCGGTACTTGCTGGTAACGAGCCTCTTTACATTGTAGATGGTGTTCAAATGAACAACCGCGACGATGCTTTCAATACTTCTACCAACCCTCTTGCTTTCTTAAACCCAAATGACATTGAATCCGTAGAGGTATTGCAAGATGCCGCCGCCGCTTCTATCTACGGTTCGCAAGCCGCAAACGGCGTAGTGCTTATCACTACCAAAAGAGGTAAAGTAGGTAAAGCAAAACTTAACTTCAACTATTATAGAGGTTTTGTAGAACCTATTGCTCAACTCCCTAACCTCAATTCCCAACAATACAGAACTATCAGAATGGAAGCACTGGCTAACCAAGCCGCTGCCGCAGGTGCTAATACGCTAAACGTTTTAGGAACTTATCTTTCTGAAATTCGTTCTACTGCCACCATTGACCAATTGGATTTGCAACCCAGTTACAACTGGCAAAATGAGAACTTCCAATATGGTAATATTTCTAACTATGAAGCCAATGTTTCTGGTGGAGCAGAAAGAGTTAGATATTACGTTTCCGCTTCCTATAACCAACAAGATGGTAATACCAGAAATATTGATTTCAGAAGAGGTAATGTAAAAGCCAATTTGGATTTTCAAGTTTCTAATAAATTGAGCCTTGAAACCAATCTAACACTCGCTACCATACAGCAAAATGCTCCCTTCATTCGTACCGTAGGAAACTTCTTGGGTGATGGTAACTTTGCTACCGTATTGGTACTGCCAATGAACCCTATTTACCTAAGTGATGGTTCTTTCAATGGGGTACCTCCTAATAACTTGATTGGTATTTTGAACCAAAATGTAATTGCTAACTACGTTTACAATAAGTCTAATAACCTTACCAACCAAGCAGTAGCCAATGTTACAGGAAACTACGAAATAGCTAAAGGTTTTACCTTCCGTTCTCTTTTTGGTATTGATTACAGAAGTACCAATGGGCGTCAGTATCGCGACCCTCGTACCCAAGATGCTTTCAATAGAGCGGGGCTTCTGACAGAAACTTCTGAAAGAAACGTAAACTGGATTACTACACAAACTTTGAACTATACCAAAACTTTCGCAGAAAAACACTCCATCAATGCTCTTGTAGGGGCAGAGTTTAGAGAAGAAATTTATCAGGGTATCAACTTCTCAGCAGACCAGTTTCCTACGCCTGATTTCCAATATGCCAACTCTGCCGCTAACCCTGTAAGTATCGGTGGTTTTTGGACAAGCTTTAGAAGATTGGGAACTTTCGCAAACGTGAAGTATGATTTTGCGAAAAAGTATATCCTTTCAGGTACTGTACGTTATGATGGATCTTCTCGTTTCGGTATCAATAACCGCTGGGGCTGGTTCCCTTCTGTTTCTGCCGCTTGGGTAATTTCAGAAGAAAACTTCTTGAAAAACAGCAATGTTATCAGCGATTTGAAACTCCGTGCGAGCTGGGGACAAACCGGTAACGACCAAATCGGTAACTTCGCTTCGCGTGGCTTGTATGGTTCAGGTGGTCAGTATAATGGACAAGGTGTAATAGCTCCTTCTAACCTATCCAACCCCGACCTTCGTTGGGAGAAAAACGAAACAGCAAACATAGCTTTGGATTTTGGGTTCTTGCGTAATCGTATACAAGGTTCGGTAGATTACTTTGTAAGAACTTCCAAAGACCTACTGCTTGATAGACCTCTACCTATTACCAATGGTTTCGGTGCTATTACTCAGAATGTAGGTGAGCTTCAAAACAGAGGTGTAGGATTTAACCTCAATACTATCAATGTAGATAGCAAAGGGGGCTTCAAATGGACAACTAATTTCAATATCACTTTCATTCGCAACGAAGTTACCAAGCTCTTTGATGATTTGCAGGTATTGCCAGGTAATACAGGTATTCGTGTAGGACATCCGCTTGGTACTATCTTTACTACTGAGTATATTGGAGTAAATCCTGCCACAGGAAGACCAATGTTTAGAGATAGAAATGGAAACATTGTGTATCAGCCTGTATTTGCTAATGATGCTCGCGTAGTGGGTGATGGTTTTGCTGAGTGGTATGGTGGTTTCACCAATGTGCTTTCTTACAAAGGTTTTGAACTTTCAGCCTTTTTCCAGTATGAGTTCGGCAGACAAGCCTTCAACACACTTGGTTCATTCTTTAGTGAAAATGGAGGAAGACAATTTAATGGAGATACACGTATCTTTGAAGATAGATGGATGGTACCTGGACAAATGACTTATGTGCCTCGTCCATTCAACGGAAATACTGAACCAGGTGGAGTTTCTCATTTGGCGGGTAGCCGTACGGTAGCCGATGCTTCTTATATCCGCTTAAAGCAACTTACATTGGCTTACACTTTCCAACCTGATGCTTTGGAAAGAATGAAACTAAGCAATGTTAGAATCTATGTACAGGCTATCAACTTGCTCACTTTCACTAAGTGGCCCGGCTTCGACCCTGAATTTACAGATATTACCAACTTGAACAACCTCACAGGAGGTAATAACAACGCTGTACCTCAATCTCGCCAATACACCATTGGCTTACAATTTGGTTTCTAAACTGAAAACGTGTAAAAAAGATGAAAAAAATATATTTGTTTGCTAGTATTCTTACAATGTTCTTGCTAGCTTCTTGCAAGAATGTGTTAGATGTAGAGCCAAGGCAATCCATTGATTCTAAAAACGCCCTTACAAACGAAACTGCTATACTTGCGGCTTTAAGAGGCTGTTATGATAGATTACAAAACTTGGATTTGTATGGCGGTAGAATGATTATTTGGGCAGAGGCTCTATCAGATAATGGTAGAGGACGCTTGGCTGGTGGAGCTTCTACGAACTCTGGACGTTTGGCAGGACACCTGCAAAATGTACCTGGCAACCACGTAAACTGCTGGAGCCAGCACTATATCCTCATCAATCAAGTGAATTTGATTATTGAGGCAACGCCCAAAGTAACAGAGATTGCAGAGCCTACCCGTAATGCCATATTAGGACAAGCTTATTTCCTCAGAGCTTTAGCATATCACGATTTAGTAAAAAGCTATGCTTATGACCCCGGTGCAGAAGTACCTGCTTTGGATAGAGGAGGAATTCCTATCATTTTGGAAGGTGTTTTAGATGCTTCTCAAATCAAATTCCCACGTAGAAATTTGGTATCAGAAGTGTATGACCAAATCTACAAAGATTTAGACGAAGCAGTAGCACGCCTTTCTAATGCGGGTACCATTAGCACACCTGCTTTTGCAGGACTTGCCGCCGCAAATGCCTTGTACGCAAGAGTTGCTTTGTATAGAAGAGATTATGCCACTGCTGTACAGCGTGCCAACATAGCTCTTACTTCGGGTGCTCCTGCTATGGTAGCGGCAGGAAGTTATTTCCAAGCTTGGAGAAGCCCCGTTCATCCTGAATCTATTTTAGAACTTCCTTTCCAAACACCCGAAAACGTAGGCGTGAATGAATCTTTACAAGCATCTTTCACTTCAACAGTTCTTAATCAACCTACTTCTGTTACGGGAGGTTGGGGAGATTTGGTAATCAATGATGCTTATGGTGTAACCTTAGTAGCTGATGGTAATACAATGCCAGCAGGTACAACAGGCATTCCTTCTGCCCCTGCCGCTGATGTTCGTTTTCCTGCACCAGCCTCGGGTGCCGCTGATGGTATAGTAAGGGTAGGTTCGCCTGGTAGAGGTAATAGTGCTCTACGTGAATTGACTAAGTTTTATGGAAAGAATGGACAAATAAACTTAGATAATGTACCTCTTATTCGTACTCCTGAGCTGTATCTTACTTTGGCAGAAGCTCATTATCATTTAGGAAACACAGCACAAGCACAAGCAAACTTAGCATTTGTAATTAGAAACAGATACCTTGGTACGGGTGGAGCAACGCTTACTTCTGTAACAGTTTCTCTTACAGGAGAGGCACTATTCAATGAAATTTTGCGTCAGAGACGTTTAGAACTTGCTTTTGAAGGACATCGTTTCTTTGATTTGAAGCGTAATGGTTTGAATATTGCAAGACCTTTGACCACCTTGCTCTTTACAGATTTTAGAATATTAGCTCCTATTCCTCAATCTGAAATAGATGCTAATCCTAACTTGGTTCAAAATGCTGGTTACTAAAATAAATACGAAAAAGCAATGAAAAAGATACTATATTTTGTACTTTCCGTAATTCTTCTGACACACACTGCGTGTTTCAAAGACCCCGAAGTGATATACAGCGGTCCTGCTGTGGTAGAGTTCAATGCCGCGATTGTTGCAGGGGCTCCTGTATCTTTCCCTACTATCAATGTAAATAACGGTGCAGGAGATATTTTTGCTCGTGTAAATTTAGTAGGCGAACAGAGACCTAATGATGTAACTATCTTGTATCGTGTAGATCCTACACGTACTACTGCGGTAGAGGGTACGCATTATGAATTGCTCAATAAGGTAGGTAGCAATGGCTCTTTTGTAATACCTGCCAACAGAAGCACTGCAGAGTGTGGTGTTAGAATTTTGCAGTCTGCTCCCTCGCCAGGCAATGCGGTACTGTTGGTACTTGAGCTACTCGGCACCGAAGATGGTAGCATCAAGGCAAGTGAAAACTATAAGCGTTTGACTTACAGAATTATGTTGTAACCTCAAAACTTCAAGAAAATGAAAAAAATATATTTGAGTTTATCGCTAATAACCATATTGGGATTTGCTTCCTGCAATTTCAAAGAAAGAAGCGATGATAATCAGTTGCAGCCACTTCCCAAAGAATTGCAAAGTGCTACGCAAAATGCTATGGAAGTGATAGATAGCGACCCTGAATTAAGCACTTTTGCTTCGGCAATTCGTAAAGCAAAATTAGAGGGAGAATATAGCCGTTTTCCTGCCAAGTTCACTATTTTTGCTCCCACCAATGCCGCTTTTACAGCTGCAAATATCAATGTAAGTGCATTGCCCGAAGATGTGGTAAGAAATGTAATTCGCTATCACGTACTTGCCACTGAAGACTTCCGTTTTGCACGCCAGATAACCTCAGGGGTGAACGAAACAGGGGCACAGCTTCCTAATAACTTAATATGGATTAACGTACCTCGCTTGGGTGAAATTTTTGTAAATGGTTTCAAGGTAACTACGGCTGATGTACCTGCCAAAAATGCAGTAATTCATAAAATTGAGGGCGTGCTTTTGCCTCCTACCCAAACAATGTATCAAGTAATAGCCTCTGACCCTAATCTCAGCTTGTTTAGAATGATGGCTAATACTCGCCCTGATTTAACTTCACCCAATCAAGGTTTTACGCCTGGTGCGGCGGCATTGCGTCAGACACTCAAAAGTACCCGTTTTGTAGGTATGCTTCCTAGTGGTACAAGCACAGTTTTTGCAGGACAAAATATAACTATTTTTGTACCTACCAATGCGGCTCTGAATGCAGTAGGTATTACAGACTCTACTTCTGCAGCGGCTTTTATCAATAGTGCCGCAGGGCAAAGAATTATAAATCATCATTTGCATAATGCTTCAGGTAGAGTATTTGCAGGTGGCTTGCTTTCAGGACCTTTTCTTTCATTCGTAGGTGGTCGTCCTATCAATGTTGAAATAGGAGGAACAGGAGTTACTCTGAACCGCCAAACTTACATTGGTACTACGCTCAAACCTGGAGATCCTATTGGTTTGACTGCGGGCTTCAACAACGCTACCGTAACTCAACCAAACAGAAATGCTACAAATGGTGTAATTCACGTTATCAACAGAGTATTGCAACCTGAACCTTAATAGGTAACATTTTCAATGTTTCACTCAAAAATCTTTGAAAAATGAAAAATAAATTTTTCTCATATACTACAATTTTGAACTTGCTAGCCGCCTTGGTGCTGACAAGTTGCTATGAACGGAATAAGTTCCCTGAACCCAAAGTAGAGCAGAGAACGCTTGCCGCACTCGTGGCTGATTTGCGTACGGCTCCTACTACACGTACTTTTGACCCGCTGTTTGCTCATTATAGTACTTTCAAAAAGGCTTTGGAGAAAACAGGACTTATCAATCTTTTGAGAGATAACGATAAACGCTTTATCGTATTTGCTCCTGATGATTTGGCTTTTGAGCAATTGCGTATGCCTTTCAAAGATGCTAATTCTATTGAGACTTTTATATCGGGTTCTATTGATGTCAATGGTAATCCTGTACAACCTCAATACAACGATAGCATTCTTTTGAGAACAATCTTGCTCAATCATATTGTTGAAATCCCCAACAATGCTGATTTTGATGTAAATTCTCAAAGAACTTTTGGTTCGCTTGCCGCACAGCCTTCTAGCTTTTTGCCTGCTAATAACCCTTTGAATACGCCTTGGATAAACAATAGCATTACCATTACCCCTTCTCGTGGCGTACAAGGAAAATTGGACTTTGTACCTCCTGCGGTGAATGGAGCTCCTATGTTTAGCTGGGGAACTCAAGCTTCTAATGGTGTTTTGAATACCGTTTCAGCAGTGCTTTTCCCTGCGACAGCGTATGAGTTTATCAAGAAAGATGGAAGACACAATGACTTTGCTACTATGGTAGATTACAATACTGATGTGGTAGCGTATCTTTCTAACCCTACAGCGGATATTACTGTATTCCCTTCCAGACTTACGGCCGCATTACCTAATATCCCCTCTACCAAAACACGCATTCAACATCATATACTTGCCCCTTCTTTGGGTAGACTGAGCAACTTGAATGCTTCGGGTGCTGTGCGTTTCGTACCTAATTTGAATGCAGGTAGACTTACAGGTATATTGTTAGCTTCAACAGGAACTTGTGTTGGTACAGCAACTGTGGTAGCTATTCAAAACGATCCAACTTCAACTGTACCAGGTATAACTGTAGTTGGTTATCCGGGTCTAGCAGCTTATGGTTTGGGTAATTCTACTTGTGTTCCTCCAAGCGGTTTGCTAGGCTTTATAGCTGTTTCTAACGGACTTGTGTATGGCACATCTACCTTGTTAAACGAATAAAATTTTAGAAAAATGAGAAAAGTGAACATACTATATTCGGCAATTATTGCCTTGTTTTTGGTAGGTACTTTGGCTTGTACCAAAACCAAGAGAGATGACTTAAAGCCTGCCGCTTCCAAAAATATTATGGAAGTGCTAGAAAGTATGCCTGAGTATTCTACGCTGGTAGAGGCTCTGAAAATTACAGAAATGGATAAGCAACTTCGTAATTCTACAGGTCCTTATACTATTTTTGCTCCTACCAATGCCGCTTTCCAAGCCGCAGGCATTACTAACGTAGCAAATGTACCTTATACTACCTTGATGAGGGTTGTAAAGTATCATATCTATATGATGAGAATCAATACTACTACTTTCACTCCATTCCCTGCTACAGGTAGTGTATCAACCGTGAATAATTTTACCAATACTGATAACATCTATATCACTTGGGTGCCAAGTATTGCTGATGAATCCCCTACCAACGAAGACTATTGGGATAAATACATCTATGCCTATATGGGTTGCTTGAATGGGCTTTCTATCAATGGTATCAAAGTAACCAAACCCGATATAGCGGCAACGAATGGTATGATACAGGGAGTAGATAGAGTAGTATTGCCTCCTACACAAAACTTATGGCAATACATTCAAGCCAACCCTGATTTGCAGAGATTAGAGGAGGCTGTTGTAAGGTTGGGATTACAATCAACTCTTGAGCTTTCCAATTACTCGGGAACATCTTCAGGCAATGGAGCATATACAGCATTTTTACCTAACAATCAGGCGTTTGCGGCAGCTGGTTTCCCTGATGCCGCTTCTATCAATGCCGCATCAATTGCTGTACTTTCAAGAATAGTTCGTTATCACGTGATTTCCCCAGGAAATCTATCTGGTTCTACGGCATTTGCTACTGCAACAAACTACCGCCAGCGTTTAGTATTTCCTTCAAGTGTAATTACTAATGGACAAAGATTCTTGACATTATTTGACCCAGTGGGCTACTATGTTACTCCATCCTTAGGTCCTAACAGCCCTGAGCTTCTCAATAGAAGACTAACGGCTTCGGTAGATGCCAACGGAGCAGTGCGTCTTAATACAGCCAGACCTCGTACTACGGATTTATTTGAAGTAGGAGGTTTGAACGGTCAGGCGAATAATGCTCAGGTAATTCAATCTGATGTGATGCTACTCAATGGTATCGGACACGTGATTGATAGAGTATTAGATTTCTCACCACAACCTTAGAATCTTTTACTTTTTCCCCAACCCCTCTTTACAAAAGAGGGGTTTTTTAATTCTTGGAAGCTATGCGAAAATGTATTACTGCTGCTCTGTTATTTATTTCTCATTTCTTATTTTCTCAATCCTCCCTTACCGAAAAACTCTCTCAATATTTGCTCAAAGGTGAGCAGGTGCGTAAAAATGTGCGTCTGGATAGCATAGGTTTGCAGATAAAAACGGCAAAGAAAATTTATCATTTCCCGTTGGATAGCTTACAAAAGCTACTAGCTCATTACGAGTATCAAGCCCAAGAACAAAAACGTAAATGGCTTCTTTTACAGCTTCGCAACCAGTTTTTTGGCTTACCCAAATTTACAGGCTTACGGATAGCCTTAGACCCCGGACACTTTGCAGGAGACCTCGCTACTGCTCAAATTGAAGGAAAATACTTGCAAATGCTTTTGCCTGATAGTACTCAAATAGAATTTTACGAATCTTCTTTGGCTTGGGCTACTGCTAAAATCCTTGCCGATTCGCTACAAAAGCACGGAGCAGAAGTAATGCTCACTCGCTCCAAACACAATTTTACGGCTTTTGAGAAAACTTTTGAGCAAGTTTATTTTGAATATACAAATAGCTTTGCAAAACAAAGTAAAGGCAAATCTAAAAAACTAAAACCATTGCCCCGACAGCTTTTTTTTCGTAATCATTTCAAAAAGAAAGAGTTGGAGGAGCGTGTGCGTAAAATCAATGCTTTTCAGCCTGATATGACGCTCATTATTCATTACAACGTAGATGAAAACAATGCCCCTTGGAAGCAAACTACAACTCAAAATTTTGCTATGGCTTTTGTGGCAGGAGCTTTTGAGGCTGAAGATTTGCAAAAAACAGAAGACTTGGAAAGTTTTATTCGCTTGCTTTGTAGCAGAGAAATTGAAAAATCAGCAGAGTTGGCTGAAAAAATCTTACAGGCTCACAAGAAAATAGCAGGTGTGCCTACTATTCCACAACAAAATGACCAAAATTTCTTGCAAAAATATTGCTTGCAAGCTGGCAAAGAGGGCGTTTATGCCCGCAACCTAATGCTTTGTAGAGAGGTGAAAGGGATTTTATGCTATGGTGAAAGCCTTTTGCAAGATAGTGAACAAGAAATCCGAAAATTGAACCTGAAAACGCTTTTCGTAGGAGATTTACTTACTTCGCCACGTGTCTTGGACGTGGCAAATGCCTATTGGCACGGCATTTGCAGTTTTCTTCAGTAAAATAGTAAGCCCTATGAAAACGAAAATTGCCTTTGTTTTGCTTTGTCTTATAGTTTTTGCTTCCTGCTCGCCCAAGCCATATTGCCAAAGGGGCAAAATATACTACGTAACGCCTACTATGCGTTAGATTTTGACAATAATTTTGGCAGATTTCAGGTTTTTATCAATATCCAGTTCTATGGTAGTGTTGTTCTTGTAGGTACTCATTGCCGTAGTAATATTTTGAGCAATGAGAATGTAAATCATAGATTTATGGGCAGGTTTGCTTACCAGCGTAGCCGAGCATATCAATTTTTCTTGCTCGGTGGCATTTTTGGGTAAAAATTCAACGATAGTTTGCACCTTTTCGCCTTTTTTGAGTTTTTCCCAAAATGTTTCCCATTCGGTAGCTTTTTCTTTTACCAAAAACTCTCTTAAAGACCGAATACCTATTTCGGTAGGTTCTATTTGCAAGGTTTCACAAAAAACTTCATTGGCTTTCAAAATTTGCAGATTGCTACTATCCAGCTCTGCAACCATAAAGCAATGCTCCAAAATATCGTTGATGTGCGAAAAAAACTCTACTTTGGGCTTGGAATGAGTTTTAGCAATTTCGTTTTCTTCTTCAAATTTACCTAAATTTTCTAAAACGGCTGAAATATCATAATTGGGTTCAGAAAGTGTAAGATTTTGCTCTTTCAACTCTTCTAATTCTTGTTGCAACTGATTATACACAATGCGATTGCGAACGGGTATCATTCGCTCGCGTTTGATATTTTCGCCTAATGCCATTGTTATTCAGCCTTTTGTTGCACTTTTTCTAATATTTCTTGGGCAAGAGCCAAGTAATCTTCTGCTCCGTTAGATTGAGGAGCATATTCAAATACACTTTTTCCAAAAGAAGGGGCTTCTACGAGCTTTACATCTGTTCGGATAAAAGTCTGAAAAATGGGTACAAAATTATAGGTTTTTTTGATATGGTTATACACTTCTTGCGTAATTCTGCGGCGAGAGTTGTACATTAGTACCAAAATGCCCATAATTTCCAGATTGGGATTTACGGTTTTTTTCACTTGCTCAATGGTTTCCAGCATTAGCTCCAAGCCGTGCATACTCAGTACTTCCATTTGCAAAGGTATTACCACACTATGAGCCGCTACCAAGGCATTCACCGTAAGAATAGAAAGTGAAGGTGAGCAATCTAAAAGCACAAAATCATAGTCTTGGGCATTTTGTTCAATCATTCGTCTTACGATATGCTCACGTCCTTGATAATTGACAAGCGAAAGCTCCAAATCAGCAAGGGTTACATCAGCAGGAATGATGTGCAAACCCTCTCGCTGAATGAGGGCATTATGAAAAGAAATGTCTTCTAAAATTACATCTGCAATGCTCCAAACGTTGCTATTTGCCCCTAAATAATATGATAAACTTCCTTGTGGGTCCAAATCAATCAGTAAAACTTTTTTATTCATTTGGGCAATAGCCTTTCCTAAATTTACCGTGGTAGTGGTTTTTCCAGTGCCTCCTTTCTGATTTACTATGGCAATAACGTGAGGTTTGGGCATAAGCGTTTCTTTTGAACGGAAATTTATACATTATTGCAATTTTAGCAAAAAATAACCGAGAAAAAAATTAAATTCAGCAAGATTTTTTATTTTTGTTTTGAGGTTTGAGGTTTGAGGTTTGAGGTTTGAGGTTTGAGGTTTGAGGTTTGAGGTTTGGAAAAGATGTAAAAATAGCAAAATTTATGCAAATTTACAATTTTGAGGATTTAGAAATATGGCAAAAGGCAAGAGAATTGTGTAGAAAAGTACAGATAATAACCAAAGAGACTTCTCTAAAACACGATTATCACTTGCGAGAGCAGATAAGAGCCTCTGTGGGGTCGGTAATGGATAATATAGCCGAAGGTTTTGAAAGAGGCGGAAATAAAGAATTCATACAATTTCTCTATATCGCAAAAGGCTCGCTTGGCGAAACACGCTCTCAACTATACCGATGCTATGATAATGGATATATTTCTGATGATATTTTTACAATGTATGTAAGTGAAACGAAAGTATTATCGGCTATGATTTTTAGGCTGATTGAGTATCTTAAAAATTCTGAAATGAAAGGCTACAAATTCAAATAGTTATTAAATTTTCTTGAAGTATTCATATCTCAAACTTTTGAACTTTTGAACTTTGAACTTTTGAACTTTTGAACTTTTGAACTTTGAACTTTTGAACTTTGAACTTTGAACTTTTGAACTTTTAACTTTTGAACTTTGAACCTTTTACTATGTTTTTCCCCGAACTTCAAAATATTCTCCAAACGCCTATTTGGCAAACGGCACCGCTACTGCCCCTTGAACATATTTCAGTGGATACTCGTAAGTTGTTTATCCCTGAAAATACCCTTTTTGTGGCTATCAAAGGAAAAAACCACGATGGACATCATTTCCTTGCCGAAGCCTATGAAAAAGGTGTGAGAAACTTTATCATAGAAAATGAAAAAGCCGCTTTATCATTCCGAGAAAGAGGTATCAACTATGTAGTGGTAAAAAATAGCATTAGGGCTTTTCAAAAGATTGTAGCTTGGCATAGAAGTAAATTTAGCTATCCTGTAATAGCTATTACAGGTAGCAACGGCAAAACAATCGTAAAGGAGTGGCTAACGCAACTCTTGGCTGAAGAATTTAATATTGTCAGAAGTCCTAAAAGTTTTAACTCTCAAATTGGTGTGCCACTTTCGGTGTGGCAGATGCGTCCTGAACACACTTTGGGCATTTTTGAGGCAGGTGTTTCGCAAGCAGGAGAAATGGAACACCTGCAAAAAATTATACAACCCACCATTGGCGTGCTTACCAATGTAGGTTCTGCACACGACGAGGGCTTCAAAAGTAGGGAAGAAAAAACAGAGGAAAAACTGAAACTTTTTGAAAATTGTTCAGTAGTTTTTTTGCCTGTAAATGTAGCAGAAAATTACCCCAAAGCGATAGAAAAATTTTCCAAGAAAAACCCGCAAGTGCAAGTCTTTTTTTGGAATTATGAACCTTCGGCAAGTAAAAATGCAGTGAGTTTTGTAAAAAAAGGATTTCGGCTTACTTGCAAGCTCAATAGTGCCCTATTACCTTTTCAAGATGAAGCCTATTTGCAAAATATGGCTTTGTGTGGTATTTTGATGCACTTTCAGTTCAAAATATCTACTCAGGAGGTAAGCAAACGGCTCGCCTTGCTCAAACCTGTTTCTATGCGTTTGGAGCTCAAACAAGGTATTCAGCAGACTTACCTCATTGATGACTCTTACAACAACGACCTGGCAGGTTTGCAAATTGCTTTGGATTTTTTGGCAAATCAAGACCAAAAGCCTGCCAAGGTAGTTATTCTTTCCGATATTTTGGAAAGCGATTTGAGCGGTAAAAAACTTTATCAGCAGGTTGCCCGCTTGGTTTCTGCCAAAAAAATAGGTTTTTTTATTGGCATAGGCGAGAAAATTTCGGAGCATCAGGAGGCTTTCCGAGATATACCCCTTACGGCTTTTTACAAAGATACAGAAGATTTTTTGAGCAAAGGATTTTTCCAACAACTTCGCAATTGTGTTATTCTTATCAAAGGTGCAAGAAAATATGCTTTTGAGAAAATTGTGCAGAAATTGGAATATAAGGCACATCGTACCGTTTTGGAAATCAATCTTGATGCACTGGTGAATAATCTGAATTTCTACCGCAGTCGTTTGAAGCCTGAAACCAAAATTATGGTAATGGTAAAGGCTTTTGCTTACGGCAATGGTAGTGTAGAAATTGCTAATCTTTTACAATTTCATAGGGTAAATTATTTGGCAGTAGCCTATGCCGACGAAGGGGTTGAGCTACGGAAAAATGGTATTCATTTGCCTATTATGGTAATGAACCCTTCGGAAGAAAGTTTTTCTTTACTCGCCGAATACAATTTAGAACCTGCGGTGTATAGTTTTGAAATTTTGCAAAAACTTACAGATTTCTGCGAAAATGAACATTTGAGCCTAAAAGTTCATTTGGAATTTGATACAGGTATGCGGCGTTTGGGTTTTGAGCCGCAAGAGGCATCTGTTTTGCTTGGCATTTTACAAAAAGCACCTTTTCTGAAAGTGGCTTCACTGATGAGCCATCTTGCCGCCGCCGATGAAGAACAACACGATGATTTTTCGCTCAAACAAATTCATACTTTTCAGAAAATTACACAAATTTTTGAAAAAAAATTACCATACAAGTTTTTAAGGCATATTCTCAATTCGCCGGGTATAGTGCGTTTTTCTGAGTATCAAATGGATATGGTACGCTTGGGCATAGGCTTGTATGGGGTAGAGGCGGGCGGAAAGTTTCAGGAGAGTTTGCAACCAATTAGCCGCCTGAAAACCGTGATTTCGCAAATCAAAACGATTTCTAAAACCGACACCGTAGGCTATGGTAGAAAAGGGAAGGTTAATCAGAAAAGTAGAATAGGTATCATAGCAATTGGCTATGCAGATGGTTTGAGCAGGGCATTTAGCAATGGGGTAGGAAAGGTAAAAATAAGAGGAAAATTAGTGCCTATTCTTGGCAATGTATGTATGGATATGACAATGATAGACCTTTCGCAAGTGCCTGATGCCCAAGTAGGAGATGAGGTCGTTATTTTTGATGAAACACACACCATTCAAACTCTTGCCCAAGCGATAGGCACTATTCCTTACGAAATTCTAACAAATGTTAGCGAAAGGGTGAAAAGGGTGTTTTATAGTGAGTAGAGAATAAACACTACTTGCTCAACCACTCTTTGAGCAAGCCGACCTTTTCTCGGCTAATGTCTAAAAGTGTATTTTTAGGCGAAAAAAGACTGATTTCAGCCCCTTTGTAGGTGTTTCTGATGCTATTGATGTTTTGGATATGAACAATGTACTGCCTATTTGCTCTAAAAAAGAATTTAGGGTCTAAAAGAGCCTCAACTTCATCAAGGGTTTGATGCTCCGAAATAAAATTTTGCCCTTCAAAAGTATGCACAAAAATCAGTTCTTGTTTGTAAAAACAAGCAATTTGCTTGGTTTCAATAGGCACAAGTGCATTGCGGGAATGAACCAAAAAACGCTCTTTGTACTGATTTTTTTCATTCTTGAAAGTCATTTGAGCCAGCAGATTTTGTAGATTATCTGTTAGCAAATTTACTTTTTCGGGCTGATTATGCCAATTTTTCCATTTTTCAATGGCAAATTTCAAATCTTCTTGGTTGATAGGCTTGAGCAAATAGTCAATGCTATGTAGTTTGAAGGCTTGAAGGGCGTATTCGTTGTAGGCTGTGGTAAAAATCACGTCTGTTTGGAGATTTACTTTTTCAAAAATCTCAAAGCTTACGCCATCAGAAAGTTGAATATCCAAAAAAAGCAAATCAGGTGCTGTATTTTGCGAAAACCATTCTATCGCCTGCGAAAGGCTATGCAAGAAAGCCACTACCTCAAAATCGGGTTCTAAATCTTGAATTTTTCGGGCAAGAGCTTTGGCAACCAATTTTTCATCTTCTACAATGACAACAGATACTTTTTTCATCAGAGTAAAGGGATTTTTACCAAAAATGATTTTTCGTTTTCTTCAATCAATAAAGGCAAAGGACTTAGAAAAGCGTAAAGGTTTTTCAGGTGGCTAAGTCCTAATTTGTTGGAAGTTTCTACGATGTTTTTCTTTTGCAAATTATTTTCAACCACCAAGTAGCCCTCTGCATTGAAAACATTGATTTGTAAGGGCTTGGCTTCGGTCATTATATTATGCTTGACGGCGTTTTCAAGCAATATTTGAAGCGTTACAGGAACAATCTGCTTTTCCAAAGCCTCTGTGTCTATGCGAAAAGAGATTTGCAGAGCCTTATCAAAACGAGTTTGAAGCAAAAACAAGTAGTTTCTGATAAAGTCTAATTCTGTTTGCATACTTACCAAGTTTTGTTCTTTATTTTGAAGTACATAGCGATAGACTTTTGCCAAATGCTCCAAGAATTTGGCTGCCAAATCCTGATTTTCGTAAATAAGGCTACTCAATGAAGCAATGCTATTAAATAGAAAATGCGGATTGAGCTGGTTTTGCAGATTGGCAAATTGCGTTTGGGTATAGGCTTTTTGCATCATTGCATTTTCTTTTGCCAAACGCTCTGTTTCAATGATTTTTTGTTTCCAAGCCCTGAAAAAATATTCTCCGAAAAAGCCCATATTAGTACCAAAAGTAAGCAGTACAACTTGCAAGTAGCTCATAGGTGTATTGTAGCTTTGCATAGGTACGCTCTTGATAAGCTGAGGCATCAAAAAATTGATACCTATGTATGTGAGCAGTAAAGTACCCAGCAAAGAAAAAAATACTTGTAAAAAAAGCCGAAGTGCGATTTTTTCTTCAAAAGGTAATTTGCTATTGAGAAAACGATGCACGCCATAAATCCACTCAAAAATAAAAGCCATCACTAACATTCCTACCGACCAGATAAGAAAATGCTCCCAAGCCGTAATAGGCAATTTGATGACAAACTCTATCACAAAAGCTCTGATAGTGGCTATCAGGAGAATAATCAAATAAACTATTTTTCGCATACAGGTTTATTGCAAAACAATGAAATTGTATTTTTATACCCAAAAAAATTAGTTTGCCAAAATCAATTAAGCTAACTTGAAAATAAAACCACTAAACCCGACAGTTTCCCAAACCTGTCGGGTTTGAGTATAATAGAAATTAGCGTTTTGTAGTTTTTTGTTAAACCAATATCGCAAATTTTTTTGAAATAGTACCTTCTTGTGTTTGAAAACTTAGAGAAATTTACTTGCACAATTTACCGATAGCCTTATCTAAATCTACTTTTGCGATAAGGGCATCGTACAAAGCGGCGAAATAGTTGGTTTCAGCTTCTTTGTAAGCAGTTTCGGCATTGATAATTTCTACACTACTTCCCACTCCTTGCTTGTATTTGATTTGCGAAACTCTCAAAACTTCTTTGGCAAGTTCCATATTGCGTTTTTGGGCTTCCAAAGTAGTGAGGGCATTTTTGAGGGTAATTTGAGCCTGTCGGGTTTGGAAATCAATGGCTTTTTGAAGGTTTTGCTTGTCTTGCTCCAATTTCAAGATTTCAAGACGAGCCTGCTGA
>CAZZLW010000042.1:0-136644 GCA_964654605.1 uncultured Cytophagales bacterium | reverse complement strand
TGATACACGAATATCCTCTCACGTAAATTGTAACGTTGGTGGTTTTCCAAAGTTGAACTGGAACTACAGAAAAAATTTTGATGTATTTCCACCTAATAGTCAATTTCAGATAAAAGATTCAGTTTTTTTATTTTCTGAACTAAAAGAATATCTTTTTCCACTGCAAGTGAATAGCGTTGATAATGCTGCTCCTTATAGGGTCTTAATATTTGGAAATTTATATCTTGAGAAGCAAACAAAACATCTTTTGAAGCAAATTATGAAAAATGTAGAAAAGTCCGAGAGGAAAATCAGCATCATCTTTGTAAATAATGATATGTGGTTCATTGATTAAAATCTACCTTCTCTTTTTATCAAGATAAACTTTTATACAGCTTTTTTGATGAAGCGGGTAGGTTTATTGATGAATTTTCTCTAAGAGTCCTTTTTTTCGGTCTTGGGCAAGAGATACTAATTTGCCATTTTCCATTTCTATCGTAAAGTCCTTTTTATCTACACGTTTTATTTTTTCGGTATTGATATAAAAGCTTCTGTGCGAACGGAAAAAATTAGAATAACCTTCCAAAAACTCAAAATCGGAGATTTTCTTGGAAATCAGAATTTCGGAGGAGTTCTCTATCACAAATTTGGTGTAACTGCCTTCTGCTTCCAAATACAAAATATCTGCAATTTTGACAATAAAAATATTCTCGGCATTTTGTAAAACGATTTTTTTGGGGCGTTCTTCTTGTAGATTTTCTTGCAAGGCTTGGTATATCATAGGTTGAGCCACCAAATTTTTGGCTTTGTGCAAGGCTCTTTCAATATGCTCGGCTCGGACGGGCTTCAAGATATAATCCACTGCCGAAACTTCAAAGGCTTGTAGAGCATATTCGTTGTAGGCGGTTACAAAGATAATCTGAAAATTGATTTGCTCAGGCTGAAAAAAGGAAAGCAAATCAAAACCATTGTATTCGGGCATTTCAATATCCAAAAAAACAATTTGAGGTTTTTGGGTATTGATAAAACGGACAGCTTCGGGAACGTTTTTGCATTCGCCAATGACTGAAATCGTATCACTGAATTTTTCTTCCAAAATGCCTCGCAAAGCCACACGAGCATTGGTTTCATCATCTACAATAAGGGCTGTAAGCATATTTGTTTAGTTGTTTATTTGTAGTAGATACGCACTGCAGTGCGTATCTACGCAGGTTTTACAATAATTTCCACATTTGTTCCTGATGGTTCGCCTGTGGATGTTTCTTTGTCTATAATTTGCAAATCAATTTCAAATTTTTTCATTTTATTGATTAGTTCAATTCTTTGGGCGATGGCACTGCTGGCAAATTGTGTAGATTTTTTTTGTTGGCGAAGTCGAATATCTTGGGCTTGTTTTCTGCCAATGCCATTGTCGTTGATAGTAATTTTCACCCCGCCCTGAAAAGGCTCTATGTGTATGAACAGAGCTTTATCACCTTTTTTATGCAAAAGCCCGTGTTTGATAGCATTTTCGGCGAAAGGCTGTAAAAGCATTGAAGGAATAAGGTATTCTTGCAAATTAGGAATATCGCTACTGATAGCGTAATGAAAAGAGCTATCTTCAAATCTGATTTTTTCTAATTCTAAGTACAAACGCAAGTTTTCAAGTTCTTCTTTGAGACTGATATAGGGTTTTTCAGAGCTTTCTAACATCTTTCGCATCAAATCGCTGAAATTTCCTAATAGGTCGGAGGCTTCGCTTTTTCGGTTGCCATACACCAGCCCTTGTACCGTATTGAGTACGTTATACAAAAAATGAGGGTTCATTTGAGTTTTGATGGCTTTGAGTTGCGAAACCCAAAGGTCTTCTTTAAGTTTTTGCTTATTCTGATAGCGTTTGAGCCACCATTTGAACACCCAAGCACTTGCCCCCAAAGCCAACAATACACAAAAAGCCAAAAACCAAAGCTCTTGCCACCACTTTTTGGGTATTTGAAAAGTAATTTGTTGTACGGGACTTTTCGCTCCCGAAAGAATATCTTGGGCATAAAACTCAAAAGTATATTGTTGAGGGGCTAAATAAGGGTATTTTACCCAAAAATCTACTTCATTCGCCTCATTCCAACTACGTTCAATACCAACCAAACGATAATAAAAACGATTGTACTCAGGATTTTTGTAGTTAAGAGCCTCCAAACGTATTTCTACGCTATTTTCTTTTTGTACTACTTGGGGCTGGCGGGTGCGTAAGGTGGCGAGCACCACTATTTTTTCGCGATTGAGCGAAAGAATACCATCGTTTGTAGCTATCAGGAGTTGGCTATCGGTAGGTAAAAAACGCTGATAGCTCACCTTGCCGATACCATTATTGCCCAAAACATCATAAAAATAGGTCAAATTTGGGGAAAGATAACCGATTTCTTCTTCTGTCCCTACCCAAATGGTGTCTTGGAAGCGAAGCACTTGCTTACAATAATTACTTTTCAGCAAATTGTCTTTGCCAAAGTAGTGCTGTACTTGGCTCTCGTTGATTACCAAAAGTCCCTGATTGAAGGTAGCTACATACAAATTGCCTTTTGCATCGAGGCTCATACTACGAGCCACAATAGGCTCATTTTTATAGCGAATAATTTTACTTTTTCCTTCAAAATCGTATTCGTACAAGTCATCGGCGAAACCTATCCAATATTTTTGGTGTGTGCTATCCAAGCAAACGCTGTAAGCTCTTTGTTGGCGAATGGTATAAATCGGATATTGAAAATGTTTGCTTTTAGCCGAATTGAGTTTTGCTCCAAAAAGCAAAGGCAAAGTATCTTTGAGTGGTGCTTGCAGACTTGCCCATTCTGCCACAAAACTTTGTGCCGAAAGTAAGTGCTTATTTTGGTATAAATGAGCCGATTTGGGTGCTGAAATAGCTTGAAAAGGTTTGTTGTTCAAGGAAAAAACCCCTGCACTACTGATAATTTGTTGCTGATTTTTATTGAAAATTAGAGTCGTGATTTCTTTCTTGAAATCGCTTTGCCAGATTTTTTGCTGGGTAGTGTCCGAAAGTGAAGTTTCTACAATCAGTCCGTTGGTGCTTGTAAGCCAAAAAAGATTGGAATGAGTGGCAGCATACAAGCCATTGATGTAAGAGCCATCTAAGCGAGTTTCGGCAATAGGTTTGTAAAGATTGGTACTGAGCGAAGGACAAAACCAAAGCCCCGTTTCTAAAGTACTTATCCAGTAGCTGCCTTGGTAATCTTTGACAATCCCCGTAAATTGCTTATCAGGAAAAAGTAGCTGGGTATTGCCATTGCGAAAATCCCAAAGATAACCTCCCTGTTTGGTACAAATCCAGATATTTCCATCGGGGGTGGCTTTGTAATGAAAAATGGTAATGGAGGCATCTAAGCGAAAGTCGGGCAGGGCTTGCCAGCGGTTATTCTCAAAAATAGCGGCTTTTCTCTCAATATTTTCTCGGTGAGCTAACAACAAAACATCTTGGGTTTGGACAAATCGGCAGGTGCTTCTGATAGGAATATCCCAAGTTTCCATTTGCCCTTTCTCGTCGAGCAAGTAGGCTTTTTGTGGTGAAACGATATGAATTTTGCCCTTAAAAAAAGCAAGGTCTAAGAAATCGGTATACTTTTCTTTGGAGTAAAAAGTGAAAAAAACTTTTTGGGTTTTGAGATGTATGGCAGCTACTTGTTTGTGTGTGAGCAGCCAGAGGGCTTCGTCAGAAACAATAAATTTGAGTAAGTTGCCTTCCAAAACCAAATCTTTGGGAAAGGGAAAGCTATGCAGCGTATCGTTTTGGAGATAAAAAATCTGATTGGCGAAGTTCATTCCCCAGATTTTTCCTTCTTTGTCTTCGGTAAGGTGTGTGAGGTCGTTTTGTCGGCTTTGGATATAGGGAATTTCTTTGGCTTTTTTCCCGTTGAACAAAAGCAAGCCTTTGTCGCTCCCCAACCACATTTGCCCTTTGCTATCGGTAAAAATATCGTAAATATTTTGTGCCGCAATTTGGTAGGGATAATTGATAGCCCGCAGGTAAGGAAACTGAGCATTTGCCTTACCTGCCAAAAGGAAAAGTAATATCAAAAAAATAGGGTATTTCAAGGTTTTGCTTTTGTTGCAAAGCTAATAAAATCAGCCGATAACATCATTTTTTTGCACAAAACGAGCCAAGTATTTGTTGAAGCAAGAGTTTTTTTTGATGAATGGGGATAAGATTTTCTTCAGCAATTTATGAGTATAGAATGCTTGGTAAATGCTATAAAAACAAAAAAGCCCTTGTCAAAGGGCTTCGTAAGTGCTTCATTTATGAGCCCCCTGCCGGGATCGAACCAGCGACCTACTGATTACAAGTCAGTTGCTCTACCAGCTGAGCTAAGGAGGCTTCAAAAGTGTTGCAAAGGTACAGCTTTTTTCTGTATCTGCAAATTTTTTTCAAAAAAAATTTACGATTTTCTCAAAAAAATTTGGAAATGCTTAATTTTGAGGCTCAAAATTTAGCAGTTATGAAACCAAGCATTAAAGAGTTGTTGCAAATTCCTATCCAAAATCAAGAAGTAAGTGTAAAAGGGTGGGTGAGAAACGAAAGAGATAGCGGTGAAGTTGCTTTTATTGTAATGAATGACGGTTCTACGCCTAAAACCTTGCAGATTGTTGTAGATTTCAATAAAATTCCTCGTGAGCAAGTCGCACCTATCAAGGTAGGAGCTTGTTTGCACGTAAAAGGGAGGCTTGTGGCTTCGTCAGGCAAAGGACAAGACCGCGAGGTGCTTGCCGAAAGTATTGAAATTTATGGTTTGGCAAATCCGAATGAGTATCCTTTCCAACCCAAAAAACATAGCTTGGAATTTGTACGAGAAAATGCCCATTTACGTAGCCGTACAGCTACTTTTGGGGCGGTGTTCCGTATCAGGCACGCTCTGGCGTATGCTATTCACAAGTACTTCAACGATAATGGCTTTTATTATGTTCATTCGCCCATTATCACCGCTTCCGATGCCGAAGGGGCAGGTGAAATGTTTCAGGTAACCACTTTACCTCTGCAAAATATACCCAAAAACGAACAAGGAGAAGTAGATTTCAAGCAAGATTTCTTTGGTAGAAGCACCAATCTGACCGTTTCCGGGCAGTTGGAAGCCGAGCTTATGGCTTTGGGGCTGGGTAAGGTTTATACTTTTGGTCCTACGTTTCGTGCCGAAAATTCTAACACTACTCGCCACCTTGCCGAGTTTTGGATGATTGAACCCGAAATGGCTTTCTATGAGCTTGATGACAATATGAACCTTGCGGAGGATTTTGTCAAGTATGTTATTGGTTATGCTTTGGAGCATTGTGCCGAAGATTTGGATATTTTAGAAAAAAGATTGTTGGACGAGGAAAAAAGTAAAAAACAGGAGGAAAGAAGTCCAATGCCCCTTTTAGAAAAGTTGAAATTTGTAACTCAAAACCCTTTCGAGCGTCTTACATATACCGAAGCCATTGAGATTTTACTTGCCTCGCCTTATCATAAGAAAAAGAAATTTCAGTTTGAAGTAAAATGGGGCATAGATTTGCAGAGCGAACACGAAAGGTATTTGGTAGAAAAGCACTTTCAAAAGCCTGTAATTCTTACAAATTATCCCAAAGAAATCAAGGCTTTTTATATGAAGCAAAACGAGGACGGCAAAACCGTGAGAGCTATGGACGTGCTTTTCCCGGGTATAGGCGAAATCATAGGCGGCTCGCAAAGAGAGGAAAACTATGAAAAGCTCAAAAACCGAATGGAAGAGTTGGGGATTTCTACGCAAGAGCTTTGGTGGTATCTGGATACACGTAAATTTGGAACAGCACCGCATAGCGGTTTTGGTTTAGGTTTTGAGCGACTTGTGCAGTTTGTTACAGGAATGGGCAATATTCGTGATGTAATTCCGTTTCCTCGTTACCCCAAAGGGGCAGAGTTTTGATATAAATTTGTTCATTGGAAAATGTCTATTCAAAGACTTTTACGCCCTCATATTGCAGAATTAGAACCTTATGCTTCGGCTCGTGATGAGTACAGCGGGGAAGAAGGTATTTTCTTAGATGCCAATGAAAACCCTATTGGCTCGGTAACAGCGGCAATGTATAACCGCTATCCTGACCCTTATCAAAGAAAAATTAAGGAGAAATTAGCTTTTATCAAAGGGGTAAAACCTGAAAATATTTTCTTGGGGAATGGTAGCGATGAAGCCATAGATTTGCTTATTCGGGCATTTTGCGAGCCTTACACAGATAGCATATTGATTATGCCCCCTACTTATGGAATGTATGAAGTAAGTGCCAATATAAATGCTGTAGCGGTGCAAAAAGTGCCTTTGGATAGCCATTTTCAGATTGATTTGGAAGGAGTAAAAAGAGCCATTACCCCACAAACCAAAATGGTATTCATTTGCTCGCCCAATAATCCGAGTGGAAATTTGCTTTCCCAAGAAGCTATCCGAGAAATTTTAGAAATTTTTGAAGGAATTACGCTCATAGATGAGGCTTACATAGATTTTTGTCCGCAGGCTTCGTGGCTGGCTATGCTGGAAAAATACCCTCGCCTTGTAATTATTCAGACCTTTTCAAAGGCTTGGGGGCTAGCGGCTTTGCGTTTGGGAATGGCTTTTGCTCACCCTGAAATTATTGCGATACTTAATAAAATCAAGCCGCCTTACAATATTAGCAAAACTACGCAAGATTTAGTTTTAGATAGCTTGCGGCAAGAGCAGTTCAAAAATGAAATGGTGGAGCGAATTTTAGAACAAAGGATTTTTCTGGAAAAAGAACTTGCCAAGCTGGCTTTTGTTGAAAAAATTTATCCTTCCGATGCCAACTTTTTGCTCGTAAAAATGCAAAACGCCCAAGCTATTTTTGAGTATTTGCTTTCGCAAAAAATTATTGTTCGCAATCGTGTGAAAGTAGCGGCAGGTTGTCTGCGTATAAGCGTAGGAACAAAAGAGGAAAACCAGATTTTGCTAAAAGCACTTGGGGAATATCAAAAGCAAAGGTAATATTTTGATTTGAGGTAATTGTTGAGGTCTAACTTGCAGTGTAGAAACAGGAAACAGGATTGTTTAGACGAGTAAAATTTTACCTCAAACCTTTGAACTTTTTGAACTTTTGAACTTTTGAACTTTTGAACTTTTGAACTTTTGAACTTTTGAACTTTTTGAACCTTTTGAACGTAAATAACTACGATTTAAGAAGGCAGTTTGATGATGCGTGTGGTGATAATCATATCCAAACAAAGCATCATAAAGGCTAAAAGCAGGGGATAGTAATATTTATTTGCTTCCAAACTAATTTCTCGTTTATCTTGCAAAATGCCTTGAATTTCTTCCAAAGTTGCTCGCACTTTATCCATATCATTTCGGATAATTTGGTTTTCCTGACTGATTTCAAAGTATTTGCCTTCGGCTTGCTGAACAAAGTTTAGTAAATAGTTTCGGTTTAGTTTGCTGATAACTTTTTCGCCTTTGTTATTTTTCTTGAAACCTGTGGGGGTAAAAATAGGGCTTCCTTTTTCCGAACCCACGCCCACCACAAGCAGATGAACTCCTTTGCGTTTGATGCTTTGAGCCAAAGCATTGATATTTTCGCCCCAATCTTCTCCATCACTGAATAGCACAATAATTTTGGCTTTTTTATGGATTTGGTCTTGGTTTTCGTTCAAAAGTCCTTTTAGGGCAAGTTCCAGAGCATTATGAATTTGAGTGCTTGAATTTTTCATCATTTGAGCCGAAAGAGCGGGAACAAATACATTTTGCAGAAGCGAATAATCTTTGGTAAGAGGACAAAACTGATAGGCTTCTTGAGCAAAAACTATCATTCCCATACGTGCCTGCAAAGGGCTTTCCAAAAGATTTTGTAACTCAAACTTTACCTTTTCCAGCCTTGAAGGAAGTACATCTTGGGCAAGCATAGAAGCAGAAACATCTATCACAAACATTATATCCTTTCCCTGTACCTTTACTTGTTGTTTCTCTTCGCCAATGGTGGGTCCAAGCATAGCTATCACAAACAAGGCAAAATAAGCAGAGCGAAAGAGCATTTTGAGCCAAAAATACCTTCGTAAGGGCAAACCTAAAACTTTTGCCTTTCGGAAGGAAAAAATGAAATACAAAACATAAAGCACGAAAAATAAGGCTACCCCGATAGCTTCAAGGTAGCCGAAATTTACGTAAAAGTTCAAAGATACGTGGTTTTAGAATGTTTGACAGCAGACACAATTTTAGTAGGCAATAATATTGATATCAATGCCTAAAAAGTTTTTGTAATCTTCGGCTTCCTCGCGAATATCCTCATCATCTTCGGGGTGCTTCCAGTTGATTGTTACATTACCGCCATTTTCTTTGTACTCTTTAAGCAGTTTTACAATATCCAAGAAGCATTTTGAGGAGCTGGTGTTGTAATAGGTGAGGTCAAATGTAAAATTTACAGGACCTTTGACTTCCTCTGTATATTGTTTGAGCCAAGCAAGAATTGGCTTATAGAAATCCCAAGTATCTTCCAGATACGATTCGCCTGCGATAGAACATTCGCCAGTAGAAGCATTGAAAGTAACTTGTGGCGTGAAATAGGTGCTTTTTACGCCTTCAATAATTAGGTTTTCCATTGTTTTAATGTTTTTTGTTTAGTTTAAAGATTTTTCTTAACGCATACAGATAGTGCAAAGAAAGATTTTTCTTCGTCAATATCCCTAAATTCAATAGAAATGGGCTGAGCAGAAGTGAGAGCCACTTGGATAAGTCCGATACCTGCTCCTTTACTATTTTCCGTACTCATTGTACCTTGGTCGCGTTGTTCAAATTTCATTTTTCGCAAGGTTTCGCGGTCGGCATTGTTTATCATTTCGCATCTATCCCAAAGAATAGGAATCCATTTTTTATCTACAATGTTACCCGTAGTAAGCGTGTAGTTTTCTTCATCTTGCGAAAGAACAATAGAACCGATTCGGTACGTTTTACCCCCAAGTATAGTAGATTCAGAGGAATAAAAGAAGATGTTTTGAGCCAGTTCCATAAAAATGGCATAGACTTTCTTACCCGATTTAGGGTCTTCGGCAAGGCGAGCTTGTATCTCTTTACTTATTTCGTGAATAATTACATCAGACATCGGTCCTTTGTAAGAAATAAGTATGTCATCATCACTCATATTGATGTAATGATGAAAAAAGCTGAACTTTTTGGACATAAACCTATTTTTGTTTGTGGTGAAAAACTAATTTTTATCCCCCCCAAAATATTTTTCTTCAATAATATCTGCAACTTCTGCCACTTCCCACACAATATCCGCTAGTTCGTCAATGGTTTTGATATGCTCTGCAATAGGACTTGCCTGTACCACCACAGTTTCACAAGGCGAGCCGTCAGGCAATTTGTCTGCGGCAATCGTAATCGTAGAATAATGTCCGTAACCTGCTTCTTTCAAAAGATTATAGGTATCGGTAACCCCCTTTTCAAAGGTGCCGCAACGGCTGTTGAAATAAAAGTAATCTTTATTTTTGAAAGAATCTTTTATCACCCACGCATACACATATTGATAACGGCTTGAACCATCTTTGAGCTTGAATGGAATATCTAAAGAATATACCCCCGGCGAAAGTTCTTTGATTTGTGCATTGAATTTAGCGGCTACTTCTTTTATAGCTGTATCAAAGTTGAGCATAAATTTTGTACTTTTGGTTTAAGTCTTTTTGGCAAAAATACAATTTTTTGCAAAAAAACAAAATGTAGCTAAAAAACTTTTTTGTTTTGTGTAAAAATAAGCAAAATTTGAAAAAGTTTACCCTTGAGGTCATTAAAAAAATGTTAATAGTTTGGGGCTAAATTTGTAGCAGTGAAACAGAAAATAAGACGTAGGAAAAAGGATTTTAGACATCAGACATACAATTTAGAACATTGGAATGCTAAAGTTTTGGAACTTTTGAACGTAAATAATCCAAATGTTACCTTTATGAAAAGCCGAAATATTTTTATTACAGGTATAGCAAGCGGTATTGGGAAAGCTACTGCTTTGCTGTTTGCTCAGAAAGGTTGGGTTATCAGTGGAGTAGATATTGATGAAGGAGCTTTGAAAAATTTGCAAAATGAACTTGGCAAAGCAGTGGGACTACTGCAAAAAGCAGATGTATGCAACGAAGTGGAAATGCAAGCAGTTTTTGAAAAAGTTGCTCTGCTTACGGAAAACCATTTGGACGTTTTGGTGAATAATGCAGGTATTTTGCGAATGGGCTTTTTTGAAAACATTTCACTTGCAGAGCAGAAAAAAATGATTGAAATCAACTTTTGGGGGCTTATCAATACTACTTATTGGGCTTTGCCTTTGCTCAAAAATACCTCTCAATCGCAAATTATCAATCTGTCTTCAGCTTCTGCTATTTATGGTGTGCCTGAGTTTTGTGTGTATGCGGCAACCAAGCACGCTGTCAGAGGCTTTACCGAAGGGCTGGAAATTGAACTTTCAAGGTTGGGAATTGGCGTTGCTGATATTATGCCCCCTTTTGTAAATACCGATATGCTCGGCAAAGCTACTTACAAGGCTTGGGCAGTAGGAAAAATGGGCATACACGTTCAGCCCGAAGAAGTTGCTGAAAAAATTTGGAAGGCAACTCATCAGCACAAAACGCACCACATTCTTACAACTAAACTCAAATTGCTAAATTTTTTGGGTAATTTATTTCCCTTTTTGCGAAAGCCTCTGATGAAAAAACTAACGATGCCTCGTTAGCTCATTCGCTATTTGAAGAAATCCAAGTTGAAATAAACTTTTGCAACTTTTCTTTTTCGCTATCCCAAAAAATCTGCGGATTTTGGTAAGAGGGTTTTTGCAGAATTTTTGAAATATCCAGTGCTTCTTGCCAAGTTTTGGGTTTCTGAAAATCTATCCAAATCACATAAGGGTAGGCATATTCTTTGAAAAAATTTTCCCAAACAGGATTTTTCTGCACGAATATCCATTTTTGCCAAGCCATAGCTTCATAAAATTTCGTAGGGATACGATTTTGGTAGGCAGGATTTACTTGGTAGGGCATCAGCCAAAATGTACTTTCTGCAAAATTTTTCTGTAAAATTTCATAATTTAATGCTTTTTCAGAAATTTCTAACTGCAAAAACGGCTTTTTTTCTTGCAAAGCAACAAGCTCGCTAAAAACCTCTTTACGACTACATCTGCCTGCTATTTTTAGAGTGATTTGGGGGAATGAACAATGAACTTTCTCTGCAAAATCAATAGCTTTCCAAAGACCATATTCAGGGGCGATAGTACCTGAAAGCAAAAAAATAGGGTTACTCACGTTTTTTTCTTGAAAATTGATTTTCAAAACTTTATTTTCTAAAACTAAACAGCGTTTTTTTACAAAACTTAATTCCAACTGATAGCATTTTTCTGCCAAAAAAAATGTATCCACTTGGCTGGCACAAAGCCATTCAACCAGCCGAATACTATACGCTAATACTTTTCTGAACACCCACCAAGATTTGTAAGTTTCGGTATGCAAGACGTTCAGAAAATAATTTTCTTGCACATCGTAAATTAGATGTAACTTTTTGCCTGATAATTTTTGAAAAAATTTGTACAAAACACAAAAGGGGAGTAGCTCTACTGCCCCACAAACCAATATTTGTGGCTTTACTTTCCACAAGTATTTCAAAATCAGCAAGCCCGCCCACAAACGCTGAAAACTACTGCGAAAAAATTTGAAAATGGGGTAAAAATGAATGTTAGAATTTTTGTTTTTTACTTCTAAATTGCTTTGAGAGCCAAAGTTGAAAATTTCAAAACCACTCTCCCAAAAAGTTTGAGCAATTTTCTGAAAAAGCCGAATATCATCAGCGGGTTTAAGAACGGCTACAAAAGCGGCTTTGTACATATTGATTTTCAAAGAATCATACTCCGATATAAATGATTTTCATAGGCTTATTGGGTTTGTAGCCAATCAGACCAAGAAGTAAAACCTTGAACATCAAAATTTAGACTTTCAAAGATTTTTTCAAAAGTTTTTTGCAATCATAAGAAAATCCGTATAAATTTGCGGGCAATTCAACGTTTTTAATTCATTTCTGCATACACAATGGCAAATATAGGCAAAATTACCCAAATTATCGGACCTGTTGTTGATGTTAGCTTTTCAACGGAGGGTTCTACTTTACCCGAAATTTTGAACGCTTTGGAAGTAACCAAGCCCAATGGTCAGAAGGTTGTACTAGAGTGCCAACAGCACCTTGGCGAAGACCGAGTGCGTACTATCGCTATGGATAGTACCGATGGCTTGCAGAGAGGTATGGACGTAGTAGATTTAGGACACCCTATCTCTATGCCCATTGGCGATGCTATCAAGGGAAGATTGTTTAACGTAGTAGGTGAAGCCATTGACGGCTTGCCCCAAGTGAGCAGTGGTAAAGGGCGTTCTATTCATAGCAAACCTCCTCGCTTTGAAGATTTGGCTACTTCTGCCGAAGTGCTTTACACAGGTATCAAGGTGATTGATTTGCTTGCTCCTTATGTAAAAGGGGGTAAAATCGGGCTTTTTGGTGGTGCAGGGGTAGGTAAAACCGTACTTATCCAAGAACTTATCAATAATATTGCTAAAGCCTATTCGGGGCTTTCTGTATTCGCAGGTGTGGGAGAGCGTACGCGTGAAGGAAATGACTTGCTACGCGAATTTATTGAATCCGATATTATTCGCTATGGCAAAGAGTTTAAGCACTCTATGGAGCAAGGCGGTTGGGATTTGAGCAAAGTAGATTTAGAAGAACTCAAAAAATCCCAAGCTACACTTGTTTTCGGACAAATGAACGAGCCTCCGGGTGCAAGAGCCAGAGTAGCCCTTTCAGGTCTTGCGATTGCAGAGTATTTCCGCGATGGCGATGGACAAGGCAAAGGAAATGATATTCTGTTCTTCATTGATAATATTTTCCGTTTCACACAAGCGGGTTCAGAGGTGTCGGCTCTCTTGGGACGTATGCCTTCGGCGGTAGGGTATCAGCCTACTTTGGCTACCGAAATGGGCTTTATGCAAGAGCGTATCACTTCTACCAAACGTGGTTCTATTACCTCGGTACAGGCTGTTTATGTACCTGCCGATGACCTTACCGACCCTGCTCCTGCTACTACTTTTGCTCACTTGGACGCAACTACCGTACTTTCTCGTAAAATCGCCGAGTTGGGTATTTATCCTGCCGTAGATCCTTTGGATTCTACCTCACGTATTCTTACGCCACAAGTGCTTGGAGCAGAACATTACAATACAGCCCAAAGAGTGAAAAGAACGCTTCAACGTTACAAAGAATTGCAAGATATTATTGCTATTTTGGGTATGGACGAGCTATCGGAAGAAGATAAACTCACCGTAAATCGTGCAAGACGCGTGCAACGTTTCCTTTCACAACCATTCTTTGTAGCACAACAATTTACAGGTTTGCAAGGTGAGTTTGTAAATATCAAGGATACTATCAAGGGCTTTAATATGATTATGGACGGAGAACTTGACCACCTGCCCGAAGCCGCTTTCAACCTTGTTGGTACGATTGAGCAGGCTATTGCAAAAGGAGAAAAACTCCTTGCAGAAGCGAAAAAAGCCTAAAAAATACATACTCGGTTCGTAAAGCAAAAAACTTTACGAACCAAAATCTCAATACTCAATACTCAATACTCAATACTCTTTACTCTATACTCAAATATGTATTTAGAAATCATTACTCCCGATAAAAAACTTTTTGCAGGTGAAGTTACGGCAGTTACTTTGCCCGGCAAGAAAGGTTCTTTTCAAGTCTTGAAAGACCACGCCCCGCTCATTTCTACACTTGAAAGCGGAAAAATTAGATATAGAACTGCCCAAGGCGAGCAAAGCCTTGAAGTTTTGGGCGGAGTAGCCGAAGTATTGAAAAATAAAATTTTGGTGCTGGTAGAAGGTTTGAAAAAATAAGAAAAAAGCCAATCATATAAAAAAGCGATAAGGGTAGCAAAGAAATATCCTCATCGCTTTTTGTTTTTATTTTGGGCTATTGAAATACTTTTATAGTTTGCAGTAAGGAAACAGGAAACAAGAGGCAGGAAATAGGATTTTAGAAAATAGATGTCGGAAAGAAAAAATGAGAGAAAAAGCCCTTAAAGTTTGAACATCAGATACTTAACTTTTTGAACGCAAATAACTACCTTTTATCTTAAAATTAAACCTAATGGTGCTGTCCAAAAAAAATCATTGCTTGCCCGTAAGGGACGACTACAATAGTCCTCCCTTGAAAAGTATCTAATATTTTGATAATCAGAATACTAATTGTAAAAAACGTAAAAAAATTTGCAAGAAAATTAAGCAAAATGACAAAAAACTTGTGATATACGCATACAGAGGTAGCAAGCGATGATGTCGCTTAGAGCGACATCATCGCTCTAAGCCCGAAAAAAACATCTTAAAATTCACTTTTTCGGAAGGAAATTTCTATTGTTGTTCTTTAATTTTTTCTAAACGGACTTTTTAAGGGACGACTACAATACTCTGATTTTAGTCCAGAGTTCTTCTTTATGATTTTTGCTAATGTGTATGGGTACATCTGTAATAAACAGGTAGCCCTCTTCCATTCTTTTAATTTTATCTAAACTCACCAGATAAGACCTATGCACCCGCAAGAAATGTTCTTTGGGCAATTTGGCTTCAAAGTCTTTCAGAAGCATATTGGTTACAATCTTTTTTTCAGGCAAAACTATCACGGTATAGTTTTCCAGAGCTTCAGCCCAAAGAATTTCTTTCACCTTTACAGAATGTAACTTACCTTTGTCTTTAACGAAAAAAGTATCTTCCCAAGAAAGTTTATGGTTATCCAGACCTTCGGAAACATTTTGCTCCAGAAATGCGAGTTTGATAGTATCGTGTTGTTGTGAGGCAATTTTGAGTGTGTTTCTCAAATCCACTTCTTTGAAAGGTTTGGTAAGATAGGCAAAGGGACGAGCTTGCATCGCTTCGTCAAGCGTTTTTTCATCGGCAAGGGCAGAAAGAAAAATAATAGGAATTTTGGCAAATTTGTAGGCATAATGGGCAAAGTCAATCCCTGTTTTATCGCCTTTGAGCGTAATATCTACAAGTGCTAAATGAGGCTTATGTGTTTCAAGCAGTTGTACAGCTTCTTCGTAATCGTTGGCTATTCCCACTACGTCATATTGCCACTGCAAGAGATAAGTTTCTAAATCTAATGCAATAGAAAATTCATCTTCTACAACAAGCACTTTTTTCATAAATCGTAATTGTTTAGGTTTAATTTGTAGTATAGAAACAGGAAACAAGAGGCAGGAAACAAGATTTAGAACATTGGACTTTTAGACTGAGTAAAACTTTTACCTCAAACACTTGTACATTTAAACTTTTTGAACGTAAATAATTACCATAAATTTTGAATTTTGAACTTGGAAAATTCTTAACAGCTTGAACCTTTATTTCTCAATTTGCTTTATGCCACTTTAAGCATTGGTTCAAATTGAATAGAAAAACTCGTACCTTCTTGGGTATGCACTTGCCAAGAACCCTTGATTTGCTTGACAAGCCCATCTACTAAACGCAAACCCAAAGATTTGCTCTTTTGTGGATTGAAATCAGCGGGTAAGCCTTTGCCATTATCTTTGAGCTGAAGCTGACAAATGCCGTTTTTCAGGCTTGCCCAAATACTGATAATGCCTTGTTGCCCTTCGTTGAAGGCGTATTTAATGCTGTTCGTGATAATTTCGTTGAGAATAAGCCCGCAAGGAATGAGTTTATCAATATCCAAGAAAATCGGCTCTACTTGCATTTCTACACGGATATTTTTTTCTTGCAATCCGTAGGTTTTTTCAAAATAAGCCATTAGGTTTTCAATGTATTCGGCAAGGCTGATAGATTGTAAATTTTCAGACTTATAGAGTTTTTCGTGAATAATCGCCATTGCTTGTATGCGGTCTTGGCTTTTCTTGATAACTTCATCGGGGTTTCCTCCTTTATGCCCTTGCAGGTGCAAAAGGCTGGAAATAACTTGCAGGTTATTTTTTACCCTGTGATGAATTTCCTTCAAAAGCATTTCTTTTTCGTCTAATGATTTGGCAATTGTAGCATTTTTTTCTCCTAACTTTCGGGCTGTTTTTTGTTTAAGGCGAAAAGCCCACAAAGCACCTGCAAGCAAAAGCGTAAGCACTCCGATACCTCCAAAAAGAAGCCATTTTTCTCTCTGGTTTTCTCGGTGTTGCAGTTCAAAAACTTTTTTCTCGATACGCAAAAGTTCGATTTGTTTTTTGTTGGAGTAGTCGTCATATTTGGCTTGCATTTCGTTGATGTTGCGAATTTGCTCCATATTCATCAGCGAGTCCTTGATATTATCGTACTGCAAGCGGAAATCAAAGGCTTTTTGAAAATCTTTTTGTTTGGCGTAATGTTCTGAAAGAAACTTATAGGCTTGTTGGGTAAGAGGTTTAGCACCAATTTGTAGAGAAAGTTCCAGGGCTTTCTTGTAACTTTCGTAGGCGTTTGGGTGTCTGCTTTGTTTATCCCAAAACTCGCCCAAACGCAAAAGAATATCTATTTGTCCGTTCAAATCTTTAATTTTTTCATAGTTTTTCAAACTTTCCTGAAAGTAGTATAAAGCCGAATCTAAGCGGTTTTCTTGCTGATACACCAATCCTAAGTTACCATAGCCCGAAGCAATGCTACGAATATGATTTTTCTGCTTTTTCCAAATCAAAGAAATGAAAAAGTTTTGCTTGGCTTCTGCAAATTTTTCTTGTTTGAGATACACTTCGCCCATATTGTTGTAGGCAAAAGCAATGCCAAGGGTATCACCAATTTGCCGAGCTACTTCCAAAGACTGGTTGAAATAGTCGAGAGCCTTTTCGTAGCTTTTTTGGTCTTGATACAAACTGCCAATGTTATTAAGTACATTGCTTTTTTGCTTGGCAAATTTGGGGTCGCTTTCAAAAAATTCCAAAGCCTTCAAATAGTAGGAAAGAGAAAGAGAATATTTGCCTTGCAAACGATACACAAAAGCCAGATTGTTGTAAATACCCGCATTGCCCTGTGGGTTTTTGGCGGCTTCGTTCAGCGGGATAGCCCTTGTGTAGTGCATAATGGCTTTGTCATAATCGCCCATATTTTTATACAAAACTCCAATAAGGGTATTGTTGAAAGCCATAGAGGCGGTATCTTTGATTTTTTCGGAAAGAGCAAGGGCTTTTTGAGCATAAGAAAATGCCAAAGGAGGGTTCTGCTCACGCAGTTTCTGGGCTTCATTTTCGTAAGCAGTAATTTTTTCCTTATCGGTAGCTTGGGATAAAGTAGCTTCAATACCCTGCCCATTAGCTATAGAAAGAAAAAATAAAGCACAAAAAAAAGATAAAAAATACACCATTTAGGCAGAATTATTAAAGCAACAGGTATAGTTTTTAATGTTTTGAACGAAAATCTGTTTGGAAGCTCAAGCGTTTGAAGTTCAAACCTTCAAACATCAAACCTTACACTTTTCAAACTTGTTTTCATAGTTTTTTGAAACAAGTTTGTTATACAGAGTTTGTACAAAAATAAAAAAAAGCAAGAAATTTGCAAATATTTTTTGGTAAAATCTTACATTGAAAGGCGATAGGAAATAATTTTATTAACTTTTTCGTAGAGTTGTTGGGGGGTATAGGTTCTCCAATCAGGAATTTCCAAATTTCCTCCAAAATTGATATACCAATCTATTCGGTATTTTTGCCACTCTTCATAAACAAAATCACGAAAATTGATAGCGGCAATCCAGCCATCTTCTACATCTTCCAGCCATTCTTCGTAATAGCAATCATCGGAGCCGTGAAAATTGAGTACGTTTTCGCCTATGAGAATGAATTTTTGAATACCTTTTTTGAGCAGAGGATTGATAATATTGGTTTTGAGTATCATTATATCGTTTTCAATGGCGTCGTTCCATTCGCCAATAAATTCAAAAATAGCAAATCTTTGCTTGTAATCTGCATAAAGAATTTTGATATACAGGGTAGGTGAGCCAATGCAGTCCCAAGCGGGGTCTATGTAATAGCCATAGATAGTGTCGGAATATACATCAAAGTTGTACTCTTTGCCAAAAAAAGGGCTTTTCCTGTCGGTTGCAGGGTCGTAGTATTCCAGCCATCGCTCAAAGGGTATAATGGTGTGCATTTTTTTTCTATCGTCAATTTTCCTACAAAAAACATTGTCAGCCTGATTATATGTCCAAAAGTTTGAGGGTTAAGACTTAAAATTACATATCTTTCCTAACTAAAAGTTTCGCTTTTGTTTTCTGCTATTAGCTTACTTGCTTTTGTTGAGTTTCAGGGTTGCCCGGTTGCGGTTGTCTTGTCTGAATTGTCCTGAAAAAACTTTTGCTTTCTTGAAAGGCAAATCATAGCAATACAAATAGCCGTCGTAGCAAGCAATGAGCAATTCCAATTTTTTATCGCCATCAATATCTGCAAGAAGTGGCGTACATTCTGAACCTGAGGGTATTTTGTAGCGTTCTAGTTTGCGTGTATTTTCGTCATATAGCAAAAGTTCTCCTTTTTCCGTAGGAACGGCAATTTGCCAAGATTTTTTGCTATTTATTTGCCCTACCACTGCCGAGGCTGTTATACGATTAGCGGGAAAGAACGTTTGAGCCTTGTTGCTTACAATTCGGTATCCGTAGCGATTTTCCTTTTCAATTTCAGCTTTTTGCAGATGAGCTATCCATAAGCCGTCATCATTTCCCGACCACCAAGAACTGCCTATGGCAAGCGTTTCGTTGGGGCTGAGCGTTACTGCCGCATACAAGCCCGAAATAGCCCCACTGGGCAAATTCAAATCCAAAGCGTATAAGTGTTTCCCTTGTAAATCTATGTAATGCACTACCGAGTAGGTAGAAGCCACTACAATTGCTTTCTTTTCACCTTTTTCTACCAAAATGGGCGAACTTTTCAAGCCTGTTCCCAAGGTATATTTCCAGATAATCTCGCCGTTTTTACCATTTAGGGCATACAGCAAAGATTCCCGCTCGATAGAAGTTGCATTCCAGCCACCACTGATAACATCAGGAATATTATCGGCATTTACATCAACACACAAGGGGCTTGTCAGGAACGCTCCGTTATCATTGGTCAGAATTTGCACCCACAGCGGACTGCCCGTTTTGCCATTCAGAGCCACAATACCTCTACCTCTTACACTAAAAACAACATCATTTTCGTCGTCTTGGTTTAGGTCTATCACCACAGGGCAACCTTCTACGTTGCCAATGTTTTCAATATTTTCAAGAAAAGGGGTTTTATATTGCCACAAAATTTTATTTTGTGAAAGGTCGTAGGCATAAAAATAACCTTCATCAATGCCAAAATAAAGTTTATTCTCATCAATTGCAATGCCATTGACGTCTAAATCGCTTAAATCTTTTTTCTGACCATTTGGAATTAAAGGCTGAATTTTTTGCACGACTTGTCCTGTTCGGGCATCAATGGAAAAAACTGCGTCAAATTCATCTTGGGAGGTTTTATCCAAAGTATTACCATTAGAGCCAAGCCAAATTTTATTCTGATGTAGTAAAATATTCGTTCTGTAAGTAGTTTGCCCTACATAAGTTTTCCATTTCAGAGGGAAAATGCTTTCAATACTTGTTTGAGCAAGCAAAAAGCTACTGTTTATCCAAAACAAAAATAGCCAAAGGGTGTTAGTTTTTCTCATTTTTTTGTATTTTGGCACAAATTAGTTTTTTTGTGAAAATTTGCCAAAAATTAGTTTGGGTTTTGTGCAAAATTTTCTTTGGTGTATGCTTACAAGCCCAAGATAGTTTGCATTTATTGCCTTATTTTGAATGGAGTGGCGGTTTGCGATATGCCTATGCTTTTACCAATAATTGGGCAGTACAAAGATTGCCCGATGAAACTATCCGCTACGAAAAGCAGGAAAGAAACAATTATGGCATTGCCTTGCAAAGCAGACTAATGGCTTCTAATGTACTGCACTTTTTGCAAATTTTGCCTGAAAATAAGCGTTGGCGAGTGGGAGATGTATTTGTGAGCGAATTGCAAATGGGCTTTCGCAGAAAGCAAATTGAGCAAGCAAGCGAGTGGCTATTGGGGTATCATTTTGGCGTGGGTGCAGGGGCAAGTTATCAGATAAATACAAAAAACGCAGTGGGCTTTTACATTGTTCCTTTGAAATTTAGTAATGATGGCGTAAGTCCTGCTATTTCGGGTTCTTGGATAGGTTTGCGTTGGGCAAATCCTCAAATCTGGCTTGAAACAGGCTTGGAATCCAGAGATTTATCTTTTTTGGGTTATCTTGTGCCTGCTACCCTCAATCCGCGTCAGTATTTTTTACAAGCAGTTTGGCAAAAAAAATGGGGTTTGCGAGCAGAGTGGGCTCACAATCGTTTCAAAGATAAAATCTATGGCGGGCAATATGAAAACTTTTTCCTGACAATAGTGATGTTCTACGGAAAGTTTTTTTAAGGAAATTTTGGTGTTTGGCTATGAAAGATAATTTTATGCGTTATTTTTTGGTGAGTTACATTTCCGAAGAGGGCTACGGAAGCATTTGGTTTGAACATTTGACCTTCCCGAATTATGAGTGGCTTTGTGAAAAAATCACGGAAGGCAGAAGCCGAGGCAATGTAATTGTGCTGAATATCTATGAGTTTCAGAATAAAGAAGATTTTGATGATTTCAGAAAGGAGGGGAGATGAAAGGTTAGTTTTAGAGGTTAAATTTTAGTAAAAAATTAGAGAAATAAGCGATGATGTCGCTCGCAGTCAGTAAATTTCATTTTTGTAAGAAAACTTGTAAATGTAGCCCTAATCATAAACCCAATACAAAAATTTATGAAAAAGTCTATCACGTGTATTGCAAACTGCATTTTATTTTTGTTTATTGTACAATCTGCTTTTAGCCAATCGGTGTATGCACCACTCAATAGCGATTATTATCATCTTTTAGAGCGGTACGAAATTCAGTCGGGGAGGTTGTTTCAGGCTTTTCATTCGCACATCAAGCCTTACAAGCGTTCGGCAATTGCCGATTTTTTGCAAAAATTTCAGCAAGATAGCACGCAAAGCCTTTCCGAAGTGGATAGATTTAACTTGGCTTACTTGGAGCAAGATAATTGGGAGTGGCTTCGTAAAGATACTTCTGAAATTCCTCAAAATTTTTGGAAAAAGTTTTATCGTCAAAAATCTGATTTTTATCACGTGCAAACCCAAGATTTTGATTTACACGTAAATCCTGTACTTGCTTTTTCGGTCGGCAAGGATAACAATACGGATAAACTCACCTACCTCAATACACGTGGCGTGGAAGTAAGAGGTATGATTAGCCAAAAAATTGGTTTTTATACCTTTATGACTGATAATCAAGCCTCTTTTCCCAAATATGTGCAGGCTCAAATCAGAAAGTTTGATGCCGTACCGCAGGAAGGCTATTACAAAGACGGAGACCGTGCCGAGCCTACAGATGTAGATTTTATACACGCCCGAGGCTATATTGCTTTTCAGCCTATCCGAAATATTGATGTGCAGTTCGGACACGATAGAAACCTGATGGGCAGTGGCTATCGCTCAATGATACTCTCTGATTTTGCGGCAAATTATTTGTTTCTGAAAATCAATACCAATGTGTGGAAACTCAATTACCAAAATATTTTTGCCCAAATGACTGCCCAAGTGCTAAACGCCGATGGTTTGCGTCCTAAAAAATATCTTGCCAAGCATCATTTGAGCCTGAATATTTCTCAAAATTTCAATATTGGCGTATTTGAAACCGTGATTTTTGGGCAAAGAGATACACTCACCAACAATAGCTTTGACTTGAACTACCTGAACCCCATTATTTTCTATCGTTCCGTAGAACAGCAACTCGGTAGCCCCGATAACGTACTTTTGGGAGCAGATTTTAAGTGGAATTTTGCCCGTAGTTTTTCGTTTTACGGACAATTTGTGTTAGATGAGTTTTTAATTCGTGAAATTCGTGCCAATCGGGGTTGGTGGGCAAATAAATATGCAGGGCAAATCGGCTTAAAATACATCAACGCCTTTACTATCAAAAATTTAGACTTGCAGGCAGAGTTTAATTTTGCACGTCCTTACACTTACACCCAAGATAATAATTTCAAATCCTATACTCATTATCAGCAACCGCTTGCACACCCTTTGGGAGCAAATTTTTATGAGTTTGTGGGCATTTTACGTTATCAGCCTCTTGCAAAGCTCAATTTTATAGGCAAACTCTTTTATGCCAATTATGGCTTGGATACAGACGGCTTGAATTGGGGAGGAAATTTGCTTTTAGATAATCGCACACGCGTACAAGAATACGGCAATAAAATAGGGCAGGGTTTGAATACCAAAACCATTTTTTTAGATGCTACACTAAGCTATCAGGCTTGGCATAATGTTTTTGTAGAACTGAAACAAGTTTTTCGCCGTAGCCAAAACGATGATGCCTCTATGCTTTACAAAAATACCACCTTTACCACTTTGGGCTTGCGAATGAACATTGCCCCAAGATTGCACGAGTTTTAGAAATATTTTATTTTATTACTTGCACCCAGCCTTTGAGTGTTTTTGTTGCGGTATCGTTACATATTTTACCCGAATATTCAACATAATAATAATAAATATCAGCGGGGACTTCAGAGGCATCCCAACCTTGTTCTATTTGAGAAGTTGAAAATATCTCTTTCCCCCACTTATTGTAAATTTTCATTCTAGCTTGGATTACGTTTTCCATACGAAGAGGAATAAAAGTATCATTTATGCCATCTCTATTAGGAGTAAAAGCATTAGGCATTTCTAATTGAGGCTCGTCAAATACTGATTTAGAATATCCGCGAGGTAGTACAGATGAAGGTACATTATTGAGCGTAGCATCGTGGATATACCCGCCGAGAAATAAGCCTTTTTCTTGAAAATTGCACAAAGGGTTAAGATAATTAGGGGCTTCAATAGTTCCCAAATATTTACTTCCCTCTATGCCTAAATAAATTTTTCCATCAGGTGCAAGTTGTAACCCCAAAAAACTTCTTCCCTCTCCAATGATTTGAATAGAGCCTAAAATATCGTCAGCCCATAAATCTAACTGACAAAGATAAGAGGGAAGCTTGTCAAAATCAGATAGGTAAGGGAGAGGGGTCAAAGTAAAATAGATAAGTCTATTATTTGGAGATATTTCCAATCCATAAACCCAATAATCTTTTAAGTTTTGTATAAAACTAAATTTATCATTCAAGTTCAAAGAAATGGGGCAAGATAGTTTACCAGTGAATTTATCAAACTTAAATATTTCAATAATTCTTTCCTGTGATAAAGCCACAGCTACCATACTTCCCTCAGTGCTAAATTTCATCTGACCTAGATTTAGTTTCCCCATTGTTCTTTGAAAAAAATTGCTGTAAAATATATTAGGAGGTAAAAGAATTGGTAGGGAATAAACATATCCAATATTGGTTTTAACACTATCTACAACTCCATTAGAGGTAAGTAAATAAGCTATAAAGCGATTGGTTTGCCATTCGTGAGAAAGAATCCAGTAATCTTTATTATTTCCGTGATGCGTAGAGGCTAATTTAGTTACTACGGGCATTTCTTTGCGTAAATGTTTGAGTTTAGATACAACATAAAGTGTATCATTAGATATTCTAACTGGTAAGTATTTTAGAGACGAATTTATGATCTTCTCATCAGAATGCTCTGTGTAAAACTCTGATGTGAGAAACAAATGAAAAAAATTCTCTTTTTCGGGGTCTGGTAATAGTATGTTCTCTCCAATTTGCTCTATCAAATCATAGGCAAGCATTTTGTGATATGCAGTATCTAAATGACCATAATTATTTCTTCGTTCATTGTAAACAGAAAAACGCCCCCAACGTGATGTTAGCAAGACAGAATCATTCACTCTTATTGTAGAAAAATTATCACTAAATAATGTTCTTACAGCCCGGTCATTATTGATAACGAATGATTGAGCATTAGGAGTGAATTTAATTTTATTTATGAAAAAATTATCTGTACCACGATATCCCAATAACCACGTATCATACCTTTTATCTTGGGCAAATGTATAAATACAAAACAAAAAAAATTGCATAGTAAAAAACTCTTTCATAAGTTTAAATTTTTTTTTGTGTAACTTTTTGCAAATTTATTGTCTTTTTTTTAGAATTGCAAAGTTTTTTCACTTAAATTTTTTACTTATGAGAAAGAAAAAATTGTTGTCAAATTGTTTTATAAATGCACATTATTGCATTGTTTTGTTCGCTCTAACTAGTCTCTCTCTCTCTCTCTCAAACCAGAAATTGTACTTTCTCAAGATTTGCAATGGGTGAGACAAATTGAGGGTAACTTACATTCTTATGTAGATGCTGTGAAGGTAACCTCTGACGGCACAACTTATGTGGTAGGTTCTTTCAATGGACCACATAATTTTGGTAATGGTATAACTCTTGCTCCTATCGCTCCTTTAAATGGTATTTGTTGTTTTCCAAAATTAGATGCTTATGTAGCCAAATATCAGCCCAATGGTACTTGTGCTTGGGCTTTTCGGATTGGAGGAAACTTAGATGATATCGTTTATGATGTAGATACTGATGAAAGCGGGAATGTTTATATCGTTGGTACTGTTGGTGATGAAGTAGGGAATGTTAGTTTTCAATATAGGAATGGTTTTTATAATTATTCATTTATTCCTAACAAGAACAATGCTTTTCTTGCCAAGTATTCTCCTTCTGGTAATTTGCTATTTGTTTATACAATGCCACCTTCTATTTCAGCACAAGTAGAAGATTTACGCAAAGTAAAAGTATTTGGAGATTATGTTTATGCTGTGAGTAGTTTAAAACAGGTATGGTTAATTCGTTTAAATAAAAATATTGGGATTTCTGATGACCAATTCAGAATGCTTTTAACTGGCGACGGTACTGCAACAGGCTTTTCGGTAGAAAATGGTTCAATTTATGTTACAGGAAGGTTTAGTGGTACTGCTAACTTTGGTGGAGGAACTACTTTTAACTCTTCTAATGGAGAAAACTTTGTAGTGAGGTACAGAATACAAAATAATAAGCCTTTAATTATGTGGAAAAGACAGTTACAAGGTAATACATATGATTTAGATGTACTGGGAGAAAATTTGTTTGTGATTGGCAACACAAGCTCTGGGTTGCAAACAAATGTTTTAGGATACAATATCAATAATGGTAATTTACTTGCTAATTGGTCGCCTAAGACTATTGCTTCAAGTAATGGCTATGCGATTTTGAGCAACGGCAATAGGATAATTGTTTCAGGAGTTTTGTCAGGTGCAAATGTAAACTTTGGAAATGGATATTTTCTTTCGTCTCCTCCTCCGCCGTCACAGGGTAGTCCTTATCCTTTCAACGGGTATTATGCAGAATATTTATTGGATGGTACTTGCGTAAATGCTCAATTGATACCTGTGAGTTTGCCTTCTGGTGGAGGTTCGGAGAGTTTTAGTTGGTGTTTAGCTCGAAATGACTCGCGAATTGTAGTAGGTGGACGTTTTTATGGAAATGCTAACTTTATCAGCTGTAATGGCAGTAACATCTCACTTTCTACAATGAATCCTTTTCCTAATGGATTTTTCGCCAATTATAGCCAAAAATATACTGGTTTTGATTTTGTGGAGATAAAACCGACGGGAGTAGCGAGCAACTTTCTTTGTAGCTCGCCCAAAGAATATAGTATTACCAATTTACAAGATGCAATTAGTTATACCTGGTCAGCTGGACCTGGAATAACTTTAACAAATGCTAACACACCGATTGTAACAGCTACCGCTATATCTGGATTTAGTGGAGAAAGTTGGATAGAATGCACTATTGTGGTGAGTAATGCTTGTTATGTAAATGTTAGTAGTTCTTTCAGAAAAAATTTATGGGTTGGCGTACCGAGTGATGTTTCTATCCCTGACAATACACCGCCGTATAACTATACTTTTTGCTCATCTACATTACCTAATATAATTACAATTCCCTTGATTTGTCAAGGAAGCCAAAATATTATAGGAACTCTAAATGGTAATCCGATTAGGTTTTTCAATAATGTTATACAAATAGACTTGCAAAACACTCCCATAGGCACATACACTTATCAAATTGTTGGTCAGAATTTCTGTGGAGTTTCTTCGAATGTAACAACAGTTACGATAATAATAGACAATTGCATTGAAAGACAAATCGTTGAAGTCTCCCCTAACCCAACAGATAGATTTTTAAAAATAAAAGGAGAGTTCAAAGACTACAAAATTATTGATAAATATGGCAGAACTTTGATTGAAGGCAATGCTGAAATGCTAGATTTACAAAATTTGGAAGAAGGTATCTATTTTATGCATATTAAAGACAATAAAAATGAAGAAGCAGTGATGAAAAAAATCGTTGTAAAGAAATAACAAATTGCGTTAGTGCATTTTCGCTCTTTTCACCATATACGCATACAAAACCTCTTCAAAAGGGCGGGCAATATCTACTTCAATGAAGTCTATTTTGTATTGCCCGCACTTCATTTTAAGCTCGTGTGAAAATTGCAAGATTTTTTCTCTGTAAAAATCCTTAACGGCTTGTGGTTGCAATTTCACTTTTTCGCCTGTTTCTAAGTCAATAAATTCATAAGGGCGATTTTCAAAGGCAAAATCTTTTTCAGTGGCTTTATCCGTAACGTGAAAAAGAATTACCTCGTGATTTCGGTGTTTGAGATGTTGTAGAGCCGTGAGCAATTCTTGTGGGTTTTCTACATCTTCAAACATATCACTAAATATAACTACTAATGAACGTCTATGAATTTTTTCTGCGATTTCGTGTAAAACTTTGGTTGCCGAAGTTTTTTGCAAATTGCTTTCTGCATTGAGCAAATTTTGAAGCAAAAGAAAAATCTGATGCAAATGAATTTGCGTTGATTTGCAAGGGGTATGTTCAAGGATTTTATCGTCAAAAGTAGCAATGCTTACGGCATCACGTTGTTTTTGGAGCATATAAGTAAGTGCCGCCGTCGCCATTACCGAAAAAGTCAGTTTTCCTTTTGTGGCTTTGGGGTAAAACATTGATGAGGAAACATCTAAAAGTATCTGACAACGCAAGTTCGTTTCCTCTTCATAGCGTTTGATAAAAAGTTTATCTGTTTTGGCAAAAACTTTCCAATCTATGTGGCGTGTGCTTTCGCCTGTATTGTAAAGCCTATGTTCGGCAAATTCTACCGAAAAGCCGTGAAAAGGAGAGCGATGCATTCCTGTAATAAAGCCCTCTACGAGCTGTTTGGCGAGCAGTTCTATATTTCCAAACTGACGAACTTTTTCAAGCGTGAGTTGCATAAGTTTTCAAAATGGCAATTTATGAAAAATCTGACAAAAATCAACTTTCTTGCTTGCGGTAAGCATTGTTTTCTTTTACAAAAAAACTCTTTTTCGCTGAAAAAAGTATGCTTATGGATGCACAAAGTTTAGCTTTACGCCCTCGTTTTCGTTTCAAGAGCGAAATGAGCCGAAATGAAATCATTGAGAAGTTCCGAAAAGAACTCAACGAAAACAACCCCGAAGGTTTTACAGGCGTATTGACAGATTTTCACATTCAAATTCGCTTTCCTGCTCACAAACATCGCCTCTGGACGCCTTATATGGAAATTGGATTGGAAGAAAACTTACAAGACAAAACCACTCTGGTGCGAGTATTACTCACGCCTGTTTCGCCTATATGGACGCTTGTGGCTTTTTTGCTCATAGTAGCCTCTACAAGCATATTTATCAGCTTGATGCTCGGCATTTCACAAATAATGATAGAACAAGAGCCTTGGGGGTTTTATGTAGCAGGGTTATGCACTTTAATTTTGGTAGGTTTGTACCTTATAGCCCGCCAAGGACAAGTATTAGCTCGTAAAGAAATGCCGATACTCAAAAAATTTGCCGACCAAGTTTTTGAGTGCGATTGCCTGATGAAGGCTTCTTAAATCAGAGCAAATCTTTCGGCAAAAAGTGAGTAAAAGTATCACCTCGCAGTCCTAAACGGATAGTTTCCACAGAAATCACTTCATTGGGGGCAATGTTGCCTAAATTGACATTAGCTCCCAAAAGTTTCACAAACCACACTTGTTGGGATTTTTGAGGAGCTTCCCAAATGATTTTTTCCGAAGGAATAGTATGAATAATTTCCTTCACAAGTCCCTGACGCACCTCTCCTGAATCGCGAAATAGCCCCACCGTTCCTGATTCACGTGCTTCTCCAATCACTTTCCAAGCACCTGCCTGCAACTCAGCTTGCATAAGCTCTATCCACTGGTAAGGGGCTAATATTTTTTCAGCATCTTTGGAACCTACTTCTGAAAGCACAATTACCTGTTTGGAAAGCTCGTTGATATACTTACATTTTTCTTCGTGAGGCAATTCAATAGAGCCATCGGAAACTTCGGCATAGGGCATTTGGTATTTATCTAAAAGTTTCTGATAATCAGCGAATTGCTTGCGAATAATAAAAGCCTCAAAAAGCGTTCCGCCGAAATACGTAGGAATACCCGCCGATTGATAAACTGCTAATTTTTCTTTCAGATTAGCCGTAACATAGGAAGTAGCCCAGCCGAGCTTTACCATATCAATATAGTCGCCTGCTACTTCAAGAAGGTCTTCTACCTGCCTGACGCTCAAACCCTTATCCATTACCATCGTCAGACCTACTTGGCGGGGTTTCTGAGTGCGTTCAGGAATATAATGCAAAGAATAGTGCATAAAATAATTTGTTGGTTGAAGCATAAGGAATAGTTATAGCGTTTTATTCATTTTTTCCAATAATTTTCATCAAAGCACTCACATCTTGCCGAATGGAGCTATCTACTTCTATCAAATCGCTGATAGTTTGGATAGCGTGAATGACAGTGCTGTGGTCTCTACCGCCAAAATGATAACCAATCGCTTTCAAGGAAAGTTCCGTATATTCTTTGCAAAGGTACATTGCAATTTGACGAGCTTTGACAATATTTTGAGTTCGGCTCTTGCCTTTGATTTCTTCTTCTTTTACATTAAAATACTGGCAAACTACTTTCTGTATGTTTTCAATATCTACATCAGCCGTTTCGGGGCGGCGTTCATCTACTTTCTGGATAATGTGTTTAATGGTTTCGCGAGCCAGCTGTAAATCAATTTCTCGGCGTTCCAGATTAGAGCGTGCCAGTAGCGAAACAATCACGCCTTCAAGTTCCCGAATGTTGCTGTCTATATTATGGGCTAAATATTCAACTACATCATAGCTAATTTCAATACCTTCGTTTTGCAGTTTTTTTAGAATAATAGCGATACGTGTTTCAAAATCAGGTTGTTGTAAATCGGCAGTAAGCCCCCATTTGAACCGAGAAAGAAGCCTATCTTCCAAACCTTGCAATTCTTTGGGCGGGCGGTCGCTGGTCATTATGATTTGCTTGCCGTGCTGATGCAGATGGTTGAAGATATGAAAGAACATTTCTTGGGTTTTTACTTTACCTGCCAAAAACTGCACGTCATCAATAATCAGCACATCTATTTGCAGATAGAAGTTGGTAAGTTTCTGTATTTTGTCGTTTTTAATTTCATCAATAAACTGATTGACAAACTTTTCGGAAGAAACATACACCACAATTTTTTCAGGAGAATTGAAACGGACGTGGTTAGCAATTGCCTGAACCAAGTGTGTTTTTCCCAAACCTACTCCGCCATAGAGCATCAGTGGGTTGAAAGCCGTTACCCCTGGTTTTTTGGCAACAGCAAGCCCAGCGGCACGAGCCAAGCGGTTGCAATCGCCTTCTACGAAGTTATCAAAAGTATAATTTTCATTAAACTGAATATCCCTGAAAAAACCTTCATATTCTTTCAAGATTTGCATTTTCCTTTTCTGCAAATCAGGGTTTGTTTTATTTTCAAGGGGTTTGATATCCAATTCAATTTTGGTGTTCGGTACGGTCATTGTTTTGGGCAAGCTCTGGGCATTGCCTTTATCCACTACTACCGAATATTCCAACTTTCCTTCGGGTCCGAGCTCTTTATCTATGGCTTTTCGTAAAATTTCTAAATAGTTTTCTTCAATGTATTCGTAATAAAAAGGACTGGGTACTTGAATGGTAAGTGTGTTGTTGTGCAAACTCAAAGGAACAATAGGCACGAACCACGTGTTGAAAGTGTGTTCAGGCAAAGAACTCCGTATAGTTTTCAAACAATTTTCCCAAACACTCTTGCAATCTTTATTCATTGAAGGATAATTATGAGTTGTAGTTTTAAGCACAGCAAAAAGAATTATGAAGTTTTTGACAAAAATACAAACCGCACCTTTTTTGAAAAAGGGTACAAAGCGTTCAGTTTTTATATGTTTTTAGTGGAGCAGGGGTACAAAAGTGCTAAAAAAACTGATAGCAAAAAAGGAAATTTGAGGAAAATTTGCAAGAAAAAACGCAAAAATCTAATTTTCACACCATTGAACTTTGCGGCAAGTTATTCTTGCTGATGCAAATACTTGACTTATGCTCTAAAAAGTAGAAACCCCTAAACTTTATCCAGCAAATAAGCAATTTGCACAATGGGCAGATAAAGAAATGAACCAAACATAATGCGTAGAGCCGAGCGTGGGGTTTGGTCTTTCATCAGAGCAAAACTTTGAGCCGCAAACAGACAACCCGCCGCCGTAACTACAATTGCCGATTTGATACCTGTAAGCCCGAATAAAGCAGGTAGCAAACTAATGGGTATCAAGAAAAGCGTATAAATCATTATTTGAATAGCCGAATTAAGGCTTCTGCCTTCACGCGAGGGGAGCAAGCGAAATCCTGCTTTCTGATAATCTTCGTCCAAAACCCAAGCAATTGCCCAAAAATGAGGAAATTGCCAAATAAACTGCACAGCAAAGATAATCAGAGCCTCAAAGGAAATTTGATTGGTCGCCGCTGTCCAGCCTAAAAGTGGGGGCAAGGCTCCGGGAATAGCCCCTACAAATACTGCAAAAGAGCCTTTGCGTTTGAGCGGTGTATAAACAAAGCCATACAAAAAAACCGAAAGAAGCGATAAAAGTGCCGTAAGCGTATTGGTAAAAGTTGCCAGTAGCGTAATACCCACCAAAAGCGTAAATATAGTAAAGCGAATAGCTTCGCCTATCTGCAAAGCCCCCAGCGGTAAAGGACGATTCTGAGTGCGAGTCATTATCTTATCCAAATCTTTTTCTAAAATCTGATTGATAGTTACCGAAGCCCCCGAAACCAAAAAACCTCCTAAGGTAAGAGCAAGAAAAGAAAGCCAATCGAAAGGGGGTTTTTTCCCAAAAATATATCCAAAAGATGCCGAAAAAGCTACCAAAAACGACAAACGAGGCTTCAAAAGCAACCAATAAGCCTTTGCTTTGCTGATGGTATAGGTTTTTTGTGTAGATACGCTCAACATTCCTGCTAAAAAATTTGTGCAAATATAGCAAAAAACTTCTAAAAACTTCTTTTTGTTCCTTTTCTCTATAAAATTTTACTTTGCTTTTCAATCGCAAAAGTTTTACCTTTGCCTCCCAAAACTACCAATTACTTTTTATGACTTGCCACGAAATTCGCCAGCAATTTTTAGATTTTTTCAAAAATAAAGGACACCTGATTGTGCCTTCGGCTCCGCTTGTACTCAAAAACGACCCTACCCTGATGTTTATCAATTCGGGTATGGCTCAATTCAAAGACTTTTTCTTGGGTACTAAGCCACCCACCGCTTCTCGCATTGCCGATACGCAAAAATGTTTGCGTGTAACAGGCAAACACAACGATTTGGAAGATGTAGGACACGATACCTATCATCATACCTTCTTTGAAATGCTCGGAAACTGGTCTTTTGGTGATTATTTCAAAGAAGAAGCCATTGCTTGGTCTTGGGAATTGCTAACCGAAGTCTATAAATTACCCAAAGAAAGGCTCTATGCAACGGTTTTTGAGGGTGATGAAAAAGAAAATCTGCCCAAAGATACCGAAGCCTACGAAATTTGGAAAAAGTATTTGCCCGAAGAGAGAATTTTGTTTGGAAGCAAGAAAGATAATTTTTGGGAAATGGGCGAAGTAGGACCTTGCGGACCTTGTACTGAAATTCATATTGATTTGCGAGAAGAAACTGAAATTCAGCAAGTAGCAGGCAGAGAGCTTGTAAATAAAGATAATCCGCTGGTGATTGAAATTTGGAACAACGTTTTTATGCAGTACGAACGCAAAGCCGATGGCTCGCTAGTGCCTTTGCCTGCCAAGCACGTAGATACAGGTATGGGTTTTGAGCGGCTTTGTATGGCTATACAGGGTAAGAGATCCAATTACGACACCGATATTTTTCAGCCTATCATAACTTTTGTTGCCCAAAAGGCTCATACCAGTTATGGCAAAAATAAAGAAACTGATGTAGCCTTGCGTGTAATTGCCGACCATATCCGAGCCGTAGCCTTTACCATTGCCGATGGGCAATTGCCTGCCGCTACGGGTGCGGGCTATGTGATTCGCCGTATTTTGCGTAGAGCAGTGCGTTATGGATATTCTTATTTAGGCTTCAAAGAGCCATTTTTCAATGAAATTGTGCCTTTGCTTGCCGAGCAGTTCCAAGAGGTTTTCCCCGAACTCAAAGCCCAAGAAAAGTTTGTGCAAAATGTAATTTTAGAAGAAGAAAAATCTTTCTTACGTACTTTGGAAAATGGCTTGCAAACGCTTTCGCAGGCTCTTTCCAAAGGTGAAAATCTCAAAGATGGTAAAATTTTGGAAGGAAAACTTGTTTTTGAGCTTTACGATACTTACGGCTTTCCTGTGGATTTGACTGCCCTGATTGCCAAAGAAAAAGGACTTTCCATTGATACACAAGGTTTTGAAAAAGAGTTAGAAATTCAGCGAGAACGCTCCCGCAAAGCCCAAGCTCAAGAAGCCTCAGACTGGGTGATTTTAGCTCAAAATCAGGCTGATGTAGAATTTATTGGCTACGATTACTCGCAAAGCACTGCTAAAATTTTGCGTTATCGTAAAGTAAAAGAGAAAAACAAGACACTTTACCATTTTGTATTGGATAAAACGCCTTTCTATGCAGAAAGCGGCGGGCAAATAGGCGATTCAGGAACATTTGCCCTGCCCAATACCCAAGAAAAAATTTTCATTCAAGATACCAAAAAGGAAAATGACCTTATCATTCATATTTCCGAAGATAAAAACTGCGAAAAATTTATTCAATTTTTAGAGCAAAATCCTCTTGCAGAAATTACCGCACAGATTGATGAAAGCAGACGCTTGCTGATACGTAAAAATCATTCGGCTACGCATTTGCTTCACGCCGCTTTGCGTAAAGTTTTGGGCAACCACGTACAGCAAAAAGGTTCATTGGTAAGCGATAAGCTACTGCGATTTGATTTTTCCCACTTTGCCAAACTTACAGATGCCGAAATTGAGCAAATTGAGCATATTGTCAATGAGAAAATCCGTGAAAATATTGCTCTTGACGAACGCCGCAATGTTCCGCTCAAAGAAGCCACCGAAAAATTGGGAGCTACGGCTCTTTTTGGCGAAAAATACGGCGATTTTGTACGAGTAATTACTTTTGACGAGGGATTTTCACGAGAACTTTGTGGCGGCACTCACGCCACTGCCACAGGCGAAATAGGATTTTTCAAAATCATTTCAGAAAGTTCTATTTCGGCGGGAGTGAGGCGTATTGAAGCCATTACTGCTTTGGAGGCTGAAAATTGGGTACGAAACGAAGAAAAGCTTTTAGAGCAAATTCGTGAAATGCTCAAAAATCCCAAAGATTTGCTCAAAGCCATTCAGCAACTTGCAGAGCAGAAAAATTGGCTTGAAAAGAAAGTGGAAAGTTATGAACAAACACAAGCTCAAGCCGAAAAACAGCGAATTTTGAAAGAAAATCTGCAAAAAATTGGTGATATTCATTTACTTATTGCTCAAATTCAGGTGGCAAGTGCCGATTTGATGAAGCAAATAGCCTTTGAACTCAAAAATCAGATAGAAAATTTGGTAGCTATTTTGGTGGCAAACATCAACGAAAAGCCACAGATTGCAGTAATGCTTTCCGAAAATTTAGTACAAGAAAAGGGTCTTGATGCCTCCAAAATAGTCAAGGAACTTGCCAAAGAAATCAAAGGCGGGGGAGGCGGACAAAACTTCTTTGCCACAGCAGGCGGTAGCGATAGCAGTGGAATTGGCAAAGTGTTTGAAAAAGCTCAAAAACTCTTATCTTTATAGATAGTATCTATTAAAACGATTGAAAAAATAAATTTGCAAAATGTAAAAACGCCTATTATTTTTGCAAACAAATCAACAAAAAAATATATGTATATGGAAGCACAAGAAAAAGTTTATGCTATGCCTCGTATAGGCGATAACGCTCCTGATTTTGAGGCAGTAACCACTATGGGAAAAATCAAATTTTCTGATTTTGCCAAAGGCAAATGGGTGATTTTGTTTTCACACCCTGCGGATTTTACGCCTGTGTGTACTACCGAAATGAGCGGATTTGCTCAACGCAAAGCCGAGTTTGATGCCCTCAACACGGAACTTATCGGTTTGAGCATTGATAGTATCCATTCGCACTTGGCTTGGGTAAATAATGTACGCGAAAAAACAGGCGTGTATTTCAATTTCCCTATCATTGCTGATTTGGATATGAAAGTTGCCAAACTTTATGGAATGTTGCAACCCAATGAAAGCGAAACTGCCACAGTGAGGGCTGTTTTCTTCATTGACCCCGAAAAGAAAATTCGTCTGATTATGTATTATCCTTTGAATATAGGTCGTAATATGGACGAAATTTTGCGTGCTTTGAAGGCTTTACAATTTGCTGATAAGCATAAAGTTTCGCTTCCTCTGAATTGGCAACCCGGTGATAAGGTAATTGTCCCTCCTCCTAAAACCCTTGATGAGATGAACGAGCGTCTTGCAAATACTGAATACGAATTCGTAGATTTTTATCTTTCCAAAAAGGTAGTAAAAGACTAAAAATCAAATTGAAGGCTTTATACCGAACTGGTAAAGCCTTCTTTTTTTTGTGATATTAGTTTTTTACGAAAAAAATACTGCCAAACTCTTTCGTGCAAGTAATACAAAAAGATTTTTGAAAAAAACTCTACTACTCCAATTTGAATTGCCCAAATAAGTTTTTGAGTAAGCAAAAACGAAATCAGCATAGTATCCAGCGTACCTACTATACGCCAACTAAAAGCCTTCACAAGGCTTCTTGTATGGCTTTCGCCAAATTCTTTCTTGCCCCAAAGAATTTTTTCCCAGATTTTTTCGTGTAAATAGTACAAAAAAATTTTGCTTGCGAACTCAATAATACTAACCGCCGTAGCCGTAGGGATATTTTGGGTAAAAATCCAACTTACTACAAACGTATCTATTGAACCCGTAATTCGCCAACTAATTGCTTTCGCTAAACTTCTACTCATTGCTCAAAAATTGGCTTCAAAGATAGCGAAATTTCGGATTTTTATTTCTTATTCTTGAAACTTCAATACATTATTGTTAGGGTACCTTTGTAAGTTGTATTTTGGTAGTCTATGAGGTAAAAATATACACCAGCGGGCAGGTTTTCTCCATTCCAGCGGAAATTTTTGTCCGAAGATTCAAAAACCTTTTTTCCCCAGCGGTTGTAAATTTTAATAGATGCAAAACGATAATAGCAATTTTCTTCGGGTAAGTTATGTAGAAAATATTCATCATTCACGCCGTCGTTATTGGGTGTGAAAATATTAGCAGGCAGAAAGTTACTTAAATCTACGGATTTATCTTCTAAAATGAGTTTGAAAGAAATTTTATCGTTTGCATTATCGCACTCATTGTTTTTTTCTCGCAAAATGAAGTCAATATCGTAGTTTTGTATTTCCCCATTTTGGCTAATAGTTCGGCAGTCGGGTTGCCAGCGAAATTTTGAAATCAAAAAGCCATTACGGCGAATGCTATCCGCCAAAGTAAAGCCTAAAATATTGGTAGTATCGCCATTGATAAGCATCTCTAAAACCAGTTCATCGTTGTTGGCATCAGTTCCTTGCAAAACAATTTCAACAAGTTCCCCCACCTGAGCCCGAATGATTTTTTGGGCAATATTGACATTTGGGGTGCTTTGCAAAATGTTTAGGATAGGTGGGGCATTATTTTTCGGCAATACACGAAGTTTTACACGAAGCGTATCGGCACCTGGGCGTGGGCAAGCATCATCTTGTACAATTACCTCAAATACAAAAATATCGTTAGGATTTCTGCTATACACGCACTTTATCCAACAAAACTCTACAAAAGCCTCTCCTGCCGAGTTGGTGCGAACGCTACTCACCTTGAAAGGATTACTACGAAAGTTGAAATTACCACTGATTTTGCGAGCTGTAATTTTGCTGATACTTTCATTCGGGCTATCAGTAATTTTGAAATTAAAACATAAATTGGCATCATTGCTGGCATCAATCGTAAGAGTATCTCCTTCTACGTAGTTTTGAGAGGGGTTGTTGGGTAAAGGCAAAGTTACAATGGGTGGGGTGTTAGTTCTACATTCACGCACTAAAAACTGAAATTCTCGGCGACTTTCGCCTATTTTTACACCTCCTCTGAACTCCTCGCAACGAATAGCAAACACAAAAAGCCCTGTTCGGTTCGGATTGACGCTCAAAGTGCCATTGTTGCTATCAATGCTTAATGGCATACCTACACTGCTGGGAATGGCGTTGGTAGCCGAAAATCCTGAAAGCCAGCTAATAGTAGGGGGTGGGAAGCCATAAGTAGAAGGTACTCCCGAAGTGAAAGGATTGGGGCTGCTGGTACTGGAATAACCATTGAAAGGTGTAACCATTGAATAGATAAGCTGGTCGCCATCGGCATCAGTAGCCGAAAAATTGGTTGTAACAAAATCTTGTCCCAAACACAGATAATCGCCATTGGGTATGCTAAAAGCGGGTGAATTGTTGCGAAAAGGACTGCCGCTTATTTGTATAGCAGGAAACCACAGATAAAACACGCTACCTGCCCCACCAGGGCTGACTATATTACTGATGACATTATTGCGACAACAACGCTCCCAAATGGCATAGTAGCCTTGGTCATCGTTGTAGCTAATTGGTGATAAATCTACATCAAGGCTGTAACGTATCAGGCGAGTTCGTAAAAATTGACTTTGGCAAGCATCATTTTGGTATTGCACTTGCGTCTGTGAAGTTTTGGGTAAGGTGAAACTTTGCACCAATGTATTATTACGACGCCTGTAAATCCCTAAAATCACATTGGCATCTTCGGCTTCTTGGTTACCATTGATTTCATCAAAATACAAATTAACGATAAATCGGTAACGATTGCCCGAACCCAAATACTGCATTTGCACCTCGCCACCTACAATATGAGTAGCCCAAGAACTTGAAATAAGGTAAAGCAGAAAGAATAATGAGCAATAAAGTTTTTTCATAGAAAATGAAAGTTTAACCCTCAAATGTAAGATTTTTTTCGTAAAAACTCAATAATTTTTGTAAAAAAAGCGTTTAAGATTTGAAAAATTTGCATAAAATTTGTAGTATTGCAAAATAAACTTTTGTGCTATGAAAAAAGTTGTTCCTGTGGTTTTATTTTTTATTTTGAATGTATTGGTAGCCTGTGCCAGCAAGGTTGTAGAGATTACTCCTCCACAAACAGGTAAGTTTTATGAAAACCATCAGATAAGCATTTCTTTGCCTTATCCGTATCCAGCCAACGAAAACGTAACTTTTCAGTATCAACTCTTTCAAAATATTGAGGCTCGGGTAGTACTATATGATGTTTTGGGCAATGAAGTAGCTTCTTATCGTCTTTCTGCCGAAAACAATCGTCTTACCATTTCTACCTCCGAGCTAAAAACAGGTATGTATTTGTACAGCCTTGTTTTAGATGGTAAAAACGTGGCTACCAAAAAATTACTTGTCAGTCATTAAAAATTTTTCTACCTTTGCAAAAATTTTTATTCAGCCATACAAAAGCATAATGGCTGTAAAAGTTTTTGTGTTTTTTAGCTCTAATCGTAGTAAGGAAACAGGAAACAAGATTTTTGAACTCCAAACGCTGAACTTTTTGAACGTAAATAGTTACAAAATTTCTATGAAAAAATCTCTTTTAGGCTTATTACTCTTGGCGGGGCTTTTGGGGGCTTGTAGCAAATTCAACAAAATTCGTAAAAGCAAAGACCCGCTGGAAAAGTACAATGCCGCTATTGAATATTATGAAAAAAAGTCTTACGACAAAGCCTTAATTTTGCTAGAAGAAACCGAGCCTTTGTTGCGAGGCAAAAAAGAGTATGAAAAAGCTCAATATCTGATGGCACAAGCCTATTTCAAAAATAAAGAATACGAAATGGCTTCTTATACATTCAAACGCTTTTATGAAACCTATCCGCGTAGCGAATGGGCAGAGGAATGTTTGTATATGCACGCTTTTTCTTTGTACAGCCAGTCTCCTGAAAGCGAATTGGACCAGAAACCTACTTTGGAGGCAATTCAGTCTATTCAAAAATATTTGAATGCCTATCCGCAAAGTCCTAAAACGGAAGAGGCAAATAAAATCATAGAAGAACTGCGTAGCAAATTAGAAAAAAAGGCTTATGAGCAAGCTTTGCTCTACTATAAAAATAGCAATTACAAAGCCGCTATCAAGGCAATGACTAACTTTCAGAAAGATTTTCCCGATTCGGCTTATATGGAGGAAATTCTATACAAACGTATAGAAAGTGCCTACAACCTCGCTCGTGAAAGTATTTTTAGCAAGCAAAAAGAAAGATTGCAAGAAACCTTAGAGCTTTGTGATGAATACAAAGACAAATTTCCGCAAAGTAAGTATTTGAAAGAGGTGCAAGATATTTCTGTTTCGGCGAGCCGCCAAATTTCTGAACTGAATAAAGTAGATAATTCTCAACAAAATTAAAAGGGGAAATTTGAACATCAAAGGAATTAGCATTCACATTAAAACCCAAAAATATGAAACTGAAAAGCAAAAACAACGGTATTGCGAAAAACCAAGTTGTGGAAAAAAACGAAAAAAAGCCTGTACCCAGTAATATTTCAGCTTCGCTCATTACACGTGATATGCGTGAGATAACCCAAAAAACAGGAAATGTGTATGAGTCGGTGTATATTATTGCTCAAAGAGCCAAGCAAATTGCTGCCAAAACCAAAGAAGAACTAACAGCCAAACTCAATGATTTTTCTTCTCCTATTGATAACTTGGAAGAAATCTTTGAAAATCGTGAGCAGATAGAAATCTCCAAATTTTACGAAAAAATGCCCAAACCCACTACGCTTGCTACCGAAGAGTTTTTGGAAGATAAACTCGCTTGGAAATACCCCGATGAACTGGAAAATTAGAAAATAATTCACAAGGATTTCATTAGCTAATGGAATCCTTGTTTTATATGCAACAGAGCTTGAACAGAACACATCTGAGCCAAAAAATCGAACAAAATTACCTGTTTCAATAATAAATCTCCTAAAATATTTATTTTGAGGGACTTAATGTATTCTTTTGTGAAAGCAAACAAAAATTTGTTTGCTTTTTTTTGTGTATTTCCAAAAAATATTTTAGCTTTGGCATTTAGTAAAAAACTTCTGCATTGTTTTGGTTTCACACAATAAAATTTCTATGATTATGCGACACAATTACTTTACAAGTTGGAAAAACTACTTGACGGCTTACCTCTTACTCCTACTCGCCACGGTAAGTTCGTGGGGGCAGATTACGGTACAGTTGGGTAGCGGAACTTCTACAACCGCTACAAATGGTGGATCTGGTACAGCGGCTGTGTATAATAGATATTGGGAAAGCCGTAGAACACAAGTTATTTATACTGCTGCTGAGCTAAATGCGGCAGGTGTAACATCTGCCGCTAATATGACTGCATTAGCTTTGTATATTGAAACAGATATTAATGGAACATTACCTAACTGGTCAATTAAAATAAAACATACCACTGCTACCTCTTTTACTGCTTTTGACGCAGGTTCTTTCACTACTTGCTATACTAATAATGAAACAGGTACTGGTGCTACTATTCAGAATTGGCGTACTTTTACATTTTCTACCCCTTTTGCTTGGAATGGGGTAGATAATATAGTGATAGATTTCTGTCATACAGTCCTTACAGGATTCAATAGTACAGGGGTGATTAGACAGTATGCAGGAGCTACTAATTCTTTAAGAAGCGTTATAAGTGGTTCTGTGGATCAATGCCCTACTACTACAGGAGGTACAAATGGAAGTAACAAGCCCCAAGTGAGACTAACTTTTACCGCTCCTCCTTGCTCTGGAACTCCTCCTGTAACAACTGCTTCTGTTACACCAACTTCTGCTTGTGTTGCTTCGCCAATCAATCTTTCTTTAACTGGTATTCCCTTTGTAGGGGGATTAACTTATCAATGGCAATACAGCACTGATGGCGGTACCACTTGGAACAACATCGCAGGAGCTACTTCTCCCAGCTCAACCACTTCAATGCCTGCTGTAAGTGCAGTGTTTCGTTGCTTGGTAACTTGTACCAATTCCTCACAAACTACTCCTTCTACTACTACATCAGCAGTAACTCCTACGGGGGCACCTACTTATGCTACATTGCCTTATACACAAAACTTTGAGGCTACTTGGCAAAGCTCGGCTTGTGTTACCGCACCTATTGCAGAAGACCGCCCCGATAATAGCTGGGTAAATACACCCTCATCAGGTAACCGGTCTTGGAGACAAGATAACAGAGGAGATATAGCTTCTGTTTCTGGTTGGACTTTTACAGGTAACGGATTGTACTCACCTACGGGGGCTAATGGAACTTCCCGTTCTGCTCGTTTCCACACTTACGGGGCTTCATCAGGAACACAAGGTACTTTGGATTTATACATCAATTTGAGTTCTACAACACTAAGTAAAGCTCTAAGTTTTTATTACATCAATACCAGCGGAACAGATAATTTGGCAGTGCTTATTTCTACCGATGGAGGTTTTTCATTCACTCCTTTGGTTACAAGCCCTGCGAACCCATTAGTGGTGCAAACACAATGGACTCTTGTAACAGCTACCATTACAAGTAACTCCCCTACAACAGTAATCCGCTTCAGAGCAACATCAAATTTTGGAGTTACAGATATTGGTTTAGATGAAATCAATATTATTGTTCCTCCTGATATTGAAGTACGTGGTATTGATAACAGCGTAATTCCTAATGGAAGTGTAGTTACATCGCTTGTAAATGGTACAGACTTTGGTACTATTTCGGTAGCTTCTACACCTTTCTTGGATAGAACTTTCACCATTGCTAACCCTGGTACGCAACCCTTGAACATTAGCTCTGTAACTTCCTCTAATGCGAATTTTGTTATCCAAACCAATCCTTCCTCTCCTGTAGTAGCGGGTACTACTACCTTTACGGTGCGTTTCCAACCTACTACATTTGGTACATTCAATTCTACCATTAGCATAGTGAATAATGTACCGGGTAAAACACCTTACACTTTCCGTGTAACAGGAACGGCTACTGCCCCTACCATTGCTGTTTCGGGCTTAGGTAATAATATTCCTAACAACAAAACCCTTACAATGGCAAGCGATGGAACTTTCTTGGGGGTAGGCAACAACCTAACTTCAACTTTCACTATTACGAATAACGGAAATGAGAATCTTGCTATCAATAGTATTACGTTCCCTAGCGGCTCAGCCTTCTCTGCTTCAGGAGTGCCTACTTCTGTAGCCGCAAATGGTGGTACAGCAGATTTCAATGTAAGTTTTAATCCTGCTAATGGAGCGAAAATAGATACCGTAATTATTCGTTCCAATGCCGCCAACGCACCTACTTTCCGTTTCTTGGTATCGGCAGGTGGAGTAGTTTCTGCCTTGGATTTGAATGATGCAGAACTTCACATCAGTCCTAACCCAAGCAATGGTATTTTTAATGTAAAAATCAATAATCCCATTTACAACAATATCAGTGCAGTGGTCTATGATGTTTCGGGTAGAGCGGTACAAACTTATCAAGTACCTCAGTTCAATGGCTCAATGAACGTAGATTTGAGCAGACTTGAAAAAGGCACTTACATACTGCTCATAGAAACCAATGGAGAGCGAGTAGCACGGAAACTGATAAAGCAGTAAGCAATTTCTACCAAAATCCTGAAAGAACAATCTTTCAGGATTTTTTTTTGTAAGAATAATTTTTTGAATAAAATTTGGAAAAAAGCAAACAAACATTAGTTTTGCAAAAATGTTAAACCATAAAACTTGATTTCTTATGAGAAAAAGCCATTTTCTTTTCGCTATTTTGCTAATGTTTTTGTTTGTAGGACAAACAATAGCCCAAAACATTGAAGGTGCGGCTCGTATGGACGCAATGACAAGTGAAAACCTTGCTATGGAAAAAGCAAATCCTGAAAAAGCTACCCTTAGCAACTCAGTAAGCACCGTAAAACCTTTGGAAAAAACTGCTCCAATAGAAATTTCTAACGCTCCTCTCACTACCAATAAAGTTGTAAAGGGCGAAAGAATTAAAAAGAACTTAAAACCAAGCAATCAAAGTGAGGAAAGCAAATTGGGTTTGGGTAAGTTGGGTGTTGTTGGTTTGATTCTCATCATTGTTGGTATTATACTCCTCATAGTATTCTGGCCTGTTGGAGTTATTTTTACGATTATTGGTTTAGTCTTGTTACTTTTAGAACTGGTATAAAAATAAAGTCGGTGAAAAACACCGACTTTTTTCATTCCAAAAACTTTTTTCTTATTTGAGGGCTAGGGAGCATACATTCGCTTTTTTTGCCAAACCACCTGTAACGATTTCTTGCAATAAAATTATACACGGCATCTCGCAAAGGCTTGGGGATAAGCCAAAAAATCCCCCACAATTGCCAAATTCCTCCCAAATAACTGCACACTTTTAGTGCCGCCGAAGAGCGTAAGTAAATCTTTTCATTTGCTATCAGCACAAAAGAATCATACTTTTGCGTAGGTAAATTAAACTTTTTCAAAAGTTTTTGCCCCGCCTCCGACTGCAAAGAAGCAAAACGTAAAATATCTTTCTTATCTTTTTGGATAAGAAACTTCACCGAACCCTCACAAAGGTTGCAAACACCATCAAAAAGCACTATCGGATTTTGCATTTCAATAAAAACAAATTGCTAAAAAGTAATTATTTACGTTCAAAAAGTTAAATGTTTGATATTTAAGTTTTTAAGGGCTTTATCTCTCATTTTTTCTTTCGGACATCTATTTTCTATAATCCTGTTTCCTTACAGCAAACTATACCTAAACAATTACGCTAAAAAATCATTTTAATCAAATATCAAAACCAGAAAATCGTCTTAATTTTGGTTTAACTTTGGTGCGATTTTTGCACATAAAATTAACAAAGCTTTTGCTGAAATCAGAAACAATGCTGAAAAATTATCTGACCATATTTTTCTTTCTTTTAAGCTATTCAACCATTCGGGCTCAAAGTAGCTATACCGACTACAAGCCCGAATACAAGAAATGGCACCCCGATTATATGATTGATAAAATTGATTATACCGAAAACCGAATGATTATTCATTTTCGCTATGTAGCCAATTCTATGCCCCAAGAATCCAAATCCTTATTCAAAAACTTTTATACCATTACAAAAATTACTTTTTTTGGCAAATATCATCGTGAAAAATGGTATCTGGAAAATCATCTTAACCCTGACGAGGCTTTTCATTTCATTGATATTAAAAATATTCGCCGCAATGGTAGGCTAATGGCAACCTCTATTGCAGGCAGTAAGCAGCTAGATTACGAAGACATCGTAGCCAACGAGATTTTTACCTGCGAAATACATTTCAATCGTTTGCCCAAACACGTCAAACGTGTAAATTTGTTTGAAGGGGAAGACTACAAACACGACCAAAACCATTTCCACGTTTTGCAAATCAAAGTAAAACAAGCAAATGACCCCGAATTGGGTAACTTTTCGGATATGGTGAAAAAAGTACAAGATTTTGAACGCAAACTCACAGGCACGCCACGCAGTACCTTTTCTGTACCCAAAAAAGAAAACAAACCTGCCATTACCAAAAAAGAAGAAAAAATACCTGTTCCTGCACCAACGCCTGTGCTTGTAAAAAAGCAAAACAAACCGCCCCAACCCACCCCGAAACCTCGCTTACATAGCCCGCCAACGCCTCCTACTTATCCGCAAGAAGCCCAAGCCCGAATGTAAAGCATTTGGCTGAAATAGCAGAAAATCTTAACTTGCAGGCAAAAAGTAGCGTTGAAAGTATTAGTTATTCGTTTTTCGTCTATTGGAGATTGTATTTGGGTAACGCCCATCTTACGATGCCTGAAAACACAACTTGCCTGTGAGGTGCATTTTGTAACCAAAAAACAATACGCACCGCTTTTTGAGGCAAATCCTAACATTGATACTTTGCATTTGCTTGGCGAAAAAAGCCTTTCAGAACTTATCGGACTTTGGCGTAAAGAAAAATTTGACTATATCATTGATTTGCACAACAACTTGCGAACTTTTTATATCAAACTTGCCCTTTGGAATGTACCTGCAAGAAGCTATCGGAAGTTGCGTTGGCAAAAGTGGCTACTCGTAAATTTCAAAATAAATAAAATGCCCCATAGCCACGTTGTAGATAGATATTTTGAAACCATTGTACCTTTGGGCATAGAGCCTGATAGCAAAGGCTTGGAATTGCATATTCCTGAAAAGTATCATTTGAGTAAAGATTTTTTTCCACCCGCTTTTCAGGAAAAATTTATTGCTTTTGTCATTGGGGCAAGCTATGCCACTAAAAAAATGCCTAACACGAAAATCATAGAATTCTGTAAGCAAATGCCTTTGCCCGTTGTTCTGATAGGCGGCAAAGAAGATGAAGCCGCAGGTGAGGAAATAGAGAGCTACTTTGTAGAAAATAAAACCAATCTTGTGTGGAATTTGTGTGGAAAGTTGAGTCTGATGCAATCGGCTTGGGTAGTGAGCCAAGCCGAAATGGTCTATGGACACGATACAGGGCTTACACACATTGCCGCTTGTTTTCAGAAAAAAGTATATATGATTTTCGGCAGTACCACTCCCGAATTGGGGCTTTACCCTTATCAAACGCCCCACCAAATTATTGAAAATAAAAGTCTGAATTGTCGTCCTTGTTCTCGTTTGGGCAAACACACCTGCCCTAAAAAACATTTCAAATGTATGAACGATTTGAAGTTTGAAATTTAACCTTTTCGGCTCAAACCATTTTCTTGTAAAGAGTGTTTAATAGCAGAGAAATCACTCACCCAAACAGCAAATCCAATGATTGGCTATCGTTTTACCGAATATACCCCTGATGAGCAAATACAGCAAGGCAAAGCCAAATTTGAATCTTTGCTCAAACTTTTTTTAGAACTTGTCAGTATGACAGGGGGCAATGTAGCCGAAGCTCTGGCTTGGCTCAACAATTTAGATAAAAAATACCAACTCACCGATGATAGCTACGGCATAGGCGATTTTATTGAAGATTTGAAGCGAAAAGGTTACATAGAAGAAAATCCGCAAAAAGCAGGTGTTTTGCAAATTACCCCCAAAAGCGAGCAGAATATTCGCCGTAATGCTTTGGAAGAAATTTTTGGAAAGCTCAAAAAAGCCAAACCGGGCAACCATCAAACTAAAAAATCGGGTGTGGGTGATGAGAAAGGGGTAGATAGGCGAAATTTTGAGTTTGGTGATGAATTGGATAATATCGCTTTTACGGAGTCCATTCGCAATGCTCAAATCAATCACGGTTACGAGGATTTTTTCCTTACTCACGAAGATTTGGAAATTATTGAAACAGAATACAAAGCACAAACCTCTACGGTGCTTATGATAGATATTTCCCACTCTATGATACTCTATGGCGAAGATAGAATTACACCTGCCAAAAAAGTGGCTATGGCTCTTGCCGAACTCATTACCACCAAATATCCCAAAGATACTTTGGATATTATTGTATTTGGAAATGATGCTTGGCAGATTTCTATCAAAGATTTGCCTTATCTGCAAGTGGGTCCCTATCATACCAATACCGTTGCGGGTTTAGAGCTGGCAATGGATTTGCTCCGCAGACGCAAAAACGCCAACAAACAGATTTTTATGATAACCGATGGCAAACCTACTTGCCTGAAAGAGGGTTTGCGATACTACAAGAATAGTTTTGGCTTGGATAGAAAAATTTTGAACCGAACACTCAATTTAGCGGCTCAATGTCGCAGGCTTAAAATCCCTATCACTACTTTTATGATTGCCTCAGACCCCTACTTGCAAGAGTTTGTCAGAGAATTTACGCAAGTAAATCAGGGAAGAGCCTATTATAGCTCTCTGAAAGGACTTGGACACTACATTTTTGAAGATTACCAACGCAATCGGAAGAAAAATATCTGATTTACAAATCTTTTTTCTCAAATTTCCAAAACGTAAATACCCAAAGCAAGGTGCTTTCAAGTATTGTGTAAAGCATTTGTGCTTGAATGGCTTCACTTCTTTGCTTGTAATCTTCGGGGGAAAAAAACTTAAAAACTTCGGGCGGTAAAATCAGCCTATCTGAAACTTCAAAAGGTAGAAAAGGCACAAGAAAATCCAAGCTATATTTTTTCAAAAACCATATAAGTAGCGGTTCGGCGATAAGCATATAGGCAATAAATATTGTTACTGCCAGTACGGAACGTTTTATCCATAAACCTAATGCAAAAGCTATGCTTAATTGAGCAAAAACCAAAAGGGCAAAATAAAAAATTGTATTGGAAATTTCCCATTCTCCTGAACCTACAAATAAATTGGCAAGCACATAGAAAAAAGTGAATACCAATGTAAGCACCAAAAGCCATATAAATTTTGAGAGCAAAAACTCTTTTCTGCTAAGACCTTCTATGATATGCTGACGAAGCATCTTGCTACTCCATTCGTTGTTGATATTCAAAATCACTAAAATAGCCGAAAGCGGTACAAGAAATGAGAGGAAAAAAGCCGAAGTTTGCCAAATTTCAGGGTAATTGAATGGTTTTTCAAAAAATGGTCTTAGCACCTCTAATTTACCATTTTCCTCTTTTGTGTGGGTTACAGAACGATAAGAATTGGCAATAACTTGCAAAAAACCCACAAAAGCAAGTAAATTTAAGAGTAAAATAACCCAAAATGCCCTGTTGGTGCGTATTTTGTACCATTCAAGTTGTAAAAATCTTAACATAGTTTAGTTTTCTGTAAGTTCCAAAAATGCTGTTTCAAGGGTTTTTCTTCGCAAAGCAAGATGATGCAATATGATGCCATTTTCAAAGCAAGACTGGTTCAAGGAAGCTAAATCAATGCTATCGGATTCAAGGACTAAATGCAATACCTCATTTTCTTTCTTGATAGCGGCTTGCGGGAATTTTTTTTGCAAAAAATTTGCTAATTCTGTCAGCGAACTGCTTGCCACTTCAATTGTCAGACCTTTACCTAAAATTTCAGCAACTTTGCCATAAGATAGCAATTTGCCTTGTTTGAGAATGGCAGTATGGGTGCAAACTTTTTCAACTTCATCAAGCAAGTGGCTTGCTAAAATAATGGTGTAGTTTTGCTTACGAAGCTCTAAAATCAAATCACGGATTTCTACAATGCCTACGGGGTCTAAGCCATTGGTGGGTTCATCTAAAATGAGAACTTGGGGTTTGCCGAGCAGAGAGGCGGCAATGGCAAGTCTTTGTTTCATTCCCAAGCTGTATGTTTTGGCAGGCGATTTGGCTCTTTCAGAAAGTTTTACCACTTCCAAAACCTCTTGAACTTCTTTGGGTGAGCCTCTTTGGTGGATTTTTTGACGCAAAAGCAAATTATCATAACCCGAAAGATAAGGATAAAAATTCGGTGTTTCCAAAAGCGTGCCTATTTGCTTACGAATAGCGGCACTTGTAGCCCTACCAAACCAAAGAAAATTGCCTGCGGTAGCTTTCAAAACGTCTGTTACAATGCCCAATAGGGTAGTTTTCCCACTTCCATTGGGCCCGAGTATGCCAAAAACACTTCCTTGGGGTACTTCAAAAGAAACTTGGTCTAATGCTTGAATTTTTCCAAAATTTTTGGAAAGACCATTTACCTGTAAAACACTCATAAGCCGATTTACTCTTTCATAGTTTTTTCTTTGCCCGGATATTTGGCTTTTCCTGAGAAAGTATGCCAATCTTCTTTGTTTCGGGCTCGGTGCTGATGCCAATTGAAGTTTTTGTATTTCAAACCATTTTCGGTATAATAATTTTTCTTGAAAAGCCTACGATACCAAGGCATACCCGAAACCACTTGTAAGTTCCCTTCTTGCAAGGCTTCTTCTTTGGTAGCCATTCTACCATCGCCACGTTCAGCACCGAAAAAATGCACGTGGTCGTGTATCATTTTACAACCTTGTACTTTACAAGGTTTCATACAAGCCGAAAAACCTATCAGCAGAAGCAAAAATAACCCGATATAACGAAACATTGAATCCCAATTTTTACAAAAATAAAAATCCTTTGTTAGAATAACAACAGAAAAGCCATTTTCAAAAAAAAAAATTTGCGAAATTTTGCCAAAAAGCAAATTATGTATAACTTTATGAAGTTTTGTATTTAGTTCAAAAAAATCAATATGTATGGCAGGCGTAAATAAAGTAATTTTGATTGGCAATGTAGGCAAAGACCCTGATATTATTTCTTTTGATTCAGGTAGAAAAGCAACCTTTCCGCTGGCAACTTCCGAAAAATACAAAGACCGCGAAGGCAAACCTGTGGAAAAAACTGAATGGCATAATATTGTATTTTGGGGGCCTGTGGTTGATGTTATTGAAAAATATGTAAAAAAAGGAAAACAAGTCTTTATTGAAGGTAAGCTCGCTACCCGCTCTTATGAAAAAGATGGGCAAACTCGTTATATTACCGAAGTGATAGGACAAAACCTCACACTTTTGGGGAGTGGCTTGGGTGGAAGCAATACGCCAAATACCGAAAATACTTCTTCCAATAGCCAAGAAGATAATACCCCTTATGTACCTCCTACCGTAGAAAGTAGCCCCAGCGACGATTTGCCTTTCTAATTTTTTGGGTAATATTTTTTCAAAAATCATCTTTTTGCAAACTTTCTTTGCAGAAAGGTGGTTTTTTGTTCAAATTCAAGAAAGTTTAAGGCTTTAATGTGCAAAGGTTTGCAAAGTTCAAACTATAACCTCAAAATTTTGAACTTCAAACCATTCAAACCTTCTTTCAATAATTTTGAACAAGATACTTCAAACCTCAAATTACGGAGCATTTATGCAGTATTCTACCCCTCGCTATGGTGTATTGTTGGTTAATTTAGGCACTCCCGATTCGCCACGTGTGCCTGATGTACGCAGGTATTTACGTGAGTTTCTGATGGATAAGCGTGTCATAGATATTCCTTTGCTTTCTCGTTGGCTACTGGTAAATCTGATAATTGCCAATTTTAGAGCCCCCAAATCTGCCAAAGTTTATCAAAAAGTTTGGACTCAGGAAGGCTCACCACTCAAGTACTACGGCTTTCGTACCCAAGAGCTTTTACAAGAAGCCTTGGGCGAAGAATATTTTGTAAGGCTTGCAATGCGTTATCAAAAACCAAGTATCAAGGCAGTTTTGAAAGAGTTTGAGGGCAAACATTGGGAAAAGCTCATTGTGATTCCTTTGTTTCCGCAGTATGCTTCGGCTACCACAGGTTCGGTAAAAGAAGCCGTAATGAAAGAGTTGAGCCACTGGCAAACTATTCCTGCGGTAGAATTTGTGCAACAATTTTATCAGCACCCGCTTTTTATCAGGGCATTTGCCGAACTTGGCAAAAAATATATTGAAGCCCACCCTTACGACCACTATCTTTTTACCTATCACGGCTTGCCCGAAAGGCAAATTCGTAAGGCAGATAGGCATAATTATTGCCTTACACACGCTAACCCAGCCGAAATAGGCTGTTGTAGTTTGCTACAAGAGAAAAATGCCGCTTGTTACCGAAGCCAGTGCTTTGCTACTACAAGACTGCTGGCAAAAGCTCTAAATTTGCCCGAAGGCAGTTATAGTACGGCTTTTCAGTCGCGTTTGGGAAAAGCCGTTTGGATACAACCTTACACAGAAGATGTTGTAAAAAAACTTGCCCAAGAAGGCAAAAAAAATGTACTGGCTTTTTCACCCTCTTTCATTGCCGATTGCTTGGAAACGACCATTGAGGTAGGGGAGGAGTACAAAGAACTCTTTGAAGAATACGGCGGCGAGCATTGGAAACTTGTAGAAAGCCTAAACGATAGCCCCACTTGGATAGAACTACTACGACAAATGGTTTTAGAACGCACTACCAAACCCAAAGCATTGGATTTGATGATGCAAGTAATTGCCGAAGAAAAAGAATAACTTTCGTTAGTCTAAACTTTGACCTAAAAACTTTTTTCAGCTATGAGCAAATTAGTAGAAGAATTCAACGCCTACCGAAGCAAAATGAACCAAAAAATCCTTGATGCCGATAACTTGGTTATCAAGCGGATTTTTAATTTGGATATGAATTGCTATGCTGATGGAGCATTGAGCGTAGCTACCAAAGAAATGATTGGATTGGCTTGTTCTATGGTTTTGCGTTGTGATGATTGCGTGAGGTATCATTTAGGCAAATGCAAAGAATTAGGATTAAGTACCCAAGAGGTTTTTGAAGTTTTCGCCATAGCCAACCTCATAGGCGGAACGATAGTGATTCCACATCTTCGTAGAGCCGTAGAGTATTGGGAAGCCCTGCAAGAAAATACAAATTCATAGAATTTGCTTCAAGGTTTGGCAAAATTTTGCAAGTTCTTTGTATCTTTGACAAAAAATTGCTTGAAAACCTTGAAGACTTATTTCACGATTCTGCTGATAACTTTTGGCATACATTCGCTTTCAGCACAAATTGGGGGCAGAACATCTTTTGAGTTTTTAGATATTTCTGCTAATCCGCGTACAATGGGATTAGGAGGAGCAAACGTGAGCTTGGCTCAGGAAGATGTGAATATGTTTCTCAATAATCCTGCTGTATTGGATAGCTCAATGGCAGGCGTTGCCTCACTGAATTATAGCCCTTTTTTTGGCAGAACACCCCATTTCTTGCTCATGTATGCCCACGATTTTGGCGGCAAAATAGGCGTGCTGGGTGCAGGTTTGCAGTATATTCGTTATGGTAAAATTCAGGAAACTGATGAAGCGGGTAACGTTATAGGCGAGTTTTTAGCCGCCGATTATGCCCTTACGATGGGTAAATCTTTTCAGGCTGATAATTTTCGGTTTGGAGTAAATTTGAAATTAGTTGGCTCACAAATAGCCTCTTACAATGCTTTTGGCGTAGCTACCGATTTGGGCGTAAGTTTCAAGCACCCTGAAAGGGATTTTAGAGCAGGTTTGGTAATAGCTAACTTAGGGGGTGTTTTCAAAAAATATCTGCCCAATTATGCTTTGCGAATGCCTTTTGATGTACGTTTGGGGCTATCTTTCAAACCCTACAAAATGCCTTTCCGCTTTTCGGTTACGGCTTATCATTTGTATCGTTGGAATATTTCTTACAACGACCCTGCCTTTGCAACTACCACCGACCCTTTTACGGGGCAAACACAAACACGAAAAATTAGCTTCGCCAATAACCTATTCCGTCACTTTGTTTTTGGTACAGAAGTTATATTTCACAAAAACTTTCACTTGCGGATAGGATACAATCATTTACGTAACCAAGAACTCAAATTTAAGGATATAACGGCACTGGCAGGTTTTTCGGGAGGTTTGGCTTTCAGGGTAAAAGGTTATGAAGTTGCTTTTACAAGAGCAGGCTTTGCCCGCAGAGGGCTTACTTGCTTGGCTATTAGTAAAAATTTAGGGGAATTGTAGTTGCTTTTTCAAGAAATCTAATAATGCAAGTTAGTGCTCAAATAACAGGATTACAATACAAAATATTTCTGGCTGATGAACTCCCAATCATTGAAAGCAGTGATTTTGATATTAACACCTGTCCTTCCTGTTGTATTTTCACTAACAACAAACAAACTTTTGCTATTTCAAAATGGATTTCACCAAAGCGTACAAGGTCGTACCCTTATGAAAGGGTTTATAATACGTTGGCGAGTGGTAAAAAGATAACAATCATTCCCGTTGTAAAAGATGAAGGTCTTGATGGTGATAGGGACTTTATTCAGTGGGATACAGTTTCTATGATGTCTTTACTTGATGTGTATGTGATTTTGGCATACTATAATGATGCAGAAAAAAACAACCTCTATGATAATAAGATTACTAATCAGAAGTTTGATAATCAATATGTTTTGGAGAAAATTCAAGAAATTTCAACTTATCATAGTTCAGCTTTACACTGGAATTTGCAAGAGTTAAATAATAACTTTTTAGACGTTATTGTAAAAGCAAAAGATAGTTATGCAAAAATTAGTAAGAAAACCAATGTAAGAATGCACAGCGAGAAAAGCATAGATGATTTTGTGGAGATAATTAGTAGAAATGTTAGGGAATTTATGGAGTTCTCACGCCAGAAAGCAAGAGAGGCACAAGGCAGAGAGTTTGTAACTGTACAGCCTAAGGAGGTTTTATCCTCTTTGACGAAGGCAAAAATTGCGATTACAAACTATTTGGGTGGACAGTATTTCTTGACGGTTGATGAAGTACATATAGAGCATAAAGAAGTGTATTTGATAGAAGGGAAACATTCAAAATCAGGTATTTTACCAAGTAAAAGTGATATTAAAGATGGTTTGCTGAAAATGATTCTATATACCAATTTGAAAGATACAAAAGTAAATGATAAACCTAAAAATCCAATGCCTATTTTACTTTTGACCTCCTCAAAATTGAAATCAGAACTAAACTCAAAAACAAGTAATGTAGAGTTTGAAAAATTTTGCGACCAAAATAAGTTGAATAAAACTCAACAAAATTTCCTAAAAAACCTTTTTGAAGAAGCTAACACAAATGGCTTTTTGGTAACTTTGAAAAAAGTATAACATAATGATAAAAAGTCCGTTAAGGTATCCAGGAGGAAAAAGCAAGGCGTTAGAGCAAATATTGCCCTTAATTCCTTATTTTGAAGAATTTAGAGAGCCTTTTGTTGGGGGTGGTTCGGTATTTTTGGCATTAAAACAACTTTTTCCCGAAAGAAAATATTGGATTAACGACTTATATTTTGAATTGTATAAATTTTGGGAATATACACAAAAAGATTTGCAAGGCATTATCAGACAAGTAAGTGCATGGAAAAAAGATTTTGATAATGGAAAAGAACTACACAAGTTCTTAATTGAAAATATAAATGGTTTTGATGATTTGAAAATAGCAAGTGCTTTTTTTGTGTTCAACCGAATTACATTTTCAGGCACAACAGAAGCAGGCGGGTTTTCGGAGCAAGCCTTTCAAAAAAGATTTACAACAAGTAGCATTGAGCGTTTAGGGCTTTTGGAAAGTGTTGTCAAAGATATAAAAATAACCAATTTAGATTATGAAGAAGTAGTAAAGGCGGAAGGGAAAAATGTATTTATTTTCCTTGACCCACCTTATTTTTCTGCTACAAAATCAGCACTTTATGGCAAAAATGGTAAATTACACAAAAGTTTTAACCACGAAAGATTTGCCGAAGTAATGAAAAATTGCAATCATAAATGGCTAATAACCTACGATAATAGTGATTATATCAAAAATTTATTTTCCTTTGCTCATATTTTAGAATGGAATTTAACGTATGGTATGCGTAATGTGAGTTCGGCAAAGCCAAATCAATCGGCAGTTTCAAAGCAATTAGGCAAAGAAATTTTTATAGCCAACTTCAAAATTGATAGCAAAAAAATATTGCTCCAAAAGAACTTATCTGTTCAAACTACGCTCAATTTTGCTAATTTTTAGCTTTGTTAAGGTTTTAAAAATATCTTATGTATCTTTGTTTGCTCAAACCATTCAACCTTCAAACCAATGATTTATGCTCATTGATGCCTACCAAATAGCTGAAACTATTCACTTGAAGCGTTTTCGTAACGACTTCCTACACGAGCCTGCTCACGCCAGCAGTTGGGATATTTTTTATGTAGAGGAAGAAGAGAAACGCTTTTTGCACGTTTTTAGCTATGGAGTAGTCGTTTTTGTAGGCTATGATGCCGTGAGCAAGAGCAATTTGCTGGATTTTATTAAAAAATACGCCGAAAACCCCGTTAATCTTGATGTAAATGACTATTTCACGCTTTTAGTAGATAAATCTTTGCCCAAGGCACTTGTAAAAAATGATTCCATTACACTTCCGCAAATTCAGTTAGATGCTATTCGCATTATTACGCTCAATGTTGCTCAATCGGTGGCGATGGATTATTACGAAATCATTAGCCTTGAAATTCTCAATGCCAGTAAAGTCTATATTGACCAATTGGAGGAGTTTGGCAAAGTGAAAATTTCCAAGCGTGATTTGCTGAAATTTATCGGGAAGGTTAAAAATATAAAAAATAGCATCATTGATAACCTTTACATTCTTGATGACCCTAATATTGTTTGGGATAATGAGGAACTGCAACGCCTGCACCGACAGCTCAAAGATAATTTTGATATTAGTCCGCGTTTTCGTGATTTGGACTACCGCCTGCGAATTGTAGAGGAAAATTTGGTTCTGCTTACCGACCTGCTCCAACACCGAGAAAGCTCTCGTTTGGAGTGGATTATCATTATTCTGATTTTAGTGGAAGTCTTGAATGTATTTTTTAGCGAGTGGCTTCGCAAACTTTGGTCAAATTAACTGATTACCCATTACTAACTACTCATTACTCATTACTAACTACTCTGTACTACTATGAACATTTTGCTTTTAGGCTCAGGAGGGAGAGAACACGCTTTTGCGTGGAAAATAACTCAAAGTCCTCTTTGTGAGAAGTTGTTTGTTGCCACAGGCAATGCAGGTACAGCCCAAATTGCTGAAAATGTAGCTATCAAACCCACAGATTTCTCCGCTTTGGCTTCTTTTTGCAGAGAAAAAAATATACAAATGCTTGTAGTTGGCAATGAAGAGCCACTTGTAGCGGGTATTTGGGATTTTTTCAGGGAGCAAAAGGATTTAGGACACATACATCTCATAGCTCCCTCAAAGGAAGGAGCTATGTTGGAAGGCAGTAAAGATTTTGCCAAGCAACTGATGTTTGAATATCAAATTCCAACGGCAAGTTATCATTCTTTTGGGGCGGAGGATTTTGAGAAAGCTATTGCATACATTTACAATCATTCTTTGCCTATTGTGCTCAAAGCTGATGGGCTTGCCGCAGGCAAAGGCGTACTAATTTGCCCCACGTACAAAGAAGCTGAAAAGGCTCTTAAAGAAATGCTTTTGGATAAAAAATTTGGCAAAGCAAGTGAAAAAATCGTGATTGAGCAATTTTTAGAAGGTATTGAGCTATCAGTTTTTGTACTCACTGACGGCAAAAACTACAAAATTTTGCCCGAAGCCAAAGACTACAAACGCATAGGCGAAAACGATACAGGTTTGAATACAGGTGGAATGGGTGCAGTTTCCCCCGTGCCTTTTGCCGATAAGACTTTTATGCAAAAAGTAGAGCAGAAAATCATTGTTCCTACTTTGCAGGCTTTGCAGAAAAGAAATATCTCTTATGTAGGATTTTTGTTTATTGGTCTGATGAAGGTAGGAAATGAACCTTATGTGATTGAATTTAACTGCCGAATGGGCGACCCCGAAACCCAAGTAGTTTTCCCAAGAATTGAAAACGACCTCGTAGAACTGCTCTTGGCTACCGCTACTCAAAAACTTAACGAAGTAGAACTAAAAATTAAGCCTGAAACGGCTGTTACAACGATTGTAGTATCGGCAGGCTATCCCGAAACCTACGAAACAGGCAAGGAGATGAAGGATTTGGATAGAGTTGAAAATGCTTTGATTTTTCACGCAGGTACAAAGTTGGAAAATGAGAAACTGTTCACCAATGGTGGTAGGGTAATGGCTCTGACTGCCCTTGCCAAAACTTTACCCGAAGCTATTGAAAAATCCCAAAAAGCCGCTGAATGTATCAGTTTTGAAAACAAATACTTCCGCCGAGATATTGGTAAAGATTTGTTGTAAGAGTAGCCTCCTTGCCACTTGCTAATTTTTTAGAAAAGCCTGATTAAACCTTTGTCAATTTGTGGTGTCAAAGCAATACATTCACCAAACATCTAATTTTATGAAAAAGAAAATTTTTAGTTTGTTTCTTGTATTCTTTGCCTTTTTACTTTTCGCAGAAGCCCAAAGAAGCCCTATGCGTCAAAGAAAAATGAGAGAACCCAAAACGCCTGAACAGAGAGCTACCGCTATTACCAATAGACTTACGAAACGCCTAAATCTAAACGGCGAGCAAAAGCAACAAATTTACAAAGTAAATTTGCAAACTGCCCAAAGAGTTGATGAACTCCGTGCCGAAGTCAAAGCCAAGCGTGAAAGAGGTGAAAAACCTGAAAAAGGTTTTTATGCCAAACAAATCAGAGAATTAAATCAGCAAAGAGACCAAAGCATTTCTGCTACGCTCAATGCCCAACAAAAAGTTGAATACGAAAAACTTAAACAAGAGCAAAAAGAGCGTATGAGACAAAGAATAGAAAAACGCCAAAAGTTTCGTAAAAAAATGAATAAGCAAGATACAGGCTTTCTTGAAAATGATGACGATTTTGAAGATATGTTGCTTGACGAAGCCGAAGATGATATTTAACAGGCTCTTGTTTTTGGGTTCAAGAGTTCAAAAGTTAAAAATCTTAAACTTTTTCAAGAAGTTACAAGGTCGCTATAACAGCGACCTTATAGTTTATTATTGCAAATCCATCTATACTTTACTTTCTAAGCAGGCTATTTCCTTTTCGCCATCTCCCCCCTCAATAGATGTATCTAGATTGTTATCATCTAAATCGGGGCGAGTTTCTACGATAAGGGCTTCGCTATGTGCTTGGTTTTGTACCATAGTATCCACACCGAGCCAAATTGTAGGGCATTTGTTGGTTTTGATTAAGTTTTCCATAGCGGTAACATTTAAGGGTGAAACAAAAAAACCTGAACTTTGAGCGGTTCAGGTTTGCTTTTATGAATAAAGATTTTTATTCCAAATACATCAGCAATTTCCTGAACCAAAGGGCGAACCAAAAGGCACAAGCACCTCACGTTTTGAAGTCTTGTAAATACTTTCGGCAATATGATTACAGCGTTTTAACATTTCTTTTCTTTTTTTGGCAATCTTGCAAATTTTATTTCAGACAAACAAATTTTTTTGAGAATTTTTTTTGTAAAAAAATTTCTACTTTTGTAAAAACAAACATTATGCCAAACACTTGGAACTACTTAGATATTTTAGAAGCAGAAGCTATTCACATACTTAGAGAAGTAGCAGGGCAATTTCAAAAACCAGCACTGCTTTTTTCAGGTGGTAAAGATTCTATCACTTTGGTTCATCTGATACGCAAGGCTTTTTATCCTATGCCCTTCCCTTTCCCGCTTGTGCATATAGATACAGGGCATAATTTCCCTGAAACTATTGTTTTTCGTGATAATTTGGTTAGAAATGTTGGTGCCGAGCTGATAGTAGGCTATGTTCAGGATTCTATTGATAGAGGCACGGTAGTAGAAAAAAAGGGAAAAGGAGCAAGTAGAAACACTTTGCAAAGTGTTACACTACTGGAAACCATTGAAAAGTACGAGTTAGATGCTTGCATAGGAGGTGCCAGACGCGACGAAGAAAAAGCCCGTGCCAAAGAAAGAGTTTTTTCGCCTCGCGATGAATTTGGACAATGGAATCCTAAAAATCAGCGTCCTGAATTATGGAATATTTACAACGGCAAGCTCCACAAAGGCGAAAATATGCGTGTTTTCCCTTTGAGCAACTGGACAGAATTAGATGTTTGGCGGTATATTTTACGAGAAAATATCGCTTTGCCTTCGCTATATTTTGCCCATAAACGCAAGTGCATCATCAGAGGCTCGCAAATTTTGCCTTATGCCGATTTTATTTTTACCGATAATAACGACATTTTGGCAGAAAAAAACGTCAGATTTCGCACCGTAGGCGATATGACCTGCACCGCCGCTATTGAAAGCACTGCCGATACCATTGAAAAAGTTATTGCAGAAATTGAAAGTCTTGCCATTTCGGAAAGAGGTTTGCGTATGGACGACAAAATTTCCGAAACCGCTATGGAAGATAGAAAAAAAGAAGGGTACTTCTGATAGCTTACAATTTTTCAGCCCAAATGATTGCTTTCTGATTACTGGCAAGAGTGGTAGCTATCAAAAAATCTTTTCCACCTTCTTTGATTTTGTATTTTTTACAAATTTCAGACACTGAAAGCGGATAGTTTCGGGCAATGATATTAAAGACAGAACCCATTTCGGGCAGTTCTTTCTGCGGATTTTGCAAAACTTTTTTTATTCTAAAAACTCTACCCGAAAAATTTTCCAATAATTTGCCTTGCGTGTATAGATGCGAGTTGCTGTGCAGTTTGTATAAGTTGAATTTTTCTGCTATGCTCCTGAAAAATCCTGCTTTGAGAATAGAACTATTTGGCTCATACAAATATTCTTGCACCAAAGGGGCTAAATGAACATTGGCTTTGCTTTCTTCAGCGAAGGTACTTGTAAAAATCTGTGAGTTATTTTCAAGCAAATTGTAAGTGTAAATGGGAATGTTTTGCCATTCGGAGCAAAAATTTTTTTCTAAAAGATATAGCACTTCCTTGCACTCGTTCTGAACGCTTACCACATAAACACCTGCCACATTAGGCAAAATTTTCAGAGCCTCTTTTATTTCAAACATAGGTGAGGTTTTGAGCAAAATTTTTTCTGTTTTATCAAAAAGCAGTGGCAGAAGCTGTAAAATATTCGGTTCGGTTTCAGTGATTTGGGCAATAGATTTCCCTTGTAAATTTCGGCGAGCAGGGTCTAAATAAATATAATCAACGGCTTCGGAAAAGTTTTGTAAGAAATGTTGAGCTTCTGCATTGTGCAGGGAAACATTGTTTAGTTGCATTGCTTCAAAGTTTTGCCTGACGATTTGAAACAAATCGGGATTTTTTTCTACATACCAAACTTTTTTGAATTTTTGTGCAAATGCCCAAGTATCTACACCAAAGCCACCTGTGAGGTCTAGAATGGTATTGCCTGAAAGCAATTGAGCTTTGAAAAAAGCTGTTTTTTCGGAAGAACTTTGTTCCAAATTCAGGGCGGGAGGGAATACTAATGCGTAGTTTTCGTACCAATGAGGGACTTTGTTTTGGATTTTCCTTCTACCTTCTATTTGTTGCATTAGCAATGTACGCAGAGAAGTAGGATATTTCTGCAAAGCAAAAGGAAGTTCGGAAAGAGGGACGTTTAAGTAGTGTTTAAGTAGTGTTTGAAGCTCGCTTAAATCTTGCATACAAGGAACTTATCCGAAATTGATGAAAGCAGAGGTGAAAAAGTTTGAAGTTTGAGGGTTTGAGGCTTGTTTTTGAACTCTTGCCACCCAAAAAACGGCGTTATGGTCAAAATAATTTAGGCAAAACGCATTGCTTATCAAGAAAAAAACCTTCAAACTTGAAGGTTTTTGAGTTTTTTACTGCACTTTTTTGCTTGAACAGCAACCACTTTTCTTTTCGGTGGTGGCAGTAGAGCAAGATTTTCCGTCTTTGGTTTCAGTAGTAGCAGAGGCATCTTTCTTTTCTGTGCTACAAGAAGAAGCCTTGCTTTCGGTAGTTGTACAGCAAGAATCTTTTTTCTTTTTCTTCTTTTTCTTGAAGATAAACTCGGTGCTTTCAGCATTGTTGAAAGTTGAAGCCACCACTACTGTTCCACTTACCAAAGCGAAAAGGGACAAAGCTAATGCGATTTTTTTCATAAGCGTATTTTTATAGACGAAACGAAAAAGTGAATAAAATAGTTCATATCTGCTGAATTTTTTTTTACATTTCAAACAATATTCTGACTTTTTAGCTTTTCAATTTCGGTGTGTGAAAATCCTATTTCTTGCAAAATCTTTTGTGTATCTGCACCCAGCTCGGGGGCAATATTTTGAGGCATAGCAGGCGTAGCAGAAAACTTAATCGGGAAGCCCAAAGAAAGGATTTCTCCAATTTTGGGGTGTTGCATTTTGAGGAACATATTTCGTTCTTGCAAATGCTTATCTTGCTCAATTTCGTCTATTTCGTATATGGGGCTAATGAGTAAATCGTGTTCTTGGCTTAATTTGAGCCAGTATTCTCTTTCTTCTGAAAGAAAAAATGCTTGCAAGGTGGCTTTATTTTCTTGCATTTGCTTGGGTTCTTGGGGCATTGCAAAGCCTAAAAACTCAGGTTTTTGGACTACATTGCAGAATTTTATCCAAAATTTCGGCTCCAATGTGGCAAGAGAGATGTACTTGCCATCTTTGCACATATACACATTGTAATTGGGGAAGGCTCCCGAAAGAGGCGTTTCGCCACGTTTTTGAGCTTGCTTCGTAGCCTGATAATGCGTAAAAGGTACAACCAGAAGGGGCATAACCCCTTCAGTCATTGAAATATCCACGTGTTGCCCTTTGTGTGTATGGGTGCGAGCCTGCAAAGCGGCAAGTGTTCCGATAATTGCCATATAAGAGCCACCCGCAATATCAGCAAGCTGTACAGCGGGAAGGGTAGGGGCTTTGCCTGCTTCACCTATCAAACCTAAAATACCCGAATAGCTCAAATAGTTGAGGTCGTGCCCTGCCAAGTGGCTATAAGAGCCTGTTTGTCCGTAGCCTGTGATAGAAACGTAAATGATTTTTTCATTTATTTTTTGGGCTTCGTTGTAGCCAATTCCCAATTTATCCAAATATCCTGGGCGAAATTGCTCCACTACTACATCGGCAGTTTGCACAAGTTTCCAAAAAATCTCTCTGCCTTCGGGTTGGGTATAATCTAATGTTAGGCTTTTTTTGGAGCGATTGAAAGCTAAGTAATTTGCTGAAAATTCTTTCCCTTCGGCTTCATAGACAGGGGGAAAGTTGCGTACATAGTCGGGCTGTACAGGATTTTCAATTTTAATCACTTCTGCCCCCATATCAGCCATAAGCATAGTAGCCAGCGGACCGGGCAAGAGCCTGCTCAAATCTAAAATTTTGATACCTTCTAATGGTCTTTTTTGCATAGCCTATGAAATTTCTTTTCGTAATTTTTCAATTTCTTGCACAGAAAGCCCCGTCAGTTCGCTGATAGTTTCATTATCAAAACCTTTTTGGATAGCTTTGAAAGCCACGGATTGCTTCTCTCTCAACATACCCATTTCTTCTGCTTTCATTTTTTCGGTTTTTTCATCAGTTTCACGCATACGAGCATATTCGTAGGCTTCAAGGTCTTTTTTGCTCCAAAGGTGCTTATCAGCTTCCAAATAAGCAGTTTTCAAACCTTCATCATCAACACTATCAGGAATAACTTCTAAATTTTCTGCGTTTTTGATAAAAAACACCCATTTTTCTGTGAGTGTGTGCAGTTCCTTTTCAGTTTTATTGAATTTGGGTAGCTCAATGAAGTTAAATTCAAGGTCTTTGAGTTTGTGTTCTTGGGTTTTTTCGTCCAAAATGAGATGTCGGGAAAGGTAATGAGGAGTTTCCAAAAAGGTAAAATCTAAAATACCAATAAAAATTACAGGTTTGAGTTGGTAGTATTCCTCTTTGGCATTGAGTTGCGAAATATAGCTCTTGGCAGAATAATACACTACTCTTTGAGCAAAACCGATTTTATCCGTAACTTGCATTTCTACGATATACTCTTTACCTGCTTCGTCACGAGCCTTTACATCAAGTACGGTAGATTTCGCTCCTAATACTATGGGAACTTGATAAGGGTTTAGGATTTGCACATCTGCAATTTTTCGCTCACCTTCCAGCCCCAAAATCGCATTGAGGAACGAAATCAGAATTTGTTTTTTGTTTTCGTTCCCGAAAATTTTACGAAAGGCAATATCGTTTTTTACATCTGCAAATTGCATAATATCAACATTTTACTTCAATACAAGTTTTGCGAGTTTTCCTTTGTTTCCGATTGCCCAACCAATGTTTCCTTCACGGATAAAGCGTACCGTATGAAACCCCTCGGTAGAAATATTTTTCCACTTTTTTCCGCCATCTTTGGTAAAATCTATACCACTTGTGCCAACGGCAACATAGGTTTTCTTGCGTATGTACGAAACACAAGACCGATAACCTTTGGGAGGAATTTTGGCGATTTTCCAAGATTTTCCGCCGTCTGAGGTATAAACACCTGTTTTTTCTGCCCAATTGGGTTGTGTATAGTCGCCGCCTACGGCAACGCCATTTTTCAAATCCTGAAAAACAACTGAAAAAATACCTTGCGAGGCTTTTCCACTCAAAATAGGCACTTCTACGCTTTGCCAAGTGCTTCCCAAATCTGTGGAAATAAGCATACGAGCCTTTTCGCCACCGCCTGTGCCTATCCAGATATGCGAAGGCTCACGAAAACGCATAATCGTACCACTTGCGGCAAAACCTGCCTCATTTTTTTGAGCTTTGGGCAAATTTTTACCGATATTTATCCAAGTATTTCCCCCGTCTTCGGTTTTGAGCAAAGTGAAATTTCTTTCTTCATCAGGGTCGCCAAAAACAAAGCCAATTTTTTCGCCAAAAAAGCCTATATCATTCAAAAAAGCAGTTTTAGAAGTATCTTGATAGACAACTTGCCAACTTTCGCCCCCATCCAGGGTTTTTAGAATATAAGCAGGCGAACCCGCATTGATAACAAAAGCCCGTTTCTCATCAAAGGCTACAATATCCCGAAAATCTTTGTCTTCAAATCCTTTGATTTGTAAATTTTGCCAATTTTTCCCGCCATTGGTAGTTTTGAGAATAGTTCCTTTGGTGCCACTTGCCCAAACCACTTGTTCATCTACTATCCACAAGCCCCGAAAGCTACTTTCTGAAACAGCATTTTGTAAAAAAACTTCTATTTCTTGCGAAAAAGTTTTCCCTAATAAGAAAAAGCAAGCAAAGAAAAACGAAAAAAACAAAGATTTTTGCATAGTTTTTGTGCAGTTTTGAACCAAGAATAGGGCTATTAACTCAAAGAAAACTCTTGCAAATTAGCTTTTTTGTTCGGATTTGTCAAAATTTTGTAATTTTGAAAAATTAGGTTCAAAGAATTATCAAATTTTTTGAAGTTGTTGTAACTTTGAGCCATAAATTTTCAACCAATGAAAAAACTTTCAATTATTCTTTTTTTGAGCTTTTTTTCGCTGTGTGTAGTTGCCCAAAACAAAAAACTTACAGAGCAGTATCAGAAAGCCAAAACTTTTCTCAATAACAAAGACTACCAAGAAGCTATTTTAGCTTTTGACCCTCTGCTGAAAAAAGCCAAAGGGAATATCTATCAGGAGTATGCTCATTATTATTCGGCATTGTGTTATTTCTACTTGAAAAAGTGGAAAGAAGCTGAAAAATTGCTTGAAAAACTTTCGGAGCAGTTTCCGCAATGGGATAAAAACCAAGAAGTTTTATACTTACAAGCCAATATTGCTTTTGAACGCAAAGAGGATAATATTGCTTTGAGCTATATCGAAAAAATAAAAGGTTCGCTGAAAGCAAAAGCCGAAGCAATGAAAGCCCATTATTTGGGTAAAAGAGAGATTGCGGTGCTGAAAAACTTGCAGGCTGTGTATCCCAACGATAAAACCATAGCTCAAATTTTAGTGGATAAATTAGCCACCGAAGTTGATAATATCAAAGATTTGGAGTATTTGGAAGAACTTGTACAAAAGTATAATTTGGAAAAGCCTGAAAAAGTGCGTTTGCAAAGGGTAGAAAAGAACGTCTATCGCCGAAAGTCAGATACCTTGAATATTGCTTTATTTTTGCCAATCAATTTCAAAGAATACAAAGACCCCAAAAAGCGTACTCCTGCTACCAATCTTTCCATTGATTTTTATCAAGGAATGCGAATAGCTCAACGCATTTTGGATACTACGCTCAAAAAGCCTACTCGCCTTATTGTGTATGATGTCTATCAGAATCCCGATACCTTAGAGCTGATGTACAAAAACAATGAATTTGTGAAAGTTGATATGTTTGTAGGACCTTTTTATGATGAAGATTTTGCCAAAGCCCTTGAAATCGCTGAAAAAAAGGATATTCCTATTATCAACCCTTTTCTGACTAACCCCAAATTTTTGAAAAGTAAAAATGCGTACTTTTTGCAACCTTCCATAGAAACCCAAGGCAAGCAGTCGGCTCGGTTTGCGGCAAGTACTTTTGGTAAAAATGTAATTATTTTTCATAGCGAATTGCCCGAAGAAATGAAATTGCTCAATGCTCATAAAAGCGAATTAGAAAAAGTAGGAGGTAAAATTTTGTACCAACACAAAATTTCTGTTACTACTATACCACAAATTGAGCAAATACTTTCCAATCCTGAATACAAAGACGTAAATTATATTTTTGTAACGAGCTCCAGCCAAGCCGCCGCCGAAAAAATAATGGAAATAATGAAGGAAAAGTTACCCAATGTGCCTATTCTTACAACGCTTGCGTGGCGTAAAATTCCTGAACTCAAACCTGCGGATTTAGAAAAGCAAAATGTTCATTTTATAGATGCCGATTATACGCGTCTGAGTGGCGATAGAGAGCCTTTCAGAGTAGAATACAACCAAAGAGTAAAATTTGTAGAGATATACAGCAATATGGTTGCCCCACCTGTTGCCAGCCACAAAGGCTATGATGTGATGATTTCCTTTGTGAAATACCTGCATCTTTATCCAAGAGATTTTTTCAAAAAAGTTGTTGAAAGTGAGGATTTCAAAAAAACTTTCAGGGGCTATCTTTTTACCGAAAGTGAAAGGGATAACCAATACGTGCCTATTTTGAAGTTTGCAGATAAAAAGTTAGTGGTGGCAAATCCTTTAAGCACCGAACCCGTTGAAGTAAAACCCAAACCTAAAAAGGAAAAGTAGAAAATTGTATGCTTTCCACCAGACATCTTTTGGGGATAAAAAACATTACGGAAAAGGATATTGAGAAAATCTTTGAAACAGCTCGTTCCTTCAAAGAGGTTATCAATCGTCCTATCAAGAAAGTACCCTCTTTGCGTGATGTAACCATTGCCAATGTTTTTTTTGAAAATTCTACCCGTACCCGCCTTTCTTTTGAACTTGCTGAAAAGCGTCTTTCGGCTGATGTTATCAACTTTTCGGCTTCGGGGAGTTCGGTAAAAAAGGGAGAAACCTTGCTGGATACGGTGAATAATATTTTGGCAATGAAAGTAGATATGCTTGTGATGCGTCATAGTAGCGTGGGTTCGCCTCATTTTTTAGCTAAACATATCAAAGCCAATATCATCAATGCAGGCGATGGCACACACGAACACCCTACGCAGGCTCTTTTAGATTGTTTTTCCATTCAAGAAAAGTTGGGTTCGGTGGCAGGCAGAAAGGTGGCAATTATTGGCGATATTTTACACTCTCGTGTCGCTCTTTCTAATATTTTTGCTTTGCAAAAACTGGGGGCAGAAATAATGCTTTGTGCTCCTGCTACACTTATTCCCAAATATGCCAAGGATTTGGGCGTGAAAATTACTTACAATGTACGCGAGGCTTTGCGTTGGTGTGAGGTAGCCAATGTGCTTCGTATTCAATTGGAAAGGCAACAAATCAAGTATTTCCCTTCGTTGCGAGAATATACACTTTATTTTGGTATCAACAGAAAGCTATTGGAAGAGTTGGATAAGGAAATTATCATAATGCACCCAGGTCCTATCAATAGAGGCATAGAATTGAGTAGCGATGTAGCCGATAGCCCACACTCTATTATTTTAGACCAAGTAGAAAATGGTGTAGCTATCCGTATGGCGGTGCTGTATCTACTTGCTCAAAGTAATTGAAGTAGCTCAAGGCGGCGATATTGCTATTAGTGATGTTGTCGCTAAACTTGATATTTTTTGAAAAAACTACTGATTTTGAGAGAAATAACCCCCCAAAAAGCCTCTTTGAAGATTTTGAAACTCATTTTGGAAACGCCTCGCTCTCTTTCGGTGAAAATAATGGGAATTTCTTTGATACGGAAACCATATTTCCACGTCTGAAACTTCATTTCAATCTGAAAAGCATAGCCTACAAATTTGATTTTATTTAAATCAATGGTTTCTAAAACTTTTCGGCGATAACACTTAAAACCTGCCGTAGGGTCGGAAATGGGCATACCTGTAATAAAACGCACATATTTACCTGCAAAATAAGACATCAAAACTCGCTTCATAGGCCAATTGACAACATTTACACCCGAAACGTAACGAGAACCTATCACCAAATCGTAATTTTCTTGCGAGGCAGTACGATACAAACGCACTAAATCATCGGGGTTATGCGAAAAATCGGCGTCCATTTCAAAAATATACTCATAATTTCTTTGCAAAGCCCAACGGAAGCCGTGAATGTAAGCTGTGCCTAAACCCTGCTTACCTGTACGTTGTTCCAAAAAAAGCCTGCTTGCAAATTCTTTTTGTAAATCTTTTACTTTTTCGGCAGTACCATCGGGAGAGCCATCATCTACAATAAGTAAATCGAAAGGCAATACAAGCGAAAAAATTTTACGAATGATAGCCTCAATATTTTCTATTTCGTTGTATGTAGGAATAATTATCAGTGCATCGGACATTGATGAGCAAACTTACGTATGTTTGGAAGATTGAGGTTAGTAGTCAAAGTTTCAAACCTTGAACTTTCAAACTTTGAGCCCTTAAGCCTTTTGAACCTCTTAATATTTCCCCTTGTTTTTGTTGTTCCAGTTTTTATTTTTTTTATTGCCATTGAAGGCATTTTTTTTGTTTTTCTTGTTATGATTGCTACTGCTTGTGTTTGTGGCTTTTAGGTTTTTCGTTTCTTGCGAACTGCTCACGATAGGGTTGCCATAGAGTTCGTCAAGATTGCATTGGATAGCTCCGTCAGAAAGGTCTTTGATTTGCTCTACGAGTACGCTATCTTCAATATTATCTTTTTGCCAAGCCTGATGAAAGGATTTCATCAGATTGAAAAGGTGTGCTTCCAACTCTTTTTTTCTTTCGCCTTCGGGTAAGTGGGCTACGGCTTGCACAAGCAACTGAATATTTTTCCCATAATGCCGAAACTTGATATTATTGGTGCTATACGCTACGCGTTCGGGTTTTTTGCCAAGCATATCTTTTTCGGGCATAGGGTAGGGGGCATCAATATCTAAATCAAATTGGGCAATAATGAACAAATCGTCCCAAAATTTGCTTGGTGTTTCTTGAAATTCTTTGAAATTTGGGTGGATTTGCTTCATCATTTCTACTACCAGATAGGCTTTTTCGGTACGTTCTTGCCTATCGGGAATAGTTTTGAGATATTCCACCATTTTCTGAATGTTTCTGCCGTACTCTTTGAGTATTACGGTATCACTGCTCGTGTATTCGTACATAACTGCGGTTTTAAGCCTCAAACTTACAAGATTTAACGCAAAAAAAGAAATCTTGTTGCGAAATAGTTTGCTTAAATCATTTTCTGGCTTGTTTTATGCTCCATAGCGGCTTTTACAAAACGCATAAAAAGCGGATGCGGGCTGGCAACAGTGCTTTTGAGCTCAGGGTGAAACTGCACGCCCACAAACCAAGGATGTGAGGGCAGTTCAATCACTTCTACAAGATTGCTATCAGGGTTAAAGCCACTAAATACCAAACCTCCTTTTTCAAATTGTTCTAAAAATTGGTTATTAAACTCGTAGCGGTGGCGGTGGCGTTCGCTAATGAGGGTTTTACCATAGGCTTGATGTACTTTTGTACCTTTTTGCAACTTGCAAGGATAAGCCCCCAGACGCATAGTGCCGCCTTTGGCAGTTACTTTCTTTTGCTCTTCCATTAGGTCAATGACAGGGTAGGGGGTTTGTGGGTTCATTTCAGTAGAATGGGCGTTTTCTAAACCCAAAACGTTGCGAGCAAACTCAATGACAGCACATTGCATACCCAAGCAAATTCCCAAAAAAGGGATTTTCTGCTCACGAGCAAAACGAACAGCTGTAATTTTGCCTTCAATACCTCTTTCCCCAAAGCCGGGGGCAACCAAAATGCCGTGCATTTGCCCTAAAATATCTTTGACATTGCTTTCGTCAATTTTTTCGGAGTGTATCCAGTGCAGTTTTACTTTACATTCGTTGTAAGCTCCTGCGTGTGTAAAGGCTTCGGCAATGGATTTGTAAGCATCGTGTAGCTCTACGTATTTGCCTACAAGAGCAATATCTACATTTTCGGTGGGGTTTTTGAGTCTGCCCAAAAACTCTTTCCAAGCCTCAATGTTGGGTTCTTTTTTGTAAGGATAGCGTAATTTGGCAAGCACTCGCTCATCAAGTTTTTCTTTACGCATCAGCAAGGGTACATCATAAATCGTTTCAGCATCAATGGCTTCAATCACCGAATTGACGCTCACCCCTGTAAAAAGGGCAATTTTTTTCCTAATTTCCAAAGGGATAGGTCTTTCGGAACGGCACACAATAATATCAGGTTGCACACCAGCTTCGGAAAGGGCTTTTACGGAGTGTTGTGTAGGTTTGGTTTTGAGCTCGCCTGCGGCGGCAAGATAAGGCAAAAGTGTAAGATGAATGACTACAACATCATTGCTTCCCAATTCCCATTTGAGCTGACGCAAGGCTTCAATGAAAGGAAGCGACTCAATATCGCCAACGCAACCGCCAATTTCAGTAATTACGATATCGTACTTGCCTGTTTCGTCAAGCAAAAGAATATTGCGTTTGATTTCATCGGTGATATGTGGAACTACCTGCACGGTTTTGCCTAAGTACGCTCCTTGGCGTTCTTTGGTGATAACGTTGTAATAAATTCTGCCCGTAGTAACGTTGTTGGCTTGCGAGGTGGGAATGTTCAAAAATCTTTCATAATGCCCAAGGTCTAAATCTGTTTCGGCACCATCATCGGTTACATAACATTCTCCGTGTTCGTAAGGATTGAGCGTGCCAGGGTCTATGTTGATGTAAGGGTCAAATTTTTGAATAGTTACTGAAAAGCCTCGTGCTTGCAGAAGGGTAGCCAGTGAGGAAGCGATAATGCCTTTACCCAGTGAAGAGGTAACACCTCCTGTTACGAAAATATGTTTTGCTTGTGCCATAATAAAAGTTTGCGTGAGGGTTTGGTCTTTTACTATGGAGTGCAAAGTTAGGAGAAAATCAAATTCGCAAAAACCTTGTGCAAAATTTTTTATTTTGGATTTGAAAATCAAGGAATTGTTAAGCAAGATTAAATTTTTTTGCTTAAAAATTTGGTTGGAATAATTTTTTCCATTACCTTTGCACCACTAAAAATGATTGCCCGATCGTCTAATGGCAGGACTGCAGATTTTGGTTCTGCGTGTGTTGGTTCGAATCCAGCTCGGGCAACGAAAATCCGCCAAAAAAGCCCTCTACGATAGCGTGGAGGGCTTTTTTTTACTTGCAGTTTTTCCGTTTTTTTTCAAAAAATCATCAGTTTGAAGGGCTTTTTTTTACTTGCAGTTATCCGTTTTTCTGCAAAAATTCGTTAAAATTTTTGTAATTTTGGGATAGGTTTCTGTAACCTTTTTACAAGAAAAATTTATGAACTTCAATGCAGAAGGCTTTTTTGAGCCATTTACGGCAATAGAAACGGATTTGGCAAGTGCGAAAGATATTTTGGTGTGGAATGAGGCAAGAAATGAAATTTGGGACAATTTTGAGATTTTTTTGCGTGAGCTTCAAGGGATTTTGCAAAGTTCCTTTACTATTTGGCTCAATGGTAGTTTTGCTACCAAGAAAGAAATCCCTAATGATTTAGATTTGGTTGTTTTTATAGATTTTCAAGAGTATTTAGCAAACGAAAAAGACCTTGCTAAATTCAAAACACTTTCGTATAGGAAAATTCAAAAATTAGATGTATATTTCGTAAAAGTTTATCCTGAAATACACGAAAGAAAGTTATTTGAGGAATTTGATACGAAAGAATGGTTTAGTTTATTTACCAAAACACGTAATAAAGAAAAAAAAGGATTTTTGGAACTTAAATTTTAGCTTTATGGAGTATCTTGCGGAAATACAAAATTTGCTTGAAATGATAGAAAGGGCAAACAAAGCAATTGCATTTCACTTGCAGGCTTCTGAACCAGATACAAATTCCATAGAAAATTACGAAAGGCTAAAAATGCAATATTTTGAACAATTAGCTGAAATATTTAATAAAATGAACATACCTTTGAAACTTTCAGCATAAAAAATCCACGCTCCCAAGAGTTAAAAAAATTATGACTTTCAACACAGAAGGCTATTTAGAACCATTTATGGCAATAGAAACGGATTTGGCAAGTGCGAAAGATATTTTGGTGTGGAATGAGGCAAGAAATGAAATTTGGTGCAATTTTGAGGCTTTTTTGCGTGAGCTTCAAGGAATTTTGCAAAATAAAAGAAAGTCGGTGCAATTCAAAGGCTTTTTGGAACTTAAATTTTAATTTTATGGAAAAAGCAGTATGGAACTATGAGGAACTATTACAAGCTGTACATCAAACTCTTGATTTGGTAATAAGAACCGAAAATCTCATTAGGGTTCATCAGTCAATCAATGATGGTGCCTCTATTATGGAGCAATACCAAGAATTAAAGAAAAAATATTTGCAAGACCTTTTAGAGCTAATGAATGAGGCTAACCTACCTTTTAGACTTTCAGCATAAAGATCATTCTAAAAAATATGGCATTGGCTAAGTAAAGTGCATTCTTCTTGTTTGCGTTTTTGAAATTTCATTAAAATCTTGGAATATACACTACTTTTTTGGTTTCAAAGAAAGTTTCTTGGAAAAAATCGGAAAGATTGAAAATTTGATACTTGCGTTTGAGTTTGGATAGCTCTTCGGTCAAGTCGCCACCTTTGAGGTGCAAAATGCCATTTCGTAGCGGGTTGTATTCGTTTTTACTAAATTTATTTTTTACCCACTCCCAAAAAATATCAGCCTGCGTTACGGCACGGCTCAAAACAAAATCGTACATATTGTTTTCCACTTGCTCGGCACGAACTTGACGATATTGCACATTTTCAAGACCAAGCTCTTTTACAACACCTTCTACCACTTTTATTTTCTTACCAATTGAATCAATCAGGTGGAACTCAACTTTTTCTTGTAAAATAGCCAGCGGTATGCCCGGAAAGCCGCCTCCTGTGCCTACGTCAAGTACCATTGTCATAGGCTCAAAGGTTATTATTTTGGCAATGCCCAAAGAATGAAGGACGTGATGTGTGTAAAATTCGTCCATATCTTTGCGTGAAATCACATTGATTTTGGCGTTCCATTCCTGATAAAGCGGCAAAAGTGCCTCAAAACGTTTTTTTTGTTTTTCGGATAGGTTAGGAAAATATTTTTCTATCAATGCAACAGACATACCAACTTAGAAGGTTTTTAAGGGTTTTTTCTAAAAAACTTATCTGCCATAGTGTTATTTTCGTTTTCGGCAATGCTTGCAAATACAAAGCCACAAACTACTTTCGGATAAAAATAAGTTGATTTTTGGGGCATTGTATAGCCACTTTCGCAAACTTTTTTGACCTCTTCAATACTTACCCCTTGCGTGATAAGTGCGATTTGGGCTTTTTGATGTTCAACTTTTTCCAAACACTCGTGAAAATTCCGAACAAAAGAAAGATACTTGCCTTGTTGCTGTTCTTCTTTGCTGATACCCAATACTTTGTAAAGCAAAAAATAGTGTAAAATAGTTAAATCCAAGCGTTTTACCACTTCGGGAAAGTGCCAAGTCATTTGCTTGAACACTTCATCTCGCAAGCGAATTTTGCAAGAAATATTTTGCGTAAGCAAGCCAAAAGTCCAAGTTTTACCTGCAATAACTTCTTCCAATGTTTCGGGTTCAATCACAGGCTTTATATCAAAATATTGGTGCAGTTTATCAATAAGGCTCTGCTCGTTGAAGTTGGGCAAATCCTGTACCAATCGGTGAGTAGGCAGGATTTTCAAATCATCGCTTTCGGTATTGGTAAAATACATCAGATGATAGTTGTACATTTCGTTGCCTGTATGGCTGGGGTTTTTCTTTCGCAGTTCTTTGGCATACTCCAAAGAACTGGTATAACGATGATGTCCATCGGCAAGGATAATTTTAGTTTTAGCTATAACTTCCTGAAATTTGGCAATTATTTTGGCATCTTGTATTACGCTAAGCACATCTCTAACACCCTGATAATCTTCGGTTTCATAGAGAGGGACGAGCATACTTTCGTCCATAAAAGGTTCAAGTTCGTGAAGGGCATCGGTGTAAAGTCCGTGAGTAGGGGCAATATTCATATGAGTAGCTCGCAGAAGTTCTATGCGGTCGCTAACAGAGTGGGGTAGTACGTTTTCGTGTCTTAAAATCTGGTTTTCGTTCCACTCATACACGCGTACCATTGCAATAAACCCCTTTCGGCAAAAAGTTTTATTAGAATTGGGTAAAGAAAAATATTGATAATACACATAAATAGCAGGCAATTCATCTTGGCGAAGCACACCCTCTTTTTTCCACTTTTCTTGTAGAATAGCAATTTCCTCATAGCTAACACCCATAGCAGGTACAGAAAGATGAATACTATTGAACTCTTGGGCATACAAAGCCTTGATTTGCTTTTCAGAAACGACATCAAAAAGGGGGGAAGTGAGTTCATCAATAGGTAAATGAGGGGCGTATCGCCAAGCCCTGAAAGGTATAATTTCAGCCATTTTGCAAGTTTTTGGGCAAAAATACAAAAAAGAAAAATGTATCCTCACATATAAAGCAAAAAAGGAAGCAATTTCTTGAAAATGCTTCCTGTGAGAACCAATATTACGAAACTATGCTTGCAGAAGACTTCTTTAAGCGAGTACGCTTTCAGGAAGTTCCATTTGATACATTTCCTTGATAGAGTTTTTGATAGCTTCTACCATTGCTGTATCCAATATCATTGCCGCATTGGGGCTATTGGCTTCTGCCAGTCCCCAGCCTTTGGCTTTGAATAGGTCTAGGTTTTTCATCACTATTCTTTGCCAAGCCATAGGTGTAATGTTCGCATCACACCATTCTTTAATTTTGAGAGCATTCATTTTTTGTTGTTATTAAGCGGTTACAAGTTCGGGTAAAACTTCGGTTTGGTACAACTCCTTTACGACTGCATCAATTACTACAAAAGCCTTCTCTGAAAGCATAAGTGTTTCAGAAGGATTCATCAAGGTATTTAGCTCAAAGCCCATTTCTTTGAGTGTAGGCAAAGCCTTCAAAACAATCCTTTGCCAAGCAAGTGGCGAAATTACCTCCTCGCTCCAAGTTTTCAGTTTCAATGCAGATACTTTCATAGCAGTAGCAGTTTAGGTATTTTTAATGAATGATGAATCTTATTTTGAGATTTTACAAAATACATTCCAAATGTAATGGAAATATTTGTAAAAAACAAACCTTACTCGCTGATTTTAGTCATTTTACTCGGTGAAATAGGTAATTTTCTCGGCGAAATTTTAGAATTGAAAATAAATAAAAGGCTGATTTTGCAAAGAACATACTTGGTAATAGAAAAAAATAATCCATAAAGAAATAAAGACAGCTTTTGCCCATTCGGGGCTTTGGACAAATTTTTCTTGCAAAAAACTTTTCCACTTGGCAGGAAAAAGGTATAAAAAGTAAGCCAGAACTATCACTAAAAAGACTTTATGATAGGCTACCAGTATTTCTGCTGCATTTTCCCAAGCAAATTGCTTGGTGATTTTGAGCAGTATAATTTGAGCTACCTCAAAGGCAGAAATCATTTTACCATTACCTACTTCAATAGGATTTGCTCTAAAAAATATCCAAGCCAAACATACAAAATGAAATGTAAGAATTTGAGAAAGAAAGTTCCAAACTTTACTTTTCTGCAAAGCAAGTTTTTCGGCAATGGGCATCCAAGACTTATGTACCCCCAAAGCCAAGCCGTGCATAGCTCCCCAAACAATAAAACGCAAGTCGGCTCCGTGCCACAGCCCCCCCAAGAGCATTGTAAGCATAAGATTGGCATCGGTGCTTAGGGTGAGTCTTCGGCTACTGCTCCAAATTGCCGAAAGCCACATCAAAAAAACAAACACAATGCTAAAAAAACTAATCAGGGCTTGTTGGGTATAGAGAAATCCCGCCCAAACAACTAAAATATGCAAACCTGCATAACCCCAAAAATCTTTGAACTTACGAATCCATAAAAGCCAAAAAATAGCACTCAAACCTCCAAAAACAAGTGAAGCAGGCTCTAATCCGTCTAAAAGCAGTGCAATGGCTATGCCTACCCACAGCATAAGATACGTGAAAAATGATGCCTTACGATTGCCCCCCAAAGAAATATACAAATAGTCGCGAAGCCAAGAGGATAATGAAATATGCCAACGCCGCCAAAATTCTGTTATATTGGTACTATGATAGGGCTTTAGGAAGTTCAATGGCAAGCGGAAGCCCAAAAGCAAAGCCAAACCTGTCGCAATATCGGTATAACCTGAAAAATCAAAGTAAATTTGCAAGGCAAAGCCATACACGCCCAAAAGATGCTCAAAACCTGAATACGTGTAAGGGTTTTCAAAAGTGCGACTTGCCCAATTCAAACTAATATAATCGGCGAGAATTTTTTTGGTCATTCCTGCAATAATCAGCCAAAAAGCCCGACCTATTTCCGTTTTTTCTACCGAATAAGGCTCTTGGATTTGGGGTAAAAACTCCGTAGCACGTACAATAGGACCTGCTACCAACTGCGGAAAGAAACTCACAAAGAGTGCAAAATCTTGCAGATTCCGAGTAGCAGATATTTTACCTCTATACACATCAATCGTATAACTTAAAGTTTGAAACACATAAAACGAAATGCCCACAGGCAAAAAAATCTGACTAACTTCAAAGTTTGAGCCTGTAAGCACGTTTGAAAGTTCTGCCAAATAATCTTTGGCAACCCAATTCGTTCCCAAAAGCCTATTCAAAAAATTAGTAAGCAAGTAGGCATACTTATAGTAGGCTAAAATACCCAAATTACAAAGCACGCTCAAAAATAAAAAAATGTTTTTAGTGAAGCGTTTTTGGGCTTTTGCAATCCAAAGAGCAAAATAAAAGTCGGTAAGGGTGCTAAAAATAAGAAGCCAAAAATAAAAGCCACTGGATTTGTAGTAAAAGAAAAAGCTAAATACAAGCAAAATAAAATTTCGTAAAGCAATTTTTCGGTAGGTGATAGAAAATAGTAGAAAAAGCAAGCCAAAGGCTATCCAAAAACTTTCTTGCAGAAAGTCCCAAGGGGTAGTAGAATGATAAGCGAAGAAGTTGAAAAAGTCTTGTAAAGTCAAGAAATTTATATTTTTTGCCAAAAATCAATTACCTAAATCCTGTTTCCCTATTGCAAATGAAACCTTTGGGTTATCAAAATTGTATTACGCTACATTTTCAGGGCTAATTTGATAACTTCCTCTACGGTAGCATTGCCATCTTTGAGTTTGAGAATAGCTTCTACATTTTTTTCAGCAACATTGCGAGCAAGCCCTAAAACAACGAGTGCCGTAATAGCTTCTTCTTTTACAGACCTGTAAAAAGGTATGGGTTGGGCAGTTTTTCCGCTTTCTACGAAAAACTCTTTTTTCATTTTGTCTTTAAGTTCCAAAACAACCCTTTGAGCCGTTTTTGCTCCTATACCCTTGATAGCCTGCAAGGTTTTAATATCTTCGTTGGCAATAGCTTGCTGAATTTCGGTAGGGCTTGCCGAAGAGAGCATTACTAAAGCTGTATTTGCTCCAATGCCCGAAATATTGATAAGCTCTAAAAAAAGTTTCTTTTCTGAAAGTTCTGCAAAGCCAAAAAGATTATGAGCATTTTCTTGCACCTGCAAATACGTATGCAAAAAGGCTTCTTTTTCTACTTCGCCAAGCAAGCCAAAGGTATGCAAGGAAATTCTGATAAAATATCCTACGCCTGCGGTTTCAAGAATAGCGTGTGTGTGTTCTTTGTGCGTTAGTATTCCACGAATATAGGCAAACATTGAAAGTTGAAGGTTTAGAGTTCAAAAGTTGAAGTATTTGAGGTTACTACTGTTTTTTCAGGTTAGGAATGATGAAATGAATTTTTGTTCCTTTGCCAAGTTCTGACTCCAAAGAGATTTCCCCACCTAATTTGTGGATAGCTTCTTTTACAATGTATAAGCCCAAGCCCGAACCAGCGAGCATATCATTGGCTCTGTAAAACATATTAAACACTTTATCCAAGTGGTCTTTATGAATACCTATGCCATTATCTTGTATGCTTACCTTGGCTTGTTTGCGTGTGATTTCTACGTTTACATCAATGAAAGGCTCTTGCTGACGCATATTGGCATATTTGATAGCATTGGAGAGCAGATTGTTGAAAACAATATTCAAACGGCTTTTATCGGAGTAAAAGGGTATTTTACCCTTGATTTCAACGAGTTTTGAAATGCGTTTGGAATTTTCCATATAATTGTACTGCTCAAAGCAGTTTTCAATGAGTTCTTGAAATTGAATTGCTTCGGGCTGAATATCCAAACGAGCATTTCGGGAATAGTCCAGAATATCTTTGATAAAATTATCCAAGCGGCGAATACTTTTTTCTTGCAAACTCAAATATTCTTGAATTTGGGACATATTGTCGGTCATTCGGGCAAGTTGAATAAGCCCTAAAAGCGAGGAAATAGGGGCTCTGAGGTCGTGAGAAACGCTATACACAAACCTATCCAGCTCCGAATTGGCTTTGCTTAGCTCTTCATTCGCCTGACGAATTTTTTCCTCGGCTATTTTTCTTTCGTGAATATCCAAGGTAATACCCGAAACCCCCAACAATTCGCCATTTTCTCTGATAGCTTGGGCTTTGGTCAGAAACCACTTGTAATTATCCAAATTTTTTTGATATTGACGAAGTTCTAACTCGTAATTATCAATTTCTCCTGCAATTACTTTATCAAAATATTCGGCGAGTTTATTAGTATCCTCGGGGTGAATGTAGGCTTTAAGCTCTTGGCGGTCTTTGGGGGCTTTGTCGGTATCGGGGTTCATTCCAAAAGAAACAAAAGTTTGCCTTGACCAAAAAATTTCACCTGTTTTGGCATTGATGTACCAAGAACCCATTTTAGCAAAAGTTTGAGCATCTTCAAGTACCTGATTGGCTTTTTTGAGTTCATTTTCTTTTTGGCGAACCAGTTCCAAAGTGTTTTTCAGGCGTTCTTCGCGTTTGGCAAGCTCTTCGTTGAGGCGTTTTTCGGTTTCAAGTGCCTGAATAATTTTCTCCTCTGCCAGGGTTTGTTGCGTTACGTTGTGTATAATCACTAAAACGGCATTGATAGTAGGCTCACGAAGCAGGTTTTTGGCTTTTATTTCCATCCAATGAGCCGAGCTATCTTTATACACAATGCGGAAAGTAGTACGAAAGAGTTTTCGGCGGGTATTGATGACTTCAAAAAAGATTTTTTGAGCAAGCGAAGAATCGTAAGGGTGTACTAAATCAAAAAAATTCTCGCCGTGTAATTCATTGCTCTGAAAGCCCCAACTTTTATGAGCCGCAGGCGAAGCGTATAAAATGGTAGCGGCTTCATCAAGCAAAAGTACCGAATCTTCTAAATTTTCAATGAGCAATTGAAACTTTTTATTCTGACTATCCAACAGCTCCTCTACAAATTTATCCTGACTGCTAATATCTCGGAAAATAACACAAACATAAGACTCCCCCTCATTTTCATCATAAAAAACTTCTGCTTTTACGGGCATTGTAGAGCCATCTTTTTGTTGAAAAAGCGAAATCATCTCGTAGGGTTCGGGGTTACGCTGTTTTATTTCAATCAGGAAACGCTTCCAAGCATTAGAACTTTTTTGTTGGATAAGGTCATTTTCAATTTCTGTAAATTTTTTGGTACGAATTTCTTCTAAATTGTTGTAACGCAAATATTTCAAAGCAGAGTTATTGGCTTGTAAAATACTGCCACTTTCAATATCAACAAATAAAACACCTTCGCTGATTTCTTGCAGTGCTTTTTGCAGTTTAGGAGCGATGTAGCTTCCTGTTTCCGAAATTTGCGGATATATTGCCCAAAGCCATTGTTTAGACTCTGTAAAGGGAATAATTTGCGTAAAAAAAGGCTTTTCAGAAACTTTGTAGCTCAAGTCGCCTGTCCAAGTTTTTGTGGGTAGGTTTTCTACCAAAGACTCATTTAAGCAATTTTTTAGAAAACTAAACTGCTTCAAGTGTTTGCTTGATAGTTGAAAAATTCGTTGAGCTACCGCATTGGCTTGCAAAAGAAATCCTTTTTCATCAATGATTATTCCTGCACAGGTATCGCCCAATATTGTAAGCATTTGTTCTGCATCAGAAAGCATAATAGCAAAGTTTGTTTATGTATTATGAAACAGGCGTTTAGTGTTTTTTGAAATATTTTTTCAAAATATGCCAAAAAAGCCTTTAATTTGGCACTAAAATACAAATTTTTTGAAAAACAATCGTAAAAATTCAATTATGGGACACGACCAAAAAGATTTGCACAAATTTTCGGTGGCAGGGGCGTTAGTTACGTTAGGAATTATTTTTGGCGATATTGGTACTTCACCGCTCTATGTGATGTCGGCGGTAATTAGTACGATTGAAAAAAACGGAGGAGTGGCTAACAAGGATTTCATCTTTGGTGCAGTTTCGGCAGTTTTCTGGACGCTTACGATGCAAACCACACTCAAATACGTAGTAATTACCTTACGAGCCGATAATAAAGGTGAAGGGGGTATTTTTTCGCTTTATACACTAGTACGCAGACGTGCAAAGTGGTTGGTAGTGGTAGCTATGATTGGCGGTTCTATGCTTCTTGCCGATGGGATTATCACACCGCCTATTTCAGTAGTTTCGGCGATTGAGGGTTTGAGGCAAATCAATCCTGATATAAAACAAACGCATATCTTGGTGCTTGCTACGCTGATAATCACGTTTATTTTCTTTTTGCAACGTTTCGGGACATCCTTTGTGGGCAAGAGCTTTGGACCTATTATGCTGGTGTGGTTCAGTATGCTGGGGATTTTAGGAATTTTTCAGATTGTACGTTATCCTGAAATCCTGAAAGCTATCAATCCGTACTACGCTTATCAAATGCTTACCCAAATGCCGAATGGTTTTTGGTTACTTGGAGCTGTTTTTCTCTGTACCACGGGGGCAGAGGCATTATATTCGGATTTGGGGCATTGTGGTAGAGGGAATGTGAGAGTGAGTTGGGGCTTTGTGAAGACAATGCTTTTGCTGAATTATTTTGGACAAGGAGCTTGGCTTATATCACTACCTAAAATCAAAAGTGGTATCAATCCTTTTTATGGCATAATGCCCGAATGGTTTGTGATTACAGGCGTAATTATTGCTACTTTGGCGGCAATTATTGCCAGTCAAGCCCTTATTTCAGGTTCATTCACGCTTGTCAGCGAGGCTATTCGGCTCAATCTTTTCCCCAAATTAAAAATTAATTATCCTTCCAAGTTCAAAGGGCAGTTGTACATACCCAGTGTCAATACCATACTTTATTTGGGTTGTACAGGGGTGGTATGGTTTTTCAAGGAGTCGGCGGCAATGGAAGCCGCCTATGGACTTGCAGTGACTACTACTATGCTGATGACAACCATTTTGCTTTTGTATTTTTTACAATTGAGGCGGGTACCTTTATGGGGGATAGTAATTTTTGTGCTGATTTACGCTTCTATTGAACTATCTTTTTGTTTTACAAACCTTATCAAATTTGCTCACGGAGGGTACGTTACATTTGTGATAGCTTCTGCAATTTTATTTGTAATGTGGGTGCGTAGCCAAGCTGTTGAAATTAAGCGAAGACTTACCGAATATGTAAAAATTACAGATTACTTGGAACAAATCAAAGAATTGAGTAAAGACATCAGCGTACCTAAATATGCTACGCATCTTGTTTTTTTAAGTACGATGCGAAGCGATGACAAAGTGGAACAGAAAATTATTTATTCCATTTTACAAAAACAGCCCAAACGTGCCGATATTTACTGGTTTGTGCATATTGAAGTAACCGACGAGCCTTATACAATGGAGTATAGAGCGAAAATTATTGCCGATAATGATTTAGTGAAAGTGGAATTTCGTTTAGGTTTCCGTGTAGAACAAAAAGTGAGTTTGTTTTTGCGATTAGTTATTCAGGATATGGTGCGAAATGGCGAAATAGATGTTCGCAGTCGTTATCATTCACTCAAAGGTAGAAATGTAATTGGTGATTTTCGCTTTGTTATTTTGGAAGAAGTGCTTTCTTCGGATAATGATTTGCCCTTTATGGAGCAATTTATTCTAAATACCGATATTGCCATAAAGAACTGGACTGCCTCTCCTGAAAAATGGTTTGGCTTGGATACCAGCCTTGTAACCATTGAAAAAGTGCCACTGGTAATTAACCCGATTCGTGATATAACGCTAACACGTGTGCAGTAAAAACAAAGCCTCTGTTTGTATCAGAGGCTTGATGTTTTCTATGCTGATTGTTTTACTTTATCCACTACTGCTTTGAAGGCTTCGGGGTGGTTCATTGCCAAATCAGCAAGTACTTTTCTGTTCATTGCTAAACCTGCCTTGTTGTACATACCCATAAAACGCGAGTAAGAAAGTCCGTATTGGCGAACTCCCGCATTGATACGAGCTATCCAAAGGCGGCGGAAATCTCTTTTACGTTGTTTTCTATCGCGGTAGGCATATTGCCAAGCTCTTTCTACGGCGTTTTTGGCAATTGTCCAAACGTTTTTACGTCTGCCAAAAAAACCTTTGGCAAACTTCATCATTTTTTTTCTTTTAGCACGAGAGGCTACTACATTAACTGAACGTGGCATAATTTTTTGTTGTTTTTTGATTTTTGGCGTTGCAAAAGCAAACTTTTAGCCAAAAAATCGGGTGAAACCATAGAACCAAATAAAATTTTGTGTGAATTAAAGATTCAAAAGTGCCTTCACACGGGGCATATCGGCATCTGAAACAAGGGTAAAATGCGACAAACGACGCTTCTGTTTGGTTTCTTTTTTGGTAAGAATGTGATTTTTGTAAGCGTGCTTGCGACGAACTTTACCAGTGCCTGTGATGCGAAAACGCTTTTTCGCACCCGAATTGGTCTTTACTTTGGGCATTTTCGTACAAGTTTAGTTGAACAGAAATTTTGAGGGGGCAAAGTTAGTAAAATTTTTTATTTTACCCAAAAATCTATGCAAGATTATTTTGGTAAAAGGTTGAGCATATTGGAAGTAGCTTGAGCAATGAGTGTGCCGTTGGGGTGTAGAATTTCTCCTTTCATCTGAATAATTTGTCTTCCCTTACGAATAGCAACAGCCTTAGCCACAATGGTATCGCCTTTTTGGGCTTTGCCGATAAAATCTACTGACAAATTGATAGAAACCGAAGGATAAGGCTTTTCCATTGCCGCTACCGTCATACCGATTACTTCGTCCAGAATGAGTGCTTGCACGCCTCCGTGAAGAAGCCCTAATGGGTTACACATATCTTCACGTACCAAAATGTGCATTTCAGCAGAACCTTCCTCTATGTGTTTAAGCGTTCCATTTATCCATTTGAGCACAGGCGGGGCAAAATCAGGAATAGGTTGATTGATAAAACTTTGGAGTGTCTGTAATATTGGGTTCATAGCCTTTGTATTTATTAACCTGCAAAGGTAGCAAAATATCACACTTTACAAAAATTTATTACAAAAATCATCTGTTTTTATTTGGATTTTTTCTAAATAACCTTTAACTTTGTTAAAATTTTTGTAAAAATGAAAAGCAAAGCCTCGTGGGTAGAGTTGTATCGCAATAAAAAAGGAGTTATTTATCAGTGCGAAAATACTCATAAATTTATTGTTGAGTTTGGCGGAACAACTACTTTTTTCACATTCCAGCAATTCAAAGATTTTGGACGAGTGATTGCTCAAATCAACCTAAATGTAATGCTGGAACGCATAGAAAGAGCTTTTGATGTAGAAATTATCTATTTACCCCAAAATGACCAAATCTATCAGTTAGAAGTTTGTGAAGTATATTATTTGAAAGATTTGCTTGCAGGGGCAAAGGCTTTTTTGGAACTCAATAGCCTCTTGCACGAACTTGCTATCAGTGCTTTTGAAACGGAAAATTGTTCTATTGCTTAAAAGATTAAGAATGAGCAAAAAATATGAATTACCTTCCCAAGTAGTTTGTATGTGTATGGGAAGTAAATGCCGAAAATATAACAAAGACTATTACAAAGACTTGAAAGATGCCTTGAAAAAGAGCCATTTGCATCATCAGGTAGAAATTTTGAAAACAGATTGTACAGGGCGATGCAAATTTGCTCCTGTGGTTTGCTTTCAGCCTCAAAATCGTTGGCTCATTGATTTTTCTGAAAAAGAGTGGCAAAAAAATATTCAAGATTTATTTGAAATTAAGCTATAAAAAGCAAAAAGAGCTTTGCAGAGAGAAAAAGCTCTTTTTGCTTATCAATTTTGAGAAAGGAAACTATCTCCTTTATTGAACATAGCAACGTCTTCTTGCGAAAGTTCATTGAATAGGAAAACGTAAAAGATTTTGCGTTCTACTTCCAATTTTCCTGCCACCATTTGCACCAAAGTTTGGTTTCCGAATTGGTCAATGATTTTTCCTGTGGTACGCTTGTTGAGAACCTTGTAATTGAGTTGGAACTTGCGGTCTTTGAGGTCAATGATATTTTTGTAATCGGCTTCTATGAGTACATCTACGGATTGCCCTTCTAATTGACTTCGTTTATAGCGAAACTTTCGCAAAATAAAGGTATTTACTTTCAGAATGGTAAATTTTTCGTCTGTGATAATAATACCATCATAGATTTTACCTAAAATCATTTGAAAAATAGCCGATTCTTCGGAAACATTGTTCAATTTGGCTTCAAATTCTTGCATCCAAGTATCGTACTCTTTTACACGTCTTTGCAATTCTAATTCTTTTTCTTCAATTTGCTTATTGAAATCTTGGGCTTCTGCAAGGAGTTTGAGGTTTTTCTCGTTGGCTTTTACAGCGGCAATATTGGTAGCAATACGGCGAGAAAGACGTTCAATGAAGTCAATGACGTATTGTTCATAGACTTGCATAGAGGCAAGTTCCAAAACACCTTCAATTTTTTCATCGGTTTTAATGGGTACAATCAGAATAGCCGTAGGTTTCAGAATTCCAGTACCCGATTTGATGAAAGTGTAATCTTCGGGAATATCAGTAATTAGTTTGGTATCTCCTTCACGCCAAGTTTCACCGATAAGTCCTTCGCCGAAATTGATACGTTTTTTCAAATATTTTTGTCTTTCGTAGGCGTAAGCGGCGGCAAGCTCCAAATAAGGGGCATCGTCGGTACCGCTTACAATAAACAAACCACCTTGTACCGAACCTGTACGTTTGGTAAGTTCTGTGATAATTTCATAAGACTGCTTGACGATATTGTCGCTGTTGTTTTTCAAAATTTCGCCAAACACTGCAAAACCTTCATTTTCCCAACTGCGTTGTTTTTCTTGACTAATGAACTCTTGGAGTTGCTCGTTGCGTTGCTCAGCTTCTTGGATACTGGCTCTTAGCTTTTGAAGCATAATTTTGAAGTTTTTGGCAAGGTCGCCTACTTCGTCATCAGTGGTTACTCTGTCCAAAAATTCGTCTTGGCTACGCAAACCTTTTACAACGGATTTAGCAACTCTATCCAGCACAATAATAGGTTGCGAAATGCTGAAAGAGAAATACACCGCAAAGAATCCGCCTGTAACGAGCATAATGATAAGAGCGGCAATCACAATGAGGCGAGCTCTGAAAATCAGCCCTTCAATGTAAAAAGAAATTACCTCAAAAAGCGATTGCACTTCGGTATTGATTTGTTCATAAATTTTAGCAAGTTCTCCACGCAAGCCTTTTTTGCTATCAAAGCCAATTTCTTGCTCTATTTCCACAATCATATCAAACATTCTTTCATAGTCGGCAACATATTCCATAAAGGTTTCCTTGCGTTTTTCGTCCAGTGGGCTATCTACGATTTTACGTTTGAGCTTATCGGCAGTTTGGTGAAGTTTGGTTTTGTAATCCAAGTCTTTACGCAAGAAAAAGTCTTTTTCGTGTCTGCGAAGTTGCAAAACAAGCTCCTTATCTACGTCTACTTTTTCTAAGAAATGCACATAATCCCTCATTCTACCCTCCATACCAAAACTTTTGAAGCCTCTTTCTTTAATTCTTTTGCGAAGCAATTCAAAAAGGCGATTGTATTTTTCACGGGCTTCGGTAAGGGCTTCAATTTTTTGATTGAGGTTAAATTCTTTGGTAGTTGGGTTTTCGTTGAGGCGGGCGAGCAGTTTTTTACTTTCTCTGACATTTGTTTCAATGAGTGTGATATTTTTACTTTTGCCACTTCCCATAAAAACTTCGTCGCGGGCATCTACTACAATAAAATCTTTCTGCAAAACGTCTATTTGAGCCATAAGGTGTCTTAGCTCATTCAAATCGTCTTTGTAGGCTTGGTAACGATTGATACTTCCCTGATACAAAAAGGCAATCCCTCCAATTACCCCTGCCAGCGTGATAAGAAGCAAAAAGGAAAGCAAAATTTTCGTTTGAACTCTGCGAAAAGATATTTTCATAATTCCTGCTTTTTAGTCCAACAAAATATTGTAGGTTCAAGAGTTTGAAGTTTAAGGTTTAATGCTCAAATTTTCTAACCTTTTTTGACCTCATCCACCCCAAAGGAGATGATATACATATGAAAATCAAAATTTTGGGCTAAAAATTCATTTATTGGCTAAGTCATTTTGCAATGCTTTATTCCTCTTCCTCCAAGCTAAACGCATACAAATTATTATCTAACTGAAATGTACCTTCTTGGTAGCTTCTGACAAAATTTTCAATTTCAGTTTTATCAATTTTATCTCGGTTCAGAGCTACGGTCATTAGTACGAAAGCATCATCGTCTTGGTAGTCTTCATCATCATATTCAACGAATTCTTGCACTTTTAGTTCGCCTTCGGCTTCTAATTCTGCGATAATTTCTGCTTTGTATTCCCAAATCTCCTCCCAACGTTTTTCTGATAGTTTGCTTTCGTAGCCTTTGTAGTCAGGGAAAATTTTTTGAGCCTCTTCATCTGCTTTTTCTTCCAGAACAGCCATATAATGCAGGTGCAAAGGCATCAGAGCTGTATCAAACAAAACTTCCTTGTCTTTATATTTTCCTACGAAAAAAAAGTAAGCGGTTTCCTCGTCTTGGTCTTCATTGGGGTTATAGACCCAACGCAAGTTGTTTTCTTTCAAATATTTTTTGATGCTCAAAGCATCGTTAGCATCAAAAGGGACTTTGTGTTTCATTTTTCAAAGATAAGTTTTTACAAACAAAAAACAAACTTTATTTTCCTAAAAGTTCAAAAAACAAACTGCTTACCATTTCTGATAAGCAGTTTATGTATCTTTTTTACCTTCCCCCTTGCGAGCTGATAAACTCTTGTAGCTCTTGGCGGGTGCCGCTGAACGAAAACTCATTGCCTACCATAAAATACTGACGACGCTCTTCAATAGAAGTGTATTCGTATAGAAATTTAGCGATTTCAAGACGTTGGTCGTCAAAATTAAAAAGTTTAACAATGCCTCTTACTTGTTCTACCGAAAAGCAGTTGTAGTTGCGAGTAATATTTTTGGCTACTCTCATTCGGTTATCGGATATATTTTCTCGGCGAATAGATTGTACTATATTGGCGTAATCGTTGTTGCTTACAGCACAAACGGTACCGGGCAAGGTATTGTTGTTGGGGTTACTTAACTGATTTTGTTGTAAAAATGCTTCCCATTGCTGATAATTGACACGATTTTGGAAAACTTGTGAGGCGGTAAGCAAATTGCCAGCATCATAAATATTGGGATAAGAAAGACGCATAGCATCTAAGCGGTTGTTTTCGTTATTGAGCAAAGAAACCAGTCGCATCAGTTGCGAAACCGCCAAGCAATTGGTTTGTACTGCCTGCCGAACAGCATTAAAACGCATATTTTCATTTTGCAAGCTACGAATACGAATCGCAATGCTTTGGAATACGCTTTCGGAAATGGGAGCAGAGCAATTTTTAGCTCCCCAATAATTCTGATAGTCAGGATAATTGTAAAGTGGATAACCTGTAAAATCGGGTGCATTGGGGTTGGTAGGATTTACAGGATTGGTAGGATTGTTGGGATTTGTGGGGTTAGTAGGGTTATTGGGATAGATATTGATTGGTGTTCCCCCTTTGTTGATGAAGTCGTATAACATTACTACCGAAGAAAATTTGGTAAAGCCGTCATATACTACGTAATAGTTTTCGGGGTCAAAGACGGTGGCGTAAGCATTTTCGGCAAGGGCAAGGCGGTTTTGCTCTTCACGAAACAAAGACATCAGCTCGCGAATTTGCTCGGCAGAAAGGCAGTTGTCTTGTGCAAAACGTACTGCATCTTGCAATTTGCGGGCTTCGTTACCCATAGCACTTATTTGCTGTTTGCGTTGCTGAAACAAACTATTTGCCAGCGGGCGAGAGCAACGATTTTGAGCTTGTACAACAATAATGCTCAGAAATAGCATTGAAACAAGTAAAAACTTTTTCATACAATTGCAGGGTTAAGGTTAGAAAACGAAACACAATTGGCGTGTATGCAAAGGTATAACACGCTTACATTTCAAAGACAATTAGCTTGCCAAAGTGGTATTTTTTTGGGTAATTTTTTCAAAATCATCACTTAAAGAAAACTCGTCCTCACATTCTTTTGCACTGATTTTCAGAACTTTGGCAAGAGAAAGCAGTACCAAAGTACGAGAGGCAGTTTGAGGAGAAATCCCTGCAATTTTTGAAAACTGCTTTACGGTGATAATGGGGTGCGAAGCCAAATATTGCATTAGTTTGTGTTCTTTTTCGCCATAATGAAAGCGATAATTTTTATTTTTTTTGCGTTCTTTCAGATAATTACGCATTTCTTTGCTGGCTTGTATACTTTGTTCGCCCACGCGTACATATACTTTGCCTTTGTCTTCGCCCTTGATAATCTGGTGGGGTAGGCTTTCGCTTTTAGGAATATGAAACAATAAAACTTCGCGTTCGGAGTCTTCATCAAGAGGTAAGCGTTCTATTTGATAAGAAATTTCAGGAAAGCAGTATTCGGCAATGGCTTTTTTCAAGATGTACTCATCTTCTTCGGGGAATTTTGCACCGATAATTTGCCTATCATCACTTACGCCAATAATGAGCATACCTCCATCGGTATTGGCAAAGGCAACTACCTCACGAACAATTTTTTCGGGGTGTTTGGTTTTGAGTTTGAACTCTACGTTCAATCCTTCACCTTGCTTGACAATTTTGCGGAGTGTTGCTAAATCCGTTTGCATTTCCGCTGTATTTAGCTACCTGCAAATAAAACATTTTTTTCCGAAAAAACGTTATCAAAATCTAAAATTATTGTTGAATTACCTTGAAAAATGCTCAATTATTAGCAAGAATGATTATTTTTGCAACAAAACTTATTTATGAAACTGAAAGAAGAAAAAATAAAACAGATACAAAAACTTTGTGAGCAAAATAACGTAAAGTCTTTGTATGTGTTTGGTTCTGTTTTGAGAGAAGACTTCAATGATACTTCTGATATTGATTTTTTGATTGATTTTAGTGAAAACGACCCTTTCCGTTACACAGACCTTTATTTTTCTTTCAAACAAATGCTTGAAGAGATTGTACAACGAAAGATAGATTTATTGGAAGAAAGAGCCATTAGAAACCCACTTCTAAAAAATCATATTGATAGCAACAAGCAGAAACTCTACTAAAAAATAGTCAAGGATAATTATGGCAACTCACCTAAAAAATTTAAGCGAATATTCACCAGTAAATGTGGCAGATGTAAGCCACAAGCGTTTTGGGATAGTTGTAGCAGAGTGGAATAGCGAAGTTACAGAGGCACTTTTAAGCGGTGCTACCAAAACTTTACAAAATTATGGTGCAAAAACAGAAAACATCGTCATCAAAAGAGTAGCAGGAAGTTTTGAATTGCCATTGGCTTCGCAGTGGCTTGCTCAAAGAGCCGATATTGATGCTGTCATTGCGATGGGGTGCATTATACAAGGCGAAACAAGGCATTTTGATTTTATTGCTCAGGCTGTTGCCGAAGGCATTATGCAAGTGGGTTTGAAATACAATAAGCCCGTCATTTTTGGGGTGCTTACGACCAACAATTTGGAGCAAGCCCTTGAAAGGGCAGGAGGCAAACACGGCAACAAAGGCGAAGAAGCCGCCATTACGGCTATCAAGATGATAAATTTTTAAGGTTTCAGCAGTTATGATAAAAAATATTTATCTTATTCGGCACGGAGAAACAGACTACAACCGCCAAGGAATGGTACAGGGCAGAGGCATAGATGCCGATTTGAATGATACAGGTAGAAAGCAAGCCCAAGATTTTTTTCAAAAATATCAGCATTTACCACTTGAAAAGATTTACTATTCTACACTCAAAAGGAGCTATCAGACCGTTCTACCTTTTATAGAAAAGGGTATTGCTCACGCAAGCCACGAAGGTTTAGATGAAATCAGTTGGGGCATACACGAGGGCAAACCCTTTACCAAAGAAGCACACGCAGAGTATCTGCACTATATACACGAATGGCGAGCAGGCAATACCAATGTAGCTATTGCACAAGCCGAAACTCCCGAAGAAGTACGCCAAAGACAAGAAAAATTTACAGAAATCTTGCTTCAAAGCCCTGAAAAAAATGTGCTTATTTGCTCACACGGTAGAGCTATGCGTATTTTACTGGCTTGGTGGCTTGGATATCCGCTTTCACAAATGGATATGTTTCAGCATTTCAATCTTTCGCTGTATCATTTGCAATATACAGGTTCAATGTTTCGGATTGTCAAGCACAATTGCCTTGAACACTTGAAAGCAAGATGAGTTTTCCATCTCCAAAATTTTCATAAATCCCATTGTGATATAGCAGGAAAGCTCTCGTAGCAGGTCATATCAAAACGGCAGGGAACAATAGAAATGTAGCCATTATCCAAAGCCCATACATCTGTATCGTTTCCTGGGTCTTCATTGATAAAATCACCTACAAGCCAATAGTATAGCCTACCGTGGGGGTCTTTACGTTCATCAAAATTTTCTTGCCAACGAGCCCGAGCTTGGCGACAAATCTTTATTCCTTTGATTTCTCCTTGCATAATAGCAGGGAAATTAACATTCAGGGCTACGTATTTGGGAATTCCATTCCGAAGAGCTTCGGAAGCTATGCGTTTCACATAGCCACGTATATGCGAAAAATCCGCATTATAGGCATAATCGCAAAGCGAAAAACCAATAGCTGGTAGTCCTTCAATAGCGGCTTCTATCGCCGCCGACATTGTGCCCGAATACAAAACATTTACCGAAATATTACTACCGTGATTGATACCACTCACCACTAAATCGGGTTTTCTATCTTTGAGAACGTGATGTTTGGCGAGTTTTACGCAATCGGCGGGTGTGCCCGAACACTCGTAAGCCTCTACGCCTAAATCCTCGAAAACATCTGTTTTGTAGAGGCGTAGGCTTTCATTGACCGTGATGGCGTGTCCCATTCCCGATTGGGGCTTATCAGGGGCTACTACAACTACTTCACCCAGTTCAGCCATTAGTTCTACCAATGTCCTGATACCTTTGGACGTAATGCCGTCGTCATTTGAAATTAAAATCAAGGGTTTGGTTTTCATTAGCTTTTATGTTGAAGGGATACAAATTTCAAAAGATTGTAATTATTTACGTTCAAAAAGTTTATTGTTTGATGTTCAAGCCTTCAGGGGCTTTATCTCTCATTTTCTGTCTGACATTTATTTTCTAAAATCCTGTTTCCTATTTCTTGTTTCTTGCCTTTTGCTTCAAACCCAACGTCTAAAATTTTTTCTACAAAGGCAGGCACGCTTTTTTCTAAATCAGGGCTTTGTTCAATATGTTTGATAAAAGCACTTCCAATAATGGCACCATTGGCATATTTGCAGGCTTTTTGGAAACTATCTTTATCCGAAATACCAAAACCAACAAGCAAAGGATTTTTGAGGTTCATTGCTTGAATTTTCTTAAAATAATTCTCTTGCTCCTCGCTAATGCCCGTTTTGGTGCCTGTGGTAGTAGCCTGTGAAACCAAATATACAAAGCCTCGGCTTGCCTCATCTATGGCTTGGATACGTTCAGGAGAAGTCTGTGGGGTAATCAAGAAGATTTTATGCAAACCGTACTTTTCAAAGACACTGCGGTATTCGTTCAGATATTCTTGTAAGGGTAAATCGGGGAGTATGATGCCATCTATGCCTATTTGAGCACAACTTTGACAGAACTTTTCTATACCAAATTGAAGAACAGGATTCAAATATCCCATTAGTACTATGGGTATTTGTACTTTGGAGCGTATATCTTGCAATTGCTCAAAAAGCATAGCAATTGACATACCATTTTCCAAGGCTTTCTGACTGCTTTTTTGGATAGTTTCACCATCGGCAAGCGGGTCCGAAAAAGGCATACCAATTTCTACCATATCTACGCCATTTTGAGCAAGAAGTTGTAGAATAGGCACGGTACTATGCAAATCAGGAAAACCTGCTGTAAAATAAAGGGTAAGAATATTGTTTTTTTTCTGCTGAAAAAGCTGGTCTATGCGATTCACAAAATTATATTTAGATGTTATCATCAAAAATCGCTCAAATATACTATTTTTCAAAAATTTTCTTACCAAGAAAAACAATATTTTGAAAAAAGTTTTTAACTTTGTTTTTTAGAATAAAAAGCCAATAATTATTCTAAAAAAACAAACTTTGATAAAATTAAATATTGAAAAAGTGTAAAGTTTGAAAATTTATTACATTTTTCTCTGAAATGCAGTTACCTTTTTTGTAATTATAGTATTAACTAATGGTAAAGCCCAAGTAAAAACCTCAAAACTATATGAAAAAGATTTACAGGAGTTGGCTTTTGGCAGGAAGCGTGTTTCTTGCAAATGCTTTGAACGCTCAAATGATTGTAACCAGTGGTACAACAATGAACATCACCGCTGGTACTACGGTGAATATTACCGCTTTGAACCTGCAAAACAATGCAGGTGCTACTATCAATCACAATGGTACTATTATTATGGCGGGCAATGCTACTGGTAGAGATATTATCAATAATGGAACTTTTAATGGTGCAAGTGGTACTATACAAATGACAGGCACTACCGAACAGCAAGTCCAAGGAACTTCTGTGGTGGATATAGGCACTTTTACTATTGATAATGGTGGCAATGGCGTAAGTGTAACCAATACAGGGGCATTACGCATACACAATACGTTGAACCTTACTAATGGTAGGCTTTTCACTGCGAATGCCAGCCCTGTAAGATTTACGACTACTGCCAGTAACCCCACCGAAACCAATGCAAACCATATTCGCGGTACAGCCATTATGGAGCAGAGAGTAGTAAATGCAGGTGCTTTTGCTACTTTTCTGATGTTTTCAATGGCGGCAGGGGGAGATGTAGGAGAACTTACACTTACTCGCCGTTCGGGTGATGGTACTGCTACCAGCCGTGGATTTGTGCCTACTCAGGGTTTTGTAAGCCCCATAGGATTTGAAAGTATTGATGTGCATTGGATTGTAGATATTACAAATACTGCCGCAGGCACTAGAAATGCTACCTTCTCTTGGATTTCTGACTGGGATAATGGTAGAAATCTTGCTCAAATGCAGTTATGGCGTACTACTTCCCCCTTTACGATAGGCTCGCCTTGGTTTTTGTATAATGCGGGACTTTTAAGCATACCCGGTCGCGTTCATACTGAAAATAATATCCCTCTTGCCGCTTTACGTAATGGTTGGACACTTTCCGACCAAGTGAATCCTTTGCCCGTGGATATGCTTGCCTTTGATGTACGTTTGGTAAAAGGTAAAGATGTAGAAGTGCTTTGGACTACACTCAACGAACTGAACGTTAGCCATTATATTGTGGAAAGAAGTGCTGATAATGTGAATTTTGAACGTATTGGTTCCGTACCTGCTAAAAACCTCGCTGAAAATAATTATCTCCACACTGATTGGAATGCCAAAGATTTAGGCAAAAATGTGCTTTACTATCGTTTGGTACAAGTAGAGCAAAGTGGTGCAAAGCGTACAACCCCCAGCAAACCCGTACATTTCAATAAAACTTTCTGGGCAGGTATTTACCCTAACCCTTACAAAGATGAACTTAATGTAAAAATCTATAACCCCGAAGGCAAAACTATTCTTCTGACCATAACCGATAACTTAGGAAATACTCATTTACGCACTACCTTACAAGGCGAGGAAATTCACTTTAAGCCCAGCGATAAATTGCCTCAATTACCTGCGGGTGTGTATTTCCTGCAAATCTCCGATGGCTCTCAAACAGAACTTTACAAAATTGCAAGACAATGATGAGTTAGAAAATACGATATAATAAAAAAGCAAAACTTCTTACTTCGTTATATTTTTTTTTGAACAAAAAACAATTAAAGCGTATGAAAAAACTTTTCATCACTCTCGTTTGCAGTGTTGCGATGGCTACTACTGCTTTCTCGCAAGGGGTAGGTATCGGTGGAACTCCTGCTGCCTCTGCAATGCTTGATGTGCAATCTACTACACGAGGCTTGCTTGTTCCTCGTATGACACTCGCTCAACGTGGTGCAATTGCTTCTCCTGCCAATGGGCTACTTATCTATCAAACTGATGGTTTAGTTGGCTTTTGGTATTATGATGGCACTAATTGGCGTTATTTACTAAATAATAGCACTGGATGGTTTACTACAGGGAATACTGGTACTGACGCAGCTACAAACTTTGTTGGTACAACTGATGCACAAGCTCTTACTTTTAGAACGAACAATACTCCTCGCTTAAGAATAGCCAATGGTAATCAATTATTTGCCCTTTCCGATGGAACGGCGGCAGCTCCTTTTTATTCTTGGGAAACTGATAGTAATACAGGAATTTACAGGATAGGTGCAGATATATTAGGTTTTAGCACAAATGGAGTAGAAAGAGCAAGGGTTGCAGCAAATGGACAGCTTTCTATCAATGAATTAAATAATAATTTAGGAGCTGGAGTTGCAGCACTAAGAGTAAGAAATAATAGTTCTACTTATGCGGGACATTTTTCATCTAATTATGATGGTGCTTTGAGTGAAAGTTCATCTGTTTTAGATGCATTTGCTTTATGGGGGATTTTAGCAGGATCTAGTGGGGCGGGAGTAGTTGGTAGAAGTGGAGGAGGTCTTACCTTTTACTTAGCCAATACTGGAGGTTCGTTTAGTAGTGCTACAGGAATAGGAGTATATGGGGTTAGTAACTCTGCAACAGGTACAGGAGGAGCATTTGTTGGTAATAATACGGGAACTGTTAGTACTCTAACTGGTGGTAGTGGAGTAGCTGGTACAGGATTGAGTATTGGAATATACGGATATGCTACGGGTAATGGCAATGACCGTTGGGGAGGGTATTTTGTTGCGGCAACCAATGCGAACGCTTATGCTTACGTAGGAGGTAGGACTGGCGGAACTAACTATAAAATAAATGGACCTGGCACTGTTTCTACAATGGTTAAGGATTTGAATGGGGAGTATGTAAATATGTTTTGTCCAGAAAGCCCAGAAGTATTATTCCAAGATTATGGAACGGGAAAACTTGTAAATGGCAGAGCATACATTCAACTTGATCCGATTTTTGCAAAAAATATTTATGTAGATGAGGCACATCCTATGAAAGTCTTTATTCAGTTAGAGGGCGATTGCAAGGGAGTTTATGTAACAAACAAATCTAAAAATGGCTTTGAAGTGATAGAATTGCAAGGAGGAACCTCAAATGTAGCTTTCTCTTGGACTGTGGTTGCAAACAGAGCAAATACCTATGACGAAAATGGTAATTTAGACTCACGTTTTCAAGACATAAGGTTCCCGAAATCACCTAAAAAGCCATCAACCTTAGAATTAAAAAATCAAGTAAAAGACAAGGGAACAAAATAAAAATCTTAATAGATGTTTTGGGGCTGGTAAAAGATACCAGCCTTTTTCATTGCAACCATAAATACAATTGTACATTTTTTTATTTTTTGTTTTCCATTTTTCCGTTATTTGTAGAGACAAGGCATTGTCTTGTCTCTACAAATTGAATACGAATTGAATACGAATGAAAATGAATAATATTTTACCCCCAATCTATTATCATTTACCAAAAAATTTATCCTTTTCCCATTGTTGGGGGTTGTTGATGATATAATTTTCTATACGCTGATATTCTTCTGCATTGCGAATAATATGGTCATAAAAGCGGCTTTGCCAAGCAAATTCAAATCCTAAACGCCGAGCGTGCTTGCTTACAGCAGATTTATACGACCCTACAATGGACGAAATGCTATTCTTACCCGGATTTTGAAACCTATTTTGAGCAAAATTATTGCTTTCGCTATGTTTTAGTGATGTGGTTGGGAAACTATCTTCCAAAATCAAAATGCCGTGAATATGATTAGGCATTACAATATATTCACCCAAAGTTACTTTTTGAGCGTGAAAGGGAATTTCAAGCCAAAAAATATCTGCCAAAACACCCACCTGTGAGTATTGCATTTTACCCTCAATAATTTCTCCGAAGTAATGCCATCGGTCTTGGGTACAAATTGTAATAAAATACGCTCCTTGTGAGCCATAATCCCACCAAGAAGCTCTTGCCGAAGGTATCCGATATTTATTTTGAAACTTATCCAAAGTACTTTTCGTTAAAATTCCAAACAAAATGCCTTCGTTGCGTAGATACGAAGGCATTGAAAATATTTTGAATATACGATAGATTTACCCTACACTACCTTCCAAACTGATAGCAAGTAACTTTTGAGCTTCAACAGCAAATTCCATAGGAAGTTGGTTGAGTACCTCACGGGCATAACCATTGACAATCAAGGCAATGGCAGTTTCGGTATCTAATCCTCTTTGGTTGCAGTAAAAAATTTGGTCTTCGCCTATTTTGGAGGTGGTAGCCTCGTGTTCTATGGTCGCAGTTGGGTTTTTTACTTCAATATAAGGGAAAGTATGAGCCCCACACAAATTGCCCAGCAAAAGGCTATCGCATTGTGAGAAATTACGAGCATTTTCAGCTCTTTTATGGATTTCTACCAAACCTCTGTACGAATTTTGGCTTTTACCTGCCGAAATACCTTTACTCACGATACGGCTTTTGGTATTTTTGCCAATATGTATCATTTTCGTACCTGTGTCGGCTTGTTGCATATTATTGGTAACTGCTACCGAATAAAATTCACCCACAGAGTTATCACCTTTCAAAATAACCGATGGGTATTTCCAGGTAATAGCGGAACCCGTTTCTACTTGTGTCCAAGAAATTTTAGAATTTTTGCCTGCACAAATTCCTCTTTTGGTTACGAAATTGTAAATGCCACCTCTGCCTTCCTTATCGCCCGGATACCAATTTTGCACCGTAGAATATTTTATTTCGGCGTTATCTAAGGCAATCAGTTCTACCACAGCGGCGTGGAGTTGGTTTTCATCTCGCATAGGGGCTGTACAGCCTTCCAGATAGCTCACATAACTTCCTTCATCAGCGATAATGAGGGTTCTTTCAAATTGTCCTGTACCCGAAGCATTGATACGGAAATAAGTGGATAGCTCCATAGGGCAACGCACCCCTTTGGGAATATACACAAAAGAACCATCAGAAAATACCGCAGAATTAAGGGCGGCAAAGAAATTATCGGTTACTGGCACTACCGAACCCAAATATTTTTTTACAAGTTCGGGGTGTTCGTGAATAGCCTCGCTGATAGAGCAGAAAATAATGCCAAGTTCCGCCAGCTTGCTCTTGAAAGTAGTAGCCACCGAAACGCTATCAATAACGGCATCAACAGCAACGCCTGTCAGACGTTTTTGCTCTTCCAAAGAAATTCCCAGCTTTTCAAAAGTTTTCAAAATCTCAGGATCTACTTCGTCAAGGCTGTTGAGTTTGGGTTTCTTTTTAGGAGCAGAGTAATATTTTATGTCCTGATAGTCAATGGCGGCATAATGAACATTTTGCCAAGAAGGTTCTTTCATCGTAAGCCATTTGCGATAAGCATTCAAACGCCATTCAAGCATCCATTCGGGTTCATTTTTTTTGGCAGAAATGAAACGAATAATCTCCTCGTTCAAGCCCTTCGGTGCTTCTTCGGCTTCAATATTGCTTACAAATCCGTATTTATAGTCAGAATTGATATGTTCAATGAGAATTTCGTCCATACAGAAACGTAATTTTTATTTAGAATGAGTTTAGATTACACAAAGATATAACAAATTTTTGAGAAAAAAGTTTGCGTGAGCAAATATTTTTCGCAAAGCTCAGATATCAAAAAAAATAGAAGTACGATAGTCTAATTTTTATTCAGCATTTGCACAAATTCATCAAACAGATAACGCGAGTCGTGAGTGCCGGGTGAGGCTTCGGGGTGATATTGTACCGAAAAAGCAGGTTTATCGGTTCGGCGTAAGCCCTCTACGCTGTGGTCGTTGAGATTGATATGGGTAATTTGAACGCAATCGCTTTGCTCAATTTCTTCTTTATTTACCCCAAATCCGTGATTTTGGGAAGTAATTTCGCTTTTGCCCGTAAGCAAATTCTTGACAGGGTGATTTAAGCCTCTGTGTCCGTGATGCAACTTATGAGTGCCAATACCACTGGCAAGAGCTAAAATTTGATGTCCTAAGCAAATGCCAAATAGGGGGGCATTATTTTCTAAAATTTGCTTTACGGTTTCAACGGCGTAAGGCATAGCGGCAGGGTCGCCAGGTCCGTTAGAAATAAAATAGCCGTCAGGATTAAACTTCTGCATTTCAGAGAAAGGCGTTTGGGCAGGAAATACTTGCATATACACATCTCTTTCAGCCAAACAGCGTAAAATATTTCGCTTTACACCCAAATCCAGAACTGCTACCTTGTGGCGTGCTTGCGGATTTCCAAAAAAATAAGATTTTTGCGTACTTACTTGGCTGGAAAGTTCAAGCCCTTTCATTGGAGGCGTTTCTTGTAGTTTTTTTTGCAAAAAACCTATTTCCAAATTTTCTGATGAAATAACTCCATTCATAGCTCCTTTCAGGCGAATATGCTGTACCAAACGGCGAGTATCCACTCCTGCAATGGCTACAATATTGTTTTCTTCTAAATAAGTTTGCAAGGATTTTTCGGCTTTGTGGCGAGAAAAAATATGAGAAAAAGCATTGCAAACCATTCCTCGGATAGTAGGCTTTTCTGCTTCTTGCTCCTCGTGGTAGGTGCCATATACGCCTATATGGGCAGTAGTATTTACGACAATCTGCCCAAAATAGGAAGGGTCAGTATAAATTTCCTGATAGCCCGTCATTCCTGTATTGAAGCAAATTTCGCCCGTAGTGGTACCCTTTTTGCCAATCGCAAAACCTTCAAAGAGTGTCCCATCTTCTAAAAGCAAGCAAGCAGGAGCTAAGAAATTGTATTTCATCATATTGAATAGGCTTAAAAACTCGGCAAAAATAACGAGAAATTTGATTTCTACGAAAAAAAGTTTATTTTTGAGTAGCTTCAAGAAGCAAAAACTGGAAGCAAGAAAAAGATCTATCAAATTTTTGCCCCTAACTGCTATGATTGAAATTTCCAAAAAAAAGCCTGCTTTTCCTATTTCCAAAGAGTTGCGAAGCTATTTGCAAACTTATCAGCGTACTTGTGTTTTACCTGTAAGCTACGAAGATTTGCTTCGCTACACCGATGCCTTCCCTGTTTTAGATAAAAAGGGCAAAGATACGCTATGGAACTCTGTTATTTATAGCCAAGATATGACACAAGAGCTTGATAAAGCTCTTACCACCGTGTATGCTTTGCTAAAAACCGATGGCGATATTTCTGTAATGGAGCATTTGCACGTAGATAGAATTGATTACTGCGTGTTTGGCAATTCGCACCCTTTTCGTATCAGAATCATCAATAACTACAACGACAATTACGATTATTTTTATGTAAAAAAAGCCGATGCTTCTCGTATTTATGGCTTGGAATTGGAACATTTGCTTTCGCCCAACCGAATTAGCTTTTTAGTGCATAAAAATACACTTATAGAAGAACACATTGCGGGCATACCCGGCGATGCTTTTATCCAAAACTATCTCCAACGCCCCGAAATGAATACCGTTCGCATTGCCAAAGAGTTTGTAAAGTTCAATGAGCGTTGTTTTATTCGTCTTTTGGGCGATATGCGAGCCTACAATTATGTGGTGGATATTACCCCCGACTTTGATAATGAGCAATACCGAGTGCGTGCCATTGATTTTGACCAACAATCTTACGAGGGCAAACACCGAATGTATTTGCCACAATTTTTCAAAGAAAATAACCCCATTGTAGAATTGTGCCTCAAACACGTCAATAAAGAAACTGCCAAGCAATATCAGCACGAAGAGCGAACCCTCATTGGGCGAAGACTGGTTTCGGCACGTTATCGCGTAAAAGATTTGATTGATGTAATGCGAAAAGATACCATTTCAAGCTCTGAAAAAACCTATCAGCTCAAACACGAACTTGCCGAATATCACAAAAACAACGAATTTCTTAAATGTAAAACGATGGGAGATGTGGTGAGAATACAGCTAAAAGTGGCTTTGTTGAAATAATTTTGATGATAGGCATTTTCGGTGGTTTCGGCTACGCCCAACCACCGAAAATGGATTTTAGTATTACTCAATTATCAATTTACGAACTTCTTGTGTTTTGGCTTGCAAAGGCTTTAAGTCTTCGGTAGAAACAGGGACTTTTTCGCCAGTTTTGTAAGAAGCAAATTTTTCGGCATATTTCTTTTCGGCATATACCTGCTTGATAGCTTTCAGACCGTTGAGCAAATCTTGGGCTTTGCCCGTAGGTTTTACGGCTTCCAAAGAAGAGATAGCATCATCAAGCGATTTTTCTTGGTCGGCGATAATTTTTACCATTCTGCTGAAAACCAAATCTTTGGTGTTTTTGTCCATATCCGAAGGCATACCGATAATGCTTGTAGAAATATGCAAACCTTCCACAAACATTGCCCCCAAAATAATTGCAGAAATATTGGTTCTTTCGTTGGCACGCAGATATTTATCAATATTTTGTACGGTTTCGTTAGCAATCTTGATAAGCGAATCTTTTTTATCCAAGTTTTTACCAAAACGCTCAATTTTTTGTTGGTCTATGGCAGAGCTAACCCCAATTTTATCAGCCAATTTTTGGCAAGCCCCCATATAGTCGCTTCCCATCTGAATTTTCTCGTAGTTCAGTACATAGCCCAAGTCAATCACATAAGCACCGAAGTTCATAGCGGCAAGGTCGTTGGTAGTGAGGTATTTATCAACATTTTTGGTAGGATTGATGAGCTTTTCATAGAAATCATCAACACCTGCCGAAGCAAGTAAATCGGGCAGTTCTTGTACAGGAGGCAACTGCTTTACAGCATCAGCTACATTTTTGATAACTTCGTCTTTTACTTTTTGTGTGATAGTAGTGTCGGGTTTTTGTTCGCCTGAACCTTTATTTTCACAACCTACTACCCCCATACCTATTCCAAGCAAAGCGAAAATAGCGAAAACTCTTGTGGTTTGCATAAAAAACGTTTTTTGGTGAAAATTTGCAAGGCAAACATAACAAAAAAATCAAAACCAACAAGCACTTTACTGAAAATTTGAAAAAACTTTCAATGAATGTAAGACAAGGAAATATCCAATCGTTCAGCAATCTTTCAAACACATCAAATCTTTGTAAATGATTTTGATGACTTCTTTGCTTTCGGGGTTGTACTGCCAGTTATTATCAAAATGATAGACAATTTCGGGGTTCGGTTTGTGCGAAATGGTCAGGCTATGAAAGCGGGTATCTTTTTCCTGCTCCTGGCGAATTTTTTTGACAATATCTTCTCGCAAAGAAAACATTACAAAATCGGAAATCATTAGTACATCGGCTTCCTTATACTCGTTGCTTTGAAGCATACGAATTGCTTCTATAAGGGCTGGGGCGGCATCTGTACCGCCGTGAAAAGACATCATCAAAAACTCAATGAGCAAATCCATTGAGTTTGCCAAATCTAATAGATTGATGGTTTTGATACCTACGGAAAAATTGATAAGATAAGCCTTGCGGTTTTCGCTACTTGCCATTTTGAGAATAGCGAAACAGAGTGTTTTGGCTATTTGTTCAGGCGTGCCTTCCATTGAGCCACTCGTATCCACACAAACAATGAAAGGACCTTTTTCTTTTTTACGCACTTTTTGCTGACGAAAATACTGAATTTTATCGTGTTGCACCAAAGTTTTGCCCTGATACCGAAAGCTCAAAAGTTCTTTTTCAACGTATTTTTTCCAAAAAGCGTTTTCTGTGGCACTATCCCCCAAAAAAGCCATTTCCGAAGGAAGTACATTGGGCAGATAATTATCTTGAAAAACACCCCCAATTTCATCTTTTTTCTGAAAATCTGCTATCCAAGCCTTGCGGCTGATGATGTTTTCATAGATTTCCTCATTGGTTTCGGTGCGAGCTTCACGCATTTTGCCAAGCATTTCGGCAAGCTCTCGCAAGCCCTGTTCTTTTTGCAGAATTTGAGCATATTTTTCAAGAAGTTCAAACCCTGCTTTGTGCCATTTGCCCGAAGACATATCCCAAAAATGACCTACCTCGTTTGCAAATGGACTAATAAGCTCTATGAATTTGCTAAACTCCTCAATTTTGCTTTCCAAGACTTGCAGAAAAGCCTCTTGCTCTTTTTCGGCTTGCTCTATTTCCCATTGCAAGCGTTTGGCAGTGAGTAGTGCTTTCCATTGCGTAAGCAAATCCTCGGCAATTATTTCAAGTTCTTGCAATTCTTTCTCATACTTTTTGCCTTCTTTTTCCAAAGCAAAAAGGTCTATATGGCGTAAAATAGCTTCAAACTTTTTTTCATAAAAGCTAATATCCAACTCTTGGGCAGTATACATTTCTTTAAGGTAATTGGTGAGGTAATACCATTGTTTTGCCCACCAAAAAGCTGGTGTAGCTTCCCATCGCTGAAAAAGGCTAATTTCATCAAGAAAAGGGTTTTGGGTATCTAATTGAGTCTGTATTTTTTTGAGCCATTTCAGCAAATCTAAAAGTATTTGCTCGCTGGCTTGCTTGTATTTTTCTGAAATACTTCTTACCTTCGGACTTTCCAAAATCTTATCAAGAGCTTGGGCTATGGGCAGGTTGTAAATTTGCAAAGAAGCGGAAAGTTTTTCCAAATCATTTGCCAAATGAAGTTTCTTTTTCAGATACTCTGCCAAATATTTGCGTGTGGGGCGGTCAAAGATTTTTCCAAATTCTACAAAACGATTTACCTCTTCTTGCATTTTTGTTTTTTCAAAAAAACACATTACAGAACTTTTTGTTTGATAGTGAATGTTATTTGCATTTACGGCTTTTTCTGCAAATAAGAAATTCCTTATTTGCAGAAAAACGTTTTCCTGCAAATATAAATTTTTATATTTGCGGCAAATCCTCAAAATAAAAAAACCTTGAAACTCTACAATACCCTTACGCGTCAGAAAGAAAACTTTGAGCCGCTGAATCCGCCTTTTGTAGGCATTTACTTGTGCGGACCCACGGTGTATAACGATGCCCACATAGGCAATGGCAGACCTGCCGTAGTTTTTGATGTCCTTCGCCGCTACCTTATTTACAAAGGCTATAAAGTACGTTTTGTAAGAAATATCACTGATGTAGGGCATTTGCTTGGCGATACCAACGAAGGCGAAGATAGAATTAGCAGGCAAGCGAAACTGGAACAGCTTGAACCAATGGAGATTGTTCAACGCTACACCATTCGCTATCACAATGTAATGGACAAACTCAATGTCTTGCGTCCCGATATTGAACCCACTGCCACAGGGCATATTTTAGAACAAATTGAAATGACACAAAAAATTCTTGACGCAGGACTGGCTTATGAAGTAAATGGCTCAGTATATTTTGATGTAGAAGCCTATCAAAGCAAAAAATACAACTACGGCGAACTTTCGGGTAGAGTAATTGAAGAATTGCTTGCAGGAGCAGGCGAGGAGCGAAGAACCTTAGAGGGGCAAGACGAAAAGAAAAATCCCGCTGATTTTGCTCTATGGAAAAAAGCCGCCCCTGAGCATCTGATGTGTTGGAACTCGCCTTGGGGCGAGGGCTTTCCTGGGTGGCATATTGAATGTAGTGTAATGAGTACCAAATACCTTGGCGAAACTTTTGATATTCACGGCGGCGGTATGGATTTGATTTTCCCGCACCACGAATGTGAAATTGCCCAAGCCAAAGCCGCTAATGCAGGCAAAATTCCTGTAAAATATTGGATGCACAACAATATGGTAACCGTAAATGGGCAAAAAATGAGCAAATCTTTGGGCAATTTCATTAGCCTTGCCGAGCTATTTGAAGGTTCTCATTCTTTGCTTTCGCAAGCCTATTCGCCTATGGTGGTGAGGCTTTTCATTTTGCAGGCTCATTATCGTAGCACTATTGATTTTTCTGATGAAGCTCTGAAAGCTACGCAAAAAAACTATTTCAAGCTCATCAATGCAGGCAAAGTGCTAAAAAACTTGCATTACAGCGAGTTTGAACCTACCACACACGATAGCAAGCTGGAAAATGAGATACAAAATGATTTTCAAAAAATTTTTGAAGCCCTTGATGACGACTTGAATACGGCACTGGCAATTACACATTTGCTTGCTATCACTAAAAAGATAAACACTTTACAGAACAATCCTGCCAAAATTTCTGCTATCCAGGAAAGCACTTTTGCTTACCTGCAAAAAATGTATCCTTTGGTGCTTACAGAAATTTTGGGCATTCAAGAAGAGCCTATCAAGGAGGTAGAACCGCTCTTGCAAACTTTGCTCAAATTGTATGCAGAAGCAAAAGCGGAAAAAAACTATGCAAAAGTTGATGAAATCCGTGCAGAACTCAAAAAGATTGGTATCACGCTCAAAGATACCAAACAAGGCATTGATTGGGCTTATACCGAAGAGTAGTTGCCTTTTAGGTATATTTTGCAATAAGGAGGTAGGAAACAAGATTCAGGAGATAGGAGATAGACGGAGTAAAACTTTTACCTCAAACACTTGAAAGACTGAACTTTTTGAACGCAAATAATTAAGATTTGCCTAAAATTTTCAAAATTAGTATGCTTGCATAATATTTTTTCGGAAAAATTTGAATTTTGCCAAACAAAATACTTAACTTGCAACTTAATTAGCCAAAAATGTTTCACTCTAAAATGAACGCAAATGAAAATTTTAGTTTGCATTACACACGTTCCTGATACCACCACAAAAATCAAATTCACGCCCGATGGCTCAAAATTGGATACCACAGGCGTACAATTTGTGATTGGTCCTTACGACGACTATGCTCTTTCGCGTGCCGTAGAACTCAAAGAACAATTTGGGGCTACTGTAACCGTGCTAAACGTAGGTACTGCCGAAACGGAGCCTTCTATTCGTAAAGCTCTGGCTTTGGGTTGTGATGATGCTATTCGCATTGATGCCGAGCCTACCGATGCTTTTTTCGTAGCCGAACAGATTGCCCATATCTGTAAGCAAAATAACTATGATTTAATCTTAATGGGGCGAGAATCCATTGATTTCAACGGCGGGCAAGTGCACGGCATTGTGGGCGAATTGTTAGGTATCCCTTCGTTTTCGCCTGTAATGAAATTGGATATTGAGGGCAATATTGCCAAAATGGCAAGAGAAATAGAAGGCGGAAAAGAATATTTGGAAGCTCCTCTGCCTTTGGTATTGGGTTGCCAAGAGCCTATCGCCGAATGGAAAATCCCTAATATGCGAGGCATTATGTCGGCGAAAAGCAAACCTTTGCAAGTAATAGCTCCTGCAAACCCACAAGAACTTACCAAAAGTCTTTCTTTTGAACTGCCACCGCCCAAAGGTGCTTGTAAGATGATACCCGCCGAGGAAGCCGAAAAGTTGATAGATTTGCTCAAAACAGAAGCCAAAGTGTTGTAGTGAGTACAGTATAAGAGTAAAATGTTGTAAATCAGCTTTATTTTGTCTTGTATTTTTTTTCATAAACCTCCAAAATTTTGAGTCCGATGTCAGTTTTAATATTTGTAGAAACCGCCGAAGGGAAAGCGAAACCCTCTTCATTAGAAGCTGTTGGCTATGGTGCAAAAGTAGCCGAAATGCTTGGCACAAGTGCCACGGCTTTGGTACTTGGCGATGCCCAAGAATTGGAAAAATTAGGCAATTATGGTGCAAGCAAGGTGCTTCACGTTGCCGATAGCCGTCTGAATACAGGTATCATTCAGGCATATAGCAATGCTATTGCACAAGCTGTGGAAAAGGAAAATGCCTCTGTGCTTGTACTTGCTAAATCTTCGTTGGGCGATGCCGTAGCGGCACGTGTAGCAGGCAGATTGAAAGCAGGACTTGCATCCAATGTGGTGGATTTGCCCAATTTGAGCAATGGTTTTGTAGTAAAAAGAAGCATTTACACAGGAAAGGCTTTTGCCAATACTGCGATTAACACCGAAAAGAAAATTTTGGCAATCAAGAAAAATATCTACGCTGTAACTCCTACAACCAATACGGCAAGTGTTGAAGCATTTGCTCCTACTTTGAACGATAGCGACTTTGCCGCCAAAATTACAAACACCGAAAAAGCCACAGGCACTATCTCTTTGCCTGAAGCCAATATTGTGGTTTCGGGGGGTAGAGGCTTGAAAGGACCCGAAAACTGGGGTATTGTAGAAGAACTTGCCAAAGTTTTGGGTGCGGCTACGGGTTGCTCCAAACCTGTTTCCGATTTACATTGGCGACCTCACCACGAACACGTAGGGCAAACAGGCGTAAAAGTAAGTCCGAACCTTTACATTGCTATTGGTATTTCGGGAGCTATTCAGCATTTGGCAGGAGTGAATTCCTCTAAATGTATTGTGGTTATCAATTCAGACCCCGAAGCACCCTTTTTCCAAGCCGCCGACTACGGCATTGTAGGCGATGCGTTCCAAGTAGTGCCTAAAATTATTGAAGCGGCAAAGAAGATGTAAAAAATCATTCAAAATCCCGAAAAAAATGTTTTTCGGGATTTTTTAATGCAAATGCCACCGCAAGCCTAAAAACCCTCTAATGCCTTGCAGAGGAGCAAAACCATAAGCCGTGTCAAAACTATCGCTAAATGGATTTTGAGGGTTGAAAAGCGGATTTTGAGGCATAAAGTTGAGTAGGTTTTTTACACCTGCATATACTTGCCATTTTTCCTGAATTGAAGTTGTAACCTGCAAGTTCTGAATACTATACCAAGGCGATTTTTCGGGACGAAAATCATTTTCTACTACTACAAGGGGCATGGGGCTGTACAAATTACCTGTCCAATCAAGGGTTGTACGAATTTTGGCAAAAGTATAACTTACGCTCCAAGTTGCTGAAAATGGTGAAACCAAAACCTGATTGCGGCGTTTTTGCTCTTGCACAAAAGATTGCAGAAGCGTAAAACCTAAGTTCCAACGCAAGCCCTGCGGGCTTTGAAAATTCAAATTACTTCCCCAGCCTCTCACTACCGAATAGCCCTGTAAGTTGTCATAGACAATTAGGTTATCATCTATTTCGTAATTGGGTAAAATACGATTGGTAAAGTAAGTGTAAAAAAGGTTATTTTCCCAAGTAAGCAAGTTTTTGCCTGCAAGCAATGTTTTTTCATAACTTATGCTTGCGTTCCAAGATTCTTCGGGTCTGAGCTGGCTGGCAAGCACTACGCTTCTTGCACCTGTAAGGGCGGCGTGGTCTTCGGTAAAAAGATTGACCACCCGAAAACCTTTTCCTACATTCAAACGCCAGATGTTATCTTCATTAGCCGTAAATTTGTAAGCCAAACGAGGCGTTAGGATATTTCCGTGAGCCGAATTGTAGTCGTAACGTAAGCCAAGCAAAAGCGAGTGTTTGGGGCTAAATGCTGTTTCATTTTGTAAAAAAATGCTTGGCAAATAGATTTTTGAGGGCTGATTGCGGTTACCATCGGCTGATGCAGTTGCAGGCGAATTATCATCATAAAAAGTGTAACGAAACGTACTACCCGCAAGCAAATGATTGCGATTATCTAACTTTTTCTCCCAAAGCATCTGTGCAAAAGCAATGCTTTGGGTAGCCTTGTAGGGTGTATTTCCATAAAAAGCATTTTGGTTGTGATGGTTGAAAGAGTATTGCAGTGATAGTTTTTCTTTCGTAGGCAAATCGTATCTGCCAAGCAGTTCAAAACGTTTGGTAAAAATGCTTTCGCCATAAATTTGTTCAGAGCCACGCAAAGCCTCTGTAAAAAGCATTTCGCCACCCAGGCGATTTTCGTAGATGTATCGCCAAGCTATAGAAGTATTTTTTTGGTCTTTTCGCTCAATTTGCCATTTGTTGAACACTGAAAAGCGTTTTTGTAAAGGTATATCCATAAAATTATCTACATTCATATCTCTTTTGCTATTGAACCAAAACAGATTAGAACTTAATAAAGTGGAAACCTTACCTATTTTTTGGCTGAAAGCCATATCGGCATTATATTCTTGGTGAGAGCTTGCAAATACATCAATGCTGAATTTTTCGGCTTGTTGTGGCGATTTGGTGATAATATTGATAAGCCCCGCAACTGCTTCCGAGCCATAAAGCGTTGAGGCTGTTCCTTTGATAACTTCAATGCGTTTAATTAGGCTCGTAGGAATACCACTGAAACCATACACCGTTCCCAAGCCACTTACTATGGGCATTCCGTCAATGAGTACCATTGTGTAAGGAGCTTCCATTCCATTGATTTGTATGCCTGTTGTGCCGCAAACACTACAAGTAATTTGGGGGCGTACCCCATTGATGTACTGCAAGGCATCGGCAAAATTGGAAGTAGGATTTTTTTGTAAAAAATGCTCGCTATACACTTCTACCAAAATCGGACTTTGGCTGGTTTCCGTTTCTCGCAAAGTGCCTGAAACTACCACTTCACCAATGTTTTCGCTACTTGCCAAAATTAGCAGATTTTCATTGGTTCCTTCGCTGATAGTAATTTTTTTTGCCCAAGGCAAAATGCCAATTCCCTGTACCAAAAGCGTGTACTGACCTACGGGAATATTATGCAAAGAAAAAAATCCTGTACTATCACTGATAGTTTGAAAAGAAGTTTTTTCCAGTTTTATTACAGCCCCTACCATTGCCTCACGGGTAACATCATCTTTTACAAAACCTTGCAAAGTGCCTGTTTGGGCGATTACGGAAACACTATACAGCCAAACCCAACCCAAAAAGAATAATTTTTTCATAGCTAAATTTATTTTTTTTGCAACATTGTTGCAAATATAAAGTTTGTTTCCTGCAAATCCAAATTTTAGGCAAATCTAAAAATTTTTATTGATAAGCAAAAATAAAATTGTAGTAAATCTAAAAAATATCTGTGCTTTATTCTATAATTCAGTCAATACTAACAATTTGAACTTATTACACTTTTCTCCCTCTAGTCATTTCACGTTTGCCCAAAGCACCGGGCAGTTTTTCTACTTGTAAGCCGAGAGTTTTCAAATCTCTGCGAAGTTGCCCTTTAGCAGAATAAGTAACCCAAAAAGCACCTTGCTTCATTGCATCGGCAGTACGCCTGATTTGCTCTATTTCCCACAATTCGGGTTGTACGTTGGGGGCAAAGGCATCAAAATATACAATATCAAAAATAGCCTCGCTTTGGTATGTTTGTAAAGCGATTTTTCTTTTTTCCAAAACAAAATTATCAGAAATAACTACGGCTTTATTCCAATCGCTTTGGTGCATAGCCTCAAAATAAGACTCTAAATGGCTATCAATTTGCTCAACGTATTGTAAAGGTTTTATTTGCTCGTAGGCAAGAGGATAAGTTTCCAAAGTTTGGTAGTAAATAGAAAGTTTCCTCTGAAAGGCACTTTGCAGAGTGAGCAAGGCATTCAGCCCTGTACCAAAACCTATCTCCAAAATTCGGATAGTATCTTGAAAATTAGAATTTTCAGCGAGCCAATCGTGTAAGCCCGCCTGCAAAAATACGTGTAAAGACTCGGCAATAGAACCATTCCGAGAATGATAAGTTTCGTTGAGAGCCGTATTCAGAAGTGTTTTTGAGCCATCGGTAGCAGAGTAGAGCGTGAGCATATTTTTATGAATTTTTAGTAAATTTTGGAAATTTATTGTTTATTTTGCAAAAAAAATCAGAAATGCTGATTGAATTTAGTGTTCAAAACTTTGCTTCTATAAAAGACAAACAAACCCTTTCATTTGTTGCTGATAAGAGTAAGCATTTAGAAGAGCATTACGTAATTCAAACAAATGGCTTGCGACTGCTGAAATTAGCCCTTATTTATGGTGCCAATGCTTCGGGGAAAACCAATATTTTGAAAGCATTAGACTTTTTGAGGCAATTAGTAATCAATCCACTTTCGCATAAAAACGAAACTATCCATTTTCAGCCTTTTCTGTTTGATGAAAAAAGCCGAACAAGTCCAACTATTTTTGAAATCAAATTCTCGCATAATGCGAATATCTATTCTTATGAGCTTTGCTTTACAAATGAAGCTATTTTGAATGAAAAAATGGTTGTAAATAAAAATACCATTTATAGTAGGCAAACTGACCCTATCAAGAAACTTGCTCAAATTAAATTTAATGAGAAAATCTTTGATGATAAGGTTATCCTTAAAATTCTTGAAACCAATACTTTGTGGAATAATACCGTGTTGGGGGGATACCTCAAAACCAATACTTCTATTGCATATTTAGAAGGGGCAATAGAGTGGTTTAGTGGGCATTTAGAAGGTTTGTTGTTAAGCAGTTTTTTAGAAAACTTTATTCATTACCATATTTATTCGGGGGAAATTGATAAAGCGATACTTTTAGATATTTTGAAAAAAGCAGATTTTGGAATAGACGATATTTTTATCCGGGAATTAGTTGCGAGTTATATCTCCGATGATGAGCAAGCACCTAAATATATAAATGATTTGACAATTGAAGAGAGAGAAAAATTAGTACCTATTTTTGAAGTTTATTTTGTTCATAAAATTAGTAAAAACAAACACGAAAAGTTACCATTTCAGTTGGAGTCCAAAGGAACTCAACGATTTTATGAACTTGCAGGAATACTAACGTTGCTTATCAAAAAATCTTTCATATTTCCTATTGATGAAATAGAGGCTTCATTGCACCCCGACTTATTAGAACATTTCTTATTGATGTTCTTGCTCAATACTAAAAACTCGCAAATCATTGCAACAACGCATTACAGAGAATTTCTTGAAAATACAGATATTTTTAGAAACGATGTTATCTGGTTTGTACAGAAAGATGAAAACTTGGCTACAGAGCTGTATTCTCTTGCAGATTTTGATAAAAGGACATTCAATAAAAAGACAAATATTCTGCAATCCTATAAAGTAGGTAGATTGGGGGCTATTCCAAACCTAAAAGGTAGATATATTTAAGAAATGAAACGAAAAAAAACTCATATTTCCCAAATTAAACCTAAAAAATCTAAAATAGCAGTACTTGTAGAAGGAGAAACAGAGATATGCTATTTGGAAATGTTACAAAAAAATGAAGAGAATCTTCAATTTAGTATAGAACCCAAATTGCCTCAAAAAAAATCCATCAAAGAGCAGTACGAAAAAGCTATATCGTTACTGAAAGAGGGCTATCAAGCTGTTTTCTGGATAATTGATTTTGATGTTATTTTGAGTGATAATCAAGTGAAAAATTTTCTAAAATATCTTCAAAAGGCTAAACAGAAGAAAATTTTGACCATTATCAATAACCCTTGTTTGGAATATTGGTTTTTATTGCATTTTCGTTTTACGCAAAAGACTTTTAGAAGTTGTAGGAAAGCAGAAGAGGAGTTGAAAAAATACATAAAAGATTATGAAAAAACTAAAAAATACTTCATCAACCCCAATCAAGATATTTATGCCAAACTGAAAGAAAAATTGCTTACTGCAATTGAAAACTCAAAAAAATCTATCTGGCATATAGAAAATGAAAGTTTAGATTGGACAGCAAGCAGCTTTTCGGAAATGTATTTGCTTTTTGAATATATCAAACAATACAAGGAATGACTATCGCTATCGTTCAATACAACGCAGGAAACGTACAATCTGTTCTGTTTGCCTTGAAGCGTTTGGGTGTAGAGGGGATTCTTACTGATAAACCCGAAATTTTGCAAACCGCTGATAGAGTAATTTTTCCCGGTGTAGGTGAGGCAAGCTCTGCAATGAAATATCTGAAAAACAAAGGATTAGATAGGGTTATCCAAAACCTCACACAGCCCGTTTTGGGAATATGTTTGGGGCTACAACTACTTTGCAAGCACTCGGAAGAAGGAAATACAGAGTGTTTGGGTATTTTTGACTTGAACGTTAAAAAATTTCCTACCGATAAGGGCAGTAAAGTACCTCACGTAGGCTGGAATAGCATTGAAAATTTACAATCGGAGCTTTTTAGTGGCATAGCCAGTGGCTCGTATGTATATTATGTGCATAGCTATTATGCTGAAATAGGCACTGCAACTATTGCCCAAACGGAATATATTTTGCCTTTCAGTGCCGCTCTGCAATATAAAAACTTCTATGCCGTGCAGTTTCACCCCGAAAAAAGTAGTAATGTAGGCGAGCAAATTCTGAAAAACTTTCTACAAAAAGGCTGAATTTATCTTTGACAATCAAAAAATTGTAAAAAAATATAGCGGATTTGAAAAAATCTGTAAATTTGCCACTCAAAATTTTATTTTGCGAAAAAAAGCGTTGTTTTACCGAAAAAATTAAAATTTCAAAAACCAATGGCATATTTATTCACCTCTGAATCGGTATCCGAAGGACACCCCGACAAAGTAGCAGACCAAATTTCTGATGCTATCCTTGATGCAATGCTCGCCCAAGACCCCAATTCGCGTGTTGCTTGCGAAACGCTGGTTACCACGGGGTTAGCTGTAATTGCAGGTGAGGTTACCACACAAGCCTACGTAGATATTCCCGAAGTTGTACGCCAAACCATTGAACGTATCGGCTATACCAAAGCTGAATATCAATTTGAATCTAAATCTTGCGGTGTAATGGTTACCCTTCACGCCCAATCGCCTGATATTGCTCAAGGTGTTGATGAAGGAAAAGGCTTGGATAAAGACCAAGGTGCAGGCGACCAAGGAATGATGTTCGGTTATGCTACCAACGAAACCCCCGAATATATGCCAATGGCACTTGCTTTTTCACACCGAATTGTGAAAGAATTGGCTCGTATTCGCAAAGAACAGCCCGAACTAATGCCTTATTTACGCCCTGATGCCAAATCGCAGGTTACTATTGAATATGATGATAAAGGCAAACCCAAAAGAGTACATACCATTGTGGTTTCTACCCAACACGATGAGTTTGATACAGAAGCCAAAATGCTCAAGAAAATTAGCGAAGATGTGAAAAAGCACGTCATTGCACGTGTTATTCCTGCCGAGCTACTGGATAAAAAGACCGTTTATCACATCAACCCTACGGGAAAATTTGTTATTGGCGGTCCTCACGGCGATACAGGACTGACAGGTAGAAAAATTATTGTAGATACTTACGGAGGAAAAGGTGCCCACGGCGGAGGAGCGTTTTCGGGTAAAGATTCTTCCAAAGTTGATAGAAGTGCCGCCTATGCCGCCCGTCATATTGCGAAAAATATTGTTGCCGCTGGGCTGGCTGATGAGGCTTTGGTGCAGGTAGCTTATGCAATTGGAATTTCTAAGCCTGTTTCGCTCAATGTAAATACTTTTGGCACAGCCAAAGTAAAATTAAGCGATGCTCAAATTGCTGAAAAAATTGCAGAAATGTTTGATATGCGTCCCAAAGCTATTGTTGAGCGTTTGGGCTTGAAAAACCCTATTTTCTCTCCTACCGCCGCCTACGGACACGTGGGCAGAGAGCCATACAAAGCCAAAGTTGATGTTTCGTATGTAGAGGTAAAAGAGGATAAAAATAGCAAACAAGAAATCCGTAAGAAAACTAAAAAAGAGGTGGAATTCTTTACTTGGGAAAAACTGGATTACGTAGATGCTATCCGTAAAGCCTTCGGATTAAAGAAAAAATAAGTTTTTTCCGAGAAAATATTACCGAAAGCCTATCAAGCAATAGCCTGATAGGTTTTTATTTTTCAAACAATTTTACAGCCTTTTGGTTTCAAAAAAAAAACAATATACTCTGCTATGGCTCATTTTACAAAAAAATCTTTGTTAGAACTGGAAACTTTGTACCGCCGAAACCTAATGAATACCCTTTTAGGTTTCAAAAATGCCAATCTCATAGGTACAAGAGATAAAAAGGGTAATGAAAATCTTGCAATCTTTAATTCTTTGGTGCATTTGGGAGCAAATCCGCCTCATATTGCCTTTGTAATGCGACCTACTACCGTAGAAAGGCACACTTACGACAACATTCACGAAACAGGCTTTTATACTTTCAATCACGTGCATACGAGTTTTGTAGAAAAAGCTCACCAGACCTCTGCCAAATACCCCAAAGAGGTTTCTGAATTTGCGGCTTGCGGCTTGACGCCAGTTTACAAAAACGATTTTCCTGCTCCTTTCGTAGCTGAAAGCCAAATTCAGATAGGAATGAAATTCGTGGAAGCTATTTTTATCCCTACCAATGAAGTTTATTTGATAATTGGCGAAGTGCAAGAGTTTTTTGTACCTGATGATTACTTGCGTTCTGATGGTTTTATTGATTTGCAAAAAGCAGGAACGGCAGTGGTGAGTGGTTTAGATGCTTACTATCAAGCCCAAGAAATAGCACGTTTTAGCTATGCTCGCCCACAACAAGAATTGAAAAAAATGTAAGATAATTGTTTATAGGTATAGTTTGCGGTGAAACAGGAAACAGGAGACAGGAGACAGGAGACAGGATTTAGAACATTGGATATTTAGACGGAGCAAAACTTTTACCTCAAACTCTTGAACTTTTAAACTTTTTGAACGTAAATAACTTCTTACAATTTAAGTTTGAAAAGAAAAAGCGACAACACCATAGGTTGATGTTGTCGCAAAATGTTGTTTTATACGAGTTCTTCTTCGGCGGTGAGTTTGGCTACATAGTAATCTCTATTCATACGTGCGATGTTACGAAGCGAAATTCCTTTGGGGCATTGAGCTTCGCAAGCACCTGTATTGGTACAAGAGCCAAAACCTTCGGCATCCATTTGAGCAATCATTTTTTGCACACGGCGTTTGCGTTCGGCTTGTCCTTGGGGAAGTAAGCCCAAATGAGCGATTTTAGCCGAAACGAAAAGCATAGCCGAAGCATTTTTGCAGGAAGCAACACAAGCACCACAACCAATACAAGTAGCGGCATCCATAGCCTCGCTAGCTACGTGTTTGGGAATAGGAATTTCATTGGCATCAACGGTTACGCCTGTATTTACAGAAATAAAGCCTCCTGCCTGAATGATTCGGTCAAAAGCACTTCTATCTACTACCAAATCTTTGATAACAGGAAAAGCTTTGGCACGCCAAGGCTCAATATAAATTGTATCGCCATCTTTGAAACTACGCATATGAAGTTGGCAAGTGGTAGTTTGTTTGGGTCCGTGGGGCTGTCCGTTGATAAACAAACTACACATTCCGCAAATACCTTCTCGGCAGTCGTGGTCAAAAGCAACAGGGTCTTCGCCTTTGCGAAGCAAATCCTCGTTGAGTACGTCAAGCATTTCTAAAAAAGACATGTCGGGGGAGGCAGTAACTTTGTACTCCACCATTCTGCCTTTGTCGTTCTTATTTTTTTGTCGCCAAATTTTGAGAGTCAGACTTAACTTTTGTGTGCTATTACCTGCCATAGTTGTAATAGGTTTTATTTGCTATAAAAAATCTTGTTCATTCAAATTGTTTGCAGATATGGCACAATATTAAGACAATTTTTACCTAAAATCAATCTAAATAAGTGAAATTTTGAGACAAAAAATTATTACAAGGCACGAATATAATGCTAAACAAGGCTTAATCTTGCAGATATACGTCTAATAGCCCTTCGGGCAGAGCTACGTGTAGTTTTTTTTCTTTTCTATCTACTTGCAAAATCACTTCGTCGTTGATAGGGATTAGCACTTCTTTGCCTTGATATAGCATTACAAGCAAAGCCGTTTGTGTGGTAGTATAAACGTCTTGGATTTGAGCTAAATTGCCCAAAACTTTATCAACTACCAAAAAGCCAATAATTTCGTGAAAGTAAAACTGCTTTTCACCCAGCGGGGGCAGAAAAGAAAGCGGCAAAAAGAGCTTTGCACCAACGATTTCTTGAGCTTGTTCAATGCTATCAATATTTTTGAGTTTGAGCAGTGCTGTCTGAGGTTTGTTCGGCAATAGTCGTACGCCTTCTACTTCAAATTTTTGTAGTTTTTTTTCTATTTCTACCCAAACTTCTTGCAGAGCCTCATAATCTTCGGGGTAATCTACATCTAAAAAAATACTCACTTCTCCGTAAAGAGCGTGAGTTTTTAAGATTTTACCTAATTCAAAACAATCATCTTGGCGTAAGTCGGACATATATTTTGATGTTTGGAAACAACAAACAGGATATAAGAGGCAAGATTATTATTTTATAGGTTAAAATATTCAAGTTCAAACTTCAAACTTTCAAACCTACCAAGCCTCTTTTTCACTTTTTTCAAGCATATCTAATTTACAGCTTGCTTTTTTACGTTCTAATGGGCATTTCGGGGTATGGAATGAGGTTTTCAATGAGAAATATGATAGTGCCTTTTACAAAAAGTGCAATCACAATGATAATGACACCAACCAAAATACCCACAGCTATATTGTTCTGACTAATTTCTTGCAACTCATCTATTTCGGTATTGATAAGATTAAACAAGTACATTCCCAAAGCTACCACTATGAAAGAAAAAATATACCCAAGCGTAATGAAAATAAGAATATACTTCACCGCCCCGAAAAAAACACTGGTAGTTTCTGTTTCCATAGCACGTATGGTATTTACTACCTTGAAAATAGGCTCTTCCAGACCTGAAATAATGTAACCTACCGAAAAAATCACAGAAGCCAGCAGTATCGCAAAAGAAATATTTTGGGGCGTAATCTGATACTTTCGCCGGATAGCACGAAGAAAAATTCTTGTGGTACTGAAGGTTACCAAAACTGCCAAAATAAACGCCATTACTAAATGCAAAATGGCTATAAATAAATTTCCTGTCATATATTTATATGTTTTTGTTTTTGTACGTTGCAAGTTTAACAAAAAAATATAAATCGCACAAAGATAATTTTATTTTTTCAAAAATCCTTTTCATATTTGCTCAAAGTTTTGTAAATTTTGAAAAACTTTTACAAGTAGCAATGAGCCAATTAAGCAAGAATTTACGTTATTTACGCCACATCAGCGATTGTACGCAAGAAGAGTTTGCTCAAATTTTGGGCATTAAGCGTTCGGCTTTAGGTTCGTATGAGGAGGGTAGAGCCAATCCGAATTTTGCCGTAATGATGCAAATTAGTAAAATGTTTGGTATTACTATTGAGCAACTGATGTCGGTTGATGTAAGCACTTTGGAAATTAGCCCTATGAAAGTTGCTGAAAAGGTAGCTGTAAGTAGCGAAGGCGAAACAGATGAGCCTTTGAGTGAGGAGATTTTAGAAGTTTTGCACAAAGAAGAAATCCGCACCGAAAAGCCCGAAATTGAGGCGAAAAGCGATTGGCGAGCATTGGAAAAAGAAAAAATTCACCCCGAAACCAAAAAAGTTCGCAGGGAGGAAAAGCACGAAGAAGTAAAGGAAAAATTTTATCCTACGCTTGATGACGGCTTGTTTTCGGAAGAAAACCAAACCGAATTTTTTACAGATACAGATAAAGGCGATATTCCTTTTGTCAAGCAAAATAATCTTATCAATTATTTGGCTCATTACGCCGAAAAGCATTTTGTAGAAAGTTTGCCGAAAATTCAGATAAGTCTGCTTCCCAAAAATCAGGAATACAGGGCTTTTGAAATGGATAAAACTTTTCCCTTGGAAAAATCTATTTGTATTGGCTCATACCTTAAAAATTGGTACAACGTACAAACAGGCGAAACATATCTTTTTCTTACACAAAAACAAGGCTTAATTTACGGAAAGGCTGAAAATCGTTTGAGAAATGAAGGCTATATTGCAGTTTCGGGGCTTTCGCAACATCATAAAGTATACTTGCGTGAGATTTTTGAAATTTGGCAGTTTCAGCTTTTTTTGAGTGCAGGCAAAATTGAAAATATCTGATGAAAGAAGGAGTATTTTTACGCAAGAATAAAAGAAAATGGGAGGAAATTGAGCAGGAAACTCGCGATGTAAGTTCTGTTCATCCTGATAGGCTCGGTGAAATTTTTGTAGAACTCTGCGATGACCTTTCGTATGCACGTACGCATCATAGCAATAGCCCTATTGCCAAATATCTCAATTCACTTACGGCACGCATACATCAAACTATCTACAAACAGCAAAGTATCCGTTTTTCGCAGATTGCCCAATTCTGGACAAAAGATGTCCCGCTGGTGATGGCTTCGGTACGTAAGCAGATGTTGGTGGCTTTTGTGATTTTTATGATTTCCTGTGCTATCGGCGTAATTTCTACCCTCAACGACAAAGCAGGCGAATACGAATTTGCTCGGGGTATTTTGGGCAGTGGCTATGTAGAAATGACTTTGCAAAACATTAGAGAGGGCAAGCCTATGGCAGTGTATGATGAAAAAGAGCCTATAATGATGTTTTTGGCGATAGCTTTCAACAATATTCGTGTTGCTTTTATGAGTTTTGTTTGGGGAGGTTTTGCAAGCATTGTAGGGATTTATGCTTTCTTGTTGCTTTCTATTGGCTCGGCGTACATTCTTTTTGTAAATGGTGTAATGGTAGGTACTTTTCAAACACTTTTTTACAAGGAAAATTTGCTTTGGGAATCGGCAAGTGTTATTTGGTTGCACGGTACCATTGAAATTTGGTCTATTGTTTTGGCAGGTGGTGCAGGCATAGTAATGGGTAATAGCATTTTTTTTCCAAAAACCTACTCGCGTCGCGAATCTTTCAGACGAGGGGCAGAAAAAGGTGGAAAAATAATGTTAAGTCTTTTGCCTTTCATTACACTTGCGGCGTTTATAGAAAGCTTTGTTACGCGTTATGCGGATATGCACGTTATTTTGAAACTGCTCATCATTATAGGTTCGCTGGCATTGGTGGTGTTTTACTTCGTAATATACCCTTTTGTTGTAGAAAAACGTGAAAAAATCCGTAAGGAGCAAGAAAACAACGAACTGCCAAGTGTATTTTACTAATTACAAACCTTCAATCTGTTTTTGTTTTTTAATATCGCGTTTGAGTTGTCGGAGTTCTTTGCGGGCAGTTTTACGTTTTTTATTTTTTTTTTCAGCATATCGGGCTAATTTTTCCAAATATCCTCTTGCTTTTTCCAATTCGCCTTGCTGACGATAGTGCCTGTAAAGCCATTCCAAAGATGTATGATAATAACCTGAATCGTAGGCTTTTATGCTTTCTGCAAAGTAAATAACTTTTTCAAAATACTCAATAGCTTTGGGGGTATCTTTCCCGATATGCGTTTGGGCTAAAATATAAGCGGCAAAACGACCACTAATAGCTTCGTAACCAAATTGTTTTTTTTCAATTCGGGCTAAAATTTCTTTGGCAAGCATTTCGGCTTCTTCGCTATGCCCCATAAAAAAGGTGCTGATAGCGTGTATTCGGTGAAAATAAGGATTTTGAGGATAAGTTTCGTACATTCTTTTGGCAATAGGGGCAACTAGATGTGTTTTGCCTTCGCCATTGTAAATGAACATCAAGAAATAATTTGCCATTACACGCGTGTAAAAGGCTTTGCGAGCCACTTCGTCCAATTGTTTGATGCCCAATGCTTTATTGCCTTTGGGAAAAGCCGCTACAATAGGGGCAAGAAAAGGGTAATTTTCGGGTATCCATTCGGCAAAATAGTTGTAAAGCCCGTCCCCGAACATAAATTCAGGGCTCAAAGCATTGATTTCTTTGCCTCTACGCATACTTCGTAGGGCATTTCTGCCTGCGGAAGCGGCTTTGAGCCACTGCTCGCGGTCGGCGTGGAGTCTGCCTTTGAAACCATACGCCGCCGCCAAAAAAAAGGAGGCTTCCACATTTTTGGGATTGGCTCGGTACAGATTTTCGGCTTTGTTGAGGGTGCTATCAATGTAGGCTAAAAAAATATTATCGTAGGCATTGTTATCGGTATCGGGCATAATTTTCCACCATTGGCTCAAAGCCATCAGAAAATAGGGCAGAGGATGTTCGGGATAGCGTTGGCGTATTCGGAGGAACTCTTTTTCGGCGGTTGGGAACTGAAAGTTATACATTTGGTCAAGGGCATCGGCAAGCTCGGCTTGCAAACTCTCGTCCATAAGCAAAATAGGCGGAATACTATCCAAAGCAGGATTTGCCTTGCTTTGTGCAAAGGCATTTTGTAAGCTAAAAAAAAATGAAATTAGCAAAACTTTATAGGTAATGAAGCAGATAATTTTGCTTGGTAAAATATTCAGATATTGAGTATTTGGCATTTTTTTCAGTTTAAGGACGGAAAAAAGCGACTGATTTCAACAAGCGATAACATCATTGGAAAGGCTTATCCAAAATTTAAGAAAGCAAGTTGGAAAGGTTTGAGGTTTGAGGTTTGAAGTTCAAGGTTTGAGTTTCTGAACTTTTGAACCTAATAATCAACTTGTATTCAAAAACATTGTGATAGCCTCAATATGAGTATCGCTTGCGGGTATTTTGTCGTAAATTTTTCCCTTCAAAGCTACAATTTTTGCACTTACTTTGCAAGTTTTTTATATTTGCACACAAACCAAGATTTTTGATGAAAACACTGGATTTGGCATTGCAAGGCGGAGGCTCACACGGGGCTTTTACTTGGGGCGTAATAGAAAGACTTTTGGAAGATGAGCGGTTGCAAATTGATGGCTTGTGTGGGACGAGTGCAGGGGCAATGAATGCAACCATCGTGGCTTATGGCTTGATGCAAGGTGGCAGAAAAGGAGCTATTGATTTACTCTATAAATTTTGGAAAAGAATTGCTGATGAGCAAAAATTTTCCTTCATACAACCCAGTCTTTATGAAAGATGGTTTGGCGATAGTGGTAAGTTAGATTATTCGCCTGCTTATCAGGTTTTAGATTTCTTTACAATGATGTTTTCGCCTTACCAGTTCAATCTGCTGGATTACAACCCTTTGGAAAGCATTTTGGAAAATTTAATAGATTTTGAGGCTCTCAAATCGTATAAAGGTTGTAAGTTGTTTGTGTGTGCTACGAATGTTTGTACAGGTAGGGCAAAGATTTTTTCAGGGGAAGAAATTAGCCTAAAAGCCGTTATGGCTTCGGCTTGCTTGCCTTTTTTGTTCAAAGCCGTAGAAATTGATGGCAATTATTATTGGGACGGCGGCTATATGGGTAACCCACCTATTTTCCCGCTTATCAATGATACCGAAACTTCCGATATTTTGCTGATACAAATCAATCCGATACGAATAAAAGAAGTGCCTCGCACTGCTGATGAAATTCGCGACCGTATCAATACATTGAGTTTCAACACGAGCCTGATGCACGAAATGCGGCGTGTAAATCTGATACAGCGACTCTTACAACTCGGGTTGAATTTAGACGGAAAGTCGCGAAAAATCAACATTCACCACATCAATCCCGAAGAGCTTATGAGCGAAATGAGTGTTTCCAGTAAGCTCAATGCCGACTGGAAATTTCTTTTGCGTTTGCGTGCTTATGGCAGAGAAGCCGCCGAAAAGTGGCTTGCTGAAAATTATGAAAAAATCGGGGTAGAATCTACTTGCAATTTGAGAGAAGTGTTTTTGTGAAATATGTTCGTAGTATGTTGCACCATTCTATAAAAGCTTTATTGCCTGATATTATTTGCTTATTGAAAAAACACAAAATAGAGAGGTCTTTTTTGTTTGGTTCGGTACTTACTGAAAAATTTAATCCAAATAGTGATGTAGACTTTTTAGTTTCCTTGCTTAATGATTTAGAGCCTGTTGAAGCAGGCGAACATTTATGGAATTTAACTTATGAATTGGAGGCACTTTTACAAAGGAAAGTAGATTTACTTACCGAACGCTCTCTGAAAAATCCATACTTTATTCGGGAAATAGAAAAAAATAAATTACCTATCTATGGAGTATTATTGTAAATCACTTGCCTACACTTCGCAAAGAAGTAGAAAAACTGCTGAATGAGCAATAATTTCAAATTAGATACATTTTTCATAAACAAAATTGTGAAAATCATTTTTATCTTGGGCATAGATTGATAACCAAAGAACACATACGGCTTATTTTTGGCTTGAAGGTCAAGCAGGCAAGACAAGAAAAAGGACTTTCTCTTTCCGAACTTGCCCACAAGACAGGCATTTCTGTTTCGTATCTCAACGAAATAGAGAAAGGCAAAAAATATCCGCAAAGTGAAAAAATTGCCACACTTGCCGAAACTTTGGGTGTAAATTACGATTGGCTTGTTTCGCTCAAACTCAACAAAAAACTCCTGCCACTTAGTAAATTGCTTGCTTCGGGCTTTTTTGAGGAATTTCCCCTTGAAATATTTGGCATTGAGCCAGCTCAGTTTTTAGAAATTCTTGTCAATGCTCCTGATAAAGTAACAGCTTTTATTAGTACACTGCTGGAAATAGCTCGCAGTTATGATATGCAAATTGAGGAGTTTTATTTTTCGGCTTTGCGTTCTTATCAGGAAATGCACGAAAACTATTTTGCCGATATAGAAACAGAAGCTAAAAAATGCAGAGAAATTTATTTTGCAACAAGTTCAATCCCTCAAACGCAAACTTTGCAAAAAATTTTAGAGGAAAAATTTCATATTCAAGTACAGGAATTTGAGTTTGAACCCTCTCTCCAACATTTACGCTCTTTACTGAAAGGTAAAACATTGCTTATCAATTGCTTGCTTAATGAAGAGCAAAGGCGTTTTGTGTTGGCACGCGAAATTGGATATGCTTTGCTCAAACCAACCTATAGAACTTATACGTTTTCTTGGGTAGAGGTAAAATCTTTTGAAGAAGTTTTGAGTAATTTTCGGGCATCTTATTTTGCAGGGGCATTGCTTTTGCCCGAAAGTGAGTTGCTTGCAGATTTAGAGATTTTTTTTGGCAAAGAAAGTTTTGAGGCAGATTTTCTTATAGACTTACTTGCCAAATATCACGTCAGTCCTGAAACTTTCTTGTATCGTCTTACCAATTTACTACCCAAGCATTTCGGCTTGAATGAACTTTTTTTCTTGCGATTTGACAACGCCGAAAAGCAGTTCAATCTGACAAAAGAACTTCATCTTTCGGGTTTGCACAACCCTCATGCCTCTGCACTTGGGGAGCATTATTGCAGACGTTGGATTTCTATTAGCATTTTGCAAGATTTGCAGCAAAAAACTAACCCCGAAAAAGAAATTTTGTGCAAATCGCAAATTTCGGAGTATTACAACTCCGACAATCGGTATTGGGTGCTGGCGATGGCACGCTCTCTTTCGCCCACACCTGCTTTGAGTAGCGTAGCCATAGGTATCAAAATTTCGTCTCATTCTCAAAAAAAGATAGTCTTTTTACAAAATAAAAATTTGCTAATGCGAAAGGTGGGAGAAACTTGTGAGCGTTGCATTGCTCATAACTGCCCCGAAAGAGCCGCCAAAGCTACTATTTTGCAAAAGTTAGAAAAACAAAAAGTAATTAGAGAAGCTATTAGTAAGTTATTGGAGTAAAGCAATGTTACTGCCCCAAGCGAAAACATCGCCTTGCCGAAGGAATAACTTGCCAACTTTGAAACAAATTCTATCTCAAAAGTGTTACACTACACAATACAACCTTATGTTTATTTATTTTGCAAGATATGTCAAAATTTTTGCGATATTTCAAGGTAGGTGAAGTTTTTGTATATTTCATAAGAGTATTCAAAAAACACGACCCCCGCTATCCTATCAATCAGAATATTCGGATAATGCACGGCATCAATAGGATTTCTATTGTGATGTTTCTAGTTTGTCTGATAGTGATTTTCGTAAGAAGATGCACTTGAAAAGTGCTTGATAGGATTGCATCGAAAACCAATCAGCGTAATATCATCAGTTTGAGCTTCATTGGCTTCTTTTTTCCATAAATACAAATTTTTGGAAAGTAAGTTTTTTTGCTGTTCTACGGGTAAAAAGCTAAACTCTTTGAGCAAACTTTTGAATTGCTTAGAGCCAAATTTTTTATTTTGCTTTCCGCCAAATTGGTCTTTGAAGCCATCGGAAGCCATATAGAAATAGGTGGGACATTCCAAATAAATTTTATGCTCATTAAATGGTTCAGGATTTCGGAAGTTGCTACCTACCGAACTTTTGTTAGCTTCTAATACGTTTAGATGATATTCTTGCACATAGTATAGCGGTATGCCTGCTCCTGCGTAATATACCACATTTTTGCCTCTATGAATAACTAATACGCCCAGTTCCATTCCGTCAATGAGTTGATTGACTTCTTTATGCAAACGAATAAGGGTTTCTTGGTGCATTTGCTCTAAAATTTCGGCAGGTTGTACGATACCTCTTTCATGAATCACTACGTTAAGAGCATTTATGCCTAAACTGCTCATCAGAGCACCAGGAACGCCGTGTCCTGTGCAATCACCTACGGCAATAATTAGCAAATCTTCTTTTTCTGCCACCCAATAGAAATCGCCGCTTACAATATCTTTGGGCTCCCAAATCACAAAATATTCTTCCAAAAGCCTATCCAGCATTGCTTTGCTGGGCAGCATAGCTTCTTGTATCACCAAAGCATACCCAATACTCTGGATAAAATCTTGATTTTTTAGCTCAATTTCTTGGTTACGAATTTCAATTTCTTTGTTTTTGGCTACAATCTGACGATTGGCTTTTTCCAATTCTTTCAAAGCATTCTTAATTTCATCGTTTTTTTCAGCAAGTTGGTAATTGATTTTATTGATTTTGCGATTGTTCAGGAAAATCCAAACGCCCCCCAGCAGTACTACAAAAGAAAATATAAAACCCAAAATACGAATTATTTGCTCTTTTTGAAGTTTTTCTTTCAGGATTTGGTTTTCACTTTCTTTTTGTTGTAAATCATAACGCACACGCATTTGGTCTATTTGTAGCATGCGTTGGTTACTGAATATAGTATCACGCAAAATCTGCCTTTTTTTGTAGTAGAAATAGGCTTTTTCAAGATTGTTTTGCTTTTCATATAGTTCGCTCAGAAGTTCGTAAATATTGCTTTCTTGCTCTTTGCTTTGAAAGTTTTTAGCAATTTCTAATGCTTCCATCAATTTTTGTTCAGCTTCTTTGTAGCGTTGGGTACGAGTAAATACTTTGCCAATATCTTGCAAAGCAGAAACTTTGGCTGTGGCATCGTTTTGTTTGATAGCAATATCTAAAGCTTTTTGGTAGTATTCCAAAGCAGTGTTATAGTTTTCACGAATAACCAAAATATCTCCTATTCTATTGAGAGCCGCCCCTAAATCTTGCTGGTTACCCAATTCTTGCCGTAAGATAAGGCATTTTTGAGCCATTTCTTCGGCTTTTTCTAAATCTCCAAGTTTCTGAAAAGCCTCACTCAAACGAATATACGTATAGGCTTCACCTCGTTTGTCTTTAAGTTTCTTGAAAAGTTCTTGAGCTTTCTGCATAAATTTGATACTCTCGGTGGTATTACCTGTCAGTCGGAGCAAATCGCCTAAATTGTTGTTAGCATAAGCGATTTCTTGTAAATTTTGGTATTTTTCAGCAATTTGGAGAGCTTCATAGAACTTTTTTTCTGCTTCGGGAAAGTCGCTAATATTTCGGTACAGAATGCCTCTGTGGTTGAAAATTTTGGCTAAAATAGCTTCATTTTTCAGTTCATTGGCAAGATAAACAGCATCGCGGTTGTATTCAAAGGCTTTGTTGATATTGGCATTGCGGTACTGCCAACCGAGTTCTATCAAAATTTGTAAGCGTATGCTATCAGGTTTGGGGTGCTTTTCGAGTTCTTTTTGCAAACTATCAATGAGAACTTTTTTCTGTGAAAAAAGCGGAAAAGCAAGTATCCAAACTATCCCCAATACAAACCAACGCATAAAGAAACTTCTAATAATGCCAGATTAAACTTGAATAGTTTTCCCCCAGTTTTCGGGATTTTTACGCCATTCTTGCAAAATAGCCATTGCTTTTTCATTTACCAAATCTCGCTTCATTGCCTCTACTACAACATCTTGGAAAGTAGTAAGTGAAACAAAGGGTACATTCATATTTTCAAAAACCTTTTCAGCTTGTTCGAAGCCATAGTTCATTATGGAAACAAGTCCGAGTACCTTGCAGTTTGCTTTTTGTAAAGCCTCTATTACTTTAGCCGAACTTCCTCCCGTAGAAACCAAATCCTCAATAACAACTACTTTTTGGTGGGGGATAACTTTTCCTTCAATCTGGTTGCCTAACCCGTGTTTTTTAGCTTCCGAACGTACATATACCAAAGGCAAATTCATTGCATCGGCAATGAGCGAGGCTTGTGGAATGCCTGCGGTGGCTACCCCTGCAATACACTCTACTTGAGAGAAATGATGTTTAATAGTTTCAACAAAGGCATTTTTAATAAAAGTGCGGATTTGCGGAAAAGAGAGCGTAAGACGATTATCACAATAAATAGGTGAGAGCCAACCCGAAGCCCACTGAAAAGGCTCATTGGGGCGTAGGCGTATCGCTTCAATTTCTAAAAGATAGCCCGCTATTTGTTCTGATGTTTTTTTCATTGCTTTCTCTCAATCTCTATAACAACAACAATAGTGAATTTTGTTTCAAAAAGTGCTTTTATTTCCAAGTTAGTACCAAAATTCCTGCAATAATTAGCAAAGCTCCAAGCAGTATTCGCCACGTAAAAGTTTCGTTCAAAAAGATAAAAGAAAGCGAAAGGGTAATGAGTATGCTTCCTTTATCAATAAGAGCCACTTCCGAAACCGAACCTGCTTTGATAGCTTTATAGTAAAAAATCCAGGAAAGCGAGGTAGTAAGTCCTGAAATGCCCAAAAATAGAATATCTTTTTTGGTGAGATTTGAAAAATCTTTCAAGGAATTGAAAGCAAAAATATTGAGCCATACAAAGGCAAAGACAAAAAGTGTTCTGATAGCCAGCCCTGTATCTCCTGAAACGTTTTTCAAACCTGCTTTGGCAATTACGGAGGTAAGCCCTGCAAAAACCATTGAAACCAAAGCCAATACGTGGTATTGCTTCATTCTTGAAGTAAAAATTCTAATTTTAACTTAAAACTTTTGAACCCTCAAACTCTTAAACTTTTGAACCCTCAACCCTTGAACCTCAACCCTCAAACCCTTAAACTTTGAACCTATTTATTAGTATCTGCCCCTTTTCATATTGCAACGGCTGATAGATTCTTGATAAATTTGAATATCGTTTTGGTTGAGTGAAAGATTGATAGCTTTTTGGTAGTTTTCAATAGCTTTGTCGTAATCGCCCTGTATTTCATACATTATGGCATATTCATTATAAATCTGATTCATAGCAATACCCGGCTGTTTGAGAGCAACTTCCAAATGTTCTTTGAGTTCTTCAAATTTGTTCATAGTAGAAAGACAAATGGCATAGTTGATGTATGCGGGCAAATATTCGGGCGAGTTTTCCAGAGATTTTTTGTAATACTCCTCTGCTTTGAGGTAATCTTTCATTTTGGTTTCATAAATCCAACCCAAATGATTGTAGGCTCTGCCATAAGCAGGATTGATTTGGGTGATTTCTTGTAGTTTGCTAATAGCATCGCCTATGCGATTTTGCTTGATAAGCTCATCTGCTTCAAAGAACATATTGTCTAATTCGGCATTTTCATACACATTACTCATACGATTTAATTTTGGGTTTATAGGAAAGTTTTACGAATATCACAAGAGGAACGAACCCCGATACTATCGTAGTGTAGGTCAAGCCATTCGGAGGCGTACTTTCTGCCCATACGGAAAAGGTGGTCAATAAATTCCCAAGTAGCATTAAGTTTGCTGGAAACGTTGTAGTCAGCAATATCTTTTTCAGGATTGATTTGATGAATAAAAATACGTCTAAATTTGCCGTCTGGGTTGATACCCATATCCAGCAGTCTATCTATGAAGGCTACTTTACGCATTTCAAGCATTAGAGGCGTGTTGAAGCTAATTTCATTGATTCGGTCGCGAATAGCGGCGGCTTCGGTAGGGCTTTCTTCAATATGAATAGGGTTGATTTGCACAATAAGAATATCGCTACAACTTGTACCATCAATGAGCGGAAACATAGGCGGATTTCCCATATAGCCGCCGTCCCAGTAGTCTTCGCCATCAATAGTTACGGTTTTGAACAAGAAAGGCAAACAGCCCGAAGCCATAACGGCATCAATGGAAATATTTTTTAAGTCAAAAACTTTGGCTCTCCCTGTGCGTACATTGGTGGCACATACAAAAAGTTTCGTTTCTTGGCAGGCTTTGAGTCTTTCAAAATCTACGATTTCCAACAGCACATCTCGCAGGGGGTTGTAGTCCATAGGGTTGAACTGAAAAGGCGAGGAGAACATTGAAAGAAACTCAAAATACAGAAAACCGGGCGAATAATCCATATTTCCTTCGCTATTGAGCTTATCGAGCCAAGTAGGTTGCAATAGCGAAAAGCGTGAGGATTCTGAAATTTTTGTCCAAAAGGTATGCAGAAGTTCACGGGCTTTTTCTCTGCCACCAAGCATTAAACCATACGCCAGCACTGTAGCATTCATAGCTCCTGCACTTGTGCCGCAAAAGCCGTCTAGTTTCAAATTTTCCTCTTCCAAGAGCCTATCTAAAACTCCCCAAGTAAATGCTCCGTGAGAGCCACCCCCTTGCAAAGCCACTGCCAAGTGCTTTTCTTGGGTACGATTTTTACTTACACTTTTCTTTGCCATAGCTTTTTTTGCGAAAACTAAAAGGTTTTTCTGAAAAGTGCAATATTTTTTGCGTAAAAATCTGTTTTCAAAAATAAGAATCAACAAAAGGGCTTTAATGCTTGCAAGGAAATTTTGCCCTCGTAAATGGCTTTACCGATAATTACCCCCTTTACACCGATATTTTGTAAAGCCTCAATATCTTGCAAAGAAGCCACTCCACCACTTGCAATGAGCTTGAGGGTAGGGAATTTTTGTAAAATTTTCTGATATAAATGGGTTGCTGTTCCTTGCAAGAGCCCGTCTTTACTTACATCAGTGCAAATAACGTATTGTATGCCTTTTTTTTCATAAAAATCCAAAAACTCCCAAAGACTTTGGCTAGCAACTTCTTGCCAGCCACTTACAGCAATTTGCTCGCCGCGAACATCTGCCCCCAGGATAATACGCTCTGCTCCATACGTATCTATCCATTTTTGCACTAAATCGGGGTTTCGTATAGCGATACTGCCCGCAGTAATTTGCTTTGCTCCTGCGTTGAAAACTTTTTCTAAATCTTCATCAGATTGCACACCTCCGCCAAAATCTATTTGCAATGAGGTTTGGCGGGCAATTTGCTCCAAAACTTTCAGATTGATGACTTTTTTAGCTTTTGCTCCGTCTAAATCTACCAAATGTAAGTAGCGAAAGCCTGCCGCTTCAAATTGTTGGGCTACTTCCAGCGGGTTTTCGTTGTAAATTTTCTTTTGGGCATAATCGCCTTGCGTAAGGCGAACACACTTGCCCTCAATAATATCTATCGCAGGAATTATTCGCATTTTTTTCAAGGGGCTTTGGGGAGTTCATAGAAAGGATTTGTACAAGCAAGGATTTTGCCTTGTGAAGAAAAATCCTTGCCAGAAGTACGAATTACATTTATTGCGGAATGGCAATAGCTTTCAAAGCATTTTCCAAACGCTCTACCACTTCATTTTTGCCTAAAATCTGCATAATAGCGGCTAAATCGGGTCCTGCACCAACGCCTGTAAGAGCCACACGCAAAACAGGCATTACTTGTCCCATTTTCAAGCCTCTTTTTTCAGCTTCTTGGTGTAAGGCTTCTTTTGCTTTTTCACCTGTAAAATCACTTTCTTGGGCAAATTGTTCTTTGAGCGAAGCAATTACTTCGGAAGTCTGCTCATTCCATTTTTGTTTGATAACGTTCTCGTCATAAGTAGCAGGTCTTTCAAAGAAATAACGAGCTTCACGCCAAATATCATCAGGGAAAGTGGCACGCTCTTTCATTACTTCGCAAATAGCGATGAGTTGCTCTTCATTGTATTTAGCAGAATGAATACCAGCTTTTTGCAAACCTTCTGTTAGGTATGGAAGCAACTCTTTGCCCGATTTCATTCGCAAATACTGCTGATTGAACCATTTGGCTTTTTCAATTTCAAATTTTGAGCCCGATTTGCCGATACGTTCCACAGAAAATAGCTGTATAAGCTCCTGCATTGAAAAAATCTCTTGATTGGTGCCCGGATTCCAGCCCAAAAGAGCCAAGAAGTTGATAATCGCTTCGGGCAGATACCCTGCTTCACGATAGCCGATAGAACCTTGCCAAGTAAGCGGAAAAATAGGAAAGCCCATAGCTTCGGCATCGCGTTTGGAAAGTTTGCCGTGATTTTCCTGGATAATTTTTCCTTTGCTGTCTTTGAGGTCAGGTTTGAGAATAAGCGGTAAATGAGCAAATTCGGGGTGTTCCCAGCCAAACATCTGATACAGTAGCACGTGGAAAGGAGCAGAAGGTAGCCACTCTTCGCCACGAATTACGTGAGTGATTTCCATTAGGTGGTCATCAACTACATTGGCAAGGTGGTAGGTAGGCATACCATCAGATTTGAGCAAAACTTTATCGTCTAACGTAGCACTTTCTACGGCAACCCAGCCTCGTATTAGGTCTTTGAAGCGAATGGTTTGTTTGGCAGGTACTTTAAGACGTATCACATACGGCTCACCACTTTGCAAGCGTTTTTCTACTTCATCGGCAGGCAAAGTGAGCGAATTTTTCATCTGCATACGCGAAACCATATTGTAGGAGGCACTTTTTGCCTTTGCCGCCTCCAATCGCTGACGCATAGCTTCCAGCTCTTCTTCGGTATCAAAAGCATAGTAGGCACTGCCGTTTTCAATAAGTTTTTTTACATATTCCTGATAAATAGGTTTTCTTTCCGACTGGCGGTAAGGAGCGTGTTTGCCACCTTTTTCAGGACTTTCATCGGCTTCTATGCCTACCCAACGCAGAGCCTCAATGATATACTCTTCTGCACCTTCTACATAGCGAGTTTGGTCGGTGTCTTCAATGCGTATGATAAAAGTTCCGCCTGTTTGTTTGGCAAGTAAATAGTTGTAAAGAGCGGTGCGAACCCCGCCAATATGCAAACCTCCCGTAGGACTGGGAGCAAAACGAACTCTCACAGGTTTCATTCTCGTATAGCTTATTTTTTAGGACTGCAAAGTTAGCGTTTTTCAGAATACTCTTGCAGGAAATTTCAAAAAACTTGATTGCAGATTTGTAGGATTGAAGCGAAAAAGATATTTTTGCGGTGATTTTTTGCCAAGATTAAAAAATTAAAAAGCCCAATTTGCTTTACTTATACACAAAGGCCCCGTAGTTCAATGGATAGAATAGAAGTTTCCTAAACTTTTGATGTGGGTTCGATTCCCGCCGGGGCTACAAAGAACTTTCTCATCATTTCTGCAAAAAACACTTTTTTCTGTCTTTTTTCAATGAACCTCCTCGCAATTTTTTGGAAATATTCTCCGAGTTAGTTATTTTCACACCAAATTTTTTTTTCAACCATAAACCTTACTGAAAATGCAGTTTCAATTTGATGTAGCCGTTATTGGTTCGGGTCCGGGCGGATATGTTGCCGCTATTCGTTCTGCTCAATTGGGTTTCAAAACCGCCATTATTGAAAAATACAATACGCTTGGAGGAACTTGCCTGAATGTGGGTTGTATTCCTTCTAAAGCCTTATTAGACTCTTCGGAGCATTATTACAATGCCTTGCACACCTTCGCCGAACACGGCATCAAAGTAAAAGAGGTAAAAGTTGATTTTGAACAAATGATAAAACGCAAAGCCGAAGTTGTAAAAATGACTTGCGATGGTGTTCAGTTTTTAATGAATAAAAATAAAATCAGTGTTTTTAATGGAATCGGCTCTTTTGTAGATAAAAATACACTCAAAATTACAAAAGCAGATGGCTCTACTGAGCAAATTACTGCTAAAAACATCATTATTGCCACAGGCTCCAAGCCTGCCACTTTACCCGGCGTGCAAATTGATAAAAAACGCATCATTACCTCTACGGAGGCACTAAGTTTGGAAAAACTCCCTAAATCAATGATTGTAATTGGTGCGGGGGTAATTGGTGCGGAGTTGGGTTCGGTATATGCTCGTCTTGGCACGAAAGTTACAATGATAGAATATGCCAGCTCAATGATTCCTACAATGGACGGCACGATGGGCAAGGAACTATTCAAAGCTACCAAGAAATTAGGTATTGATTTCCACTTCAACCACAAAGTTACTTCGGTAGAAAACACGGGCAAAGAAGTAATTGTAAAAGCCGATAATGCCAAAGGTGAAAGTCAAGAGTTTAGAGCCGAATACTGCCTCATTTCTATTGGTAGAAAGCCTTATACCGAAGGACTGGCTCTGGAAAATGCAGGTCTGAAAACTGATGAAAGAGGCAGAATAGAAGTTGATGAACATTTAGAAACCAAAGTGAAAGGCATCTACGCCATAGGCGATGTAGTACGTGGTGCTATGCTTGCCCACAAAGCCGAAGAAGAGGGCATTTTTGTTGCTGAAACTATTGCAGGACAAAAGCCGCATATCAACTATTTGCTTATTCCAAATGTGGTTTATACTTGGCCCGAAGTGGCAGGAGTGGGTTATACCGAGGAGGAACTCAAGCAAAAAGGTATTCCTTACAAAGTGGGGCAATTTCCTTATAGGGCGTTGGGCAGGGCAAGAGCAAGTATGGATATAGACGGACTTGTAAAAGTGCTTGCTCACAAAGATACTGATGAAATTTTAGGTATGCATATTATTGGAGCAAGAGCCGCCGATATGATTGCCGTTGGTGTAACAGCAATGGAATTTAGGGCTTCTGCCGAAGATATTGCTCGCCAAAGCCACGCTCACCCTACTTATATGGAAGCTGTAAAAGAGGCTTGTCTTGCCGCCTCTGAAAATAGACCTTTGCATATTTAATTTTTAGTAATGATGTTGCCGCCAAAAGCGGCAACATCATTCAAAGCCTACAAATTTCTGAGAGCAATCACGCACCGTTCTTGTGAAAGTTTTTGAATTTCGCTGGCGATATTCAAATCTGTTTTGGCATCGTGAAAAATTTGCATATACTCTTTTTTTAGCTCTTTGCGTTTCATTGCTTCCAAAAAACGTCTTATTTCGTCTTCGGTTTCTAATAGCAAACGAGGCACAAGGGTAGGTTTGCCCGTTTCGTCTTTAGCAACCATTGTGAAATAACTTGTATTGGTGTGTCTTTGCTCACCTGTTTTGATGTTTTCAGCAGTTACTTTGATGCCTACAACCAAAGAAGTTTTTCCTACATAATTGACTGATGCGGCGAAGCGTACCAAATCACCTACTTCCACAGGGCTTAAAAATTCTACATTATCTACCGTTACGGTTACGCAATACGCCCCTGCGTGTTTGGAGGCACAGGCATAAGCGACTTTATCCATTATGGAAAGTAAAATTCCGCCGTGAATTTTTCCGCCAAAATTGGCATAAGCAGGAATCATCAGCTCTACCAACTCGGTTTGGGAGTATCGTACAGGTAAAATATCAGCAATCATAGGCAAAAAATTTAGGTGTTTTTGTAAAACTCAAAACAGCACTTGAAGTAAATCAAACTTCCAACCCAAATCTTTTTAGGGTTGCAAAATTTCATCAAAGTAAGCTAAAAAATCAAAAATAACAAGTTTTATACAAGAAATTTGCCTACAAGTTTCTTCTCTGATTTGCCTCAAACTTTGCAAGGGCATTTGGGTTTTACAATAAAAATGCTTTTCTTTGCGTTAGCAAAAAAATACAAGAGTTTTCTGTGAAAATTTATACTAAAACAGGCGATAAGGGGCAAACTTCCCTTGTAAGTGGCAAAAGAGTAGCGAAATTTCATTTACGTATAGAAAGCTATGGAACCGTAGATGAACTCAATTCTTACATAGGGCTGGTTCGCGACCAAGAAGTGAATGAAAAGCGAAAAGATGTTTTGAAAGAAATTCAGGACAGACTTTTTACGATAGGCTCACTACTGGCTTCTGAACCCGAAAATCAAAAAAAGAAAGTGCCAGATTTACTGGAAACTGATGTAGAGTTTTTAGAAAAAGAAATTGATAAAATGGACGAAGAATTGCCTGCAATGCGGTTTTTTATTTTACCCGGTGGGCATCCTTCTATTTCATTTGGGCATATTGCTCGCACCGTTTGTCGCCGTGCCGAAAGATTGGTGCTGAAACTTTCTCACGAGGAGGAAATTGTAGCAGGCGAGCTAATAGTTCGCTATCTCAACCGACTTTCGGATTATTTGTTTGTTCTTTGCCGAAAAATGCACCAAGAACTCGGCATTGACGAAATACCTTGGAAACCACGCATCTAAAACATCTAAACAACGAATTTATGATTGAAACATTGCCTTTGGAAATTGAACTTACTTCAAAATCTCGTATAGATGGCGTAGATTTTGATAATCTTGGCTTCGGGAGAGTTTTTGCAGACCATATGCTTGTAGCCGAATACAAAAATGGTGAGTGGGTAAGTGCCAAAGTGATGCCCTATGGGAATTTGTATATGAGTCCTGCAATGTCTGTATTGCATTACGGACAAAGCATTTTCGAGGGGCTGAAAGCTCAATATATGAAAGATGGGCGTATTTCTGTTTTCAGACCTTGGGAAAACCATAAGCGTATGCTGGCTTCTGCTGAAAGAATGTGTATGCCTGCTGTGCCCGAAGATTTATTCATAGGGGGAATAAAACAACTCTTGGAAATTGATAAAAAATGGATACCTAAGCAAAAAGGAGCAAGTTTGTACATTCGTCCTTTTATGTTTGCTTCCGAGGAGTTTTTGGGGGTAAGACCTTCGCAAGAGTACAAATTTATCATTTTTACTTGTCCTGTGGGCAATTACTATTCCGAGCCTGTTCGCCTGAAAATAGAAACCCATTATTCTCGGGTAGCTCAAGGAGGCATAGGCTGTGCCAAAACCGCAGGGAATTACGCCGCTTCTTTGTATGGAGCTGTAAAAGTGCAAAAAATGGGCTATCATCAGGCTTTATGGACTAATAGCCTTACCCACGAATATATTGAGGAAGTAGGGACAATGAATATTATGTTCCGAATAGGAAATAAAGTAATTACACCTGAACTTGGAGATACTATTCTGAAAGGAGTTACACGCGATAGCGTTCTTACACTGGCTCGTGAGTGGGGCTATGAAGTAGAAGAACGTAAGGTGAGCGTGAAAGAAATTGTGGAGGCATTGCAAAACGGCACATTAGACGAAGCCTTTGGTTTGGGTACGGCGGCAGTGGTTGCTCACGTAAAAATTATGCACTACGAGGGCAGAGATTTTGAACTTCCACCACTTGAAAAACGTACTTTGGGCAATAAAATTTACGACTATCTCACCCAACTTCGCAATGGTGAAATTGAAGATACACATAATTGGCTGATGATTTTGTAATTTTGCAAGTGTTTTAGAAAAATTGTAAGCGGCAGTATCATTATAGGGTATTGCCGTTTTGTATTACATTCCTCATTAAATCCTTTTCAAAAACTTTCTTTTGGAACAAAATTTGCCTTACCTTTGGAAGGAAAATAACCTGCACTATGTATAAAAAACTTGTAGCAGTGGCTTTATTGCCTGCTCTTATTCCTTTGTTTCATCTGTTACAGCATAAAAAAGCAGTTTCGTTTGCAGAAAAATATATTGAGCCAAATTTTGTTTTTTTCAGTCAGCAGGAGCGTTGGGTAGATAGTGTTTTTCGTAGGTTGAGCCTTGATGAAAAAATCGGGCAACTTTTTATGGTGGCGGCGTATTCCAATAAAGATGAAAAACACTACCGAGAAATTGAAAAACTCATCAAAGACTATCATATCGGCGGACTGATATTTTTTCAAGGCAATCCGTACAAGCAAGCCCAACTGACCAATCGGTACCAAGCTAAAAGTGAAGTGCCACTGCTTATTGCCATTGATGCCGAATGGGGGCTGGCTATGCGTCTGGATAGCACTTTGGCGTATCCTTATCAGATTACCTTGGGGGCATTGCGAGCAGAAAACGATAGCCTTATTGAGGCAATGGGTGAACAAATTGGTAAGCAGTGCAAACGCTTGGGCATACACGTAAATTTCGCCCCTGTGGTTGATATAAACAACAACCCCGCTAACCCTGTGATAGGTTTCCGCTCTTTTGGGGAAAATAAAGAAAAAGTGGCTCGCAAAGGCATAGCCTATATGCGAGGTTTGCAAAAAAGTGGTATAATGGCAGTAGCCAAACATTTCCCTGGGCACGGTGATACAGACCAAGACTCGCACTATGCTTTGCCTCAACTCAAACACAGCACAGAGCGTTTGGATAGCCTTGAACTTTATCCTTTTCGCCAACTGATTGAGGCGGGTGTGCAGGGTATAATGGTTGCTCATTTGAATATACCTGCCTACGAAACGCGTCCTAATTATGCTACAACGCTTTCTGAAAATGTAATTAAAAATTTGCTTACGCAAAAAATGGGATTTTCGGGGCTTATTTTTACCGATGCCCTCAATATGAAGGGAGTAAGCGATTATTTTCCCGCAGGCGAATTGGAAGTGCTTGCCTTGCAAGCGGGAAATGATGTTTTGCTATTTCCAACCAATATCCCTTTGGCAGTGAAAGCCATTAAAAAGGCATTGAAAAAGAAAAAAATCAAAAAAGAGGATTTTGAGCGAAGTGTTAAGAAAATTTTGAGAGCCAAGTACCAAGCAGAACTTCATTGCTACAAGCCCATTGCCTTGCAAAATTTAACCCAAGAACTTAATCCTGAAAAAGAATTTGAGGAACTCACCGAAAAAATCTACCAGAAATCTATCACACTGGCTCGTAATCAGGATAGTTTGATGCCTTTTGTACATTTAGACTTTCATAGCTTTGCTTCGGTGGCAATCAATGCAAGTCCGAAAACTGAGCAAATTTGGCAGGAAATGCTTTCCAATTATACCGAATTTGAGCATTTGAGTTTGCAAACTACCAAAGAAAATTGGCAAAATATTGCTGAAAAACTGCAAAAAATAGATAGTAGCAAAACTTTAGTTGTAGGTATTTTTGGAATGAGCAGACTTGCTACCAAAAAATATGGTATTGATAGTCTCACTATCCGAGCAGTAGAGCAAATTCAACGCAAGCATAAAAATACATTGCTTTGTGTATTTGGCAATCCGTATAGTATGCGATTTTTCAAGCCTCGCAATGCTTTGGTGGCTTATGAGGAGAATGAATTTACGCTCAAATACGTTCCACAAATGGTCTTTGGGGCTTTTGGCACAGAAGGAGAGATGCCTGTATCTGTGGGGAATATCCGAGAAGGAGACGGACAAAAAACTACGGAAATAGCTCGCCTGCAATATGGTTTCAGTCCTGAAAGTGTCGGAATGAGTAGCGATACACTTCGTAAAATGGATACCCTTATTCAGAGTGCCATTTTGAATAGAGTTTTCCCGGGCTGTCAGGTGCTTGTAGCTCGCAAGGGAAAGGTAATATGGCACAAAGCCTACGGCTATCACGAATATGAAGGTACGCAGAAGGTTACTTTGCAAAGTATTTACGATTTAGCCTCTATTAGCAAGGTAGCGGGTACTACACAAGCCTTGATGTTTCTTTTTGATGTAGGCAAATTAGACCTTTCGCTCAAAGCCTCCGAATACTTACCTGAACTTGCTAAAAGCAATAAAAAAAATTTGATTATTCACGATATTTTGCTTCATCAGGCGGGGCTGAAACCTTATGAACTCTTTTACAAGCGTACTTTGGGTAAAATGCGAGAGCCTTCCGAAAAATACTTCAGCTACACCAAAAATGATACTTTTTGCGTGCAAGTTGCCCCCAATTTATTTGCTCGCAAAGATATTGAGGATATTGTTTGGAAGTGGCTGATTCAAACCGATTTGCTCAAAAAGAAAGGCAAACGTTATCCTTACGAATACAGCGATTTAGGATTTTTCATAATGAAAAAAATCGTTGATAAATTGCTCAATGAGCCGATGGATAAGTTTTTGAGGCGAAATTTCTATTTACCTTTGGGAGCAAATACCCTTTGCTATAAGCCACTGGAACATTTTCCCAAAGAACGAATAGTTCCCACTGAAAACGATAAGTATTTCCGCCGAGAACTTATTTGGGGCACCGTACACGACCCTACTGCCGCACTCATTGGGGGCGTAGCGGGACACGCAGGGCTTTTTGGTACAGCCAACGACCTTGCCAAACTTTTGCAGATGAATCTGCAAAAAGGGTATTATGGGGGAGTTCGCTATCTTGTTCCCGAAACCCTTGAACTTTTTACTTCACAAACCGATAGCCTCAATCGTAGAGGTTTGGGTTGGGATAAACCGCCCAAAGATGCTGTTTTTACTTATATTTCGCAGTTTTCTACACAAAAATCTTACGGACATTCAGGCTATACGGGTACAGTAGCTTGGGTGGAGCCTGAAAAAGAACTGATTATCA